>JAWKOK010000051.1:0-35001 GCA_041391205.1 Caldilineaceae bacterium
CCCACAAACGCCCAAAACAGACCGATGCGCCCGCCGTAGAGCAGTGTCCCCACGATGACCAGCACCAGCACCATGTCCGGCTTCACGCCGGCCACCGCCAGCCGATTGCCCGCCGCCGACTGAAAGAGCGCACCCAGGGCCAACAGCGGCACCATGAGGTAGTATAACCAACCGCGGCTCATCTCAGACCCTCATGCCCGGCATCTGCGCCCCGCGCGGGCCGATGCTCACGGCAGGCCACCGTCCGGTGCGGCCGGTGCCGTGTCACCCTCCACCGCACCGTCGCCTGTTGCGCCTTCCTGAGGCGCGTCTTCGGTGCCGGTGTCTTCGGTACCAGTGCCTTCGGTGCCAGGCTCACCGGTCCCGGTATCACCTGCCGGTTCAACCGCCGGCGCCAGCAGATCGGGCAAATTCTCCAGCGGGTCGAAGTTGGTCACCACCATCACCAGTTCCAGGCTGCCGAAGTCGACCGTGGGCTGCACGACTGCCTGCTGGAAGACGTCGATGTCGCGCTGGCGGATCTCGGTGACCTGCCCCAACGGGATGCCCTTGGGAAAGGTGCCGCCCAGCCCCGACGTGAGCACGATCTCGCCCCTGCTGAAGAGGCCGCCCTGGGGAATGTAGTCCATGACCAGACCGCCGCCCGGCGACCCACGCACGACACCATTCAAGCGGCTGCTCTGCAACAACGCGTTCACCGAGCTGCTGGCGTCGGTGATGAGCAGCACCTTGGAGGTGGTGTCGGTCACCTCGCTGATGCGGCCGACCAGGCCCTGATCGGTCACCACCGGCATGCCGATGTCGATGCCGTGTTCGCTGCCCAAGTCGAGCATGATGAACGAGAGGAAATTGTTGCTCTCCTGGCCGATGACACGGGCGACAATCTGCGCGCCGCGCAACTCCAGGGCCGGGCGCGTCTCGCCGAAATTGAGCATGGAGCGCAATTGCTCGTTCTCCCGTTCCACCTCGCGCAGACGGAAGTTCTCCACCAGCAGCGTCGAGTTGATCTGTTCCAACTCCGCGTTGCGCTGGCGCAGCGTGCGCAGTTCCAGCAAAAAATCGACCGCGTCAGTGACGCTCTCGGTGAGGCCGGTGGCGCCGACTTGGGCGGGCGAGGTCAATTGCGTGATGAAGCTCTGCACCGGTTGCAGGCGACCGGTCAGTTGCAGCGCCATGAGCAGAACCGCGCCCAGGGCGAACAGGAGAAGGCGCACACCAATATCGCCGATTGATCGTGTACGTCGTTCAGTGTTGCGCATAGAGGATACAACCAGGAGGAACGGAACGAACTGCTACCATGAGTGAGTCGCCGGACAGCAGCGCATGTGCATCAACGGATCGTCGTCTTGCGCTGCATGGTGGTGAGCGTCTCGCGATAAAACTCCGGCTTCTCCAAGATCATGCCGGTGCCCATCACCACCGCGGTCAGCGGATTGTCGGCCACGTAGACGTGCATGCGCGTCTCATCCTGCAAGCGCTGGGCCAGCCCTTGCAACAACGCGCCACCGCCGGCCAACACGATGCCGTACTCCATGAGATCCGCCACCAGTTCGGGCGGCGTCTCGTCCAGCGTGCCCTTGACCGAATCGACGATCACTTCCACCGAGCCGGACAACGCCTCGCGAATCTCCACCGAACTCACTTCCACCGCCTCGGGCAGACCCGTCACCAGGTTACGGCCGCGCAAAATCATGGTGCGTTCCCGCTCCATGGGATAGGCCGACCCGATCTCGATCTTGGTGCGCTCGGCCATGCGTTCGCCGATGAGCAAATTGTACTTCTGCCGCGCGTAGTTGACGATGTCCTCGTTCATCTCATCGCCCGCCACCCGGATGGAGCGGGAGACGACGATGCCGCCCAGCGAAATCACGGCCACTTCCGTGGTGCCGCCGCCGATGTCCACAATCATGGACCCCACCGACTCGGTCACGGGCAAGCCGGCGCCGATGGCCGCGGCCATGGGCTCTTCCACCAGGCCCGCCTCACGCGCGCCGGCGCTGATGGCCGCGTCGCGCACAGCACGTTTTTCCACTTCGGTCACGCCCGAGGGAATGCCGATGACCACGCGCGGCCGGGCCGTGCCAAAGGCACGGTTGCCGTGCACCTTGCTGATGAAGTAATGAATCATCTGCTCGGTGACGTCGAAGTCTGAAATCACGCCGTCCTGCAGCGGGCGGATGGCTACAATGTGCGACGGCGTGCGCCCCACCATCTCCTTGGCCTCACTGCCGATGGCTTTGATGGAGTTGCGGCGGCGCGCCGATTTGTCAATCGCAACAACCGAGGGTTCGTTGATGACAATGCCCCGGTTTTTCACATGCACCAGCGTGTTGGCGGTCCCCAGGTCGATGCCGATGTCCAGCGAAAAGAGGCCCAGGAGCCAATCAAACGGATTAATCATGCAAGGCTCCGGGCACGGGGAGTCGATTCAACCCGGCGGCACGCACGGATCGACAGCGGCGGGCGCCATGCCCGTTCATCATTCGGTTGTCGGCAACGCAAGTTGGCGGCGTAGAATCCACAGTCTTTCCTGTCGATCAACTGGTTTTTGCTTTGCTTGTTAATAGGCAAAGTTCTGCACATTATACCATACCCAATCAGGCGTGAAAAAGCGCATGCACCGGCGCAAGATGGGTTGCTGCAACCGGTTGCGATAGCGCACGATTTCATTGGGGCGGAAACACCCCGGTGAAAATTCGGCATCTCTACCTCCGGCAGAACCCGTGGCTTCATTTCCGCCGGGATTTACTGTGATATAATTCGGCCACGATGATGAATCGGACAAACAGCTCGAATTCAACTGATTATGTCGACATCACCGTCGAGTTGACCACGGTTTTGCAGGACCTTTCATTGTGCTCGGCCGACGCAACGGAACGCACCGTTTTGGTCGTCGGCGTGAGCGGCGGCATGGACAGCATGGTGCTCCTGCACGCGCTGGCACGCCTGGCCGACACATGCCGGCTGGCGCTCCACATCGCGCATGTGGACCACGGGCTGCGCCCCGATGCCGCGGCCGATGCGACGTTGGTACAGGAGACGGGGGCCATACTCGGCCTGCCGGTTCATGTGACCAAACTCGACCCGGCAAACCTGCTCCGGGACGCGGACGGCGTGGAAGCAGCCGCACGGCGCGCCCGCTACCAGGCCCTCTTCCAAGTGGCAACAAACGTCACGCCGCCGCTGCAGGTTCCCACCGTGGCCGTCGCACATCATGCCCAAGACCAGGCCGAAACCGTGCTGCTGCACCTGGTGCGCGGCGCCGGCGTCCAGGGCCTGGGCGGCATGCGCGCCGACACCTTGTGGACCGGCGCCGAGTCGACCGATGTCGCGCCGGACGAGTGCGACAAAGACACGCCGCCGCATCCCGCCGCGGTCCGCCTGGTGCGCCCCCTCTTGACCTTCTCTCGCACGACGCTGGCCGCGTACGCCCGTGCGCACCACGTGGTGTGGCGCGAGGACAGCACCAACACCGATCCGGCCCGGACGCGCAACGCCATCCGCCACACGGTCTTGCCCGCATTGGCAGCGCTCAATCCCCAGATCGTGGCGGCGCTCAACCGTACGGCCGACGTGGTGGCCGCGGATGCGCGGCGCCTGGCCGCGCTGGACCGGCGCACGCTCAACGTCCTGCTGGTCGAGCCCCGGCAGTTGGACGATCTCGCGCCCGGGCTGCCGTCCCATGGGCAACCGCTCGACCGCATCGTGCTCAACCTGCGCATGTTCGGCACGTTTGACCGGGGCGCGCAGCGGGGCGCACTCCGTGCGGCGCTGGCACGGCTGGCACCCGGTCGGTATGATGACGTAGAATTCGCCCAAACGGAACGCCTTTTGCAGAATTTGTCCGAAGAAACCACCGGTCCTCACCCGATCGGACACGGCTTGGTCTGGTCGGTCATGGGTGAATGGCGCAACCGTCGATTGCCCTATCTCAGCCTGCACCGCGCCCATGTCCTGCCCTTCGGCCCGCTGCAACCTCTGTTGCCGCCGGGTTGGCAGCCGCGGCCCGTGTCCGCCGACGGCACGGTTGACGCCGCCGACGGATGGCAGCTCAGCAGTGAGACCGTCCCCGGCACGGCCCGGCCGGAAACCTGGCACGCGGAGTCGCCCTGGGCGTGTTGGCTGGATGCCGCCACGGTCGGGTCGTTGGCGTTGACCGTGCCGCGCCCCGGCATGACCATCGCCCCGTCGGGCATGGGCGGCCACACCAAGTCGTTGGGCGCGCTCTTTCGCGACGCCAAGATCCATCCCACGTTGCGCGCACAGTGGCCGATTGTGGTCGATCAGCGCACTGCGCGTGTACTATGGGTCTGTGGTCTACGCACCGCGGCCGACGCCGCCGTGGACGCGGCCACGCAAACCATCTACCATTTGCGCTGGGAACGGCGCGAGCCGGCCGGGAAAGAATGAACCATGCGCGCCGATGTGAAACCGCTGACCCACTGGATCATCTACAAGGGCTACACGGTCCGCTTCGCCAAACGGACGCCCGCGGAAGTGACGGGCACGTTGACGACGCCCGCCGGTCCGGTCGACTTCAGCTATGCGCCGGCGGAGATGCGCATCGACCTGCCCGACCGGTCCGTGTCGATCAACCAGTTCGGCTGGGAATTGGAGCAGGATGCGCGATGAGTGACGCCGACTTCCCCGCTATCCGCCTGAAACCCGGGCGTGACAAGCCCTGTGCGCCAAGGCCACCCGTGGATCTTCACCGGCGCGGTGCGCCACATGCCCGACGCCCGCAGACGGCGGCCTGGTCGACGTGGTCGACGCCGGCGGTACGTGGCTGGCCCGGGGCTACCTCAACCGGCGCAGCCAGATCTGCGTGCGCCTGCTCAGTTGGGAGCGGGAGACGCCCATCGACACGGACTTCTGGCGCACGCCTGACCGCGTCCGTGGCCTGCGCCGCATTGGCCGCGGCCGGGCACACGGTCTACCGGCTGGTCAACGCCGAAAACGACTACCTCCCCGGCCTCACCGTGGACCGCTACGGCGACTGGCTGGTGATGCAGGTGGGCACGCTGGGCATCGACATCCGCAAGACTGAGCTGGCCCGGTTGCTCCAAGAGGTGACCGGCGCGCGGCGTCATCGAACGCAGCGAGGCCGGCGTTCGGCGCCAGGAAGGTCTCGCCGACAGTGGCGGGCTTCTGCTTGGCGCGCCGCCACCGGAGACAGTGGACGTGGTCGAGCACGGGCTGTACTTCCGCGTAGACCTGGCCGCGGGCAGAAGACCGGCTTCTATGCCGACCAACGGGAGAACCGGCGACGGGTGGCCGGGTGCCGCCGGCCGGACCGTGCTGAACGTTCAGCTACACCGGCGCGTTCGGGTTGCGCTGGCCGCGGGCGCGCAGCACGTCACCCACGTGGACACCAGCGCCGATGCGTTGGACCTGGCCGCGCTCAACACGACGCGCAACGGTTTTGACGCCGGCACATCCACCCAGCTCAACGCGGACGTCTTCCAGCAACTGCGCACGTGGCGCGACCAAGGGCCGCGCGCGCCGCGCTTCGACCTGATCATCCTGGACCCGCCCAAGTTCGCCCAGAGCAAACGCAGCGTCGACCGGGCCTTGCGCGGCTACAAGGACATCAACCTGCTGGCCATGAAGTTGCTCGCGCCCGACGGCATCTTGGCCACCTTCAGTTGCAGCGGGCTGGTGAGCGCGGAGCTCTTCCAGAAAGCCGTCTTCGCCGCCGCGGTGGACGCGGGGCGGCCGGTGCAGATCTTGGAATGGCTGCGCCAGCCGGCCGACCATCCGGTCGCCGTCACCTTTCCCGAGGGCGACTATCTCAAAGGCTTCATCTGCCGGGTGTTATGAGCACGGACTTCGCGACATTTATCGCACAACTGCAACAGGACCTGGCCCAGCCCTTGCCGGGACGCGACGCGCAGTGGGCCATGGCGCCGCGTCCGCGCCCCGGCGCCGGGCGCTACGACGAGCCGGGGACGGATGCACGCCAGGGCGGCGTGCTCATCCTCTTCTACCCGCGCGCCGGTGACGTGTGGCTGCCGCTGATCCTGCGCCCCACCTACCGCGGCGTCCACAGCGGCCAGGTCGGTCTGCCCGGCGGCGGCTATGAGACCATCGACACCGACATCACCGCCACCGCGCTGCGCGAGGCCTACGAAGAGGTCGGCGTCGCCCCGGAAGCGGTGACGGTCCTGGGGCATCTGAGCACGCTGTGGGTGTCGGCCAGCAACTACGTGGTGCAGCCGACGGTCGGCTGGACTGCGGCGCGCCCGGAGTTCCGCGCCGATCCCTACGAGGTGGAGCGCATCATCGAAACGCCGCTGCAGGCTTTGCTGACCCCGGACTGTCGCCACGAAGAGGAGTGGGAGTTGCGCAACCGGCGCGCCACGGTGCCCTATTTTTTGGTGGACGGCGAGGTGGTGTGGGGCGCCACCGCCATGATTCTCAGCGAACTGTTGGCCCTGCCCGCGGTGGTGCGTCTGACCGCCACGTCGTGACGCACTCCCCCCGTGGTACGTGACGGAAAGCGCGTCCGGTGCGTGGGCCGATTTTGGCTCCCCGCGAGGCGCATGTTACGATCCTCCTCTATGAGTACGCAACCACCGGAATCACGCACGCTCCAGGCTGCGTTCCCCCACGCCAGCGAGTTGAGCGAATCACACGAACGCCTTCACCTGGGCTGGCGCATTCTCCTGACCGTGCTGTTGCTCGTGGCCATTGTGCTGCTCGGGCTGTGGACCACACGCACGCGCACCAATGCCGCGCCGGCGCAGCAATCCGGTTCCTCGCCGCTGGTCTTCGCCTTCTACTACACCTGGTTTGACGAAAACACGTGGACCTACGACAAGCTGCCCGATCTCCCGGCCCAGACCTACGTGAGCCGCGATCGCGCCGCCATGGGCCGTCACATCGAGCAGGCGCAGGCCGCGGGCATTGACGCGTTCCTGGTGGCATGGTACGGTCCGGGCGGCGACACCAACCAGACTGAGCCGAATCTGGCCGCGCTGCTGGACGAAGCCGCGGCGCGCAATTTCAAGATCGGCGTGCTCTTCGAAACCGATTCGCCCTTCCTGGGCAGCCCCGGCGCGATCACGGGTGCGCTCCAGCACATCCGCGATGTCCATGCCAACCACCCGGCTTTCCTGCGCGTTGACGGCCGGCCGGTGGTCTTCTTCTGGCGGCCACACATCTACGGCGTCGACGTGGCGCGACATCCGCAGCCAGGTCGATCCCGGCTATACCATGCTCTGGGTGAGCGAGGGCGTGGACACCAGCTACCTGGCGGTCTTCGACGGCCACCATCTTTACAGCAACACGTGGAATCCGCCCAGCGACCTGGGCTACACCAACCAGAAGTTCGCCAATTTGGTGCAGACGGCCCGGGACCAGTTCGGGGCGTACAAGTTCTGGGTCGCCACGGTCATGCCCGGCTACAACGACGTGCGCATCCGGCCCGGCGGCGGTTTTGCCCGGGACCGGGAAGGCGGCGGCTATTACGCCGCGTCGTGGCAGGCGGCCATGGCGAGCAATCCCAATTGGATCGTGATTACCAGCTTCAACGAGTGGCCGGAAGGCACGTACATCGAACCGAGCGCCGCGTTCGGCGATCTCTACCTGGGGCTGACCCGGGAGTGGAGCAACCGCTTTAAGACGGGCGGCGGCGATCCGGCCGCGGCGGCGGCTGCCGTACCCGCGCCACTTGCGGCGCCCGTCGCGCCCGCGGCTGCCGTGCCTGCGCCGCCCGTCCAGGCGGACACGCCGACCGCGTTCGTCACCGCGTCGCTGCTCAACGTGCGCGCCACGCCGGACTTGGACGGCGAGGTCATCGGCATGGTGGCCGCGTCCGAGGCGTGGCCCATCATCGGACGCGACGCGGCTGAGCCGGCCTGGTGGCAGATCCAGTACGGGGAGCAGACGGGCTGGCTCTTTGCCGAGTTCGTCCAGGCGGCCGGGCCATTGGACGAGGTGGCCGTCAGCGGCGCAACGGCCGACGCCGCGAGCACGACCGCCGCACCGGCTGCAACGGTCACCGTGACGCCGGTGGAGGATCCATCCACGGTATCGCTCTTGCCCTTTCTCTCGCGCCGGCCGGAGGCAACCATGCGGGCGGTCGGGGAGACTCTCGGGCCTCGGCGCGAACGTGTGGATAGGCACGTTTGTGGAATACGGGCACAGTCTCGCAGCCACCCTGAGTATGCAATCGGACCGTCGCCGGTCTGCGGTGATGATCCGGAGAGGTTCCTAGCCGCGAAGGAGCAATGATGTCGGCCACCAGCTTCCACTCCAGCCGTTCCCTGCACGACGATATCGAACGGGTCTTGATCGACGAAGCGACACTCCAGGCCCGGATCGCCGAGTTGGGCGCGATCCTCAGCGAGACCTACGCCTGCCAGGATCTGCTGCTCGTTTCGGTGCTCAAGGGCAGCATCGTCTTCATGTCCGACCTGGTGCGGGCCATCTCCATTCCCCACGCCATCGACTTCATGGCCACGAGCAGCTACGGCGCGGGCGTACAGAGCACCGGTGTGGTGCGTATTCTCAAAGATCTCAACATTCCCATCGACGGGCGCAACATCGTGCTCGTGGAAGACATCATCGACAGCGGCAACACGCTCAAGTACCTGATGGGGCTGCTGGAGCAACGCAACCCCGCCAGCCTGCGCGTCATGACGCTGTTGGACAAACCCGAACGGCGCGAAGTGGACGTCCAGGTGGACTGGGTGGGCTTCGCCATTCCCAACGAGTTCGTGGTCGGCTACGGGTTGGACTTCGATGAAATCTATCGCAACTTGCCTTACATCGGCGTGCTCAAACCGAGCGTCTACACAGAACCGGCGTCCGTCTAGGTCATTGCGGCGTAAATACCACGGCGGAAATTCGGCACTTGTACCACTGGTAGAAACCGTGGGTTCACTTCCGCCGGGATTTACTAAGTCAGCGCGGCGCTGGGGCGTTCTGCTCCTCGCCGTTTGGCTGCTGGCACTGCTGCCGGCGCGCCCGCTCCTCGCCCAAGACGCAACCTACACCGTCGTGGCGGGCGACACGTTAGCCGCCATTGCCGAGCGCCTGGGCGTCCCGCTGGACGCGTTGGTCGCCGCCAACCAGATCGAAAACCCCGCGCTCATCCAGGTGGGCCAGGTGCTCGTCATCCCCGGTGCGGACGGCACCGTACCCGCCGCGGCCATCCCCGCGGTGACGGTCCCTGCGCAGCCGGGTGACACCCCGGTGCGAGTAGCGACGCGCCTGGGCGTGGATCCGCGCAGATCGCGGCGCTCAACGAAACCGGCATGGATGCACGCTTCTTCCCGGGCCAGCCGCTGCGCGTGCCGGCCGCGGCCGCACCGTCACCGCTCTACTTCGGCGCCATCACGCACGCGAGCATCCCCGAGGCAGTGACCCAAGGACGCACCGCGGTCATGGAACTCTTCACCGACCGCGCCGTCGACCTGAGTGTGGATTGGAACGGGCTGCCCCTCTCCCTGACGCCCGTGGGCGACGATGCCCAGCATCTCTTCGCCTTTCTCCCTGCGCCCGCGCTCATCGCCCCCGGCTTCTATCCGTTGGCGGTGGCCTACACCACCGCGCGAGGCGTGCCCGTGCAGCGCACCTGGTGGGTCACCATCGCGCCGGGCGCGTACGAAACCCAGGCCATCATCGTGGACGACGAGAAAAACGATCTCTTGGACGCGGATCTCACGGCCCGCGAACTGGCCTATGTGACCGCCATCTGGTCCGCGGTCACGCCGGACCTGATGCTCGACGGTCCCTTTTTGCGGCCAGTGGCGGAGCAGTGGGAGACGACCAGTCCCTTCGGCACGCGGCGTGCCTACGGTGGCGGCCAGGTCAACGGCTACCATGCGGGCCAAGATTTCGGCGCGCCGGCCGGGGCCGAAATTCGCGCGCCGGCCGCGGGTGTGGTGGCCATGGCCGAACCGCTGGAGGTACGCGGCAACGCGGTGATCATCGACCACGGGCGCGGCGTCTTCAGCGGCTACTGGCATCAGAGCGAGATCAAAGTGGCAGTCGGGCAGCGCGTGGAAGCAGGCGATCTCATCGGTCTGGTGGGCACGACCGGCCTCAGTACGGGCAATCATCTGCATTGGGAGCTGCGCATCAACGGCGTGGCGGTCGATCCCATGCAGTTCTTGGAGCAGGACATGCTGCCCCAGTAGGCTGAACACGGGAAGCCAAATACGTAGAAATCAAAAAGGGGACGCCGGGTTTGCCGGCGTCCCCTTTTTCCAAGAACAACCCGGGGCGGGTTATTCCTCTTCTTCCTCGTCCCGCGCACCGGTGAGGACCTCGGGCTCGGCCATCTCTTCCTCGCCCTCTTCTTCTTCCTCGTCCTCAATGGCCGCGCGTGTGGTGACCATGGTGAAGACCGCTTCGTCGGCATCGGTCACATACTCGACGCCGGCAACGGCCGGAAGATCCGCCACGGTGATCGAGTTCTCCATGTCCACGCCGGTCACATCCACCTCGATGTACGCGGGGATGTCGGCAGGCAACGCCGAGACTTCCACCTGGTCCAGCGCCTGCAGCAGCATCAAGCCGACGGCCATGGCTTCGGGCGTGCCGACTGAATGCACAGGAATGGAGACAACCTGCTTCTGGGTCATGTTCACGGCGTAGAAATCGACGTGAATGGGATGATGCGTCAGCGGATCGCGCTGCACCTCACGGACGAGCACGTTGTGGGTGCCGCCGCCGCCCATGGTGATCTCCACCAACTGAGAGGTACCGCCTTCGTGCAGCGTACGCTCCAGGCTGCGGGCGTTGACTTGCAGGTTCGTGGCGTCCTGGGTCGCACCGTAGACCACCACCGGCACCAGACCCTGGTTGCGCAATTGCCGCACCTTGCGTCCGGTGAGCGTACGCGGTTCGGCTTCAATCGTTAACTTGGCCATGTTTGGAAGACTCCTCGTTCGTGGCGGCAGAAACGCCGCGGAAAATCCATGCGAATGGGTTTGCGTATATCGTCAAATAGAATCGTTAGCGTCGTCGTGCAAAAAGGCGGTTGAGCGTCCACAGGATGGCGGCAAAACCGGCGCCGAACGCCGCAGCCAACGTAGGGGTCAAGAACGGTCGCACCGTGCCCTCCACGCGTGACGTCACCAGGAAGCCGATGTTGACATCCGACGCGTGCACGGTCCGGGCCGCCACCATGCCCGCAGTCGCGTCCGTCAGCGTGACGTCATCGGCGGCCACGATCCCGAAGCCGGAGTCGGACGCATCGACCGAGCCGGCGCGGACCAAGCCGGCCGCGGACTCCTCCATGTGCAGCGCATTGGCCTTGAGTTGCCGGGCCGCCGACTGCTGGAGCCGCACCTGGCCGCCTTCAATGCGGTCAACCGACGATGCGCTCACATCGACCGGTTTGCCGGGCAGCGCATCGCTCATGGATGCGGCAAACTCCTCCAGCGGGTTTTCTTGGTGCGACTTGTTGTTTTCCGGTTGGTCGCTCATCAGTTTCTCCGCTTTCGCTGGTTCGTGGCGGTGCAGGCAAGGCCGGTCTCAACCACAGCCTGTGCCCCCGCCGGTCGCAGGCGCGTCCTTGATTATAGCGAACCCCATGGCGCCGGTCAATTTTCAGGATGGAAAATGGGGATACCAACGTTGGCAGCCGCCGTCGTTCCCGCATTGATGCCCTTGCGCCGGGCGTGGCTTGGGCCGGTTCGCAAGCGATGATACCATGCAGCCATGCAGAGTCAAACAGCCGCGAACGGTCCAAACCACGACGCCCGCACGCCGCAGACCGCACGCCGCAGCCGGGTCTTCCTCCTCATCGGCGCCGGCCTGATCGCGGCCGGTGTGGGGCTGTTGCTTTGGCGCGAACGTGTGCCCGCGCCCCGGCCATGCCCACGCCGAGCACGGTCGGCGCGTTGACACCGCAAACCGTCGCGGCCATGGACAGTCCCGCCTTCGCCTACTCTGACGGCTGGCGTGGGCGCGGCCGGGGCCGATCCGTCCGAGCCGGCCGACCCGTGGCGCGAGCCTGCGGGCACGGTCAGCTTCGCCTACACGGGGCGCGAGTTGGCGCTGCAACTGGCGCCCGGCGCTTACTGGGGCTACCTGTTCGTCACGGTGGACGGTGCGCCGGCCAACGTTGCCGGCCATCACCGGCAACGTGGACAGTCGCGGCGCCCCGGCCGGCTACACTACGTTGTACGCGCCCGGAGAGACCACCGGCGACGCCCGCTGGGTCGTCGTGCAGCGCAGCGATGCGGACCGGCGCGCCGACGGCAGTCCACACCAGGCGCGCGTCGAGATCTGGCGCAGTTGGGGACAGACGCCGCTGCGGGCCGTGGCCATCGATCGTTGCCGCCCGCAGCGCCGCCGGCCTGGCCCGGCGTGCTCCTGCTGGTGAGCGGGCTGCTCTGTGTGCTGGCGGCGTGGGCATGGCGGCCTATGTCCCAAGCTGTGCGGCCGACCGCCTTGGCGCAACTCGCGAACGTAGCCGGTGCCAAGTACGCCGGTGACTGGGCGCGCCGGCTGGCCCTGGGCGGCGGCGCATTGACGGTGCTCGGTGCGCTCCTGGGCCTCTGGTGGCTGACGTTGGCGGGCGTGGGCTTGCTGGCGCTGGCCGGGCTGCTGCGTCCCGTGCTCTGGCTCAGGCGTTCGTGGCCGCGCTGCCTTTCTACTTCGGCGTCACCCTGCCGCTGCTGCCCCAGCGCAACTTTTCCATCATCGACCTGGGCGTGCTGGGCGGCGTCGGCCTGCTCGTGGTCCACGGGCTGCTCTTTCCGCGACCGCAGGCGCGTCGCCGCCTCGCGCCGGTGGAGATTGCCGCCGTCGTCCTGGCCGGCTGGGCGCTGGTGAGCGCGGCCGCGGCCGCGCACCCGGACGTGGCCCGCTACGAGTGGCGCACCGTCTTCCTCTACGGCGCGCTCTTCCTGGTGACGGTGACGACCACATTGCACCGCAGCGAAGATCCGGCCCGCGACCGGCGACTGCTCGTGACCGCCTGGCTGGGCGGCGCGACCGTCATGGCCGGGCTCGGCGTGTGGCAATTTGCCGCCGGCACGATGACCATCACGGCGGAGGGTGCAGCGGGTGCGCGGGCTGTACGGGTCGCCCAACAACCTCGCGCTCTACCTGGAGCGCACGCTGGCCGTGACGTTGGCCCTGGCCCTCTTCCTGCGCCGGGATGAGCTTCGATCTTCGTGGATCGCCGCGCCTTGGACACGTGTTGCTCGTGCTTGCGCGCTGGTCCAGGGGGCGGCGCTGCTGCTCACCTTCAGCAAGGGGGCGCTCTTCATCGCCGTGCCGGTGATGCTGGCGGTGCTCTGGCTGGGCGGCTTGGGTGCTCCGCCGCCAGGGACGTACGACGCGTCCGCTGTGGGCGCTGGCCGGATTGGCGGCGCTGCTGCTGCTGGCCTTGCTGCCGTTCCTGGGCACGGCGCGCTTTCAACGCATCTTCGATTTGAGCCAGGGGACCGGGTTTCTCCGCCTGCAACTCTGGCGCAGCGCCTGGCAGATGGCGCTGGACCATCCGCTGCTGGGTATCGGTCCCGACAATTTCCTCTACCAGTATCGCAGCCGCTATCTCCTCCCCACCGCATGGCAGGAGCCGAATCTCAACCATCCGCACAACTGGTTGCTGGACTGGTGGACCCGCCTGGGCATTCCGGGGCTGCTGCTGGGGCTCTGGTATTGGGGCGCGGGCCTGGCCGTGATCTGGCGCGGCTATCGACGGGCTTGGGACAATGCCGCGGCGCTCTGTCTGGGTCTGCTGGCGGCGGGCGCGGCCGCGCTGGCCCACGGTCTCATCGACGTGAGCTATGCGCTGCCCGACCTGATGCTGGTCTGGAGCTTCATGTTCGTGCTGGCGCTGAGCTTGGCCGATGCCGGCAAGTCGGACCGGGGGTAGAGATGCCGAATTCCCGCTGTGGTGTTTGCGGTGACAAGCCAGGTTTCTCCGAGAAACCTGGTTTGTGAATCGCCACGAACCTCTGCCGGTTCACTTACGGGAAGATCAGCCGGATATTCTCGGCCAGGGTGATGCTGTTCATCTCGCCGGCCCACACATTGCGGATCACGCCGTCGGCGTCGATGAAGAAGGTGGTGGGCAGACCGCGGACGTTGTAGAGTTCGCCGACCTCAAACTCGCTGTCCATGGGAATGGCAAACGTGAGGTCCAAGTCGTCAACGGTTCCCTGGACCACGGCGGCCTCTTCGCCCTGGTCCACGCCGACGATGGCGACGCTGCCGCCGTAATGCGCGGCGGCGCGCTCAAGTTCGGGCAATTCCCGCTGACACGGGCCGCACCACGTGGCCCAGAAGTTGAGCACGATGGGCGTGCCGCGCAGCTCGCTCAGGACGAAGGGCGCGCCGTCCAACGTGGTCAGGGTGAAGTCGGGCGCGGGATGGCCCGTGGCGGGCGCGGGTTCCGTGCGCAGGGCCAGGGCTTCGGCCGGGGCGCGATTCATCCACAACCAGGCACCGCCGACCACGAAGACCAGCGCGGCCACAATCAACCAGCGATTCTTGTTCATGATCTCTCATCCGTTTCAGAATTGGGCAGCGGCGCCTGGCTTCCCGGCAGCGGCTCGTCCATGCTCAAGCGCATGACCCGTTCCAACAGGCTGGGACGATAGCGGTCGGGCGGCACGTTCTCGGTGCGCGGCGGCAGCCGTCCGTTGTCAAACAAGAAACCGTCGGGCGTGCGCGAAAGGAGCCACGGCACGCCCCAGATCGGCGCGTTGCGCTCGGCCACCATGGCCGCCCGGGCCAGGGCCACGGCCTGACCAATCGGCTCGTAGTTGACGGTCGCAACGTAGAGTTCGTGGAGGAAGGCCAGGGTCAAGTCGCCGGCCAGGTCCACCGGCAGCGCGACCGTAGCCGGCACGCCCCGCTGGATCAGGCGCGCCGCGGCCAGACCCGCGGGGTTGAACGTGTCGAAGACCGTGTCCGCCGACTCCAGGATGACCAGCCGGGTGTCGTAGGAATCGCGTAGAATCTGCCCCAGATGTTCGCCGCTCACCGGGCGGCCGCGCGCCATCTCATCTTCGAAGATGAGGCGTCCGTCCTGGGCCTGGTCATCGTAGAGAATATGGCCGATGAAGTGCACGATGTGGAAGTCGCCGCTGCGCAGACGGCGGCGCAGATCGTGGAGCGTCGGCTTCTGCAACTGCTCCAGGAAGAGCCGCCCATCGGCCGCGAGATAGTCCAGCGTGTCCACCACGTTCAGCCAGGCGCGGCGCCCGTCGATGGCGGGATAGCCCGTGGGATCGGCCACCACCACCAGGCGCGGATGGGACCGTCCACCGGCAGCGGGCGAATGCGCTGCATGAGGTTGGCGTAGCGGGCAAAAGGCGAGTGGACCGACAGCGCAGGAAACTCCCGGCGCACCGGGTCGAAGAGATACTCCCACGGCAGCGTCAGAAACCGGTCCGCCTCGCCCAGGGAGAGGTGCAGGGCCAACGGTTTCTGGTGCTGAAATGTGTCGCGATAGCCGGCGTAGAGCATCTCATCCAGCGGCGTGGGGAAGAGCGCGGCGAAGAGGCGCGCGCCCACCGCCCGCGCCGCGTCCCACGCGCCGCCCGCGTCCTCCGTCCATGCCAGCATGGTCTGCCAGAAGACGTGGAGATCCGCGGCGTTGAGCGGGCTGACAAAGGGCGCTTCGCCACGTCCCATGGGCGAGGCAAGCACGCGCGTCACGTCGCCCCGGTCCGTCGGCTCGATTGCCACATGAAAGATATCGGTGCCGTAGTCACTCATGGGAGGATTGTAAGGGCACAGGATGAAAGATTCAAGATTGCCATGGCCGCGGATTTGGCCCGTTTCACGCATGACGGGCAACTTGCTATAATGATCACGCAGCGCCCGATCACCGTGGCCACCCTTCAGGATCTGTCCGCCATTGGACGCGCACGCGGCGTTCCGGTTGCAAGCGCCGGATGGATGCCTGAACTCTCGAAACATTTCAACGCAATCGCAACAATCGGGACAAACTATGCGCATACTCATCACCGGTGGGGCAGGCTTCATCGGCAGCCATCTCGCCCGCGCGCTCCTGGCACGCGGGGACGCAGTCGCCGTGCTGGACAACTTGAGCACCGGCTCCTTCGAGAACATCCGCGGCCTGGTGAACCAATCACGCTTTGAGTTCGCCATCGACGATCTGGACAACGCGCTGGTGGTCGACCGCCTGGCCAGCCAATCGGACGCCATCGTGCATCTGGCTGCAGCCGTGGGCGTGCAACTGGTGGTGGAGCGACCCACGGAGACCATTGAGACCAACGTGCTGGGCACCCACGCCGTGCTCAAGGCGGCGCGCCGCTATCGCTGCCGCACGCTCATCGCCAGCACCAGCGAAGTCTACGGCAAAGGCGTCTCCCTTCCGTTCAACGAGGACGACGATCTGCTTCTCGGCCCGTCCAGCCGCAGCCGCTGGGGCTATGCCGCCTCCAAGTTGCTGGACGAGTTTCTGGGTCTGGCCGCGTTTCGCGAATATGAACTGCCGGTGACCATCACCCGCTTCTTCAACACGGTGGGCCCGGGGCAGACCGGGCGCTACGGCATGGTGGTGCCGCGCTTCGTCCAGCAGGCGCTGCGCCAAGAGCCGCTGCGCGTCTTCGGCACGGGCGAACAGACACGCTGCTTCTGCCACGTCAGCGACACCGTGCGCGCTCTGATCACGCTGCTGGACAAGCCCGAGCGCACGGCCGGCGAAATCTACAACATCGGCAGTTCCGAGGAAGTCACCATCAACACGCTGGCGCAGCGGGTCATCGACCTGGCTGACAGTCCGTCGACCATCACGCACATCCCCTACAGCGAAGCCTACGCGCCCGGCTTCGAGGACATGCAGCGCCGGGTGCCCGACACCGCCAAGCTGCGGCGCGCCATCGATTGGACGCCGCGCCACCAACTCAACGACATCCTCACCGACGTGCTCGCCTACGAACGGGAGCGCCTGACGCGAACGTAGTGCCGTCCAAGCCACATGCCACCGCGGGAGAAGGTCAATGCCCTCAGCGCCGTCCCCACCGATCCCTGATACGCAGCGGCCATGCTCACGGAGCGTTGCATGGCTCCGAGCCGGCTGCATTGCGTTCGTCCCCGCGTTCTGCCTGGCCCTGGCGATGACGCTGATGGCCGGCGGACGTGTCCGTGCCCAGGCCGGCGCGAACCGACCCGACGACGTGCCGGCTGCGCCCGTGGTCAACGACGAGGGCGGCGCGGTCAGCATCAGCGGCGTGCTGACCTACACCAACGCCTTCTTCACGCTGGGTGCGGCCGCGCCGGTGATCATCTTGGAGGACCAGGGCGGCTTCATCGAACGCAACCCGGGCTTCCTCATCCCGGTCGCGTCGCAGACGTTGGGGCAGATCACGTCGGACTTCTACCGCTCGCCCTTCTCCTACACCATTTCCCTGCCCATCGAACCACAGGCGACCCTGCACGACGTGGACAACGACGACGCAGAGGACGTCGGCGTCATGGTCTTTGCCCCGGCCTACTGGACCAACATCTTCGGCGACCCGTTTTTGGAGGAGCGGGATCTGTTCGGCGGCGGCTGGTCCAGCGCCTATGCGTCCACCCGGGTCAGCACGCTGGCCGAAACCAAGCGCGAGATCGTGGGCGGCAAACTGCTCGTCTACGCGCCCGACGCGGACCAGGGCTTCCCGGCCGACTTCGGCCCGGACGCGCGCCTCTTCACCGGCGACGAAGCGACGGTGCGCCTGCCCCCAGGCTACACCGTGGTCGACCTGGAGACGCGCCCGTTCACATTTGACCGCGCGCGCCACCCGCACATGGACCTGTTGGAGCCGGCCGCGGCGGCCATGATCGACTTTTCCGCCATGAGCTACGTGGCCGCGTTTGACGCGCTGGTGGAGTTGCTGCGCCGCGAGTACGCCTTCAGCGAGCACAAGGGCATCGACTGGGATGCGTTGGCCGCCGCCTTTCGGCCTCGTTTTGCGGCCGCGGGCGACGACAACCTGCTCTATCGCCGCGCGCTGCGCGACTTCTCCTTTGCCATCCCCGACGGTCACATCAACGGGCCGTTTGTGGTCCAGGATTTCAACCGGGACACGGCCGGCGGGCTGGGCATGGGCATCCGCGATGTGGACGATGGGCGCGTATTGGTGAGCTACCTGGTACCCGGCGGTCCCGCGGCCGCCGCCGGGATCGAGTTGGGCGCGGAGATCATCGCCTTCAACGGCACACCCATCGGCGAGCATGTGGACAACACGCTGGCCTATTCCGCACCCTTCAGCACCGCCCACTACGCCCGGCTCCAGCGGCTGCGCTATGCGGTGCGCACGCAGTTGGGCGCCACAGTCGAGATCGTCTATCGCAACCCGGGGAGCAGCGAAACGGCCACGGCGCAACTGACCGCAACCGGCGAAAGCGAGAGCTTCAGCCAGTCGTCGTTCAACGCGGGCCTGAGCGGCTTCGAACTGCCCGTGCGCTACACACTGTTGCCCAACGGCCATGCCTTGGTCCGGATCTTCAGCTTCTCTGACAACCGGCTGCTGACCGTGCAGCTCTGGGAACGCCTCCTGCGCACGCTCAAGGACGAAAACGTGCCGGGGCTCATCATCGACCTGCGGCAGAACGGCGGCGGCAGCAATTTTCTGGCCGACCAGATGGCGGCCTATTTCTTCGACGAATCGCTGGAACTGGGCAACACGGGGTTCTACGACGAGGAGCTGGATGCCTTCTACTTCGACCCCGGGACGGCCGAGCGCTTCTATCTGCCGGCCGAGGATCTGCGCTACCACGGGGCCGTCGCCGTGCTCATCGGTCCCAATTGCAGCAGCGCCTGCGAGTTCTTCGCCTACGATATGACGTTGAACGGCCGCGCCGCCATCGTGGGCCAATATCCGACTGCGGGGCTGGGCGGCAGCATCAAGGTGGTGCGGATGCCCGAAGGCCAGCTCTTTCAGTACACCAACGGCCGCGCCGTGGATGTCAACGGCAAGATCCACATCGAAGGCAAAGGCGTGGTGCCCACCATTCGCGTGCCGGTGGACACACGCACCCTCTTCAGCGATGGCGATCCGGTGGTAGACGCGGCCGCGGCCTACTTGGACGCGCTGACGGCCATCGATCTCATCGACGGCGGGCCGCTGACCGTGGGCAACGTGGCGGGCGGGCGCCTGGTGCCGGGGACGCGGGTGCGCTATTCGCTGGCGGTCTCCGCCGGGGACGTGCTCGACATTTACCTGGAAGACGCCACTGCGCAGTTGGACACGGTGCTGCGCATCTACGACATGGCCGACAACCTGCTCGCCTTCAACGACGACGCCGAGAGCCGCGACACGGTCAACTCGGCCATCGAACACTTCGAGATCCCCGTGGACCTGACGCTGATCCTGGAAGTCGGCACCTACGAAGACAGCAATGCGGGCGCGTACACGCTGAGCGTGCTCCCCGGCGAGCCGCTTCCCCTGCCGGAGCCGACGCCGGTCGAGGTCGTAGCCGGCACACCGCCGGCAGAGGTGCAGACGCCGACAGCCGACGCGCCCGCTGAATCCGTCCCGGAGAGCGATGCAGGCGAGCTCGAGCCGGCCGCCGACGAGGCCACACCGACGCCGTCGCCCGACCCGGACGCCACGCCCGCGCCCACGCCGACGCTGCGCACCGCGGTCGCCGGCCCCGAAGTGCCCGGTGCTGAAGCGGCCGATTCTGAAGCGTCCGACGTTGAAGCCGTCGCAGTCTCCGATCGAGTCACCGGGACCACGACGATCCCGCTGCCCACGCCGACCGCCACGCCCGCACCGCCACGCCCCACCCGCGCCACCGTGCGCACACAGGGCGCGCGCCTGAGCGTGCGCAGCGGTCCCGGCACCGACTTTGCGCGCGCCGGCTGGGTCGCCAACGGTGCGACGCTTCCCATTCTCGATGTCAGCCCGGACGGCGCGTGGATTCTCGTCGCGGTCGAGGGGTTGGATGAAGGCGACAGCGGCTGGATTGCTGTTGATTATGTCGAGTTGGAGTAGGTGGAGAGGGTCCCTGCGCGAGACTTCCGGGAAGTGTCGGGCGGACTTCCCGGAAGGGGTCAAGCGAATCGTCACAGCAGCGTGATCTCTGACCCCTTCCCGGAAGTCCAGCGCGCACGTCAACGCACCGGCACCACCAGATCGTACGGCACGTCGGTCAAGTTGATCAGCGCGCCCGATTCGCGGAACGCGACCGAGTCCTCGATGCGCACGCCGAAGCCGCGGTCCGGGTAGTACAGCCCCGGCTCCACGCTGAAGACGTGGCCCGGCATGAGCACCGTGGTGTTGCCTTCACGGTGGCTCAAACTCGGCTCCTCGTGGATGTCCAGACCGATGCCGTGGCCCAACGAATGCACGTAGCCTTCGTGGGTGCCGGGCCGGCTGCGCGCCGTGGGATGGCCCAGCGCTTCGTAGAAATCGCACGTCATGTTCTGGAGATCCCGGCAGGGCACGCCCAACGCCACCGCGGCCATCACCCGGTCGAAGATCGTCTTGGTCTGCTCCCACGCCTCCAGCACCTCGTCGGTGGCATAGCCCAGACTCCAAGTGCGGGTCAGGTCGTGGAAGTAGCCGCTGGGCACCAGGGGAAAGATGTCGAAGACGATGGACTGCCCCAGGCGCATGGGCATGGCCGGGTCGCCGCGTTGTGGGGCACGCCCGCGTCCCGGCCTTGGGAGAAAATGCAGCCGTGGTCCTCGTGCATGCCGTAGGCCGCGATGCGCGCACGGATGAAGCGCTTCACGTCGCCGATGGTCAGCGCCTCGCCGTCACTGCGCACCAGCACCTCGTTGCGCGCCTGGTGCCCTGACAGAAACTCCCGGGTCTCGCGCACGACCAGCGACGTCAGCCGCCCGGCCTCGACCAGTTCGTCGATCTCGCCGTCGTCCTTGGTCTCGCGCGCCTGGGCGAAGAGCGAATCCTCGAACTCGCCGACCAGCGTCGTGCCCTCCAGGCGATCCTGTACCTGGTTGAAGAGCGTGTACGCTTCGCCCGCGTCCATCATGCCGAAGAGGCCCAGACGTCCCTGCAACTCCTGATGCTCCACCACCTGCGTGAGGTAATCGACCATGGCCGCGAGGCGATTGCCCTCGTGCTTGCGCAGGAGCTCGTACAGATTGTAGTGCTGGTCCCGATCCACCAGCGTCAGCCCGGTGGACGCGGCCGTGTCCCGCTCCATGGCGCCGTGGACCAGCGTGAGCGGTCCGTTGCGCCGTTTGAGCACCAGCGCCCGCTCCAGGTGCGCGCCGCCGGTCAAGTAGTTCATCACCTTGTTGCCGGCAGCGTCACCCACCACCAGAAACGCATCCAGTCCACGCTCCGCCATCAACCGATCCAGTTCCGCCCTCACCCCGTGCCCCCGTTTCTTGTCGCGTCTGTGGCGTCAATGCCCCGGCGGCGAGTCGACGTATCCGCCGCCGGGCAAAAGAATGCATTCACGCAAAGTCCCTCCACAGTAAAAGATCCGCCGCCATCCACGCAAATTTCCAACCGCGCACGCGTGTGCGCACGTGCAACAAACCCGCCCCTCGCCCCCCGCAATGCGCCCCTCTCACCCGATTGTCACATTGCCGACAGACTCTCCCGACCCCGCGCGTTACCCTGGACCCACGATTTGTTACAAATTTCTCAAACAGGTGACGTGATGGCTGTGAGCTTGCTGGACTACGAAGTGAACGACGAACCGGACACCGGCGGGGGCGACGTCGCGGTCGCGGCAATGCCCGTCGAAGGCAACGGACGCACGGACAAACCGTGCATCATCCGGCTGGACAACTTGAGCAAAGAGTACGAGGAAGGCGGCCGGCAGCGCACCGTGCTCAACGCGCTCAACCGGGAGTTCTACCGGGGCGAGTTCGTCTGCCTCCTGGGCAAGTCGGGCAGCGGCAAGAGCACCCTGCTCAACCTGATCTCCGGCATCGACGCGCCCAGCCAGGGCGACGTCATCATCGTCGGCGACGACGGCCCGGTGACGCTCAACGCGCTGAGCGACCGCGCGCGCACCATCTTCCGGCGCAACCACATCGGCATCATCTTCCAGTTCTTCAACCTGATCCCCACACTCACCGTGCAGGAAAACGTGTTGCTGCCCTTGGAACTGACCGGCGCCCGGCGCGACCAGCGCGCGCATGCCCTGGCGCTGCTGGCGCGGGTGGGCCTGGCCGACCGGCTGGACACCTATCCCGACAAGTTGAGCGGCGGCGAGCAGCAGCGTGTGGCCATCGCCCGCGCCCTGGCCCACGATCCGCTGCTCATCCTGGCCGACGAGCCCACAGGCAACCTGGACGAGGACACCGGCGATACCGTCCTGGCGCTGCTGCTGGAACTGACGCGCGACGCGGGCAAGACGCTCTTCATGGCCACCCACGCGCCCGAAGTGGCGCGTCAGGCCGATCGCGTCCTCCACCTGGAACACGGCCAACTGGTCAGCGACCGCGCCTGGCGCCAAGACCACGCGCCAATCTCCCAATCTCCCAATCTCTAAAGCTCATTCAACATTATGTCCACCACCCACTCAACCCGCCCAATCACCCGCCTGGCCTGGCGTCACGCCAAACGCCGCCCGTGGCAGAGTCTCTTCTTCGTCGTCGGCGTGGCCATCGGCGTGGCCATGATCGTCGCCATCGACCTGGCCAACGGGTCGGCCGAGCGCGCCTTCAACCTGGGCGCGGAGACAGTGGCGGGCCGGGCCACCCATCAGATCGTCGGCGGCCCCACCGGACTGGACGAGGCCGTCTACACGCGGCTGCGGCGGAGGTGGGCTACCGTGCCAGCGCGCCCATCGTGGAGAGCTACGTGGTCGCGCCGCAGTTGGACGGGCCAGCCCATGCGCCTCCTGGGCGTGGACCCGTTTGCCGAGTCACCTTTCCGCAGCTACCTGGGCAGCGACGATGCGGAGGCCATCCAGCCCGATTTTCTGACGGACATGCTCACCCGGCCCAACTCGGTGCTGCTGAGCACCGACGTGGCGACCCGCTACGGGCTGAACACCGGTGACACGCTCACCGTGCGCGTGGGCGGACGCACGCAGGCGCTGGAGATCATCGGCCTCATGGAGCCGTCCAACGACCTGAGCCGCCGCGCCCTGGACAGCCTGCTCATCACCGACATCGCCACCGCGCAGGGTGCTGGACAAGGTGGGCCGGCTGGACCGCATCGATTTGATCCTGCCGCCGGGTGATGCCGAAACCGCCGCCCGCGCCGCCATCGCGCCGATCCTGCCGCCGGGCGCGCGCATCGATCTTGCCGCCGGGCGCAGCGGCACCGTCAACGAGATGACCGCAGCCTTCAGCCTCAACCTGACCGCGCTGAGCCTGCTGGCGCTGGTCGTGGGCGTCTTCTCATCTACAACACGGTCACTTTCAGCGTGGTACAGCGGCGGCCCGTCCTGGGCAGCCTGCGCCCTGGGCATGACCCGACGGGAAATCTACGCCTTGATCCTGCTGGAAGCGTTGATCCTCGGCGCGTTGGGGACGTTGCTGGGAGCTGGCGCTGGGCGTGGTGTTGGGACGGGGTGCGGTGCAACTGGTGGCGCGCACCATGAACGATCTCTTCTTCGTGGTCGCCGTGCGCGAGATCGACATTCCTACGTGGACGCTGGTCAAGGGCGCGGCCATCGGCATCGGGGCCGCGCTGCTGGGTGCGGCCGTGCCCGCGCTGGAGGCGACCAGCGTGCCACCCGCCGGCGCTCAAGCGCAGCAACGTGGAAGAGCGCATCCGCCGCGTCCTGCCGTGGGTCACCGGCGGCGCGCTGGCGCTGCTCTTGCTGGGCGTGGCGCTGCTGCTGCCCGAGTGGAATCTGGTGGTGACCTTCGCCGGTCTCTTCGCCGTCATCATCGGCTTTGCGCTGCTCACCCCGGCGGTGACACTGGTCCTCATGCGCGGGGTGGAGCGGCCGGCGCGCCGGGCCGGCGTCATCGTGCGCATGGCCCCGCGCACGGTGACGCGCGCGCTCAGCCGCACGTCGGTGGCCGTGGCCGCAGCTCATGGTTGCGGTCAGCGTCATCATCGGCGTGGGCATCATGATCGGCAGCTTCCGTAACACGGTGGTCCAGTGGCTGGACGACGTGCTCCAGGCCGACATCTTCATTTCGCCGCCCAGCCTGTCGTCCAACCAGGTCACCGCGTCCATGGCGCCGGAGACCGCGGCGCGCATCGCCGCCATTCCCGGCGTGGCCGAAGTCGCCACCACGCGCGGCGTCAATGTGGCCGCGTTCCTGCCCGACCGGGACGAGCCGCTCCAGATCCGGTTGGTGGCGTTGAGCCGGGACATCGCCGGTGAAAATCGCCAGTATCGCGCCGCGGTGGGTGATTGGCGCGCCACGTGGGCTGCGGTGGAAGCAGGCGGCATCGTGGTCAACGAACCCATGCGCAACCGCTACGGCGTCGGCGTGGGCGACACGTTGACCGTGCAGACCGACCGCGGTCCCCGCGACCTTCCCGTGGTGGGCGTCTCAGTGGATTTCGACGTCAACGCGGTCGCGTTCATGCACGACCCCGTCTATCGCCAGTTCTGGGACGATGACCGGATTTCGGCGGTGGGCCTGTTTGTGGCAGAGGGGGTGGACGTGGATGCGATGGTGGACACGTTGCGCACAGAGTTGGGTAGCGGCATGAGCAGCGACACGGAACTACTGGTGCGCTCCAACCGAGGGACACGCGAGAACGCGCTGGAGGTCTTCGACCGCACCTTCGCCATCACCGTAGCCCTGCAACTGCTGGCCACGGTCGTGGCGTTCATCGGCATCTTGAGCACGCTCATGAGCCTGCAACTGGAGCGGGTGCGGGAGATCGGCGTCCTGCGCGCCACGGGCATGACCCGGCGGCAACTCTGGCGGCTGTCGCTGCTGGAGACGGGCCTCATCGGCGCCAGCGCGGGCCTGATCGCCATCCCCACGGGGCTGGTGCTGGCGGTGGTGCTCATCTACATCATCAACCTGCGCTCGTTCGGCTGGACGCTGCAGATGCAGTTGCAGGCGGGCGAGTTAGGGCGGGCCTTTCTCGTCGCACTGGGCGCCGCCCTCCTGGCCGGACTCTACCCCGCCTGGCGCATGGGCAATATTCAGCCGGCTGATGCGGTGCGGGCCGAGTAACGAATAATTAATCGAAAATAGCGAATTGATAATTCCTAACAAGAGCGCTTGGCAGCGACGACCCCATTAAAAATTCTCAATTCGCTATTCACAAATTAATTATTCATCCTTAACAAAAACCGCCCACTTCCCTTCCATCCCGTCTTCGGTGACGCCGTAGAAGATGCGGACGTCGCCGTTTTCGCGCAGGGCCAGGTCGTAGCGGACTTTGCCGGCGCGGCGTTCGCTGTTGACGATGCCGACGTTGTCGTGCCACTCCACTTTTTTCGGGTCGACCGGGTGGTCTTCGTGCTGCTGGATGGCGTAGTTCCACAGCTTGCGCGCACCTTTGCGCGTCACGTTGTTGATGGTGTTGCCGTTGCGCAGGTCACAGATGGTGTGGTAGAGGTGACCGTTGCGCTCCTCGGTGTTCACGATCTCCACGCCGATCTGGGGCAGGTAAAACGTGTCGTCGCGCTCGGGTGAAGCGGCAGCGTCGGATGTGACACCGGAGCCGCCGCTGCTCTCCTTGCCGTCGCTGCCGGACTTGCTCTTGTCTCCGCCGCTGCGGGAACGACCGCCACGTCGGCGCTTGCGCTTGCTGCTACCGGAACCGCTCCCCGCCGTCACCTTGGCCGCGGATTCAGGCTCGTCATCCTGCGCAACCAACACCAGTGACACGATCTCGTCGCGCACGGCCATGTTGGTCTCGCCCTCATCGCGCACGTAGAACTTGTGATCGTCCACGCAGTAGGGCCGGTCCTTGCCTTTGGAGACCTGAATGCGCAGCACCTTGACGCCCTCGGTCTCCACCAGATCGAAGGCCGGCTCCAGCGGCGGCGTGATGCGCTCGTCCACCGCGTGCTCGATCTGGGACTGGACCTGTTTGGCGTTGGTGAGTCCCTTGGGCGGTCCCTTGCGCTGGCCCACGCCCACGTAGACCGAGCCGCCGCTGGTGTTGGCGAAGGCGCACAGGTCGTTGATGATGGTGGTCAGGCGTCCGCCCCGCTGGCTGGCCGATTCGTGGAAACTCTGGATCAGGCTAGGGCCTTCTTCCCGGGCGGCGGCAATGCTGTCGAAGGGCTTGTCGGCCGGACGCGCCGGGCGCGTGCGGTCGAACTGCTTGCTGCGCAGCACCGTGACGATGGCCTCGAACGAGGCGTCGTCCAGCAGAAACTCGGTGGCCCGTTCGCCCACACCCAACCGCCGCGGATTCTTGGGATCGCTGGTCAGCCGGTGCGCGTCGCTGCCCTGGATGCAGTGCATGCGCCGCGGGTATTCGCTCTTGCTGCCGTTGAAGAAGCGCGCGGTGGAACGATAGGACTTGTCGAGATCGGTGACCTCGAGCGCGTCCAAATTGGGATCCTGGGTGTACGCGATTTTCGTCTGGCCGCCGAAGGGGAAGTTGCGCATGGCCACACCGTGGGTGCTGTTGGCGTGGGCCGCAATGACAAGACCGCCCGCCTCGTGGATCACCTTGTACGCGGTGAGCACATCGGTGGCCGACCCTGTTTCGGTGGAGCCGATATCCAGTTTGTCAACCGGAATGTTGAGCGACAGCAGAATGTGTTCCAACTTGCGCAAAGGCGTCTCCGGGGGAAAAATGCCCAAAATGTGGAACCCAAAGGTGGCCGTAAATTCAAAGCCCGGCAGCACCAACACTCGCTCGGACAGGTCGCGCCATTCGGTCAAACGGGCACGCTCCTCGTCGGTCAAACGCTTGTCGGACTCTAAACGGGTCAGCCACTCAATCTCCCGGCGAATCGCCCCGATGCCTGCAACCGTGTTGTGATCCGTGACGGCAATAATGTCCAGATCACGTTCGGCCGCCGTGCGCAGCACATCTAAATAAGTCGCCTTGGGTTCTTCATAATCGTTGGACCCGGGCGTGTGGATGTGCAGATCGGCGCGGTACCATCGCCGCTGGCCTTTGCCTTGCGTCGCGCCATCGGGCGACGATCGGCTCTGGCGTCCGGTATTCGGTTTTTTTCGTTTACTCACAACAGTTGACTATCCTTTCTCTCTGAACCGGAAGGCGGGGGAGAAAATCTTCACAGCTCAACATAACTCGACACGTTCATTATACATCATGTGCGCGCGACGCACGCAATTTTCACCGGGACCAAGTGCAAACAGCAACGAAAACGGGTGGACGCGCCATTGCGTCCACCCGTTTTCTACAGTTGATGGAGTAACCGGCGGACGCAACGACGCACGTCGTTAGTATCTATCCGGAAATTACAGTGCGCAGACGACGTTGTTGCCCAAACAGCCAAGACACGCCGGTCTGCTGTGAATTTCCGGATAGGTTCTTACTGCTCTTTGCTCACCGGCAACTCGACGGCAATGGGCGCCTGCTCGGCCTTGGTGAAGCTGAGCTTGTAGTCGCCGCCGGCATTCTCGTCGTAGTCGACCAAGATCTGGTCGCCCGTCTGGTACTCGCCGCGCAGCAGTCGCTTGCTCAGTTCGTTCTCCACCGCCCGCTGCAACACCCGGCGCATGGGCCGTGCCCCGTAGCTCGGGTCGTAGCCTACCTTGGCCAGATGGTCGGCGGCGGCCGGCGTCAGTTCCACAGCGATGCCCAGGTCGTCCAGCCGGACGCTGATGTCCTGCATGAGCAAGTGGACAATGGCCCGGATCTCCTCCTGCTTCAACCCCTCGAAGACGATAGTCTCGTCGATCCGGTTCAGGAACTCGGGACGGAAGAGCCGCTTGAGTTGCTTGCTGTACTCGCCCTCGGCATAGGCCGCGTCGTCAAACTCGGGCGTCATGAAGCCCAGCGACCCACGCTTGACCACCTCCGCGCCCACGTTGCTGGTCATGATGATGACCGTGTTGCGGAAGTCGACCGTGCGTCCCTGCCCGTCGGTGAGGCGGCCGTCGTCCATGATCTGGAGCAACGAGTTCCACACCTCGGGGTGGGCCTTTTCCACCTCGTCGAAGAGTACGACCTGATACGGGCGACGGCGCACCTGCTCGGTCAACTGACCGCCCTGGTCGTAGCCCACGTAGCCGGGAGGCGCCCCGAAGAGACGGCTCACCGTGTGCGGCTCGCGGTACTCGCTCATGTCGATGCGCACCAGCGCGTCGTCATCGTCGAAGAGGAAGCCGGCCAGCGCCTTGGCCAGTTCGGTCTTGCCCACGCCGGTCGGCCCCAAGAAAAGGAAGGTGCCAATGGGCCGGCGCGGATCCTTCATGCCGCTGCGGGCCCGGCGAATGGCATCGCTCACCGCGACGATGGCCTGGTCCTGGCCGACGATGCGTTGGCGCAGCGCGTCTTCCATGTCCAGCAGCTTCTCCGCCTCGGTCTGAAGCAGGCTGCTCACCGGAATGCCGGTCCACGCGTTGATGACGGTGGCGATGTCGGCGGCGTCCACCACTTCGTCCAGCTTGTTCTCGTCGCGCCATTCGGTCATGGCTGTCTCGAACTCGGACTCCAGACGCACGCGCTCGGTCTTGTACTTGGCCGCGTTCTCGTAGTCACGCTCGGCCCACGCCTTCTCCTCGCTGGCGATGAGTTCGCTCAACTGCTGGCGCTGCTCACGCAGACCCGGCGGCATGGAGTGGATGGCCACCCGCAGCTTGGCCGCGGCCTCGTCGATGAGATCGATGGCCTTGTCCGGCAGCTTGCGGTCGGAGACGTAGCGGGTGCTCAGCTTGACGGCTTGCACCAGCGCCTCGTCGTCGTAGACCACGCCGTGATGCTCCTCGTAGCGATGGCGCAGGCCCCGCAGAATCTCGATGGCTTCCTCTGCGGTGGGTTCGTCCACGTAGACGGGGGCGAAGCGGCGTTCCAGCGCGGCGTCTTTCTCGATGTTCTGGCGATACTCGTCCAGCGTGGTGGCGCCGATGCACTGCAATTCGCCGCGGGCCAGCGCCGGCTTGAGCATGTTGCTGGCGTCCAGCGCGCCGGCCGCGTTGCCCGCGCCGACCACCGTGTGCAGCTCGTCGATGAAGAGGACGATCTCGCCCTCGCTCTGCTGCACCTCTTCGATACACGCCTTCAAGCGCTCTTCGAACTCGCCGCGGAAGCGGGTGCCGGCCAGCATCGCGCCCAAGTCCAGCGAGATGATCTTCTTGTTGAGCAGCGGCTCGGGCACGTCGTTTTTGACGATGCCCTGGGCCAGTCCTTCGACGATGGCCGTCTTGCCCACGCCCGCCTCGCCGATGAGCACCGGGTTGTTCTTGGTGCGCCGGCAAAGCACCTGCATCACCCGCAGCACTTCCGGCTCGCGCCCGACCACGGGATCCAGCTTGCCGTCGATTGCGGCCTGGGTCAGGTCATGGCCGTACTTGGCCAGCACGCGGTACTTGCTCTCGGCGTTGGGTTCGGTCACCCGCTTGCCGTTGCGCAGCTCTTCGATGGTCTGGTAGATCTGCTCTTTGGTGATGTTGGCCTCGCGCAAAATGTTGGCGCTGGCCGTGTTGCGCTCGCTGGCGATGGCCAAGAGGATGTGCTCGGTGCTGATGTACTCGTCGTTGAGCCGCTTGGCCTCTTCATTGGCCACGTCCATCACCCGCTTGAGCCGCGGCGTGATGAAGACCTGGGCCGTGGGCGCACTGCCGTAGGCGCCCATGTTGGTGCCGGGCGCGCTCTGCAACACTGTCTCCAGCTTGCGCGCAATCCCATCCACGGGCACGGCCAGCATCTCGAAGATCTGGGGCACCGCGCTGTCACTCTGCTGCACCAAGGCCAGGAAGACGTGCTCGGTGTCCACCTGGGTGTGCTTGTATTGCTGCAATATTTCATAGGCCCGCATGGCAGCTTCTTGGGCCTTTTCGGTAAACTTATCAAAACGCATCATGCAGATTCATTGCTCCTGGTATGCTCAGGTTGTTTCACTGATACCTGACGTCAGTTTTACACTCGTAAGACGACAACCAGGGTAAGTATGATTCCGAATATCGTCATGTCTAATGGAATGCATATGTGGGGGAGACGAGAATCTAATGCGGGGGGCGAGGGGCGTGATCGACGGAGATTGGAGATTGGGAGACTGAGAGATTGTCGCCTACACCCGAGCCAATCTCTCAATCTCCCGCTCACAGTCCATCACGCATCACGTTTCACGTCTTCACGCATCAATACCGCGTCAACGCCCCAATCTTCCCGATGCCTTCCAGGCCCGCGTGTTCGTCGAGCACGGTGACGCCGATGCCCTGGGCCATGGCGCGACGGAGCACGCTGTCCACGCCGTCGGGGAGTTCCTGGACGCGGCCGCTGCCCAGTTCGGTCTCTTCGGTCAAGTCGAGGACGATGTAGCCGCTGTCCACATAGCGGTAGGCGGGCTGCTTGAAGTTGTTGAGCGCCACCACCTGGTAGGCGCGCCCGCTCTGCACCGCGGTCAACGTCTCGGCCAGGCCGGCCACCGCGTTGCCGCCCTTGTGCACCGTGGTGACGAGCACGTCGGCGGCGTGTTGCGCCTCGGCGTCGGCCGCCTTCTTGGCGATGCTCAACGCCTCGTCGCCGATGGTGGACGCCGACGCGTTGGCATCGGCGGCGAACTGGCCGACCACCATGCTGCGCAGGCGATGGCTGAGCAGTTCCTTGAACTGGGCCACGTTCTTGTCGGTGCCGGCCAGGATCAAGCGCCGGGTGTCGCTGTCGCGGTAGAACTCTTCGGCCAGTTCGGCCATGTCCTGCAAGTTCTGGCGCGCCACGCCCTTTTCGCTGCGCTGGTAGCGCGCCGCGGCCCAGCCGCCGGCCTTGTGCTTCTTGACTTCCTCGCCCAGGAACCCTTCCACGGCCTCCAGCACGCCCATGTTGAAGACGTAGAGCCGCGCGCCCTCCTGGTCCACGTGGATGACGCCGTAGCGTTCGTACGCGTCCAGCAGCGCGGCCAGTTGGCGCACATAAGGCCGCCGCCCCACCATGACGCTGTCCTCCACGGGCACGGTGAGACTGTTGGCCCACCAGAAGCCTTCGGCCTCGCAACTGAACATGATGATGCCGCGGCCCTGCCAGTTGTAGCCCATCTCCACGTAATTTTGCATGCGCTTGACGTCCTGGGGATCGGCCCCCTCGGCCTTGTCCAGGAGATTGCGCAGCGCTAGTTTGTACTTTTCGGGCGAACGCCGGTGGGGGTCAACGTTGAGATAGATGCTGAGGACAGGATGCGTGGCACTTTCGAATTCGACGGCCTGACGGACCTCGACGTCGGTAAACATAGACACTCCTCATCTTTGATGGTGAGACGAACTGACCTCACGGGTCACTTGTCAGAGGGATTTTGCCGGGATCACAAGGTGGTGGGAGCCGAAGATGAGACTGTTTCTATGCGTTCCACATTAACACCTTCGCCAGGGGTTGTCAACCGAATTTCGCGCCATCTCATGCAACCGGGTGCACATTTGTGATAAAATGAGCAGATGCACCGTGTGCGCCGGTTGCCACGGTAGAAACCAGCGCTGACAGCGAGAAGTCGCCTCGGCGATCGGTACCGGCAATGTAAAGTTGCGATGAACGCGCCGGACCGGTTGCCACGGTTGAAACCGGTGCTGACAGCGAGAAGTCGCCTCAGCGACTCAATGCCGAAATCTGTGCGCGTTGCACGCCGCGGGGGACTCTACAGGAGCACATCACGCCATGACGCATTTCATCGATCTGTTGGTCGAACAGCCTCTGCTTTTGCTCTTTCTCGTCTCCGCCATCGGCTATGTGATCGGGCGCATCCGCATCGCAGGCGTGAGCTTGGGCGTGGCCGCAATCCTCTTCGTGGGGCTGGCCTTCGGCGCGCTCAGCCCGGAACTGTCGCTGCCGCCGGTGCTGGTGGAGATGGGGCTGATCATCTTCGTCTACACCATCGGCTTGAGCAGCGGCGCGGGCTTCTTCGCCTCGTTCAACCGGCAGGGGCTGCGCAACAACCTCCTGGTCCTGGGCATGTTGACCCTGGCCGCGGGCATGACCGTGGCCGCATACACCGTCCTGGCGCTGAAGCCCACCGTCACCGCGGGCATGTTTGCGGGCAGCCTCACCAACACGCCGCCTCAGGCCTGCTGGACACCATCGCCAGGCTGCGCCGCCGGCCACGGTCGACACGCTGCTGGCCGAGCCGGTGGTGGGCTGCTCCGTGGCCTATCCCGTGGGCGTGCTGGGGATGCTGCTGGCCGCGCTGCTGGTGCGCCCTCTTCCGCATCGACTACCGCACCGACGCCGACCGCCTGCGCCAGTTCAGCCTGGTGGAGCAGGAGATCTACAACCGCACGGCGTCACCCGCAGCGACGTGATCAACGTGCCGCTGAGCACGCTCAAAGCGACCACACATGGCCCGTCATCTTCGGGCGGCACGAGCGCGCGAACGGTCCACCACAACCCGACGGCGACACGGTGCTGGCAGGGCGACTCATCAGCATCATCGGCCCGCCGGAGGGCGATGGACCGGTGGTGCGCGACCTGAAGCGAACCGACCGGCATGCACCTGGAGATGGATCGCAGCGAGTACGACTCGCCAGGTCTTCGTCTCCAACCAAGAGATCGCCGGTCGCAAGCTGCGCCGACCGGGCCTGCCCAGCGCTACGGCGCGGTGGTGGCGCGTGCGCCGGGGCGACATCAGCCTGCTGGCCGACGGCGACACCGTGCTGGAGTTGGGCGACCGGGTGCGCGTGTGGCTTGGCTGAGGACATCCCCAGGCTGAGCCGTCTCTTCGGCGACTCGTACAAAGCGCTGAGCGAACTGGATCTGCTCACCTTCGGCCTGGGCTTGACTCTGGGCGTGCTCCTGGGCCTGATCCCCATCCCGCTGCCGGGCAGGCACCTTCAGCCTGGGCATGGCGGGTGGGCCGCTGCTGGTGGGGTTGGTGCTGGAAACGCTGCGGCACCGGTCCCCCTGGTCTGGACGCTGCCCTACAGCACCAGCCTGACCCTGCGCCAGATGGGTCCTGATCCTGCTGTTGGCGGGCATCGGCATCCGCTCGGGCTACACCTTCGTGACGACCTTTGGGGCCAGCGGCAGGGTGAGCATCTTCCTGGCGGCCGCGCTCATCACCACGGTGACAGACCTTGCTCATGCTGCTCATCGGCTACAAGGTGCTCATTCCCTACAACCTGTTGCTGGAGCAGCTTTCCGCGGGCATACAGACCCAGCGCCCGCCGTGCTCGGCTTTTTGCGACAGAAGCAGACCGAGAACGAGATCCCCAACCTGGGCTACGCGCTGGTCTTCCCCATCACCACGGTGACGAAGATTCTGTATGCCCAGTTGTTGTTGACGTTGTTGCGGTGACAGAACAGCGGATGGGGAAAGGAACGGATACGAAGTCACCCTGGCGCTTCATCCGTCCCTTGCCAAACCCGTTGTTGTTCCCTACGCCAATTCACGCAGCACATCCAACAGCAGCGCGCTCAGCCGGGGCACGATGAGCTTGCCGGCCTCGTTGACTTCCTCGTGACTGGGCAAATTGGGCCGCGTCCAGCGGTGTCGATGCAGATGTTGGTGATGGTGCTGATGCCGAGCACGGCCATGCCCGCGTGGTGCGCGACCAGCGTCTCGGGCACGGTGCTCATGCCCACGGCGTCGGAACCGAGGATGCGCAACATGCGGATTTCGGCCGCGGTCTCGAAGTTGGGACCGGCCAGCACGGTGTAGACGCCGCGCTGCATGGGCAGGTTGAGGCCGTCGCCCAAGCGCAGGGCCAGGTCGCGCAGGTGAGGTGTGTAGATGTGGTTGGCCGCGGGGAAACGGGTGCCGAACGCCTCCAGGTTGGGGCCGCGCAGCGGATTCTGCCCGGCCATGCCCAGGAAGTTGATGTGGTCCTCGATGACCATGAGGTCGCCCACCGCAAAGTTGGGGTTGATGCCGCCCGCGGCGTTGGTGACGATGAGCGTATCCACGCCCAGCAGCTTCATCACGCGCACGGGGAAGGTCGTCTGTTGCAGGCTGTAGCCTTCGTAGCTGTGGAAGCGCCCCTGCATGACGCAGACCGGCGCGCCCGCCAGCGTGCCGATGACCAGCCGCCCCGCGTGGCCCGCCACCGTACTCACCGGAAAGTGGGGAATCTCCGCGTAGGGGATGACGTCCGCGTTCGCAACGGCCTCCGCCAGAGGGCTGAGACCGCTGCCCAGAATCATGCCGATGCGGGGGGCATGTCCCGTGCGCCCGCGCACAAACGCAGCCGCTTCCTCATACATGGCCAAGGTGAAGTCTGTCATGATGTTGTCCTGTGGGGTGACGTGAAATTGAGAGATTGGAGATAAAGAGATTGGAGATTAAGAGATTGGCCTCGGCAGGCGATCCAATCTCTCAATCTCCAATCTCTTTATCTCATTTCTTCTTCTTCACCGGCCGGCCGTCGACGGTCAGTTCCGCCGCGCTTTCGGCCGACGCTTGTTTGTAGACTTGGGTGGTGCTCAGGTTGGCGTGGCCCAAACGTTCCTGCACTTCACGCAGACCCGCGCCCGAGTTGAGCAGATGGGTGGCGAAGCTGTGACGCAGCGTGTGGGGCGTCACCGAGTCGGTGATGCCGATCTCCTGCACGTAGTGTTTGATGATGAGCCACAGCCCCTGGCGCGTGAGCCGCTGGCCGCGGTGGTTGAGGAAGAGCGCCTGTTCGTTGGCGTCATGCACCAGTTGCGGCCGGCCCTCCTCCATGTACCGGGCCAGCGCATCCACGGCAGCGGTGTAGAGGGGCACCGTACGCCGGCGCTTTTCGCCTTCGCCGCACTCCACGGTCTTGGCCGCCAGATCCACGTCGGCCAGATCCAAGCTGACCAGCTCGGTGACGCGCATGCCGCTGGCGTAGAGCACTTCCAGCAGCGCCTTGTCGCGCAGATCCTTGGCCGTGTTGCCTTTGGCCGGTTCAGCCAACAAGCGCTCGATCTCTTCCGGGGCAATGGCGCGCGGCAGATTCTTCTTGACCTTGGGTGAATCCAGTTCGGCCGAGGGGTCTTCGTTCATGACGCCGGCGGCATTGAGGTACTGCATGAAGCTCTTGACCGCGGCGATTTTGCGGGCGATGGTGGACGACGCGTACTCTCGTTCCTTCATCTCCAGCAGGTACGCCTGCACGGCAAC
>JAWKOK010000052.1:0-34993 GCA_041391205.1 Caldilineaceae bacterium
ATAGGCCACCAGTTCGATGACGCCGCGCAAGGTCGGGTAGTCCCGGTAGTTCTCGCCCACGAAGACGCACAGATCCGGATCGCGGGCTTCGTCCGCGGGCGGCGTGAAGTATGCGGTGTCCACGCCCAGCGGTGCGAAGAAGACCCGATCCGGCCCCAGCAGGTCGGCGAAATAGTTCTGCTGGTTGCGCCCCACGCAGACCACGCCCGCCAGTTGGCGCAGATGCCAGTCGATCTGGACCGCATGGCGGAGGCCGTCGGGCGGCAGGTGAAAGGTGGCCAGCAGCCGGTTGCCGCGCACGCCGTTGAGCCGACCGGCGTAGTGGTACGTCTTCTCGCCGTAGAGAAAATGGAAGATCGCATCACGCGTGCGCAGCGCCCGGCGCGCCACCGCCAGTTCCGCGGCCATGGCGGCCCGGTCGTAGCCCGGCGTGCCCTTGGCCAACCGCCACAACATGCGCTCGCGGATGATCCGGCGCGAGAGCGGCTTGCCGACGGCGATGGTTTCGCCCGCAAAGTGCCGGCCGCCGTACTCGGCCAGCCGCGCGTAGCCCGAGTGGGGCGAGTGGTGGCGGTAGCGGAAGGCGACGTAGTTGACCGGCCGCCCGAACGAAGGCCCGGTCACCGGACCCAGGTCGAGCACCGGCTGTTCGTCGGTCGGCATCGTAGTGCCACCGTGGTCTGTGACATCGCCGCGGCCCGTGCCGTTGACAGCAATCGTTGCCATGAACCCATCCTCACCAACAGATGCCGGCGTAGGCCGGGGGCCGGTCCACGCCGTTCGTGGCCACTCCGACCAGGTCGATGAGCGTGTGGTCGGCGCGCAGCCGGCGCGGCACATCCTGAAACGCCGCGCCGCCCTGGGTCACCACGATCACGTCGGAGGCGGCCAGCACGTCGTCAATGGACGCACGCATGAGCGAGGCGATGTGGGGCAGCTCCCGCTCCAGAAACGACTTGTTGGCCCCCACCAGCCGGGAAAGCTCCACGTTGTCGTCGAAGATGCTGACCTGGTAGCCGCGGCCGACCAGGGTCTCCACCAGGGTGATGGCCGGACTTTCGCGCAGGTCGTCGGTGCTGTGCTTGAAGCTCAGACCCAGCACGCCGACGCGCTTGCGCTTGGTCGCCTCCACCAGTCTGATGCCCCGTTCCACCTGCCGCTGGTTGCTGGGCAGCACCGCATTGAGCACGTCGCAGTCCAGGTCCAGTTCCTTGGCCCGGTGCAGCAGCGCCCGCAGATCCTTGGGCAGACAGGAGCCGCCGAAGGCGTTGCCGGGTGTAAGGTAGGCCGTGGAGATGTTGAGCTTGCGGTCCGCGCCCACCAGTTCCATCACCTGGCGCCCGTCCAGACCGTGGGCCTTGCAGACCGTGCCGATCTCGTTGGCAAAGACCACCTTGAGCGCGTGGAAGGCGTTGCTGGCGTACTTGACCATCTCGGCCTGGGCCAGCGGCGTCTGCACCACCGGCGCATCCACCGGCGCGTAGAGTTCGCGCACCAGGTCGCCGGCGCGTGCGTCAATCTGGCCGATCACCACCAGGCTGGGCGCCCGATAGTCGCGGATGGCGCTGCCTTCGCGCAGGAACTCGGGATTCATGACGACGCCGAAGTCACGCCCGGCGCAGCGGCCCGAGGCTTCCTCCAGCAGCGGGATCAGGCGCGTCTCCACGGTGCCGGGCAGCACGGTGCTGCGGATGACGACCACGTGGTACGCGTCGCGCCCGGCCAGCGCGCGGCCGATCTCCCGGCAGACGTTTTCCATATACGTGAGGTTGAGACTGCCGTTGTCGTTGCTCGGCGTGCCCACGCAGACCAGGCTGACGTCGCTGTCGCGCACCGCGGCGGACGCGTCCATGCTCACGCGCAGGCGGCCGGCGGCCACGGTGCTCTGGACCAGTGCGTCCAGCCCCGGCTCCACCACGGGCGCTTGCCCCAGGCTGAGCAATTCCACTTTCTGCCGGTTCACGTCCACACCGACCACGTCATGACCCTCGTGGGCCAGACAGGCCGCAGTCACGCAGCCCACATAGCCCAATCCCAATACACTGATGCGCATGGCGACTTCCCTTCAAAGCACTTTCGCATAACGCGCGCCGACTTCGTCTAGCACGGCGCGCAACTGGACTTTGACATCTTCCACATCAAACTCGCGACAGGCGATGGTGCGCATGTGCGCCCGCTCTCGTTGGCGCGCCGCCTCGGTCATGTCGCAGTAGCGCAGGATCTTGGCCTGGAGCTCGCTCCCGGTGACGAACAGGTTGTCGGCGGGCAGCAGTTCGTCGGCCCCAAACCACGCATGGGAGAGGCAGTAGACACCCGACGCCATGGCCTCCATGGGCGCGACTTGCAGGCCCTCGGAGTAGCTGTTGGAGACGAAGACATCGAGTTGTTGCAGCCAGGACGCAGTGTCGGCCACGTGGCCGTAGAGCGTCACCTTCTCCTCCAGCCCCAACTGCTCGATGAGGTAGCAGAGCGCGTCGTAGTAGTCTTGATGGGCAGGCTCATGGCTGCCGCCGATGTGCAGATGCAGCCCGTCCCGCTGCCGGCTCAGCTCGTAGAAGGCCAAGATCAGGTCGTAGACCCGTTTGCGCGGGTGCAGTTGGCAGAGCGTGCCGATGTCGCCGCTGAACGTCTTCGGCTGCGGCATGAACTTGCTCAACACGATGGACGGCCGCGACGCCACGACCTTGTGGGCCTGGTCCGGGAAGCGGGCCACAAACTCCGCCTGCTTGCCCCGGCTGATGACGACCACCTTGTCCACCGCATCCCAGTTGATGCGATCCGCCCACTGGTAGAGCTCGTACCGGTGCAGCCGCGTGACGATGCCCCGGTGCTTGGGCAGCCGTGAGGCCGCGGCCAACAAGCCGCTGGCCCACTCGAAAAAGGTCACGTCGTTCCGGTCCAGGAAGCTCTGCAAGTCATGGCGGAACAGCATCCGATTGACCCGGGAGTGGAAGACCGGCAGCGGCCACGTCCGCCGGGCAAAGAGGCTGGTCGCGTAGTGCTGGGTCAGGTCCGCATAGATTTCGTTGAAGAAGCCCCACGTCTCTTCGGTGGCGATGCCGAGATGCAGAGGTGATGGCGCGGTCATGCGCGTGCTCACTGTTCGTATTCCTCCTCGGTGCGCAGACGCAGCACCCGCGCCGGGTTGCCGGCACAGATGGCATACGCCGGCACGTCCTTGGTCACCACCGCGCCGGCGCCGATGATGGCGCCCTGGCCGATGGTCACGCCGGGCAGGATGATGGCACGGGTGCCGATCCAGACATCGTCCTCGATGCACACGGGCGGGAAGCGCTGATAGCCCTGGAGCCGCATGGGTATGTCCCGGCGGTCGAAGCGATGGTTTTCGCCCACGATGGTCACGTCGGGCGCCATCATGACGTTGCTGCCCACCTTCAGGTCATAGGGCACGGTGCAGCGGATGCCCAAGGTCGAATCGTGGCCGATCTCGATCTCCCAGCCGGTGTAGAAATTGGCGCCGTGCTCCACATTCACCACGCGCCGCAGTGGCAGAAGAGCCGTTTGCGCGGCCGCTCGGCACCGCGCGCCTTGGCCAGCCGTCCCACGGGCTGGTAGCGATACGAGACGGGCAGATGGCGGGCAAAGCCGTAGTAGAACAGATACCACGCCGTCCGTTGGGCCAGACGCAGCCGCACTTACGTGCATTGGCCAACGGGCGACGCACCGAGCGGGCAGCCAGGCCAAGCGGGAACGATGCGTGGGCATGGCCTGCGTGGGCAAGTCCGTTGTTCATGGCCGTGTCACAGTCTCCCCTGTGATGCTCTTCGGGCCGCACGTTGGCAACCACCGAGCGCAGCAAGATGGACAGCGCACACGGTTGCCCAAATACAGTCGGGTTGTGGGCCGTGGGCGCGCCTGCCGCACTGGACAGGACGGTGGTGAAGTTCCCGGCGTGAAAGTCCTGAAACGCCCGGTTCAGCGCCAGGCTGCCTTTGAGCCGGCGCACCTCGTGGGGCGTGCCCAGCAGGCCATGGCGTCGGCCAGGCGCGCCAGGGCCGCTTGCGCCGCGGCCGTCCCCATCTCGGCCTCGTAGGCCAACAGTTGCCATCGCCGCGCCAGGAACGGGGCATCGACAGTAGCATGGCGCGGCGGCCCGGGCGAAGTGCTGCCGGCTGTATGCCTCGTCACGCCACAGCGCCGTGCGCACCTTGAGGATCAGGTAACCATGCGCCACTGCGTCGTCGCAGTCGGCCGGGTCGAGCCCAGCGCCTGCGGAAGCGGCAACTGATCTAGCATGGCGCGCAGCAGCGCATCGTGGTCCACGCTCTCGTCCACGCAACTGTGGGCGATGAGTGCGGCCAGGAACGGGCTGGGATGGCCCAGTAGCAGCCGCGGGTCACGCTGCAACGGCCCGGGCGAACTCCTGCCCGACGGCGGTCTCCTCCTGGCCGAAGGCGATGGCCGCCCAGAGCATGTAGTGGGTCGCGTACGCCTGGTCCTTGCGTTGACGCACGGCCTCGGGGCAGCGTGGGTCGGCGAAGGCTGCGTCCAGCGGGCGCAGTGTGTCGGCAATGACGCCCGGCAGATTGCCCAGTCGCCGCCCCGCATGGTAGCGGCGCAGATTGAGCGCCCGGTCAATGCCGCCGAAGCGGCACCCGGCCAGCGCCAGCCGCACGTTGATGTCCAGATCCTCGCCCACGTAGACGTGGTACTCGTCGAAGAGCCCGACCCGGAACGCCCATTCCGGCGCAGCACCATGTCGCTGGGGCTGAAGGGGAAGTGGGCCACCAGGTCGCGCAGGTCGACCGTGCGCGGCGGACGCCAAAGTTCGCGGATGCTCAGGGCCGAGTGGTCGAGTTCGAAGCGGGCGTTGTAGCTCACGCCGATCTCGGGGTGCGCGTCCAGGAAAGCGACATGCTGTCGCGCAGCTTTGTCAGCAAGGAAGAGATCATCGCCGTCCAGCAGCGCAATGATCGCGCCGGTGGACGCACGCATGCCCGTGTTGCGCGCCGCGGACAAGCCTTGGTTCGTGGCATGCACGATGGTGCGGATGCGCGGGTCATGGAACTGTTGCACCACCTCGTCCACGTTGTCGGGCGACGCATCGTTGACGATCAACTCAAAGTGCGGATAGCTCTGGTCGAGAACACTTTGGATGGTCGCCCAGAAATTCGGCGTTGTTGTAGGCCGGCACAATCACGCTGACGATGGGTGATGACATGCGGACTCCCCAACTCTCTCATCTAAACTAAAGGCGCTACGAGCACCGAGTTTTGTAGGTCACCGCTACCAGCGTGACATCTCTGGCCAACTGGATCGTCCGGCAGGTTGCCGGACTACGAAACTCATGGTCTCGTGCTGCGCTCAGTCTTAGCCTGCAACGACCGGCACTGCCTGGAAGCCGGCGAAGACGTGGGCCTTGGCAAAGTCCCGGACGGCGGCGATGACGCGCCCCTGCTCCTCCGGCGTGAGCCGGTTGTGGAAGGGCAGCCGCAACAGCCGGTCGCTGACCGACTCGGTGACCGGGCAGTCGCCTTCCTGGCCGCCGAAGCGCCGTCCCATGTCCGACAGATGCAGGGGCAGGTAGTGGAAGACGCTGCTGATGCCCTGCTGCTTGAGATGCTGGATCAGCGCCTGGCGTTGGTCCAGCGACGGCAGCAGCATGTAGAACATGTGGTACGGCTGCTCACAGTGCGCCGGCACCACCGGCAGTTGGATGCCGTAGTCCGGCGCCCAGCCACGGAAGCCGTCGGCGTAGATGTGCCAGATGGCGCGCCGGCGCGCCTGGATCTCGCCTTGGACCTCGAGTTGGCCGTAGAGGAACGCGGCCAGCAGATCCGACGGCAGGTAGCTGGAGCCCACGTCCACCCAGGTGTACTTGTCCACCTGACCGCGGAAAAAGCGGCTGCGATTGGTGCCCTTCTCGCGGATGATCTCGGCTCGTTCCACAAAGCGCCGGTCGTTGATCAACAGCGCGCCGCCCTCGCCGCAGATGATGTTCTTGGTCTCGTGGAAGCTCTGGGTGGCCAACGCGCCGAAGGTGCCCAGAAATTGCCCCTTGTAGGTACCAAAGAGACCGTGTGCGTTGTCCTCCACCACGGCCACCCCGTGCCTGGCTGCGATGGCGTTGATGGCGTCCATCTCGCAGCCGACGCCGGCGTAGTGGACCGGCACGATCGCCCGGGTGCGCGGCGTGATCAACTGCTCCAGCTTGGTCTCATCCAGGTTGAGCGTGTCGGCGCGGATGTCGCAGAAGACGGGCGTCGCGCCACGCAGGACGAAGGCGTTGGCCGTGGTCACGAACGTGTACGACGGCACGATCACCTCGTCGCCCGGCCGGATGTCGAGCAGGAGCGCGGCCATCTCCAGGGCATGGGTGCAGGACGTGGTCAGGAGCACCTTGGGCACGCCCAGCGTCTCTTCCAGGTAGCGATGGCAGCGCCGGGTGAAGTCGCCGTCGCCTGCAGCGTGGCCCTGTTGGACGGCTTGGGCCATGTAGGTCAGTTCGTTGCCCATGGCCGTCGGCACGTTGAACGGAATCGGAGCATGGTTTAGCGGTTTCACTGGTCTATCCTTCCTTCACACCACGGGCGCGTGGAACAGACGGCGCACACAGTCGCGTCGAGACGGTCGGGTCGATTGCGGCTTGAGCGCAGGCTTCCCGGAAGACCCCGCTCAATCGCAAGAGCGGAGTGCGTGAGGGGTCTGCCGGGAAGTCTGCTTAAGGCGGCTCCTACGAGGCGGCCATCGCGTAGGTCGGGCTGGGTGACTCCGGCGCGGCGAGCTTGTTGATGGCAATGGTCGCGCCCAGGTCGACCACGCCCTCCGCACCCTTGGCGCCGACCACGGAAAAGGTCAGCGCGCGCTCCAAGCAATCGTAGAAATGGGTGAGGTCGGCAGAGGCGATGTCGATGCCCAGTTCGTATGACCCCTCCAGCAGCGGCATCTGCAGCGCGTACTCCACCCGGCAGCGTTCGCCCGCGGCAAACGTGGGCGTGACGATCTTGCGCCACTGGGTGGTGGTGTCGTAGAGCACCCGCCCGTCCTGCGCACGGATGATGAGCGAGAAGATCGGGTGGGCCACGGCGCGGTTGACGCGCACGTCCACGGCCAGGTGCGCCGGTGCGCCGGTGCGCAGCACGCTGACGGCGTCGCCCGCCGCATCCAGCAGTTGCACTCGCTCGATCTCGGCGTCAAAGGTCATGACGCGCTGGGAGAGGCCGTCCTCTTGGGGAGCGGTCGTGTCCTGGCTCTGGCGGGCCGCGTCACGGATGGCATCGGAGTAGGCGACCACCGCCTCGGCCGCCGACCCTTGGAAGATGGCCTGCCCCCGGTACATGACCAGACCCCGCTCGCAGACCCGGCGCACGGCCTCCATGTTGTGGGAGACAAAGATCAACGTGGTTCCGTTGCGACGCAACTCGGCCATGCGCGCGTAGCACTTCATCTGGAAGGCGTAGTCACCGACGGCCAGCACCTCGTCCACCAGCAGCACCTGCGGGTCCACGTGGGCGGCAATGGCAAAGCCCAGCCGCGCGTACATGCCCGACGAGTAGCGCTTGACCGGCGTGTCCAGGTAGTGGCCGATGCCGGCGAAGGCGACGATCTCGTCGAAGCGGGACTTGATCTCGGCGCGGCGCATGCCCAAAATCGTGCCGTTGAGGTAGATGTTCTCCCGGCCCGTCAAGTCCGGATGGAAGCCCGCGCCCAGTTCAATGAGCGCAGACAGCCGCCCGTCCACGTGGAGTGCGCCGCTGGAGGGATGCGAGACCCGCGACAGCAGCTTGAGAATGGTGGTCTTGCCCGCACCGTTGGGTCCGATGATGCCCAGGGCGTCGCCCGGCTCAAGCTGAAAGCTGACGTCACGCACCGCCCAGTGGTAGGTGCGCGTGGCCGACTGCCGGTTGAATGCGAAGAGCTCGCGCAGGCTGGTCAGTCCCTTGCCGATGCGGTAGCGTTTGGTCAGTTGATCCGCAATAATTGTCGCTGCCATCATTGATCCTATACGACATCTGCAAACTGAAATTCGACACGTCTGAAGAAGAGGTACCCGACGATCAACACGACCAACGCCACCCCGCCGGAGATGGCCAGATAGACACCCGGCAGGCGTTGGTAGAGGATCACGTCCCGGAACGCTTCGATCACGCCCGCCATGGGATTCATGAAGTAGTACGGGCGAAAGCGCTCGGGCACGGTCGAGACCGGGTAGATGATGGGCGTGGCATAGAACCAGAGTTGCAGCGCGAGCGTGATGACGTGCCGCACATCCCGGTAGAAGACGTTGAGCGCCGCACCCATGAAACCCAGCCCCAGCGCCAGCGCCAGTTGCACCGCCAGGATGGCCGGGATGAAGAGCAGGCCGGCCACGTTCACCGGCCAGCGATAGATGATGATCAGCACCACGATGAGACAGGCGGCGATGCCGAAGTCCACCATCCGCGCCAGCAGCGCCGCCACCGGCAACATGGTGCGCGGGAAGTAGATCTTGCTGACCAGATTCATGTTGGAGACCAGCGAGTCCGTCATGTCGGTGATGGAGGCCGAAAAGAAGGTCCACGGCACCATGGCGACGTAGGAGAAGAGCACGTACGGAATCCCGCCTGTGTCCACCGGCACGAAATAGGTGAAGATGATGTTGAAAATCACCACCGTTGCCGCCGGTTGCAGCACGGCCCACAGGCCGCCCAGCACCGACTGCTGGTAGCGCACGCGCACCGAACGCGCCGCCCATGTCAGCACCAGTTCGCGTGTGGATGCCAGTTCCATGGTCCAAACTCGTCATCTGCATACTCAGGTTTCAAGTGAACGGTTTAGAAGTCCGGCTTTTGGGAAGAAGCCGGACTTCTCGGCCCACATCAGCCCGCTTCAGAAGTCCGGCACGGGAAAAGCCGGACTTCTCGACATGCCACGCTCACGGCGCTTTGTGCCGCCGCATAGACCACGGCCAACACGCCGGAGAGCAAGAGCACCACCGGCGCCAGCCCCACGAAGGGGCGCTGAATGACTGTCGTCGCCGTCGGCAACCGCCGTGTCTGCCGCGCCGGCGCGCGTTCGTCACCGGCGCAGGCACCGGCAGCAGAGCCGCCACCGAAGCCGTAATCGCCTCCGTGATCGCCTCCAGCGGCACAGGCGTGGGGACCGGCGGCACGGTGACCGTGGGCAGCGGCACTACGGACAACAGAGCGCGTCCAAGCGCAGGAACGAGTACCACACGCCGTTGGGCATGATGTCGCCCGGGTCCGTGCGCCATGTGGCGAGCAGCACGTTGCCCTGGCTCACCACCGCGTGGGCGTCGAACGGATCGAAGCCCGTGTCGCCCTTCAAGTCCACCACCCGCGGCCCCGAGACGACCGGCACCGGGGCCGACCACTGCGTCCCCACCGGCCTGCTTGTGCCACATGCCGTGGATGTCAGGGCTGCCGGTGATGCGCTGGCCGAAGAGCAGATGCAGGTCGTCGTTGCCGTCGACTGCAAACGCCAGCGTGCCGTTCACACCCACGTGCTGGGGGAACGGGATGGTCGCATCGCTCCAGGTCGTCCCACCGTCGTCGGAGCGGCGCACCACCACTTTGGGTGTGCGTACGTAGGCGACGTAGAGCGCACCCTGCTGGCGCGACGATGGCCGGATGCATGACCCCCAACCCGCCCGGATCGCCCTCTTCCAGCACCACCGGCTCCTCCCACTGTTCCTTGCCCGGGGAAAGACCGGCGTAGTAGACGGCGACACCGTGGCCGGCGGGATTGACCACGTTCCAGACCGCGTGTTGGGTGCCGTCCGCGCCTGTGGCCAACGTCACCCCCCACGGATAGAGGATGTCGCTGTAGGTCAGGAAGAACGGCGTCCGGGTCGGACCAGGTCTCGCCTTGGTCGGTCGAGTTGCTGCTGTAGGGCACTGCCGTCTGGCTCGAAGACCAACGTGCAGCGTCCCGGCGTTGTCCAGGCCCAGCCGCGCCGGTCACGGGCGAGGCCGCATGCTCGCCCACGAGCACAGGCGGCGACCAGGCCGGCGCGGCGTTGGCTTCCATGTCGCGGGCGCTTTGGTGCATAGTAGATGTTGGCGTTCGTCTGATCCGCCGTAGAAGAGCAGATGAATCCAGCCCTCGTCGTCCATCTGTACGCCCAGCACCTGTGCATAATTCTTCAGCGGCGACAGGACGACGTCGACGGGCTCCGTCCAGCCGTCGTCCAGCGTCCAGCGGCTGTAGACCACGGCGTGCTGTGACGGCTCATCCTCCACCACCTGAGTCCGTGAAGGCGTGGACGGTCCGGCTGCGGTCGGCCAAGAGCACGGGCGGCAGCGTGTCGTCACCGTAGCCGGGCACGCGCTGCTGCGGCATCCACTGCTCGATGGCGGCCGACTGTGCCGGTCCCGCCGGCGCCAAGAGAAGGAGTACCGCCACCGGCACAAGCAGCACCGGTACAAGCAGCACCGGCACGCGCCGCAACCGCGCCCCGTGGCCGGTTCTATGTCGCATCATGGCGGATTTCTTCTTTCACTCGGTCTGCGCAGAGCCGGTGCGCACAAAGTCAAGATAATTGACGGCGGCGAAGAGTTGGTCCGCGCCGTCCGGCGCCTGGTCGATGACGATACGCAACTCGTGGTTGCCCGCGGCCAGAAGGCAGGCGTCTGTTTGGTCACGTCGGTGTAGATGCGCAGCCCGTCGTTGGTGTAAGGCACGACGATGGGGCCGGAGATGTCCGCGCCGTCCAGTTCCACGTGGAAGACGCCGCCGGCCATGGCACCGGCCACGCGTGCCGTCAGCGCATAGACGCCCGCTTCGCTCACCGCCACGTCGTACGCCGTCCACTCGCCCGGGTCCATGTTGCACCAGCGAGTAGCCGGTCCACTCGTTGTAGGCGTAGTCCAGATCGACGCCGTCGTAGCGATAGAGCTGGGCGAAGTTGCCGAAGGTCCAGGTCGTGATAGCCCCGCCTTCGCCGCCGAGTTTGTAGTTCTCCGCTTCGGCGCGCGCGACCGGGCAGCGTCGCCCGGTTTGCCCGCCGGGCAGCACCTCCACCGTCACGTCGCTGTGGGCGGTCAGCGCGCCGTCGTCGTGGCCGTGAGCCGCAGCAGGTAGACGCCGGGCTGGGCAAACGTGAAGCGGGTGCGCGGTGCGCCGGCGTCGTCAAAGGTGACCGCACCAGGGCCGGCGAGCAGCGTCCACCGGGTGGTCAACCGATCGTCACTCGTGGCGAAGGTCTGGTCCTCGACCGTACCGTAGAGGCCGATCTCGTTGGTCGGCAACATGATCTGCGCCGACGGGTAGACGAAGGGCAGCAGCGCCGCATTCACCGCAGGCGGCGCATTCGTCCGGCCCGGCTCGATCTTGTAGAAGGCCGAGACGGCGTGACTGGCCGCGCCGTTCACAAAGGTTTTGGCCTTGACAATGGCGCTGGTCGCCACCGTGAAAGGGCCGGTGTAGAGCGGCGCGCTTGCGTCCGGGTCGCGGCCGTCGGTGGTGTAGCGGATCTCTGCGCCCGGCACCGGGGACGCCAGCGTCACCTGGACCGGCGCCAGATAGGTCGTCGGCCCGATCTGGTCGATGACATTGCCCGGCGGCGGCATGGGCGCCATGGTCGGCGCGGGCACGTTCGTCCCCGTGGGCACGCCGGCCTGCTGCAAGATCGTCGTCATCTCGCCGGTCTGGTCGATGCCCAGTTCGGTCAGCACTATGCCGCCAGGCCAGGCCAGGCGGCGGCGCCGGTCGGCCGTTGCTGCCGTCCATGAGCACGCCGTCCACGTAGCGATGAACCCGAGTTGGGCGCCGCCGTCCTGGTGCGCCGTGCCGTCGATGCGCGTCGGTGATGGCGTAGTGCTTTTGATCTGGTCGGGTCCACGTTGGTGCCGGGACCGCCTTCGCCCACGACGGCGTCAGCCCGTTCTCGATGATGGTGGCCCGGTTGACGGTCACGTTCTCCGACCGGTTGAACGGGTGGATCTCGGCCAACCCCAGCCCGCAGCTGCGCCAGGCGGTGGCCTGAAACGGGATGTCCTTGACCTCGGCCGCTTCGCCCCACAAGATGACGCCGAACCCCAGGCGCCAGCCGGCCCACTCGTGGATCTTGGCAATGACGTCGTTGTCGGTGGGCTGCGGCCGCGTCAAGGGCCACTCCCAGAACGTCCCATCCGTGTAGACACCGTTGCGGACGACCATGACGCCCAGCACCTTGTCATTGACCGAGTAGGGCGTGCTGCCGTTGGCCGAGTCGATGTTGCCGTAGACGCTCACCGCGGTCTTGGGCGGCGACCCGTAGCTGATGCTGTTCTCCATGATGCTGTCGCTGCTGTTGTAGAACTCCAGGTCCTCGCCCCAGGGCCAGTCACTGTTGAACTCACGCCCGTCGTAGCGCTGCCAGTTGGTGAAGCAGCGGCGGATGATGTTGCGCTGACCGCCCCAGGTGAACGCCATCTTGCGCCCCGTGCCCGACGCGATACAGTCTTCCAGCAGCGTGTCCGTCCCCGTGAGGATGAAGACGTGGGAATTGGCGTCGCGATTGGCGTTGTAGCCCGACACCCGGCGCAGCACGTTGTGGCTGCCGTTGATGTCGTAGACGTGGTCGCTGCTGTTGCGCGCCACGATCCCCTCGATGACGAAGTAGTCACGCGTCGCCCCCGGCCACGGACCGAGTTGGACCGGCACACGGACGAAGTCGCCGTCGATGACGGCCTGACCGTCGTGCGCGGCCCGAATGGTGATGGGCGCACCGGGCTCGCCGTCGCGGACGCCGGGCGCCAGGCTCTGGTGATAGACGCCGTCCAGCAGGACCAGCACATCACCGGGGAAAAGGCTCTCCCAGGCGCGGTCGAATGTGGCCCACGCGGTGGCGGGCGACGTCCCGGCGCGCCCGTCATTGCCCGCGGGCGCCAGGTAGTAGACCGTGCCGATGGGCGGCGTCGGCGGCGGCAACGTGGGCGTGGGCGGAATGGTGGCCGGCGCGGTCCATGTGGGCGTCGGCGTCGCCGCGGGCGTGTCCTCGCTAGTAGGCGTAGGCGCAACGGTCGACGTCGGCGTGGGCAGCAGGATCTCCGTGGGCGTGTCCGACGCCGGGACAAACGGCAGCATGACGGTGTTGCGAGCTTCATCCTGGGCATCGACACCGGCGGCTGCGCCCGGCAGGCGGTCGGTTGCGCCCAACATCGTCAAGCCGAGCAACATGCCGGCGGCGACGATGATCAGCAAGCGAGAGGGTAAACGCATGTACACTCGATCCTTCTCAAGCGCGCGACTGCTACCGGCGGCGGACTCCTTCACGGCGGCGAGCAGCGGCAGAAAGACGCCCTCGTCACCCGGCGCAGCGCCCTCGGGCGTGACGCCAGGCCACGTCGAGCCGGGGCGCACCGCTTCCGCCGCATCCGACGACCAGAAATACTTGCCGCTGTGATACTCGCCGTCGGCCAGATAGAAGGCCAGCCGCAGCGGTTCCCCGCGCCGAAGGCCACGGCCGCCGCGTCGCTCACGTCCCAGCGGTAGGGCACGCCCGGGTCGAAGCCGTCCACCGGCTCGACCCAGGTCAGCGCAATGTTCTCCCGCGCCCGGGGCGCGTTGTTCCAGGTCAAGGTCTGCTCGTCCCAATCGTCGTCAATGGTCAGCGCCTGGATGGCGGACGGCTGCGCGTCGCCCGGCTCGTAGCCGGCGTTGCCAAAGAGGTAGAGCGTCACTGTGGCTGAGACCACCTGCGTCCCCGCGGGGATTGCGTCCAGCGGGAAGGTGACAAAGTACTTGGAAAAACAGGGATAGTCGGCGATGTCCCACTGGTTCTGGATGTTGATCTGGGTCTCGCCGGGGTAATTCGCCTCACCCCACTCGGTCCAATGGTCGAGCTCTTCGCCGCAGTTGCCGTGGCCGCCCACATGGGCATCAGGCACCTCGGCGCCGTCCACGCCTTGACGAATCGTCGTCACGCCGTCGGGGACCAGCGCACCGGACAGGCGCGCGACATACCAGCCGAAGTTGAGCTGGCCCCACGTGGCCGGCGTGTTCGCATCCATGTCCGCGGGCCAGCGGGTGTGAACCACCGGCATGTCCAAACCGTCGCGGTCGTGCAGGACCAGGGCCACGCCCCAGCGCGTGCCCGGCAGCGGCAGCGAGGTCAACCCCAGGCTCGCAAACGGAATGGTCAAGTTGGCGACCCAGCCCTTGGCATCACGGCCCGCATTGGGACCGTCCATGCCCCGCCACGACGTCTCCGCCGTGAAGTCCACCGGCGTCGCGACCCAGCCCCGGCCGTCGCCGCGGAAGGCACGCCGGCTGATGGTCGGGGCGTCGGCCTGGAGCAACTGGACGTCGAAGCGATAGGCGGCGGCCGTCGGTGCGCCGCCGCGGGCGCCGTCCACGTTCAGGTAGACGCTGACCGCGTCCCACTGGGTCAGGTCGACGTCGCCTGTCGTGGCGCTCTGGTAGAGCAGCCGGTCGATGATGTGCACGTCGACCTTGAGTTCGTGGGCGGTGTAGATCATGCGCACGTCCGCCGAGTTGGCGTAGGCATCCACCCGGCCGAACCAGAAGATGGAGCGGGACGGATAGGGCGCACCGTCCGCCCAGTACGGCACGTTGACGCGCCGCAGCGCGGCGTGCTGTTCCACCTGCGTCGTCGCGGCGGTGACGTCCTCGCCCGGTGACATGGCGGGCGCCGGCAACGTGACGACCGGCGCGCAGCCGCTCAGAAGGAGCGCCGACAGCACGAACACGGCGATGACTTGTCGCATGAGACTCCCCTGGTCGATACCGGCGCGCACAGTTGACATTGGTCGATTTCTACGGTTGAAAACCGGTGCTGACACCGAAAAGTCGCCTCAGCGACTATAGAACCAGTGCCTGAGGGCACTTTTCATTGTCAGCGCCGGGTTTCTAACCCGTGTTCATGAAATGTCAACGGGATCAGATCCGCTGCGGGCGATGAGAAAGATGCCGGCGCAGATGATCGCCACGCCGACCAGCGCATGAGCGGCACCACTTCGCCCAGCCCAAACTGGGCCCCAACGTGATCAGCACGAAGTTGAGGGCCAGAAACGGGTAGGCATAGCTCAGGTCAGCTTGCCCAACACGGCGATCCACGCCAACGCCCAGCGCATAGAGCCCCAAGCCCAGCAGGATCAGCGGCGAGTGCAGGATCGTCATGACCAGTTGCACCGGCCCGTTGCCGGCACCGGCAGGTGCGCCGCCGCCGATCCCCAGTTTGATTGCGGCCTGTCCGCTCACGCCCGCGGCGATGGACAGGGCGATCAGCCACCAAGCATCCACGATCTGTGTCCTCATCTTTGCTGAACCCGCGACGGCCGGCGGCATCTCGGCGGCGACACGGCGGGTCATGACGTGTGATCCTGATTCGGCGCGCTCATGCCGCTGGAGGCCATGGCCGGCGTCCCGGAGAGCGCGGGCGGCTTGGCCGGTGGGTCCGTCCGTCGGCCGCGCCCCATGAGCACATCCACCGGCGTGCGACGGACGGCGCCGTTGCGTCGTGACGACGCCTTTTTGGGCGCCCGATGGCTCCTCGGCCATCACGTAGGCATAGCCGTAGTTGTAGCCGTAGTCGTAGTGATAGCCCGTGGCCTTGGCCGACACATCGTTGAGCACGAAGCCCAGCACCCGGGCGTTGACGTGGTGCAGCACGGCCATGGCCCGTTTGGCGTAGTCGTTGCGGGTATGGCCGGCGCGCAGCACCAGCAGCACGCCGTCGACCATGCTGGCGATGATGGCCGTGTCGGAGACCACGGTGACGGGCAGGCTGTCGATCACCACCACATCGGCCATGTTCAGCAGGTCCATGACCACGTTCTGCATGCGCTTGGACCCCAGCAGCTCCGACGGGTTCGGCGGCAGCGGGCCGGTGGTGAGCAGATGCAAGTTGGCCACGCCGGTCTCCTGCATCAGCGACTCCAGCGAATCGGCATGTCCCAGCAGCGCCAGCGTCAGCCCGTAGGTGTTGCGCAGGCCGAACAGCTTGTGCTGAATCGGCCGCCGGAAGTCCGCATCCACCAGAATCCGCGCTTGCCGCCGTGGGCCCAACGTCGCCGCGAGGTTGGCCGCGGTCATGGACTTGCCCTCGCCGGGCAGCGGGCTGGTCACCTGGAGCAGCGCAGATCCCGGTCCACGGCCGTGAATTGCAGATTGGTGCGCAAGACCCGGTAGGCTTCTGCCGCCGGTTGCAGCGTATTCTGCGTCATGATGATGCGCGAGGACGGCTTGCCGTCCCGGTCGACCAGGGTGGGCACTGCGCCCAAGGCCGGCACCTGCAACATGCGTTCGACCGCGCTGGCGTCCTTGACCGAATCGTCCAGATATTCGATCAGATACGCGCCGGCGGCCGCCAGGGCCAGTCCAAAGACGAAGGCGACCAGCAGGTACTGCGGATAGCCCTTGGAGAGCGGCTGCGACGGCAGACCGGCCGGCTCGAAGATGTAGACGGCGTTGGCCGCACCGCGCTGACTGGTGCTCAGCAGCTCGGAGTAGGTGGCCTGCAGCGAGTTGACCTTGTCCAACAGCGTCTGGATGTCCGTCTCGATGCGCCGGATCTTGGAGGCGCTCAGTTCGTTGGCCAGCTCCGCCTTCTTACGATCGATCTCCTCTTCCGTGGCCGAGATGTCTTCTTCCAACTTGTGCAGCCGTTGGTCCACGAACGCGAGCCGTTCGCTCTGGGTGCGTCCGGCCGGTCCCTGCAAGATCACCTGGTTGGCCAGTTCCTGCGCGACCGATTGGGCGCGCGCCGGATCGGTGTCGGTGACCGAGATCTCCAGGAGTTGGCCGTTGGCGTGCGCGGCGTAGTACGGCAGCCACGTCATGCCCAGCGCGTCCATGGTGGCCTGGCGGATCGCATCACGCTTGACGAAGTCGGCGTAGGTGCTGGCCAGTTGCTGCGTCAAGAAGAGATCCTGACCGGTCGGATTGGGATTCTGAATGACGCTGCCGACCATGAGCGACGTGTGCGATTCGTAGATGGACGGCTTCTGGATCAGGTAGGCGAAGCTGGAAACGCTCGCCAGCAGCGCGGCCACGGCCAGCAGCCACCACCATTTGAGCAACGGGCGGAGTAAGCTACGAATATCAAGGCTGTCCATCATTCATTCTTCCTCAACTCACGGACGGATCCAGATGGGATTCCAGTCGTTGTACTCATTGTTGGACAGGTTCTGTTGGCCTGAACCGTCGGCGTTCATGATCCAGATCTGATTCTTCCCCGTGCGATTGGAGAAGAAGACGATCCGGCTGCCGTCGGGCGACCAACTCGGGTGTTTGTCCGACTCCCAGTCGTTGAACGTGAGCTGGGTGACCACACTCCCGTCCAGGTTGACCCGATAAATCTCCTCGTCCAGCAGATCTTTGCCCACGTACGCGATCCACGCGCCATCCGGCGACCAGGCCGGGTCGTAGCAGTCGCTGCTGCATGCGGTGACCTGGCGCGTGTCGCCGTACTGGTTGGAATGCACCTTGATCTGCAACACGTGTCCGCCGTCCGCTTTGGGCCTGGTGATGTCCTCCTCGACCAACGCGGTCGCGCTCCCGTCGGGCGACCCGCCCAAGGCTTCGCGCGCCCGGTCGTAGACCCAGCGCTGGGTGATCAACTGCACCTCGCCGGTGGCCGGGTCGAACAGATGGGGCATCTCCACACCCGTGCGGTCCGACAGGAAGATGATCTTGCCCGCGACATCCGGCGGCAGACCGACCGGCAGCGGCGTGGCCGTGTTGGGAATCGACGTGGCCGTCGGCTCCAGGAAGAGCGGCAGCGGCGTGGCCGTGGGCGGCAGCGGCGTGGGCACCGCGGTGATGATGACTGCGTTCCACGGCAGCGGCGTCGGCGTGCCGTTGACTTCGGCCTGGGCGGTGGCGTTCACCGCCACGGCCGCCGCCGTGACGACGTTGCCCGGCAATTCCGTGGCATAGACATACTGGGCCAGCACGGCATTGAAGGGCAGCGGCGTCGCCGTCGGCCCGCCGTTCAACGCCGTCTGTGTCGCTTCCGCCACCCGAGCCGCTTCCGTGGCCACGTTCTGTGCCGGCGGCGACGGCCGGACCAACACCGGCGTCACATAGCCCGTGGGCACCGGTGTGAACGTGCCGGTGGTCTGGGCGACCGCCGTGGCGTAGAGGGCGTTGGCCGTGGCCTCGGCCACATTGGCCGGGGTGGGCGTGTCCAGCACCACCGCGGGCAGCTCCTGTCCCAGCACTCCGGCTTGCACGGTGGCCAGGTTCTGCGGCAGCGGCGTCGGTGTCACCACGGCGTAGGGCAGCGGCGTGTTGGTGCCGACCAGCTCGGCCGCGGTCGTGGCGGTGGCCGCCTCGGCCACCACGGTGAGCACGTTCTCCGGCACCTTGGTCAACGTGGCGACGATGACGGGCACCGTGGGCAGCGGCGGCGGCGTGGGTGGCGGTGCGCCGTGCACCAGCGTCAACACCGGCCCGTTGCCCTGGGAGGCCGAGCCGAAGCCGCTATCCCACGCAAAGAGACTGTCGCCCGATCCATTGGGCGAGGCCTGCAAGCGCACGTAGACCGACGTCGCGCCGTTGAAGACCTCCTGTTGTAGCCACGCCCGCGCATTGGCGTCAAGCGTCCACGTGTTGGTGCGGCCCTCGTCCAGATCGCTCGCTCGCAACTGCGGGTAGAGCACGATGGACGCGGGCGCGCTGTAGAGCGTCAGGAAATCGGCGTCGGGCAACTGCTCCAGCGAACTCTCCGGCACCAGTTGCAGCAACCACGTGTTGCTGCCGTCAGTGACAATCTGATCCCGGCGCAGACCCGTCAGGCTCAGCGTCACGTCGGTGATGGGTGCGCCGCGCGGCACGTCGCGCAGGTCGAAGCGCATGGCGGCGATGTAGGTGTCGCCGTCCCGTTGCCCGGCGTAGAGAAACGAATCGCCGATGTAGTTGCGCCGCGGATCGTTGTTGCGCCACCAGCCCACCTCACCACCGTCCGGGGACAGGGTCAACGTCTTGCCTTCACCGGCGGCCGCGACTGCGGGCGTAGGCGTGGGCACCAAGATCAGGGCGACGGCTTGCCCGGACGTCGCAGGGAACGTCTTGCGCCGCGGCGTCCACCGTGACGGGGAAGGGCGTGGCCGGCAGCGCAGCCGGTGCGTCCTCGGTGCGTCGCCCGGAATGGACGTGGGACTCTCCAAGGCCGCAGCCTGGTCAAACTCGCCGGTGGAGAAGAGGACGAGGCCCCGGCCAGGATCGCACCGCTGAAGAGCACTGCCACACCCCAAAGCAAGAGGCGCGCGTCCACCCATGCGCCGGTGTGGATGTCACCTCCGTGTCGCTGGGCGCGGCCAGCGCGGCATCGGCGTTGTAGTACGGACAGACGCCATGCTGCGCGGTGAGATATTACGTCTCCTGCTCGTAGACCGTCGGCTTGCGCAGGGAGTGAATTGGCGTAGCAGCGGTGATGATCCGAGACACCGGAGAGCATCACCGACCGGTCGGCCACCAGCCCGAGCAACGGGCAGAGGCCTTGCTGTGATTCGTTGGTCATGTCGACAACCAGACTTTATGTCAAATCAATTACAGCCCACAGATGGCGGATGCAAGCCACCGCCGCCGCCAGATCATCCGCCGCCATCACACCCGGCGTCGTTGCGGCAAAGGCGGTGACTTCGTCCCGTTTGCGCCCGCTGCGCACGAGCAGCGGACGACAGCCCGCAGCCCGGGCCGCGGCGTAGTCGGTCAGCGCGTCGCCCACGAAGATGGACGCGGCCAGGGTCAGCCCGAAGTGCGCGGCCGCATCCAGGAGCAGTCCCGGCTGCGGCTTGCGACAGCGGCAGTGGTCGGCCGGCGCGTGGGGGCAGACGAAGACGGCGTCGATGCGTCCGCCCGCGGCGCGCACAGTCGCGCACAGCCGCGTGTGGATGGCGTCGATGACCGCCCGGTCCACCAGGCCGCGGCCGATGACCGACTGGTTGGTGATGACCGCGATGGGTGCGTCCAGCGACGCCAGCGCACGCAGCGCGGTCAATGCCCCCGGCAGAAATTCGAACTCGTCCCAGTTCTTGACGTAGTCGGCGCGCTCGCGATTGATGACGCCGTCCCGGTCCAACAAAATTCCACGCACGTCGTCATCCCATGGTGTTGGGTGCGTCCATGGCCAGAGTGGCGGGGACGGGTGTCGGCAGGGCGAACGCGCTCGCCTTCGACGTCCCGTTGGTCCCGTTCTTGGCCACGCGTGCCGGCACGGCATCGCGCAGCGCCACCGTGATGATGTGCTCCATGATCAGGTGGACGTCCTCGATCTGTTCGGTGCAATAGTTGGGCACGACCACGGCCAGGTCGCAGATGCCGGCCAGCTTGCCGCCGTCATTGCCGCACCAGCCGATGGTGGTCGCGCCCAGGTAGCGGGCGCGCGCCATGCCGTTGAGCACGTTGGGTGAATTGCCGCTGGCGGAGATGGCAATGGCCACGTCGCCGGGGCGGGCAAAATTGTCCAGTTGCTCGGCAAAGACATTCTCGTAGGCGTTGTCGTTGGCATGGGCCGAAAAGAGCGCCATGTTGTCGGTGAGCGACATCACGCGCAGGCGCGGCAGGCCGGGCACGACGGTGTTCTTGCCCAGGTCGCACGCCATGTGCAGCGCGGTGGCGGCACTGCCGCCGTTGCCCATGACGAAGATGTGGTTGCCGCTCATGCGCGCGCTGTGGAGCACATTGACGACGCTGTCGATGACGTCCCACGGCATGCGGCTGAGCGTGCGACTGAGTTCAAGCGCGTACTGACGATAGAGTTGCATAGCTGACTTCCCCTCCCTGCATGTTTGGACGGCAATCGCGTCCGAAAAAGATGGTGACGGGTACCGGTGTCAATCGGACTGTGCGCCGGGTGGGGCGCCCATCCGAGCACGGGCCACGGCCTCCTCCATCCAGCCGTAGCCTGTGACGTCGTCCAGCGTGGCGTACCAGTGTAGACGCAAGTCCAACAAGGTCGCGGGCACGGCCGCGTCCTGCCACAGCAGCGGCAGCGGCGGGCGACCCGGTCAGCGCCAGGCTCTCGCCCAGAGCCGGCAGAGGACCCACTCGTCGGGATCCTGTGCATAGGCTGCCGACAGGTGAGCCGCGGCCGTGGCGTATGCGCCCTGCGAGAGCGCAATCTGGGCCAGCCGGCGATTGGCGGCCACGTTGCCCGGATCGAGCGCAAGCACCTGCCGGTATGCGGCCACGGCGGGCAGCAGTTCTGCCTCGTGTCGCCGCCGCACCCGGTCCTGAACGTCCGTATCGGGCCAGTGATAGGCCCGTAGCTCAACCTGCGTCTGGCGGACGGCGCCAATATTGAGCAGCAAGTTGGGCAGGCCGGCCGGCCAAAAGACCAGACACGCGGCCGCCACGTAGGGCAGCCCGGCGACGAGCGCCAACCGAGGCCATGACCAGCCGACCGGGTCGACCACTGCCGTAACGGGCGCGGTGACGGTCGCGCGCCGGTGGAGCGCCCATGCACTGCCCATGGGCACGAATAGCAGAAAGACCAGGCGCCCGGCGTACAACTCGGCGTCGAGCAGCCCGCCGGCGAGCAGGCTCACCAGAGCGACAAAGACCGCAGCGGCGGGCAGGCGCAGTTCGCGCGACGAGCGCCACGGTCGCCGCAAGGCCCAGAGCGCGCTGCCGAACATCCCCAGCAGCGCCACCACCGCAGGCACGCCCTGTTCCATCGCGACCTGAAGATAGAGGTTGTGCACGTGATGGACGTAGGGCACGTGCACAAGGAACAGGTAGGTCGAGAAGACCATGGCGGCGTTGCCCAGGCCGCTGCCGCTGAAGCGATAGTCGGCGATGATGGGCCGGGCATCGTGCCAGAGGGTGAAGCGGCTGGCCAGCGCTCCCGGCAGTTGTGCCATGTCCGTCTGCAGTGCGCGCGGATCCAGCATCTCCACGACGTAGAGGGCCAGCAGCACGCAGGCGCCGACGCACAGCGTGCAGACCAGCCAACGCACCGCCGGCGTCGCCGACCGCCGCAGCCATAGTTCGACGAGGCCCACGGCGAAGATGCCCGTGGCGAGCGCGAGCCAGACCGTGCGCTCGCGCAGGTAGAGCAGGACGGCCACACAGACGGCCATTGACGCGCCGGCCGCGATGGCGCCGCGCCACCACGCCTCATCGCGGGCGAGCAGCAGCGCACCGGCCAGCAGCGGCAAGAGTGCGAGCATGGCTTCGGCCAGGGCTTCGCCGCCGTGGCGGTCGCGTTCCAGCCACGCCACCAGCCAGCTCACTGCGGTGAGCGCCACGACCATGCCCAGAAAACGTCGGGGGAAGGACGGTCGGTCGCCGGCCAGGGCGAGGCAGAGCGCCAACTCCAGACCGATGACCAGCAGCAGAAACTTCTCCAGCGCCGCGACTCGGTCGGCCGCCACGACGACGCCCACCACTGCGGTGAGCAGAAAGAGCGCGGTGGATGCGAGACCGAGGGCGACGGCCGGGTGCATGGTCACGCCGCGTCGGCGCAGCGCGGCGCCCCCGGCTCGGCGCGTGGTCATGTGCGCGAGAAACGGACCATCTGCCAGCCGACGTTGACCGCGCTCTTGGCCCCTTCCCAACTGTTCATACCCTTCAGGAAGGTCCACACCGGACCCGGCCGCATGGACCATTCCCAGGTGGCCCGCTTCTGCCAGTATTCCAGTCGCTCGGCGGTCAGGTCGCCGTAGTCCAGCACCGTGGACTGGTCCATGTCCACCTCTTCCCACTTCGTCCCCGGCCGGAACCAGTTGTTCTCCACCACTTCGTAGAAGAAGGGCGTGCCCGGGTACGGCGCGGCAATGTGAAAGAGGGCGATGTCCAGCGGCAGTTCCTTGGCGTAGTCGATGGTGTCGCGGATGCTCTCCTCGCTCTCGCCGGGCAGGCCGATGATGAAGTAGCCCCAGTTCTTGATGCCCGCGGCCCTGGCCCACGTCAACGCCTTGAACGCCTGCTCCTTCTTGTACCCCTTGCGCGCCCGCTTGAGAATGAGCTCGTTGGCGCTTTCGATGCCCCAGGAGATGAGCCAGCAGCCGGCCTGCCCCATGAGGCTGAGCATCTCCTCGTCCACATAGTCGACGCGGCTGTTGCAGGTCCAGCGCACCTTGATCTTGCGTGCGATGAGCAGCCGGCAGAGGCTGACCACATGGTCGCGGTTGACGGTGAAGAGATCCGCGTACATGTGGATGTTGGTGATGCCCAGCTCCACCAGTCGCTCGATCTCGGCCACGATGTTCTCGGCCGAGCGGACGCGTACGCTGTTCTGGTAGGTCACGTGCTTGATGCAATATTTGCAGCCGGCCGGACAGCCCCGGCTGGTGACGATGAAGGTGAACGGACCCTTGATCATGGGCATGCGCTGCTTGGTCAACGGCAGCAGCTCGTGCCGCGGGATGGGCAGGTCGTCCAGGTTCGGGATGAACGGACGGTCCGGGTTGATGACGATCTCGTCGCCGTGCCGCCAGGCCAGCCCCAGAATGTCGGCGTAGGGCGAGACGTCGTCCTGCACGGGGAAGGCGTCGACGATCTCCTCTTTGCCGAAGCGCTTGACCTGGGGCGTGCTGGTCTCGGCCAGCATCTTGACGATGTGCGGCTCGCTGGGCGTCTTCCCTTCCAGACGGTCCAGCAGCTCCCGCAACGTCATCTCCGGCTCGCCGCGCAGGACGAAATCCAGCGCGGGAAACGGGCGCATGCTCTCCAGCGTCATGGGCGTGACGTGGGTGCCGAACGCCATGGTCTTGGCGCCCAGGGCCTTGGCCAAGAAGACACCGTACATGTCGTTGCGCAGGGTCGGCGCGGTCACCTGGGTCAGGTAGTATTTGGGCCGCTTCTCCTCCAGCAGGGCGGCGAACTCCTCCCAGCCCATGCGCAACGCCACCGCGTCCACCACCTCGACAGTGTAGTCGGGCAAGAGCGCCGCCATCTGCGCCAGGCTCACCTGGGGCCAGATCATGTTTTCGCGGCTGCGGCGGCCACCCGGTGCTGGCTGCGAATCCAGATGGCGCCGTCCTCGGTGGGCGGATTGACCAGCATGATGTCCACCGTGCCCGAAGGCCGGGTCGACGACGTGAGCGTCTGCACGCTTCGCGCCGCATCGGGAAAATGGGACGGGCGAGAGGGCGGCACCCGGCGCGGCCCAGGTTGTTGCGGATCTCCGCGGCGAGTTCGATATTGGGTTCCAGCTCAGGTGACTGGCTTGTTTGATCGAATGCGTTCAACGGTACTTTGCTCCCCTCACATCACATCAACAGGTGCGTCGAAGCCATCCCCGGCGCAGACGACGGCGTTCCTCAGGCGGTACGCGGTTGCAGCAGGCCGGTCTCGATCACGTCGCTGCCCACGGTCTCCTTGCCCGGCAGGTCCTGGGCGATCAAGGCCTCGCGTGCACTCAATGTCTTGAGCACCTGAATCTGAATCCAAGCGATCATCAATTGAATCCCCACCAACGCGAGACAGGCGCTGGTCAGGTAGTAGAGCCAGAGTTCCAGCAATGTCCAGCCGCTTACGCCCAGCACCAGACTGGCCAACCCGAGATCACCCCCAGCGCACAAAGGCCACCAATCCCACCCAGCCGAAGTGATCCGTGGGGTGCACGTTCATGTTGCCCCGGCGCATCAAGCCTTGGCGCACCGGCGCCCGGTGGAAGAGGGCGACGAAGTAGTTGAAGCTCACCCCGAGCGCCACAATGCTGATGCCTCCGACGGCCAGCACCAGGCCGGCAAAGAGCACAACGCACCGGTGGGCGTGATGGAGTGCACGCCCTGGGCACGGACGAAGATGAGCCCCAGGCCGATGGCTGCGGCCAGCAGCGGCGCCGCCAGGCCGATCATGCCCAGCGGGCGCACCGGGTTGTAATGAGCGCCGTCCAGACGATGGACTGGCCGAAGCGCATACCGTCGCCACGACGCTGAGCTTGGAGCGCCCCACCCGCTCGCTGTGGGGATCGGCTCTTCCACCATGACAAGGTTCTCGTGGAGCGCACGCATGCTCATGACCGGCGTGAGGTTCAGGCCGTCGGGCAGCGGGTAGACGTGCGGGCAGGATCGACTGCTTGAAGACGCGCATGCCACTGGCGGAGTCGGTGATGTGGCGGGCGCTGATCACGCTCACCAGGCGCGCAGATCAGATTGCCCAGCCGGCGCACCCGGGCATTTCGCTCTCCGCCCCCGCCATGCGCGAGCCGATGACGATGTCCGCGCCCTGGGCCAGCGCGCTGCGCACAAGCGCGGGAAGTACTCGGGCGGATAGGTGCCGTCCGCGTCCAGAAAGCCGATCCACTCGCCTGTGGCCGCGGCGAAGCCGGTCTTGAGCGCCGCGCCGTAGCCGGCATTCTTGGCATGGCGGATGAGCCGCACGCCCGGTTCCGCCGCGACCAAGGCCCCAGTGTGGTCGCCGGAGCCGTCGTCCACCACGATCAACTCGAGGTCATCGAAGCCCGCGGCTTGGATCTCCGGCCGCACGGCCAACACGCGCTGCATGATGGCGCGGATGCCGTCCTCCTCGTTGTATGCCGGAATGACTACCGAAAATACAGCCATGGGTTCCTCCTCCTCTTCACAAGTAGATCTCTTCTCGGCGCACGTCTTGGGTGCCGTCGATGGTGCGGAGCACGCGGGCGGGCACGCCTCCGACGACCGTGTGGGCCGGCACGTCCCGGGTGACGACGGCGCCGGCCGCCACTACCGCGCCCTTGCCGACGCGCACCCCGTCGGTGATGACGGCGCCCGCGCCAATCCACACGTCGTCTTCAATGACGATCCCCTGGGCCGTGATGCCCTGCTCGACCATGGGGCGGTCGGGGTCCTGGTACACATGATTGACGGCCAGCATCTGTACCAGCGGCGCAGTGTACACGCGATCGCCGATGGTGATGCCGCCCTGCCCGCGCAGGACGTTGAGTTCGCCAATCAAACTGTCCTGCCCGATGCGGATGAAGGCGTGGGGCAGGTCGCGAAAGTTGTAGACATGCAGCACCGCACCGTGCATGACAAACGTGTTGGCGCCGATGTGAATGCCGTCCGGGCATGCGTGCAAGTAGCAGCCGTGGTCAAGATAGACGTTGCGCCCCAGCGTGATGCGGTCGGCGAAGCGCAGGCGCACGTGGTCTTCGATGGCCGCAAGGCCGTCCATGTGCAAAATCAGGCGATAGACCAGCGCGCGGAGGCCGATGCCCAACACCGTGGGCACCCAGCCGCACAGGGTGACGAGCGCCTGCTCGAGCACGTAACGCCACGGGCTGGACGCCTGCCGGTCCAGGTAGAGGCGCAACCCCGGCGACGGCGCCGAAGTCGTGGCCGATGGTGACGGCTGCTGCGTGTTGACGCTGCTGAAAGTGGTCATGGCAAGGTGCTCATATCAAGGTGGATCAACGTGCCCATGGGCGTCCATCCGACGCGCAGTGCCGGACTGTCACAGCCATGGCTCCGCCGTTCCTGCGCGGTGTCGCACAAGCTTGGTGAAGCGTGATGGCGGAACCAATGCAGACGAAAGCACAGCGCGCAGCCGCACAGAGTCGTCCAACGGTTCGTTTGTGGTTGTGCCAGGCAAACTACTTCATTGCGGCGTAAATACCACGGCGGAAATTCGACACTTGTACCGTTGGTAGAAACAGTGGGTCCATTTCCACCGGGATTTACGACACTGCTATGGTAGGACGTCGCTCCGACTTTGCAGCGACAGCCCCACAGACCGATACGGGTGGCTTTGTTGCGGACGGGGAAATGCGGGATCGATCTGGGTTGAGGCGCTCGAGGTGACGGACATCAGTCCGGCCAACGGCTTGATCTGCTCGATGCCGAGTTGGGCGCGTCCATGATCCCATCATGTTGAGCAGAATCTGCACACGGTGGCCGCCGCTGAGTCCATGCTGGAAGACCGCTTCGAAGCCGGCAAACGGCCCTTCGGTAATCTCCACCTGTTCTCCGGACTTGAAGAGCCATTCGCTCTTGGCCAGAATCTTCTCTTGGTAAGGCGCCAGACGCTCCCGCAGATGCGAGATCACCTGGTCAGGCAACGTTGCGGGCTGCTCTTCGATTCGCACCAGGCCACGCACCCCAATGAGCCATTGCAGCGTCGACGCCTCAGGCGCCATCAGGTCCACGTGGACGAACAAGTAGTGCGGGAAAAACGGCTCCACCCGCGTGCCGCGACCGTAGCCCCGGTCATATTCCACATAGGGGAAGAAGACTTCCAGGCCGCGGTCCTCCAACTGCCGGCAGACCAACGTCTCCTGATGGGGCTTGGTGTAAAGCGCATACCACTGTCGCATGTCCATACGTCATAACCTCGTCGAAAATCTTCAGCCCTGCAATTCATCAATGACGGCGGACTCATCCACGCTGTAGACAAACCACGCTCAATGGCGGCAATGTGAAGGCCTGATATCAGCGACCGGATAGAACGGACGAGATTTGGTGTTCCGTCACTGTCCCAACGGCTGTAGTAGTAGTACACCGTCGACCAGGCCGGCAGATCGTGAGGCAGCATGCGCCACACAGCCGGTCTAACACGCAAAGATCGCGTTCAGTATCTCGCGCTCATCCACTTTTGCGTTTCTGCCAAAGCGAGAATGGGAGATCAGCAAGTACTCAATCTGCGCCCATTCCTCGTCGGTCAGATCGGTGGGATAGGGTTCACGCGCCATGTTTTGGATACCTCAAATAGGGAGCGTTACGCTTTTTGCAGATGACCGGAGGTCGATCAATAGCCTCAGGTGCGAACATGCCCCCGAGCCGGGTTCAAGGTACGCCAAATGGAACTGCGACTCAATTAACTATTTGAAGTATATGGGAATGTGGTGATGAAACCGGTCGCAGTGGTAACTTAGCAAGTCTCAGCTTGACCGGAACCGGTCGCAAAGACGCCCTTTTGAGACCCAAGGCGACTTTAGCGCCGGAAAGGACGCGCTGTTTTTGAACCGGTATTGAGAAATTGGGCTAGTCTGGGATGGTGCGGTTTGAAAGGTCTGGGGCAACAAAGGGGATGAAGGCCAATCTGACGGCCGGTAATTCAGAGGCGGACTCGCGGAGGGACTGAAAGGCGAGCAAGACGGCGGTAGCGCCGATGTCGCAACACACTCAACAGATCGACCTTCCGGGTCAGTCCGGCCGCGTAGTTCAGTTCGGCGTAAATACCGCAGCGGAAATTCGACACTTGTCCCTCTGGCAGAAACAAGCAGGGCCATGTCCGTCGAGATTTGCGAGCACAATGCGGCGTCGTACCCGCGCCCGGACACCCGGCTGCATCAATGCCCCGGCAGAATGCCGAGATCACCGGGAGGATTCACCAGAGGTGCGGCAGCCGGCACAAACGAAAAGGGCGTCAATCATGGCGGAAGATGTAGCCGATCCCTTCGACGCTCTCAATGCACTCATGGCCGTCGGCGGCTGACTGATTTTGTGGCGCAGGCGGTAGATCAGGTTTTCAACATCTTCGGATCGGGATCGCCGTACATGGACCAGACCCGGCGCGTCAGCATAACCCGTTTCGATGACCTGGCCGCGATTGTGGCCATGAAGACTGCCATGAGCCGGCATTCCAGGTTGGACAGCTTGACCGCGGCGTCTGCGCCTTCCAGCACCCGGGATTCAGGATCGAGCACGAAGCCGTTGTGACCAATGTGCGCTTGGAAACCATCCTGCTGGGAGACCCTGGCGCAACCAGGCCTTTGCGTCTTGGCCACGAAGAGGGGGATGCCGATGGGCTTCGCCACGCACTCTTCCACCCCAGCCGATACGCCTCCGATAAAACCGTTCGTCAGTCTCATGGTGAACAAGAGCAGCGGCTGCTGAGTCAGGTCGCAGGCGACGGCAGATCTGCAAAAAGCGCTCTCCGGGTCATCATAATGATCGGCCAATATTTCATGAAAGGAACTGATTTTAGCGGAAATACTTACCAGACCATCATAGGCGATGACCTTGGCCTCGATGTCATAGCGACCAATACAAAGGTCCATGCGTGACGCATCGGCGTCGTCCGTCAGAATCCAGGACACGTGCTCGACCCGGCATAGAGTCGGCCTGTGCTTGAAATGAAATACTTGGGTAATCCATTGCATCCGCATCCTAGCAGGTGCTGTATCCTCAAAAGCCTGCGCCCGTCAGCCCCGCTGATGATCAGGCGGGTGCTCGCGGCCGCGAAGTACGCCGAGGGGCTGGTGTTGAGAATATTGGTTGATAAGTACAAAGACACCATACGATGACTCCACGTCCCAACATTGCCGAGGACAGCAACGAAGCAGCGAAAGGTCTAGTTTGGGGCGACAACAAGTGAATGTCAGCGGTGCAGTGACCGCACAAGATAGGACAGCGAGTCCATTTGTGCCGGATTGACCTAGATACATATGCGTCGGACCGTCTATGTTTCGTTACGACAACAGGCTAAATCTAGCGTCACAATAACGACAGATTGATTATTATACAAGTGGAGTATACAACACGCCTGTTGCTTAGTATAGTGGGAGCAGGTCGCAGAAGTGGTCGCGAACTTGGTGAAAACGGGTCACACAAAGCAAAAAAACGGTCTTAGACCGCGTCAATTCTGCGACGATTGTCACCAATCGTGTTGCGTGAGCGGGCACATTTGTTAATTCGTCATTGCAAAATGATAAAAAAGGATCAAAACCAAATGCGGTAATGAAGAAGGTGTCTCAACCCGGAGACGCAACTTTAATGAAACTGTAATACAAATGAGGCAAGAAACGGGGCATTTCGGTGGGAAATCGGAACACGCCGAACCGGGACGAGCAGATGCTCAACCGGCTCACCGGTGCTTAATTGCTGGAGTGGGCAAAGCCGAGATGGTCCGGATAGCGCCGTCCGCACCCGGAGCGCGGGACTTGCGCTGCAACCAGTTCAGCCATGCATTGATCTTGGCGCGCAGCAACGCACGGCTGATCGAGCGATGCACACATTCATCCGCGCCGGCAGCGTACAGAGCCACGATGCCCGGCTTCATCGCCATAACGCGTCAACACGAGAATCGGCGCCGAGAACTGCGCGCGCACGCCAGCAGAAGATCCAGTTCATCGCTCCTGGAATTGTCGTCCGCCAAGACAATCAGGTCAGCATGGGGATGCTCGCCTTCGGTCAACGAAAGGGACAGCGCAGAGATGTGGTCAAGCTGCGCACCTGAAAAGTGGAGGCGTTTGGATAGCCCGTCGGTTTCGGGGCCATTGGTAATGAGGAGGGATTTTGCTTCACTCAGCTGATGCCATCCCCAGCTTCATCGGACAACCAAATTCGGCTTATGATGTCGCCTTACCGAGCATCCGGCTTGCGCCGAATACCCGGCTGGATTGGGCGACTTCTTGGCGGTCTCTGCTATGACAGTTCGGTACGCATGGGAAAGAGCTTGCCCAATTCGCCCGCAAACTCCTGGAACGTCGCTGCCCTGATCCCCAGGATGCGCTCGCGGTCGAAAACGGCTGAATTGGAACCATCGACCCTGGTAGCCCACGTCAAGCGCATGCGCGCGATCGGTCAACAAACATTCGGCGAAACGCCGGTTGACGACCGCAGCGCTGAGCAAATAGCTGATTTCGCTCTGTGGCGGCGGTGCAGTCGGGCAGCGCATGGCTTGCGGGTCGCGTCGGATTGTCTCCTTGCGGAGCGACATCCTGGCTGCGAAAAAGAGTTGGGATGAGCATGAAGGTTTACCTCGGAAACGAATGGACAGAAAAGTCCGTCATTGTCATTAAGTCAACGGCAGATTCGACGGCGAGGAAGCCCGGGCGCATCAGTCATCGTCGGCGCTCTGTGGGCACCGCCCGAACGACCAGAAAGACCAAATGCGCCAACGGCAATCAGCACATCACCCAAGCTGAAAGCCACCTCGCTGGGGAACGCAATCAGGCACCGTAAACGATCTGCCAGCCAAGCAAAACGGGTGTTTCAGGTGCAAGCACGATGTCCTTGGAGTATCCCAAGCGCGCCCCGTTCTGGATTTTTTCGGGTGGAAAGTTCGGGGACAAACGGACAATTGTCGCCGGGCTGATGGGCATCATCCCGCCATTGGCGAGAATGACCGTCAAGTTCAACAACAAGCCCGCCCCCATGAGCCAAAAGGCCCAAAAGCGGCGATTGAGCCAAACCACGATCAGCAACAGTGCCTGGGATGTAATCAGTGCCACAGAGGCGCTGCGCAGCGTCGTCAGCGTAATGCGCGTGACCGGCACATAAAATGCCAGCAACTGCGGCAGGAATGCAATGACCAGCACCGGCAACCCACGGACGGAGTAGGACGGGTGGAAGTGACATCCGCTGCGCCACGCACGCAGGGCGCCGGCCAATACGCCGAAAAGGACACCCCAAAGAAGAATCACGCAAAACCTCAGACGACAATCTCATGCGAAAAGGATCGTGCAGGCGCCCGTTGGAACCCTCGTCGTCAGGACGGCAGCCACCGCCCGGATCGAGAAGACGCACCTGCCTACCCTGGATTGCAGGTCTGGTGATATCTCGGGCACACACGATCGATTGACTCATCGCACCGTGCCGATGCAATGACTACCAGCCCGTGGCGCCCGGCGCACCTGCGCTCAGCACAAACATGGTGACCGCAGCAATCGCGATGGCGATACGCACACGCTGATCCCGGTTGAAACGAGTGGTCTCAATCTTGTTCTTCATCTTGAATTTTCCTAATAAAGATTTTGCTGCTACAATCTATGACGATAAAGTTACGACTGAACCGCCCAACAATTACCAGCCCCCGTGGCGCCCGGCGCACCTGCGCTCAGCACGAACATGGTGACCGCAACCAATCGCCAGCAAGGCGCGGCCGACGCGGTTGTTGCAGACTGTTGATCAGAGTCGAAGTTTGGCGTTTCATCTCGGTTTCTCCGTTTCGCTCAGGATCCTAGTAAATCCCGGCGGAAATGGGCCCACGGTTTTCTACCAGAGGTACAAGTACCGAACTTCCGCCGTGGTATTTACGCCGAACTGAGCTAGTGGACCCGCAATGACAGTGCGTTTCGCATTTTCTGAACCACGCTCGTATTCTCGCACCGACTAGGCATCAAAGAGGCATCAAATCGATGCATAAGCGCAACAATTTCTCAACAATTGCCCTACTCCGTCCGTCGTTTTCCTGAAATATGGGTAATATGGAAACGCCACACCGCCAGTTCCTGCGACAGCATGAATGTGCATGGACGGGAGGACTTGTCCCACTTTGCGACATCTCTGCGGCCTGCTTCGTCGTCAGATGTGAGGCGCCAACACCTAAGTCGCCAAACGGAGAAAGAGGATTGGGCACCAAACGATGCGACAGACACTGGCTGCGCGTGTAGGAAAAGCGGATCTATTTGTTTACGGTACTGAAATCGGTCGGCAAAAAGTGATAATAGAAGTGGTCTGAAGTCTCAGAAAAGGTTGATACGGTCTCGAAATCGATCGGTCAAGGGACAGGCCATTCATCTCCGCACAGCCCGGACAGACGATGGGTACAGGGTTGCAGCGGGGACCGCACGGTTCCGGCGCTGGTGCGTGAAAATACTGTGGCACGGGCAATTGCGTGCCCTGGCGGAGAAGTGCAGCCGCAACATCGACACGGGCCGAAACGCGCAGCACAACGGTAAGCAATTACGGCCAGATTGGCCTCAATATATGACGCAGGGCAAACGAAATCACGCGGAGATACAGTAGCGGGTTGACGTTCAGGAACCAAGTGCTCCCCCCACAAGTCCATCCTGTCGTGATCCGCGCCTGCGTCTCTTCACCCTGCTTGATAGATGCCTCACCTACAAGCTCTTTCTGGTCATCGCCCCGGCCGGCTACAGCAAGACCGCATCCCTGACCGACTGGAAACCGGGATGCGCCGTAAAGGTCGGTTAGTATTCGCTGACCGAGATGGATATCCAGTGTCGCGGTTCTATCACCACCTGGCCGCGTTGCAGGCGCTGTTTCCGGAATTCGGCCTGGAATCAGGCGATGCTCGCCGGCTTGAGTACGGCGGACCGGTCGCCCAACTCACCGTAGCGGTCAGCCAGTTTGGCCGACCATGTGAGCGACGACTTCGTGTTATTCTCGACGATTATCACCTGGTCGATCAGGACGGAGGATCAATGCTCTTTGTCAACTGTTTGTGCAGCGTCTCCGGCGCGTGTCGCTGTGATCTGTCACGGACGCTACTCCAGCTACTGCGCCCGACCTGGATCTCATGGTGGCGCGCAGCCAGGTGACGGCGCTGACCAAGAAGAACTGGCGCTACCGGACGAAGTTCAGTTTGATGGCACACCGCCGATTCCAGCAGGCTCATCGCCGGCTGAGCATGACATTGACTTGAACGCTCCAGGCTGGATCACCGGCCTGCTCCTGTCCGGCCAACGCGGTAGCTCATGGGAGATGAGGTGCGCGAGTATGGGCCTGGCATCTGACCTGTACACCTACTTTGCGCAACAGGTGCTGGACAAACAGGCGCCGGTCGTGCGCGATTTCTTGCTCAAAACTTCCTCTTCGATGAGTTTGACGCCGAATTTTGCACCACGATTTTTGGGAACAGGCAACGACGCCATGGATCTGGAGGAAATTCTGGACTACGTGCGCCGGAACAATCTGTTCGTCAGCTCGGTGGGCCGCTACGGCGACCAGATCCGCTACCTGGCCTGTTTCAGGACTGCCCGCGATAAGTTCATCCAGAACAGCCCAGGACGTCGCGCGATTGGCCGCACGGTTGGCCGCATCCTATGCCGCGGACCAACGCTGGGAACATGCGCACCGCTCTTTACGCGCCTGGACGACATCCCGTCCCGGGTGGAGTTTCTGAAGAAGCACGGACAGGTCATGTTGCGCGCCGGCCAGATGCAGTTGCTCGTCCACTGGATTGGTGAGCTTCCCCAACTCGTGCGCTTTGACCATCCGAGTCTGACGGCGCTGCACGGCGCCGCGCTTGTCTCCACCGGCGCAACCGACTACGGCGTGACCGTCCTGACGCAGGTTGAAAGCACCCTCGCGCCCGATGCATGTGATGCCCTGCACCTTCACGTTCTCGTCTATCGCTCTGCGGGGCTGCGCATGCTCGGCCGCTACGACGAAGCGCTGGCCGACGCCGAGCACGCACTGCGCATGGCCGACCAGATGGTCGGATGCATGGACGCGACCGAGCTGGCCGGAGCCGTGGCATTGGCGCACCGGCTCAAGGGCTTGGCCCTCTTCATGATGGGCGAAGCCGGCGCGATGCCCTGGCTGTTCAAAGCGCTGACGGGCTACCAGTCGCTGAAAAACGCGCACGACAGCGCCATCGTGTCCATGGAGATCGGGCTTGCCTACCTGACGACGGGCGATTTCCTCCAGGCCCAGCCGTGGTTTGAAGCCGCGACCGAAACGTGGGCCCACCTCCACAACGTGGCCGGGCTGGCCAATGTGCTCAACAACTTGGGCTATCTCCACTACCTGCGCGGCGACTATGAGGCGTCGGCGGCGGCGTTGCTCAAGGCACAGCAGGCGGCTCAGCGCAGTGGCTATCGTCGCCTGGAAGCCTATATCATCTCCGGGCTGGCCGATCTCATGGCGACCATCGGCTTTGACAAGGAAGCGGTCGACGTCTATCAACGGGCCAAAGCGCTGGCAAAACGGGTCAACGAGCGTTTCCTGATCCTCTACATCGAACTGGCCGAGACAACGCTTGCCTGGCAACTCGCCGACCAGGAAGCGGCCTACCAGAACCTGAACCGGGCCGGCCAACTGGTCCTGAACCGCGACTCCGACTACGAATGGAGCCTCTATCGGCTGACAGTCGGTCGCTTCTACGTAGCAATCGGCAAACCGGAAGACGCGTTGGAACCCCTGCGCGACGCCGTTGAGCACCTGAGCGTGGGCAACCGATCGATCGACCTGGTGGTCGCACAACTGTACCGCGCGCTGGCGCTGGCCGAGGCGGATCCGGCGGCGGCCCGCAGCCTGTTGGCCGCAGCGGCGGCGGACGCAGCGGCCGCGGAGTACTACCCCCACTTTGTGGCCCTTGCCGCACGGGAAAAGCGGCCGCTGACCGCACTGATCAACAGCATGCAGGGCGGCCCGGCGCGTGACCTGCCGGCCCAGTTCCAGGCATTTGGGGAACAAACCGCTGCCTTGCGCAAAACCCTGCGCGCGCTGCTCTTCGAAGCCCT
>JAWKOK010000053.1:0-34023 GCA_041391205.1 Caldilineaceae bacterium
CCGGGTTCGCCGGGAATGTCCACCGCGTAGGCCTGACACTGCTCCGCATAGGCGGCCGCGTCGCCCATCCACGTGGCCGAGTTGGAGCCGGAGCCGTGGAGCAGCACCAGCGGCGGCCCGTCCGGGTTGCCCCAGTGGGCCACGAAGGTTTCTCCGTGGCGCGTGGAGACCAACACCTGCTCAAGCGGCGCCGACCACTGGGCCAACAGCCGGTCGTAGAGCGCGGCAATGGCCTCCCGCCCGGCCTCTGATTTGTAGATTGGCTCTATGTGCGTCATTGCTCTTGCCTTGGGCGTCTATGGGGCCGGCGGATGCTCACGCAGCCAATGCCGCGCGATCTCCTCACGCCGGCAGACCCAGACCGCGTCGTGGCTCTGCACGTAGTCCAGGAAGCGTGCCAACGCCATGGCCCGGGCGGGGTGGCCGCTGATGCGGCCGTGCAGGCCGACGCTCATCATGCCCGGTGTGTGTGCGCCTTCGTGCCACAGCAGGTCAAAGGCGTCCTTGAGCAGCCGGAAGAAGTCCTCGCCGGACGCGTAGCCGTTGGTCATCAAGTAGCGCGCATCGTTGTTGACCAGCGTGTACGGGATGACCAGTTGCGGCGGCGCGCCCGGCAGCCAGTAGGGCAGGTCGTCGTTGTAGAAGTCGGAGAGATAGAGGAAGCCCCCATCCTCGCGCAGCAGACGGCGCGTGTTCTCGCTGATGCGCCCTGTGTACCAGCCTACGGGACGGCGGCCGCACACACGCTCGATCACCTCGCAGGTGAGGCGGATATGGCGTCGCTCTTCGTCTTCATCCATGGTGGCATAGTCGATCCAGCGGTAGCCGTGGCCGGCGATTTCGTGGCCCGCGGCGCTGAGCGCGTGCCCGATGGCCGGGTTGAGCTCCAGCGCCAGCCCCACGGCGAACGCGGTCAGCGGCAGGCTGCGCTCGCGGAAAAGCCGCAAGATGCGCCAGACGCCCGCGCGGGAGCCGTACTCGTACATGCCCTCCACGCTCAGGTCGCGCGCCCCCGGACGCGCCGGGCGGCCCGGAATCTCGTGCAGGTAGCTCTCGGACTCCGCGTCGCCGTTGAGGATGGTGCGCTCGGCGCCCTCCTCCACGTTGAGCACGAACTGGACGGCGACGCGCGCGTCACCGGGCCAGTGGGGATGGGGTGGTTGGCCGGCGTACCCGGCGAGATCGCGGTCTGTCATCAGCCCAGCTCGAAGGTGGTGACGCCGAAGATGCGGTGATGGGCCAGGTCGGGCGCCGGTCCCAGGTACATGCGCGCACAGCCGAAAACCTCGACCATCTTGTGCCGCTGGCGCCGGACCAGGTCCATGGCCGCGGGATTATTCTCGCGCCCAGGAACAAGGCCGCCGGGCCGCAAACCGGGCCAGGTGTGTGCGTAAAGCGTCCTGCCGCGGCCGCGCCGTCGGCGAAGAGCGGGCCGATCTTGCAGCCGCCGCCACAGCGGCGGATGACGCCGTAGCCGCGCAGACGCCGTCGGGCCGGTAGGGCGAGGGCCAGCGCATCGGGCAGGGCAAGCCAGGCGCGCAGGAATGCGGGACGGGCAGCTGGGAAACAGGTGCGGTCGTAGGCCACGAGCTCGTCCCACGGCACGTCGGCCAGGGGAACGATGCCCGGCGCCGCGTCATCCGCGCCGTCCGGCTGCGGCGGGATCTCAGCGCGGAAGCGCATGTTGCGATGGGAGAAGACGAAGCCGCCCTTGGCGTAGTAGGCCTGCATGTCAAAGACGCCGTCCAGGCCGATGGTCGCGCCCGGGTGCAGCCGGGCCAGCAGCCGCGCGCGCCGCGCATGCCAGAGCGCATTGCCCAAACCCCGGCCGCGGTACTCAGGCCGTACGATGAAGAAGCCCATGAAGCCGAAGTCGCCCGCGTACGACGTGATGGCCCCGCCGCCGACCAGTGCGCCGTCCACCTCCGCGGCGATGAAGGCGTCCGGGTCGGTGGCCCAGAAGGCGCCCGCGTCGTGCAGGCCGGGGTTCCAGCCTTCGGCCGCGGCCCAGGCCACCAGTTCATCGACCTCGGCGCGGGTCATGTTGCGAATCTCAAGCGCTGCCGGCATGGCACGTGGCTCCTAGTTCATTGCGGCGTAAATTCGGCATCTTTACCTCTGGTAGAACCCGTGGGTCCATTTCCGCCGGGATTTACTTGTGTGGGCCATACGACCGCCTTGTGCGTGACGGTCAACTGTGGGCCAGTGTACCCCAAGAGCTACAGGCCGATCAAATGGGTGCCGTCAGGCTGGTGTATCTCAGATTCGGGGCAGAAGTTCGTTTAGTTCGCACGCCCTCGTGCGAACGGCTGTGCCAAAGCCCGGTCGATGCCACCGTTCGCACGCCCTCGTGCGAACTAACAGGCCGCGCGCCGTTGCCCTCAAGTTGAGATGCACCCCCGGCAGGCAGATGCGCAATGTCGGGATGATTTCCCGACGCCTTTGGGTGTACGCCCCCAAGACAGCGGGAAACCGCGCGTGATAGGCTGCGCCGGTGCACAATCGATTCAATGTTGTGCACTTGCCGGACGTGGTGCCCGTCGCCCGCGACGATTTAGTGACGTTGCCGGGATAACCTGAATCCGGTATGCTGCCGGATTTGTCACATTCGCGTCTTAAGGGGAACTCTCATGGATGGCTTAACAAAATGTCGTCGTTGGCTGGTTGTATTGGCGCTGCTGGCGCTTGGGGCCGTCTGGACCGGAGCACCGCGACCGGCCTTGGCGCAAACGCAAAGCGTTTCCGATGCTTGCCGCAATGCGATTGGCGAGTATTCGGCGGAGTGGTCCGCAATATTTTCCGGGGACGTATCGTCTGAGTCAATCTCGTCAATTGTCCCGTCACTTGGCGCGTGGCTGAATGATGTTCAATCTACCTGTACCGCGGCTGAACTGGAATCATTTGACTCGCAATCTTTGGCTCAAATCCGGTTTCTGCTCAATTCCTTGGCCAACTGCGGTGCAATTGGCGGCACGTGGTCTTGGGATGCCGGCGGGTGCACAATTCCTGCCGATAGCAGCATCGTGGTTGAGGCGAATCAAGGCCTTGCCGGAATTTTTCATCTGATCAACCACGGCACCATTGAAAATTACAGCGCCATCTCCCTGGGCGGCAGCACGATCGGCATAACCAATTACGGCACCATCAACAACCATAGCGTGATCGCCATCACCTCGGGCGCGCCCTTCTATGGGAGTCTCGGTTCCACCGGGAGCGTCAATGGTTTCCTGCTCAATTACGGCACCATCAACAACCACGACACCATTCGCACCGAAGGCGAGCGTTTTACCGGTGGCGATAGTGCCGGGATCGATGCATTCGGACGCTTCGTCAATTATGGCGTCATCAATAACGACGGCCATCTTCTGAGCAACGGCGGCATCATCGCCAATGGTGACAGCAACACGGAAGGGACCATCAACAATGACGGCGACATCAGCAACTCTTCCGCCTTTGGCAATAGTGGCATCATCAACAATGACGGCGAAATCACCACGACTTCCCTGTTTAGCAATGACGGCACCATCAACAACGCCGGCGTGATCAACATTGACGGCAGGTTTGCCAACGGCGACACCGTCGCCAGTAGCACGATCAACAACGCCGGCACCATCAACATATTCGGGCTTTTTGGGAACTCCGGCCTCGTGCGCAACGCCGGCACCCTCTATCTCGAACCCATGGATTTCGATGAATTGCCGAACTTCGTTCTCGAAGATGGCACAATTCTCCCCTTCCCCTATTTCGAAAACAGTCAAGGCAACATTGAGCAAGACTGCGCTGGAGTTTTCAACGGCGCTACGACATGGCAATTTGACGGCAATGCAATCGTCAACGTTTGCCCGGATAGTACGCCGCCCGTCATCACCGCGGACATCAGCGGTACGCAGGGCAGCAATGAGTGGTACACGAGCTGACGTGACCGTCAGTTGGACCGTCGCCGATGGGGATTCGGAAATTACCGCGACCGACGGCTGTGACCAGACTGTCATCGACGGCGATACGGCCGGGCTGACGCTGACTTGCGCGCCCACCAGCGCCGGGGAACGACCAGCCAGTCGGTCACCATCAGCGGACAAGTACGCCGCCCGTCAGCGTCACCGGCGCGATCGGGGAGCGCTCTACATTCTGGGGTCGGTGCCGGACGCCGTGCTGCGCAACCGTCGACGCCTTGTCGGGCGTGGCCACACCGGTCGCCCGACGCTCGGCGGCAACCCGGACGGCAGCGGCACGCTCACGGCCACCTGTGACGGGCGCTGGACAATGCCGGCAACCCGGGTTCACCGGCCGGCGCATCTACACCGTCGGTACGCCCACGGTCGTGGTTGACACGCTCCAGACGGACATTGTGGCCTTGGTGAATACCGACGTGCTCGCTGCGGCGAGGCCAACCGTCTCACAAAGTCGCTGGACAAAGTCCTGCGCAATCTGGAGAAGAATCGCACGGCCGCGGCCTGTAGCCAACTGGACGATTTCATTGCTGAAGTCACCCTCCGCACGCCCGATCCGCTGGATGCGGCCACCGCGGACGCCTTGATCCGTGATGCCCAGGCGATGCGCACCGCGCTTGGGCTGTGATGCTGTCGTTGCTCGGCCAGGTGAGCAGCACGTTGCGCCCGACGCCGACGGGATGGAGCGAGTTCCTGCCCTTGGTCAATCGGTAGTGTTCTGTTGCGGATAGGTTCAAGATTGGAAGATTGGGTGGCCACGTGCTCTGTTTCAAGAAAAACGGCGTGGCGGCCATACCAATCTTCAGTCTTCAGCCAACCCGGCGCCGGGTTCCGTCCGGTGAAACCGGCCTTCACCAAGGCTCTGCCGCTTCAGACCTCTTTGCGTGACGCCGCGCTGTAAACGGCGGGCATCTGTCCCCGCCAATTCTGCCAGAGCCTGTCGTTGTCGATCAACTCGGCTATGAAGTGGGCCAATGCTGGATGCGGCTCGTCTTGCCCGGGTTGAAGATGGGGGCTGCGGATGGGCGACGGGAAAAGCCGGTAGTCGGTGACCGCACCGTCGGTCAAGCCGTCCGGGCGCACCGCCACCCATTCGACCGCAGCGTTGTGTTGGCCGATCTCGGTGCGCAGGACCGACGCCCGTTCGTTGTCGACCTGGGGGTGGCAGGACCACACGCAGCAGGCCGATGACGGCGCGCCAAGCCCAGGAAGCCGGGTTGCTCGTCCAGATCGGGTGATTGCGATTGCCCACGGTGTTCATGAGCACAAACTTGACCGGCTGCTCCGGGGCATTGGCCTGACAGCCCGGCACAGCCGCCGCCGCTTGGGTCACCAAGCGGCGCGGCTGGCCGTAGATGCCTTGAGCGCGCTGTTATGGCCCAGGCAGGCAACGGTGGCGTCGCAGCCGCTACCGCAACCCGCCATGGCTGCGCCGCTGAGATCGAGCACGGCGGCCTCGATAACGGTCAAGCCGGGTGTGATCCCGCACCGAGTCCGGCAGTCGGTCTGCGGCGCGCACCACTGCTTTGACGCTGTGGCCCTGTTCCAGCAATTGTTGCACCAGCAAACGGCCGGTTGCGGCCGCTTGCGCCCACAATCAGAATGTTCAGTGGTTCCTCCTTCATTTCTCTTGCTTTTGGGGCAAATGGGATAGTCCCCAGAAAAAATGCCCGCACCACTGGCCGAAAAGAAGATGAACAGCGCACGTCAGGGGGATCCCCAGACAAAAACGGCGTACAAGACGTCTCATGCAGTTCCCTTGTTGAACGTAATATCAAGTTCGTGGCCGGCGATGTCGTCAGGCTTGCCGGGAGTATAAGGTTCGTGTGGTGAGGGTCATCACCACATCGGGTGATTGATGTGGTGATTGGGGAGATGACGGTTGGGAGTGGGAAAACGTTCAGGCGGCGGGATTGGTCAGTTGGCGGGGACGTGTCGTTCTTGTGTCCGTGTATGGGTTGTTAAAGCCGCCGCTCGCCCGTTGATGTGGCCGCGTACCAGCTGAGTTCAAGTGCCGAAAAACGCGCCTACCGGGAAATCAAGTTGGTACAGCATAAACACCGCCGCGATCCCGGCTACGATGCCTGAACAGCACCAGCAATTTGATCAACAGCGGGTTCAGATTTTGTGATCACTCCCGGATGATGGGCCAGTGTCTGTGCTGCTACGAAAGAACACCCAGTAGAAGCCCAAATCCAAAGCGTAAACAACGTCGCATAGTAGGCCAGTACAAAGACTTCGTCCTGTGGGCGAAAGCAAGCCGGAATGTGGGAACGCTGCCGAAGACAATTCCCATCCCCATGACGATGAAGGAAGCACGCTGAAATAGTAGACTTTCAAGAGATGCGTTTAGCCGGCTTGGCGCACCGATCACCTTTGCGCCATGGTTTGTGTGCGGGAAGACATGATTCTGCAGTTGAAGAGCGACCGCAACCGCGGTATCCAGTGAACCACTTTGCCAAGAACAGAAGGGATCCATCGCTTCACCTCGACATGAAGGGGGTGGTCGTTTGACCAATGTTTGGGTTGTTCTTAGGCTGACCGACATCCCGGCACTGACTGCTGCCGTGTCCGCCGTGGAGACGATTGAGTCGATTCGGCTGCCGGGGTGGGAATCGTTCACACGGTGTAACGGCTGGCGTCAGTATAGCTAATCGGCGTTGCGGACGCAAGAGTTTTTGCAGACCGGGTTTGGCGTTGGATTCACCTGGTTAGTGTGTATGTGGCTGACGGATGTGAATCTATTTGCTCAAGATTCTCCAAGTCCGCCAAACTGGATAAGGTCTGCTTGCCTTTGTTCGCCTTAAGACCGTCGGAGAGCGACAATTGGATCACGATCCCATCCATTTCTACGTCGAGGCGGACTCATAGCACGTTGCTAAATTCAACGCCGTCTAGCGTCGTGAGGATGTCAATCTGTGCGGGAGGATATCCCAGTTGAATCACCCGGTCGGGTGTCGTGAAGTTCTGCTTGAAGCGCAAGACTGCCAAATCCGGAAGTCTCTCGTCCTTCGCCGCCGTTTGTCGATGATGATCAAACCAGTTGGTACCCGTTGATCCAATATTTCCAGTCGTCAATTGCCTCAACGCTGTCGTCGTCGGCATCTAGGGCTTCGATTTGGGCAAGCGGTACACCAAAGTGTCGACCTTGCCACTCGACCTCCACAAACATTTCATGCATGCAGTCGGCTTCGTCTGCCATGCCCAACACGACAACCCTCTTCACGCAATCTGAGTGGAGAGATTCTGCGCTCTTCAATACAGTGGGCGCGAAAAGGAAATTCGATTTTTTCGTCGAGATAGCAGAACCACCCCATGGTTTGTTCTTCAGAGCCATAGGTGTCTACTATGGCCTCCATGGCTATCCGTCTTTCGCGTTCTTCGATTGCGCCTCTATGGGTTTCATCTTCATTGCCGGGTTGCGAAAGGTGATAAAGGTGATACCGAAAGAATCCACTGCCGGTGCGCGGATCGGTCACACGGCAACTGTGGCTGTCAGTATAGCCAAAATGGACGGCAGGGGCAAGAGCTTTTGACAGGCCGGCGTTCGGCCTCGGATTCAACGGACAGAGCCGCCCGGCGCCACCCTATGTCTCACCACCGCGGCCATGCTGCGGATTCTCGATGCAGCCGACTACTTGTCGGCCGTCCGGCCACTCCTCGTCGGGCCGGGTCGGGTGGACGGCGACGCGCATGCCGCGGCGCTTCATCACGTTGATCGGTTTCACGTTGGAGCCGATTGCGTCGGCAAAGACGCGCTTGACTTGAGGGTCTCGAACGCGCACGCGATCGTGCCCGGCCGTTTCGGTGGCACAGCTGTGGCCCCGCTGCTTGGGCGACAGGCCGTAGAGGATGGAGAGTTCAAACGAGACGTGACCGCATTCGTCCGGCGGCGGACATGTCGAGCACGTGAGGCCAGAAGAGCGCTCTTTGTTCCGGCGTCCACAGCCACGGGTGGAAGCCGCACACGCCGACCAGCCGCCCGTTGCGTGGAGAAAGATGCCGCGTGCGCCAAAGAGGCGACTGCCGTCATGCCAGTTCGCCAACAGGATCTCGCGCTGGAGAATCTGTGCGCGCTCTTGCCGCGAGACATTGTCGCCGTCCCACTGCATCTCCCGGTCCAATACCTGGTGGGCGGTCGCCACATCCGCAGTGAAGGGGCGGATCAAGAGCCGTTGGGTCTGTAATTCGTCTACAATTTGCTCCGATCATGCAGCAAAGCCGTCACGCGGCCAACGCAAATGTTCCCTCCTCTTCCCGCAGCCGACGTCGCGCGGTTCGCCGAAGGGGGGCAGGAGGCCCACTTACCTACGGGCATACAAGGTCTGCGGATCGACGCGGACGATCACTTCGATCTGATCAAAATGTTTGTCGGTGGAAATGATGTGCGTGATCTGATGGGTTTGCATGACGGCGGCGTGTACCACATCGCGTGCCTTGACACCGCTTGGCCCGTAGCGGCCGAATAGCGTCACCGCCGTCTCCATCTCTCCGACCGTGACCGGCAAAACGGACGGCGTCAGCGCCAGCAGGTTGGTCGCCAGTTGCACGCCCGTCTGCCAGCGCTCAATGGCCCCAAAGCGAACCAGTATCTCCTGCACGATTTCCGTGTCGATCACCGCGTCAAGCGGGCATTGGCAACTTCGGTCAACACCCAGGCACACGCTGCCTTGTGGGGTTTGCCCGCGGCATACATAGGCACGTTCACGTCCAGAAAGAACAGGCCGTCACCCATCCAGCGCTCCCTGCTCAATTTCTGCTTCCATCTGCGGCCAATCAGCCACCGGCGCATCGAGCGCCAACAGCGCGTCCAGCGCCTTTTGACGCTCTTGTTGGTCGATTTGCACGAAGTATCGCTCGACCACCGCTTCGCGAATGATGACGCTGAGCGGCTTCTGTTCCTGCTCTGCCAATGCCAGCAAACGCTCATACTGTGTCTTCGTCAATACCGTTTGGACGCGTTCCGTGTAGAGTGCCATCGTTCGACTCCTCGCCTAGATACTACTGCGTGATGGTATCGCTACGATACTACGCGGCCGCACGATGGTCAATCAACATGATCTGACCGTCCAGAGATTCCCCTGCGGGTTCGTGGCCGTTCCGCATTGATTGGCCACACCAGCGTCCCGACCAAGCCCCGGAACATTTCCCGGCCCAGATAGGGGCCCGCCCCCAAGACAGCGGGAAACCGGGCAGGGTATGCTTCTGGACGTGGATACGTTTCGATCCGTCAACGAACAGGAGAACAGAATGAACACCTATGAAACGCTACAGCAGAAGGCACTGGGCCTGGCCTTTGTCCTGGCGCCGTTGCTCATGGTTTTTGGCTCGGCCGCCTATGTGCTGGGCATCGGCCTGACCCCCTTTGGCACTGACAGTTGGGTCGACGGCGTTTTTGCGGCCTACGGGTTCCTGCTCATGATTCCCGTCACGTTCGAGTTGGCCCGCATCCTGGGGCAACGCGCCCCGGTCTACGGCTTGATCTGTGCCATCCTGGGGTTGGGCTGGGGGATGTCCACCGTCGCGGCAGCCCTTAAAATCGTGCAGATGGGTATCGTCAATGCCGGGCTTGATGAGTCAATCTGGACCGTGATGGAAACGGCCCCGGGGAGCCTCCTCCTCATGCTCCCGTCATTGTTGGCATTCGTCGGTTTTCTTGCCCTGGGCACCGGCCTGCTCTGGAAGGGTGGCATCCCGCGGTGGGCGGCAGTGTTGATGATTGCCGGTTCCGCGCTCGCCTTCGTCGGCGTGGCAGGCGGTGCGGAAATTGCCGCCTGGCAGACGAAGGTGCTGGCACCGCTGGCGACCGTTGCGTATCTGGCGGCGCTGGCGCCGATTGGCCTGCGCTATCTGGCTGGTGACGGGCGGATCGATGAACCGGAGCCGGCGACGGCCTGACGGTCCCCGTGTCCGAACGAGCAGGTGATTAGCGACGCGTCACAAGAACGACGAACGCAGTGCGACATTTTACTCCCTTGTCGTTGTGTATAGTTTGTAGCACAATCCTGAAGAAGTCCGGTTTCTACTGGAAGCCGGGCTTCCCGTTCGGGCGCCACCGCCGCACCCATTCCGAGAGACCGACATGTTGCTGAACAATCCGCCAACTGCTTTCCCTACACCGCAGACGAACACGGCGCTACGCTGGATTGCGCTCACCGGCTGGATCTCGATCGTCGTGGGTAACCTGTTCTTTTTCGGCCTGGATCTGGCGCTGGACTATGCCGACATGCTCGTTCCTTGCCAAGATGTGCTGCGCTTCGGCGGCGATTGCAACTTCCTGGCCCTCTCGCGTGCAGAAACGACGGTACTGGGAACTTGGGGAATGACAACCAGAGCCTATGCGGTTGTCATGACCATCGCACCGATCATCATGCTCGTCGTCTACTGGACGTTGGCGGGCTTGATTCTGTGGCGACAGCGGGTCAGTTGGCTCGGTCTGACCGTCTCGTTGGCGCTGATCATCTTGCCCATGTCCACTGTTTCCGGCAGTCGCGATTGGTCGAGCGCCGCGTCGGTTCTTTTCTGGCCGGCGCTCGGCGTGGCCCTCTCGGCCAATGTGATCATGATCCTTTTTCTTTACCTAATCCCCAACGGCCGATTTTCACCGCGCTGGGCCTACATTCCCCTTGTCGTCACCATCTTGCTAATCAATGTCCTCACGCTGGAGATCAACGGTGTCATACCCATTTCCAGTCAGGTCATTTCCGTCCTCTATGTCGTCATGGTCGGCCTTGTCCTCTTTGGAGGCAGTTTGCAGATCTATCGCTACCGGCGCGACGCCAATTCTGTGGAACGCCAGCAGACCAAGTGGATCATCCTCGGCGTTGTCTCCTATGTCTTCTCGGTCATCACCTGGGTGCTCATCTTCGGCGGTGCGTTGACGATTCCGCCCGGAACGCCTAGACTTCTGGCCAACGTGGGCGGCTGGATCTTCATCACCTGTTTTGCTCTGCTCATTTTGCCGGTGGCCATCACTATTGCCATCCTCCGCTACAAACTCTGGAATATCGATATTGTCATCAACCGCGCGTTGGTCTACGGCGGCCTGACTCTGGGCGTCGTCGCGGTCTATGTGCTGCTCGTGGGCGGGCTGGGTCTGCTCTTCCAAACCAGAGGAAACCTGGTCATCTCGCTGCTGGCAACCGGGTTCATCGCCGTGGCCTTCAACCCGGTGCGTGAACGCCTCCAGCACGGTGTCAACCGGCTCATCTACGGCCAACGCGACGATCCCTACGCCGTCCTGGCTCAAGTGAGCCGCCAGTTGCAGCGATCGGCCGTACCGAGCGCAACATTGACGTCCATGGTGGAGACGGTTGCGGCCACACTTAAGCTGCCCTTCGTCACCGTCGAACTGACGGATCAGGGCGAACTCATCGGCCAAGCCTCGGTCGGTCGTCCCGGCACTGAAACCGTGGAGCTGCCGGTTCACTATCAGACCGAGACGGTGGGCCGCTTGATGGTGTCGCCACGTGCCGCGCATGAGGAGTTCACGCCCCAGGAACAGCAGCTCCTGCGCGACATCGCCGCGCAGATTGGCCCGGTCGCCGCCGCGACGCGGCTGAACCTGGCGCTGCAGCACTCGCGCGAACAACTGGTCCTGGCCCGGGAGGAGGAGCGTCGCCGCATTCTGGCGTGACCTCCACGACGGCTTCGGCCCCACCTTGGCCAGTCAGACTCTGAAGCTGACGCGGTGCTAGATCCGCTGGCCGCGCACGACGCACAGGCCGCGAGCCGGCAGGTCAAAGAACTGAACACCAGACCCAACAGATGGTGGCCGATATCCGCCGTCTGGTCTATGAGCTGCGTCCCCGGCGCTGGACGAACTGGGCTTGCTCGAAGCCCTGCGCCTTCCATGTCGCGCAGATGAACGAGGCGACCGGCCGGCTGCGCATTTCCTCGAGGCCGTACCGGAACCGCTGCCGCCCTTGCCCGCCGCGATCGAGGTCGCCGCCTATCGCATCGCGCTGGAAGGTGTCACCAATGCCATACGCCACGCCCGGGCCAACACCTGTCGCGTGCGCTTTGCCGTCACGGGCGATGACCTGCCGTCCAGCCTGGTCGTGACCGTCAGCGATGACGGTGCCGGCTTGCCGGCCAACCTTCAGCCGGGCGTCGGCCTGATCTCCATGCGCGAACGAGTCGAGGAACTGGGCGGTACGTGCATGGTGAAGTCGACGCCGGGCGGCGGCATCGCAGATAACCGCAACGCTGCCCTATGCAACCGGGAGGGAATGATGACCGTCATTCGCGCCATGATCGTAGACGACCACACCATATTCCGCGACGGCTTGAAGGCGATTCTGATGACGGTGCCGGATATTGAAGTGGTGGGTGAGCCGCAACGGGCGCGAGGCCATCGCCCAGGCCGAGACCTTGGCGCCGGACGTGGTCCCCATGGACATCAACATGCCCGATGTGAACGGCATCGAGGCAACCCAGCAGCTCCTTGCCGTCAAGCCCGAGACCGGCATCGTCATGCTCACCATGTTGGAGGACAACGGACTCGCTCTTTGCGGCCATGTGTGCCGGTGCGCGGCTACATTCTGAAAGGGGCGGACAAGGCCGAAGTGCTCAGACCATTGCGCCGTGGCGGAGGGTGAAGCGCTGTTTGGGCCGGCCATCGCCGGACGCCTCACCGCGTTCTTCCAGCGCACGCGCAGCAAGACGCCACACGACCCCACGCTGGATCCCTTCCCCGAGCTGACCGACCGCGAACGGGACGTGCTGGAACTCATCGAGTACGGCGCGAACAATCAGGAAATTGCCCAGCGCCTCCACATCAGCGCCAAGACGGTGAGCAACCATATTTCCAACATCTTCAACAAGTTACAGGTGGTGGACCGCGCAGGCCATTGTCATAGAGCGACAAGCGGGGCTGGGCGACGGATCCAGACACGCGCCGCCAACCACGCCTCCACATCGGCAAACATGACGTCCCGCTCTGGCTCGTTGTGGACTTCGTGATAGAGGCCCGTCGTACAGTTTGAGCGTCTTGTCCGGGGAGCCGGCCTTGTCGTAGAGCATCTGCGCCCGCGGGATCGACCAGCTTGTCGCCCGTGCCCTGGACAACGATGAAGGGCAGCGTGATGGTCGACGCGGCGCCTGTGACGCGCTGCATCGCGCTCAGCATCTCTGCGCCCAGGCGTGCGGGCGTCTTTGCCCTGGAAGACCAGTGGGTCGGCACGATAGGCTTGGACCACCGCCGGATCGCGCGAAATGCCGCTGTCGTCCAGCGCCAGCACACCCATCCTGGGCATGATGCGGGAAATGATCTTGCCCACGGCGATGGTCGCGCGGAGATGTCGTCACCGATCTTGATGGCAGGCGCCGAGAGGATCGCGCTTGGAACTCGTCCGATGGTCGAGCAGATAGGTGCAGGTGATCAGCCCGCCCATGCTGTGACCGAGGATGAAGATCGGCTTCCCGGCTGCCACTCTTCTGACCATGCCGCTGAAAATCCCCAGCGTGTCGGTGTAGTCGCTGAAGCGCTCGATGACTTCCCGCTCGCCGTCCGACTTGCCGTGGCCCAAGCGGTCCACGCGTAGATGGCGTAGCCCCGCGGTACAAAGTGGTTGACGTGGTGCGTGTAGCGCGCGTGCTGTGTTCGCCCAGCCCGTGGACGAGCAGGATTACGGCCTTCACCTCCCCGTCGGGCAACCAGGCCTGGTAGTAGATGGCGGCGTTGCGCACGCCTTTGAACGTGCCTTCGAGGTGTTGCATGGGAACTCCTTCTTCGGTCGTGGATGGGCGGCGCCGACCGTTGGCCAGTGAAGCCTGCGGCGCTGGATGATCCATTATAGTCGCGCATGAAGTGTCGCGACAACGACTCATATCAAAGCCCCGGCGGTGTTCGCCGGGACTCTGTGGTCAGTACGCTTGTGGGCGACACGTGCCGGCTATCTACGGCTGCCCTGCACCGCCAGGGGGTGGGCCACTCGGCGGCTGACCACCCGACCGCCGCCCGGCGGCACGTCTGCGGAACCCGCCCACTTGCGCCCGCCTGGGTCACCACGCCGGCAGCGGCGAAGCTCTCTACCAACGTGCCGGGTGTGTAGGCGCCAGTGTAGAGACCGTCGCTGCCGCCCCGTCCGCCATGCCGCCGGTGTAGACCGTGTAGACCGCACCGTCGGCCAGCGTGGCGAGGAGAGCACGACCGACTGGAAGTCATGCGTGGGCGTGAAGGTGACCAGGCTGTTGCCGGCCGCGCCTTCGATGTGCACCATGGTCCCGGCCGGCTGAGTTGCGGCAAAGGTGTAGAGCAGCGAGTTCTGCGTCGACGTGGTGTCCGGGGCCTGGGCCATGCCCGCGCTGCCCGCGGCCACCAGCGTACCGCCGGTGATGCTGAAGCCGCCGTCGTAGTCCAGCGCGCCGTTGTTGTTGGCCGTCGGGCCGTTGACGATCACCACGCCGCCTGTCATTTCAATCCAACCGTTGGCATCCAGCCCGTCGCCCAACGCGTTCACGACGATGGCGCCGCCGTTGATGGTCAGGCGATAGTCGCTAGAGGCGGCGAACTGGTTCTGCCCCGGTCGCCCGTTGACCGCGGAGCCGTCCGCGCCGCCGGCCACGTTGATGCCGTCGTCACTGGCGGTCACCTGGATGTCGCCGGCGTTGATGACGATCACCGCGCTCTCCAGCCCTTCGTACGACTTGCTCACGGTGATGGTGCCGCCGTCGATCTGGAGCGTGGCGTCCGCGTGCACGCCGTCATCGCCCGAGGCCAGTTGCAGCACCCCGCCGCTGATGGTGATGCTCTCATTGGCGTGGACCGCGTCGTCGGCCGCGTCCACCACGATGGTCCCGCCGGTGATGGTCACGTCCACGCCCGCCTTCAACCCCTTGGCGCTGTCCGCCGCGGTGAACGTGCTGCCGCCGCCCGTGGTCAACGTCAGGTCGCCGCCGCTGACGGTGAGGCGCGTCTCGGCCTGGATGCCGTCCTCGGCCGCGGTGATGACGATGGTGCCGCCGGCGATGGTGACCACGCCCTTGTCCGCGTCTTCGTCATTGTTGGACTGCATGCCGTCGCCGCCCGCGTCGATGGTCAGCGCGCCGCCTTGCACCAGCAGAGAGTCGCGGCCCTTGATGCCGTCGTTGACCGCCGTGACGATGATGGCGCCGCTTCCCGGCGTCAGGTCGATGGCCAGGTCGTCTTTGCCGACGATGCCGTGGTTGTAGTTGGCGGTGACGATGAGCGTCCCGCCGCCGTTGATGGTGAGATCGTCGTCGCTGAAGAGGGCCGCGTCCGGTTCGTCGGTCCAGCAGCAGGACCACGTCGCCGTCCGCGTCGCTGTCCACCGCGAGCTGGCCGTTGTCCAGCATGCCGCTGATGCGGTAGACGCCGGGCTCCTCGACGGTGACAACCGTCCCGTCCACGGTGACGCCGCTGCCGTCCACCGTCACCGTGTCGCCGGACAGGGTGACGACGGCGCTCACGGTGTCAGTCACTGCGGCCGCGTCCGACGCAGCCGCAACGGAGGTTGTGTCCGCCTCTGTTGCGGGCGTTGCGACTGTTGTCTGTGCTGCGGGCGACGTCACGGCTGGTGCGTCACCCGGGCGGGTCGTGGCGGCGAGGCAGGCGCTGAGGATCAGCACGAGCGCCACAATTGCTGCAAGGGTCAATTTTCTCATGGTTACGCTCCGTTTTGATGGTGCCGGGCATGGTCCAGCAGATGGGCGGCATTGTGTCCGTTGAGATAGAGAGCCGGCGCACCGCCGCCGATGGCCGGCGTGCGCGGCTCGTCGTAGTAGACGGTGATGTCGGCCGCGTCGCTGAGGAAGTTGATGCTGCCCACTTCCACGCGGCTGATGGGCAGCCCCGTGCGCCGGCGCAGATCGTCCAGCAGCGCGCCGTAGCGTTCGGGTGTGACCAGCTCTACCTGGTCGTAGCGAATATCCTTGGACTGTTCGTAGTGAAAGCCCCACTCTCGTTCCAGCACGAAGAGCACGGCGATGATGGCGGCGTTGACGGCCAGCAGCATGGCCCAGGCGTTGCCCCGCATGAGAATCGAGTTCATCACCGGCAGCGCGATGACGATGAAGAGATAGGTCATCTCCCGGGTGGACATGGTGCTGGTGCGGTAGCGCAGCACGGAGAAGATGGCGAAGAGGCCGAAGCCCACGCCCACGCTCAACTCTGCGCTGGTGAGAAAAGCCATGACGAAGTAGATGATGGTGCTGAAGGCGATGTAGGTGAAGACATAGTTCTTGTCCTGCTTGATGGGGTAGTAGATGCCGCGCACGATCATCACGGCGATGGCCAGATTGATGGCGAAGCCGCTAAAGAGATCGATGAAGCTCACGATGGCCTCCTTCCAGGGCAAGGTTTGGTGACATCCACGGCAGAAGCTCGCCGGCGCGTGGATTGCTCGGTGCAAGCGAGAGGTCGGCGGTAGCCAGCTTGGCCAACAGACGATGCTTCTGCTTGAAATGATTCTGCTTCAGGTCGGGATAGAGCAAACTGGCGCCGATGCAGTATTTGCTGAAACCGGTGGGACGGATGTGATACGCCTGCATCAGCCGGATGAACGGCGCGCCGTGGGACGCGCGCGCCTGCTTGACCTCGGCAATCACGACGTGGTGCAGCGCCGCGCGCCGTTCCTGCCAGTCGAAGCGCAGGTTCACGTCCAGGGTAATGCGCGCCTGCCGCACCAAGTCCACCAGGGTGATGCGCCGGTAGCTGTTCCAGAGGCGCGGCTGCATCGCGTCCACGGCGTAGGGACAGTTCCGATGCACGAAGGCGGCTGCCTCGGCATCCAGCGTCGTCATCAACGCCGGGGTCGGCATGCGTTCCTTGACCACGCGTTTCTTGTTGGTCTTGTGCTTGACCTCCAGAAACGAACTGGCCGAGTCTACGTACGTGCGGGCGCGCACCTTGAAGCGATCGGCCGCACCCGCGTGGTGGCGTCGATACATGGCGAAGTCGTCGGTGTCGAAGTAGAGCGTGCGGTAGCGGTTGAGGCGTTGGCCCGCCACCTCCAGCACGGCATAGTCGCCGGACAGCGCGGCCAGGATGGACGGCAGCACGCGGCGTGGCAGCACATACTTCACCTCGACCCGTTTGAGCAAGGCCACGCTCTGCATTTGGCCCAGAGCAATGGGGCGGTAGTGTTGTAATTCCCTCTGCAAGTCATCGTAATCGACCATGGCGTACCTCGTCTCGCATAACAGGACCATCGGCACGGAGTGTGCGCGACCCCGGTTTTGGCGCAGGCGGCAGGCGTGACAACTGAAATCACGTCTGGCCCTCATGGTCGAGTTTAGCGGGCAGATGCCAAGAAATTATGAAGATGGTCTGGAGAGATTCCGGGGAGAGGTCTAGGCGCGCAAGTTCTTGAAGTAGAGGAGGGCCAGCACGAGACCGAGCATGGTGAAGGCCAGGAAGAAGCCGGCCAATCCCCACGCCGGTTCGACGCCTTTGATCAGCGCAACGAGTTGACCGGCCACGATGGAGATGCCAAGGGTCACGGCCTGAACGAACAGGACGCCGCTGAGCACGTAGCCCCAGGCGAGGCCCTGCCAGAGCCACACCGCAGCCAGAGCAAAGGCGGGGATGACGACGATCAAGTCGGTGACGATGATGACATTGGCATCCGCAGTTTCGCCCGCGGCCATGGCGGCGAACGCAAGGCCGCCCCACATCAATGTCAACAGAAGCGCCGTGCCTGCAAAGTAGCCCGCAATCCACCGGGTGGGCATGGTCGGAGTCACCCGCCGCGCTACTTCTTCGGCGTCGATGCCCAGGAGGATGCCAATCAGCGCAAAGAGTGACAGACCGCACACGGCCACGTAGGCGAAGAAAAGCCAATTGTACACGCCGCCGTAGGCGTAGATCAGGTAGATGTAGAGGAAGTAGCCCATGGCGCCCGCCCAGAGGATCGGCCCCTGCACTGCGCCCCGGCGCGTCCAGAGCAACGCCACAATCAGCAGCGGCAGGCCGACGAAGAGCGTCGTGGCGTCCTGTCCTTGGCTCTCCGCCAGGTGAAGCGGCGCGACAAAGTTGTCGTAGGTGCCGGCCACAAACAGCCCGGCCGCCGCAGTGATTAGGAGCAGCAACGTGTGATACCGCTGATGATGACGTAGGGTCGGGAGTTGAAGGAGGCTTTCATGTCAATATGCCGCAACGCAAAACTGAAACCTATGTGCCGGAGCCGGGATCACACCTGGATGCAGACGGCCTCAATGCGTCAAAAGTCCATCACACTGTCCAAGCCGCGATGCAATCCCCGCAGGCTGCCCACCTTGCGAATGGCCAAAAGCCCGCCGTCCACGTAGGGCGCGGCACTTGTCCCGGATTCATGCCGCAGGATCAGTTTTTGATCAGGCATGCCGAAAATCGCATCGATGGAGATGACGTAGCCGGGGAGGCGAACCGAGTGAACTTGGGTGCCCTGCAGTTGCGCACCGCGGGTTTCTTTGGGCCCGACCACTTCGTCTAGCGGCACATCCAATGCCGGTGCGCGCACCTGGCTGAGACGGTTGGCCAACTCACGGGCCGTGCCGCTGGGCACGTCTGTTTTGCCGGCGTGGGCGTAGTCGATGATCTCCCAATGGGGCACATATTTCGCCGCGATCTCGGCGAACTTTTGGAGCAGCACCACCGTCAGCGCAAAGTTGCCCACGGCCAAGACGCCGCGTTCCGCCGCCTGCGCGGCAGCGTCGATCTCTGCATACTCTTCGTCGCTCAACCCCGACGTGCCGACGACAACGTGGGCGCCATGGTGCAAAGCCGCCAAGATATTCTGCTTGGCCACATCGGGCTTGGTGTACTCGACAAATACATCCGGCCCCGCTCTCAATGCTTCGTCGGCAGTGGCAAAGATCGGGGCACCAAGTCCGACAACGCCGATCACGGTTCCGAGCGTTTCGCCGGCGTGGCGCCGAGAGACGGCCGATACCACGTCCAAATCTGTCGTGGCGGCGATCCCTTTGGCCAGTTCAGAACCGGCCCATCCGGTGGCCCCGGCAACACATACGCGCAATTTATTCACTGCCTGATCCTGTCACTAAAATGCGGATCCGATTCAGATCAACAAGGGCACTGTCTTCCTGCGCAAACAAAGTGAGCGCAGTGACAGCTTTCTCGGCAACCAATTGGACAACTTCGGGACTCTGTGTGGAAAAATCGATCTCTGCTACTACATCCCAAAGCGCGCTTGCCGTCAAATCCATTGCCCTACGCAACCTACTATCGACTTCCTGCTGGTCACGGACAGACAGTTCGCCTATTCGATGCACGATCAAGGCCGGATCAATGGCGGCGACTTTCGGGCGCACAAAGGAAGGCTTTAGCAGACCGGCCGTTTGCCAGTCAGCCAGGACATAGTCGATCGGGGGCATGGCCTTATCAACTTGTGAAGAAACATAGGCCAAGAGAAGGTCGGGGCGAGAGCTTTGGTATAGTTCGCTACTCACAACAACGGCAGGGCGGGTCTTCGTGGCGTTTAGGTTCGTGTACGGAAAGGAAGCAGGACAACGTCACCCCGCCGGAACGCCATAGTGCTTTCTCCAATCATCGTAGATGGCGTCGTCATCGTTATCCCAATCCTGTTCAAAGGCCGACAAACTCAACTGACGCCAAGCTACGTCATCATCAGTATCCACATGCAAGATACTATCAAGTAGCCAACGCGCGATAAAGAGCCGTTCCGTGGCGCTCAAGCGGTCCGCCATGGAGATGACTTCGGCGACTTCCGGCGTGTCTGCCATACCTGCGGGCTTCATCAGGACCTCCTCTACGCATGAACAACAATGTACGATGGCATTATACACCATGCATGCCCGGCCCTGGCTACCGCTTCTCCGGATACAACCCCAGCACCCCCTCCTCCGATGCGGCGCAGATGCCCCGCTCGGTGATCAGCCCGGTGACCAGGCGCGCCGGCGTCACGTCGAAGGCGTAGTTGGCGGCGGGGCTGTGTTCAGGCGTGATGCGCACGGTGGCGGTGCTGCCGTCGCCGTTGCCCGCGTGCCACTCCATGAAGCGCACCTCGGTGGCGTCCCGCTGCTCGATGGGGATCTCGGCCACGCCGTCGCGCATCTGCCAGTCGAAGGTAGAAGAGGGCAGCGCTACGTAGAAGGGGACATCGTTGTCGGGCCGCCAGCGCCTTGAGATAGGTGCCGATCTTGTTGGCCACGTCGCCCGTGTACGTCGTGCGATCCGTGCCGGTGATGACCAGGTCCACCAGGCCGTGTTGCACGAGATGGCCGCCCACGTTGTCGGGGATGATCGTGTGGGGACGCCGTGCTCGCCCAGTTCCCAGGCGGTGAGGCGGGCGCCCTGGTTGCGCGGCCGCGTCTCGTCCACCCACACGTGCACGGGAATGCCCCGGTCGTGCGCGGCGCAGACCGGCGGTGGCCAGTGCCGTGTCCACAAAGGCCAGCCAGCCCGCGTTGCAGTGGGTCAGCACGTTGACCGGTTCGCCGCCCTTGCGCTTGCTGATCTCTCTCGATGAGGCGCACGCCGTGCTCGCCGATGCGGCGGCAGAAATCCGCGCCTTCGTCGGCGATCTCCTGGGCCGTGCGCAACGCCGCCGATCTTGGCCTCCACGTCGTCGCCTGCGGCGGCCATGGCGGCAAGTTGCCGGTCCGCGCCCCATTCCAGGTTGACCGCGGTCGGCCGGGTCGCCTTGAGTTGCGCGGCCGCGGCCAGCATGAAGGCATCAAAGCCGGCCGGGTCGCGCGGCGCGGTGATGGCCGCGATGTACATGCCGTAGCCCGCGTCGCTGATGAGGCCCGCCCCGCGCACGTGCATGTCCTTGATGGCGACGGCCATGTCGTCCACCGTGCCCAGGTCTTCGATGACGAAGGCAAAGGGCACTGGCGCTGGTCGATGATCTGGACGACAGCGGATCGTCTTCTTTGAGCCAGATAGTGCGAAAGTGTTGGCCGTGTACGTTCATGGGAATGCTCCTCAAGAAAGCAGGATTGAAGAGTAGAAGACTAAAGATTGGTCGGCGGCGTTGATGCTTCGCTTGACGGGGATTCGTCAAGCATCCAATCTTCAATCTTGAATCCTGTCGTTCAACTTTCACTCCGTTGGACCCGGTTCCTACGTTTCTCGGCGTAGTAGTTGAGCACCATGACCAGGAGCAGCAGCGCGCCCCAGGCGAACTGGCGGAAGAAGATGGCGGCGCTGGAGCCGGAGAGTTCCAGCATGAGCATGTTGAGGCCGGTGGAGAGAAACTGGATGCTCAGCACCGAGAGAACGAGGCCCGAGACGGTGCCCACGCCGCCGGTGTAGCTGACGCCGCCGAGGATGGCGATGAGCACGGTGAGCAGGATGAAGGACGCGCCGTAGTCGGGCTTGGCCGAATTGGCCCGGGCCAGAAAGATGATGCCCGCCACGCCCGCCACCATGCCCGCCAGCCAGTAGGTGCGGATGAGCACGCGGTCGATGTTGATGCCCGAGAAAAGCGCCGCGGTGGGATTGGTCCCCAGCATGTAGACGTTGAAGCCGAAGACGGTGCGGTTCAGGATGACGGCGAAGGCGGCCGCGATGAGGATGAAGAAGATCACCGGGTAGGGCACACCCAAGACGGACCCGTTGCCGATGAAGGCGAGTTGGGTCGTGGTGATGGCCGGACCGCCCGTCATCACATACGAGACCGGGTAGAGCGAGCTGGTGCCCAATGTGGCCAGGATGGGCGTGATGCCCACGCGCCGGCCAGGAAGCCGTTGAACAGGCCGCACAGTGACGCCACGATCAGCGCCACCACCGCGGCCAGCGGCACCGCCAAGGCCAACGACATGTCGCCGCCGTCGCCCGCCAGCCTGGTGAGCACCATGGCCGCGGCAATGGCGGCCAAGTTCGCCGTCCCCACGATGGAAAGATCGATGCCGCCAGTGAGCATGGTGATCATGATGGCGAAGGCCAGGATGCCGAACTCGGGAAACTGGACGGCCATGGACTGCATGTTGCGGATGGTGAAAAACTTGCCGGGCAAAAAGATGCTGAACGCCACAAAGATGACAACCGCGATCACCAACAGGCGCAACGTGTGTGGCTGTCAAACGGCAAGCGACTGGCGAACGATTTACGGGTGGTTTCGTCTTGCAGCGGGACACCGAATAGTTAATGGATTGCTGTTGGGACAGATTGGGATCAAGAGATTAAGAGATTGGGGAGATTAGAGATTGGACCTGCTCCGCCACGTACACAATCTCCCAATCTCTCAGTCTCCAATCTCCAATCACGTTTCACGTCTTCACGTTTCACGTTTCACGCATCACGTCCTCACGCATCACGCCTCAGCCAGCCCAAAACTCCGCTTCCCGGCCCGGCGCGCTTGGATGGCCGGAATGCCGGTGCCGATGAGGATGATGGCGCCGATGACGACGCGCTGCCACACCGACGGCACGCCGATGAGAATCAGGCTGTTGTTGGCGATGACCACGAGGATCACGCCGAGCACAGTGCCGATGACGGTGCCGCGGCCGCCGGTCAACTGCGCGCCGCCCAGCACCACCGCCGCGATCACGTTGAGCTCCATGCCCACGATATCCTGCGGGTTGGCCTGGCGCGCCAGCGAGCCGAAGGTCATGCCCGCGATGCCGGAGACCACGCCCACCGTGGCGTAGATGAAATATTGGATGCGCGTCACGTTGAAGCCGGCGCGCTCGGCCGCCTCCCGTGCGCCGCCGATGGCGTAGATGCCGCGGCCCAACATGGTGTAGTCCAGCAGCAGCCAGACCAAGATGATGACGAGCCCGGTGATCAGGATCGCCGGGTGCAAATTGGCCGTGCCGCGGGTCAACGGCACCTTTACCAGCGCGGCGCGGGCGAATTCGGTCATGGCGGGCGGCACGTCGCGGATGATCTGGTTGCCGATGGCGAAGAGCAGAAAGCCGTGGAACATGCTCAGCGTGCCCAGTGTGACGATGAGCGTGGGCAGCTTGAACTGGGCGATGAAGAAGGCGTTGATCAAGCCCAGCGCCAAGCCGATAACCGCCGCGACGATGAAAAACATCCAGATGGGCGCGTCGGGCATGGCCGCTTTGAAGATCTTGGTGGTGGCGTAGAGCGCAAAGACGGCGATGGCGGTGAAGGAGACGTCGATGCCGCCCGAGACGATGACCATGAGCACGCCCATGGCGAAGATGCCCATGACCACGCTGCTGCGCAACAGGTCAAAGAGGTTGCCCACGGTGAAAAAGACCGGGTTGCTCAGACCAATGATGAGCGACAGCCCGATGATGGTGATGGCCACCAGCACTTCGTTGCGGCGAAAAATCCGATCCACGGCGCTATTCCTCAATCAGCTTGGCGGCCAGCTCGTTCTCGTCGGTCTCCTTGGGGTCGATCTCCGCGGCGATGTGCCCGTGGCGCAAAAGCAGGATGCGGTTGCACGTCTGCAACAGTTCGGGAATGTCGTCGGAGATGACCAGGAGGCCCATGCCTTCGCCGGCCAGCCGTTTGATCATTTCGTGTAGTTCGTTCTTTGACCCAATGTCCACACCCACCGTGGGGCCGTTCAAGATCATGATGCGTGGCGTGCTCGCCAGCCACTTGGCCAACACCACGCGCTGTTGATTGCCGCCGGACAGGGTCTTGACCGGCAAGCTCGGGTCCGACGTCTTGATGCGCAGGCTGCCGACCCATTCATCGATCTGCTGATTCACCTTGCCCGGATCGGTGAGACCCAGGGCGCCGCTCAGCCGGGCGATGGTACGGACGACCACGTTGCTGCCGATGGCGCGCTCCAGGAAGAGCCCCTCGGTCAGCCGGTCCTCGGGCACGTAGCCGATGCCGTGGCGGATGGCGTCCTGGATGGAGTCGATGCGCACCTGTTGCCCGTCGATGAAGATGCGGCCGGCGTCGGTGGGCAACATGCCGAAAAGCGCCAGGGCCAGCTCGGTGCGCCCGCTGCCCAGCAGCCCGGTCACGCCCACGATCTCGCCCGGGTAGACCTCAAAGTGGATGTTGTCCAGCAGATGGTCGGCGCTGAGATCCTCCACCTTCAACAGGGGCGCCTGGGTGGTGTCCGGCGTGAAGTCGTAGGATTTTTCGGCGATGGACTGGCCCGTCATCTCGAAGATGAGGCGGGCGTTGTCGTATTCGCCGCGCTCGCCCACGCTCACGATGCGGCCGTTGCGCATGACGATCATCGTCTCCGAGATCTCCAGCACCTCGTTGAGCTTGTGGCTCACAAAGAGGAAGGCGATGCCCGGCCTGCAGCTTGCGGATGACGCCGAAGAGTGCGCGGATCTCCCGTTCGGTCAACGCGCTGGTCGGCTCGTCCATGATGATGAGCCGGGCGTTCTGGCGCAGCGCCTTGGAGATGGCGATGAGCTGCTTGTTGGCGACCGAGACCTCTTCCACGCGCGCGTCCAGCGGGATATCCACCTCGATCTGGGCCAGCGCATCCTCGGGCAATCCGGCGCACCTGCCGCCAGTTGACCAGGCGCTTGCCGCCCGCCAGTTCTTCGTTGAGCGCGATGTTTTCGGCGACGGTGAGGTTGGGGAAGAGGGAAAAATCCTGGTAGATGACCTGGATGCCCTCGCGGATGGCGTCGATGGGGTGGAGGCGTTCGTAGCTCGTGCCGTTGATGACGACGCTGCCCTCGTCCCGGGGATAGACGCCGGCAATGATCTTGATGAGCGTCGACTTGCCGCAGCCGTTTTCGCCCACCAGGCAATGGATCTTGCCCTGTTCGACGGTCAGGTCGACGCCGCGCAAGGCACGCACGCCGGCAAATGACTTGTGGATGCCGGTCAAACGCAAAAGTTCATCGGCCATAAAAGATCGCCCACATCATGTTGGGGATGAAACAAACCAGGTTTCCGGCAGAAACCTGGTTTGTTTCATCCCATGCAGTGATACTCGCTACAGCTTAGAACGGATAGTCCGCCGCGGTCTCGGCGTCCACGTAGACGGCCGCATCACCGTAGAGCACGTTGCCCTGGGCCTTCAGGCTGTTGTAGCCGTCGATGCCCAGATCGGTGCCTTCGCCGACTTCCTCGCCGTTGATGACCATCTCCGCAATCTTGTTACAGGCGGCGCCGGCCACGGCCGGGTCCCAGAAGCCGATGGCGTCGATGGCGCCGGTGGTCAGCAGGTCACCGGCGATGGAGGGCAGGCTGGTGCCGACCACGGCGACCTCGTCCTACAGGCCGGCTTCTTCCACGGCGCGACCGATGCCGGCCACGTCGGTGGAGGCGCTACCTTGGAAACCCTTGATGTTGGGGTAGGCAGCCAGGATTTCCTTGGCCTTCTGGTAGGCGATCTCGGCGTCGTCGAAGCTCTCGTTCTTGTCGCCGACCATGGTCATGTTCGGGTAGGCTTCCTGCTGGCGGTTGATGCCACCGTCCACCCACTCGTTGTGAGTCTTGGAGCCGAGGCTGCCCACGAAGACGGCGTATTCACCCTCTTCGCCCATCACAGCGGCCAGGCGGTCCATCAGACCGGCGCCGAAGGCCATGTTGTCGAAGGCCTCGATGTCGTAGTCCATGTTCACCTGGTTGGAGGCCTCATGGGTGATGACGGTGATGCCCGCGTCCATGGCCTTCTGCAGCACCGGATCGAGCTGAGTCGGGTCCATGGGAATGACGCAGAGCGCGTCCACACCCTGGGCGATCAGATCCTCGATGATCGGAATCTGCTGCGCGGCATCGGCCTCGGCCGGGCCGACCAGGTTGGCATTGACGCCGTTCTCTTCACCCCAGGCAACCACACCCTCTTCCATGCGGTTGAACCAATTGATGCCGGCGATCTTCACGACGGTGGTGAAGTTCAGCTCCTCGCCATCAGCGGGCGCTTCGGCGGCCGCATCAGCGGCTGTTTCCTCGGCCGGGGCTTCGGTAGCCTCGGCGGCGGCTGCGCCTTCGTCGGCGGCCGGGGCCGGCGCAGCAGGCGCGGCACAGGCCACCATCAAGGCCAGCACGACCAATGCAGACAGAACGACCAGTACCTTGTTTCGCATACAATTCTCTCCTTCATCGTTGAAAACAGAATCACAGATATGGACAATGGCGCAGACCGGGAAGAAGGGTGCGCCATGGACCGCAAACGGACGAGGTGATGCGTGAAACGTGATGCGTGATATCTGATCGTAGGAGATTGGGGGATTGAGAGATTATGCGTTGGTGCGCGAAACCAATCTCTTAATCTCCAATCTCTCTAGTCTCCCCCCAATATGTTCACGTATCCTCTTCACTGTTATCGCCTCCAACACCATCACCAACATCGCGCATCCCGGGTCGACCTTGCCTTCGGTGCGCTCGCCCACCCAGCCGGCGCGGCCGATGCGGCTGCGCAACGGGGTGACGGCGTCGCGGCCGGCCGCGGCTTCGTCCACCGCGATGCCGCCGGCTGCGCCAGCGAAGCATGGTCGGCCACGGCCGCGGCAAAGGCGTCCGCGGCGGGGAAGATGGCGTCGAGGATGGTCTTGTCGCCGAGCTTGGCCTTGCCCCGTTCCTGCATGCCCTCGGCCGCAGCCCGGAACATGGTCACCAGATCGTCGGGTGTGAGCTCGGTCTTGCCGCGCACCTCCTTGCCCGCGCGCATGAGCGCCGTCGCCAACAGCGTCCCCATGGTCGACGGGCAGGCGCGATTGGCCGCCATGCCCGCCTGGGCCAGCCACTTGCCGATGTCGCCGCCTCCCGGCGCGTCATCTACCGGCGTCTCTGCGGCATAGGCTTGCAGCGCCACGCCGATCTTGCCCATGGTGATGCCCATGTCGCCGTCGCCCACGGCCTGGTCGAGTTCGGTGAAATAGGCGGACTGCGCCTCCAACACCGCCGCCGCCCGCGCCAACGCGTCGACGACAGCCTGGGTCCGAATCACTTCAGCCATCTCAATCTCCTCAAGACGCAACGTGCATCCCAAACTTGCCAAAAAATCAGCCACGGATGGACACAGATGAACACAGATACAGCAACAAGAACAAGGGTTTGCGCTCGTTGTACCTGCAAAAATCGAATTACCGTTTGATTTCAAACCATCTGTGTTTATCTGTGTTCATCTGTGGCCCCGTCTTTAGACCTGCACGAAGAACGGCGTCTGCGCGGGGGCGTCCAGCAGTGCGGCCAGTTCGTCATCCAGCCGGAAGAGGGTGATGGACGCGCCCGCCATCTCCATGGAGGTGGCGTATTCGCCCACGTAGGCGCGATGGACGCTGATATCCCGCTCCCCCAGCATGGCGTGGGCCTTGCGATACATCACGTACAGCTCCTCCGGCGGCGTCGCACCCAGCCCGTTGACCATGACGGCCAGCCGGTCGCCCGCTGCGGGCTGGAGATCGTCCAGGATGGCGGTCATCATGCGCTCCGTGATCTCGTCGGCCGTCTGGAGCTTTTCGCGCTTCATGCCCGGCTCGCCGTGGATGCCCATGCCGATCTCCATCTCGTCCTCGCCGATGGTGAAGGTGGGCTTGCCGGCCATGGGCACCGTGCACGGCGAGAGCGCCACGCCCATGGTGCGGATGTTGGCCAGCGCCTTCTCGGTCACGGCCACCACGTCGTCCAGCGAACCGCCCTGGTCGGCCTTGGCCCCCGCGATCTTGAAGGCGAAGACCATGCCCGCCACGCCGCGCCGGCGGTCGGCCTCCTCCGGCGGTGCGGAGGCCACGTCGTCCTTGACGAGCACGGTGCGCACTTGGATGTCTTCCATGTCGGCCATTTCGGTGGCCATGTCGAAGTTCATGACGTCGCCGCCGTAGTTGCCGTAGATGTAGACCACGCCCGCGCCGCCGTGGATGCGTTGGGTCACGGTCAGCATCTGGTCGGCGCTGGGCGATTGGAAGACGTCGCCCACGGCGCAGCCGTCCAGCATGCCCTTGCCCACGTAGCCCAGGAAGACGGGCAGATGGCCGGAGCCGCCGCCGGTGGCCAGGGCAACCTTGCCCTGCACGGGTGAATCGGCGCGCACGATGCAGTGGAGATCGTCCTGATAGCTGATGAGATCGCCGTGGGCCTTGATCAGGCCGTCCAACATTTCGGGCACGAAATCGGCAGGTTGATTGAGGATCTTTTTCATGTTTACGTCTCTCCAGCGCATGTGTGAACAGAGGTTGGGACAGTGGCTGTCTTGAGGCGCGCATTTGTGAAACTGGGGCGATTGCCACGCTACCGCAACACGGGTGCGAATGATGCGCGCCGTCGAACTTCGCCTGCGCAACGGCGGGCGAAGGGGCACTCTCGTCAGTTGGACTTGCACTATTGCTATCGACTAAACCGGTCGTCCGCATGAACAGCGGTGCGACGGCTCACGTGCTTTCGAGAAATGACGTGTCGTTCAAGTAGGGAGACTGATGACTGTGCGCCGACTTGCCCGGATCGTGACGACATAGCGCTGAAATAGTGTGCAGCCCGTGCACAATCGTCAACAGTATATACCAAAGCCGAGAGTGCTTCAAGCGCGCCGCATGCACGATTCCATGTAACCGTGCCGCCGGTTTGCGGTCGTCAGGACACGCCATCGTCCAGTGCCGATAGGCATCATCTTAACTGTCTGCCGGGATGAATTCAAGCAAGATGTGAGGGACAGCGTGAAAGTGATGGTCCGCCGTCAACAAGGCGACGCTGTGTTCCATGGCGGCGGCTGCAATCCACAAGTCATTGGTGGGGATAGGTCGGCCGATGCCACGCAGGAATGCGTAGATCGTCGCGTAGCGCAGCGTGGTCGCTTCTGTGACGGGCACAACCGCGACGCGCCGGCTGTGCAAGAATGCGGCTAGCTCAGCCTGGTTTCGCTCCTTGTGCATGCCGATTTCAAACCCGGCGCGCAGTTCGCCCAGCACGGTCACCGGCACCAGGATCGCCGGCGCCGCGCGTATCGCATCCACAGCATGCGCACGCCCGCGCAGGAAGGCGGCATAGCCCGACATATCGAGCATGATCGGCGTCAAGACCATAACTCCGAATCGAGTGTTCTCTGCGTTTGGAGCAGGTCGACAAACTCTGTTTCGTCTGCTTGGGACCACGCGCCGATCAAGAAATCCAGATCGTCGAACTTTTGCTCTCTGGACGTGGCTTCGTAGGCCAGGCCGACCGATTCTTTGAGAAACTTGAGGACGAGGCCGTTGACGCTGACGCCCTGCTTTTCCGCTTCATTCTGTAGCGCACGATGCAGTTCATCATTGACGCCGCGCACAGTCAACTGTTTCATGGACGTGACCTCCCGTCAAACCAAGTGAATGCACGAATGACAGTGTAGTGCATGCATCGGGTGCTGTCAACGTGCTCGGATTAACGAGACGCCAATTGAGGGTGTTCAGTGCGCACGCCCTCGTGCGCACTGGCAGATACGATCCCGGCAGGACACAGGGCGCTTCGCACGAGGGCGTGCGCACTCAACAGATCTCGGCCAGAAATGCCCCGAACTCAAGATGAACTTTGACGCATCGTCCAATCGGCGTGAAAATGTGGATGGTAACCCAAGCAACACATGCACACGCCAAACGAGAACGAACCATGCCTGCTCCCACGTTCATCCTAGCCCACGATCTCGGCACGTCGGGCAACAAGGCGACCCTCTTCGATGCCCAGGGCGCGCTGGTGGGGAGTGTGTTCGTGCCCTACGCCACCGCCTATCCCCACCCCAATTGGGCCGAACAAGATCCGGAAGCGTGGTGGCATGCAGTCTGCACCGCCAGCCGCGACCTGTTGGCAAAGAGCGACGTCGCACCAGACGCCATCGCCGCGATCGGCTTCAGCGGCATGATGATGGGCTGCCTGCCCGTGGACGCAGACGGGACGCCCCTGCGCTCCTGCATCATCTGGGCCGACCAGCGTGCACAGGAGGAGGCCGCGTACGTGGCCGACCGCTGCGAAAGCGGACGAGGTCTACCTGCGCTGCGTACCGTGCCAGCCCGGCCTACTGCGCGCCCAAGATCCTCTGGGTGCGCAACCACCAGCCCGACCATCTACGCCCCGGACCACCAGAATTTCTGGTGCCCAAAGACTTCATCGTGCACCGGCTCACCGGCGAGTTCGTCACCGACTACTCGGACGCGTCGGGCACGCTCCTCTTCGACCTGACCAGCCGCCGCTGGCGCCAGCCCTTCCTCGGCGCGTTGGACCTGACCGAGGTGCAACTGCTGCGCGCGGTCCCCTCCTCCACCGTGGTCAGCCGCATCCACACCGGCACGGCGGCGGCGGCGACCGGGCTGGCCGCGGGCACCGGTGGTGATCGGCGGCGGCGACGGTTCGTGCGCGGGCATCGGCGCGGGCGTGGTGGAGCCGGGCGCTGCCTACTGCGTCATCGGCACGTCGGCGTGGATCAGTGTGAGCACCCTGGAACCGGTGCCCGATCCCCAGCAGCGCACCATGACGTTCCATCACGTGCATCCGGAACGCTACGCGCCCATGGGGGTCATGCAACTGGCGGGTGGCGCGCGCGAATGGGGCTGGCAGGCGCTGGGCGACGGCGAGCTGGACCTGGATCAGGCCGCGGCGGCCCGCACCAGTCGGGGCCGACGGCCTCATCTTTTTGCCCTATCTCATGGGAGGCGCAACGTGGTGGAACCCGGGCGCGCGGCGTTTGTGGGCCTGGGCGTGCAGCACGACAAGGCGACCATGGCCCGGGCCGTGCTCGAAGGCGTGGGCTTCGGCCTGGGCCAGATCCTCGACAGCCTGCGCGAGCAGGTGGACGGCATCGACGCCATCCGGCTCATCGGCGGCGGCGGGCGCAGTGCCTTTCTGGCCAACCGGACGACATCTTTGAACTCCGGTCCATCCGCTGGGCTGACCGGTGAGGCCACGAGCGCAGGCGCGGCCGTGGCCTGGCGTGGCCGTGGACCTCTGATTGGTCCATTGCCCAACGGCACGTAACCGCGTCGTCACCGTCTACGCACCGGACGCGGGCAATGTCGCACCCTTGCGCCGCGAGTTGAAGGAAGCAACGCGACAGCTGCCTGGCGCTCACCCCGATCTACACTTGGCTTGCACACTTTTGTGTCGCCGGCCGCTGAGCTTGCGCCTTCCGTGACGAGGAGCCACAGGTGAGTCCGGTGCAAAAAACAAATACCGAGCCACAGATGGACGCAGATGAACACGGATTAAACAGCAAAAACACGGGTTTTCATTCGATTGCCTAGCGAGAAACCGAATCAATAGACGGATATAATCCATCTGTGTTTATCTGTGTTCATCTGTGGCTTATTGCAGTTCAGTCACAGATACAGGAGGAAGCGATGAAGACGATTCTTTGTTTTGGCGATTCCAACACGTGGGGATCGGACCCGGCGGGTGGGCCGCGGTTCGACCTGCACACGCGCTGGCCCGGTGTGCTGCGCGACCAACTGGGCGACGGCTACTGGGTCATCGAAGAGGGGCAGCGCGGCCGCACCACCGTGTGGGACGATCCCATCGAGGGCTACAAGAACGGCAAGGATTACCTGATTCCCTGCCTGTACAGCCACCAACCGCTGGATTTGGTCATTATCCTGTTGGGTACCAACGACCTGAAGATGCGTTTCTCGGTTCCCGCCTTCGACATCGCCAACAGCGCGGGCGTGCTGGTGGACGTCGTGCAGAAGAGCGATGCCGGGCGGGACAACGCGCCGCCGCCGGTCTTGCTTATCGCGCCGCCGCCCGTGGCCAAGTTGACCGGCTTCGCCCAAATGTTTGCGGGCGCGGAGGAGAAGTCCCGCCTGCTCGGAGCGGAGTACGCGCGCGTGGCCCAGGAGAAGGGCTGCGCATTCCTGGACGCGGGCACGGTCATCCGCTCCAGCGACCTGGACGGCATCCACTTCGCGCCGGGTGAGCACAAGAAACTGGGCGACGCCGTGGCTGCGCGTGTGCGGGACATTCTTGGTTGACATTGCCATGGCCGAACTCTCCGCCGAAGCCGAAGTCAGACGCTACCTGGCCGAGCACGCGATTCCCTTCCGCGACAACACGCGGTCGTACGCGGAACTGGACTTCACGCTGCTCAAGGACGACGCGCCCGTCTTTCACCTGGAGATCAAGGAGAAGCGGCAGCCGTACCGCGCCGATCGCTGGCCGGCCTTCGCGCCCGAGCCGGATCTGTGCATCCTCGACGACCTCACCGTGCGCAAGTGCCTGGCCTTTGCGCCGGCCGCGGGCATCCTCGTGCGTGACAACGTGCGCAGTCGCTACGTCTTCTTCCCGGTCATCGACCTGGCGCTCATGCCCAAACAGCGGGTCAATCGTCCCATCCACAACCGGACGGCCGACCTCAAGGGCAAGTGGCTCATCCACTTCGACAACGGCCGCGCGGCGTCGGATTTGGCCGCGGTCTTCGACCTCATCCGCGCCTACTACGGCGAACTGCCCGCCATCCTGCACGGCATCCATGCTTGTTACGGCGACTTTGTGGGCGAGGCCATCGATCGCGCCGGCAGCGAACGTCGCCCCGAACACTGGACCACCGACGTGGACGCGACGCGCTAGCGGGCGCAAACTCCCTCTTGACTTTGCTTTTGAACTGACGGATAATACAACCATTCGAAAGTAAACAAAAGCTGAGTGGGATCGCTCGTGAGCACTGCTGTTGACCTCTATCTTGAAGAACGCCGCCAGGTCATCCTCGCCGATCTGGCGCGCGACGGCCGGGTGACGGTGGCCGAGTTGAGCCGCCGCTTTGGCGTCTCCGAGGTCACCATTCGCTCGGACTTGCAGGCATTGGCCGAGCAGGGGCTGGTGGTGCGCACCCACGGCGGCGCCGTGCCGAGCCGTGCCGGCGTGCCCGATCTGGCGCTGGCCGCCCGGCGCACCCGCCGCGTCGCCGAGAAGGAGCGCATCGGCGCAGCCGCCGCGGCCATGGTGCCCGACGGCGCGGCCGTTTTCCTGGACAGCAGCAGCACATCGCTGGAGATCGCGCGCCGGCTCAAAGCGCATCGCCACACCACGATCTTGACCAACAGCCTGGCCGTCGCTCAGGAGATGCTGGACGCAAGCGGCGTGCGCGTCGTCATGTCGGGCGGCGCGTTGCAGCCGGAGACCGCATCGCTCATCGGCGCGGACGCGGCCACGTGGTTCGGTCGCTTCAACATCCAGTTCGGCTTCTTCGGCGCCCACGGCATCAGCGACCCCGAGGGCTTGACCGACGTGAGTTTGGAACAGGCGGAGGTCAAGCGGCCGCTGGTGCAGATGTGCCGGCAGGTGGTGGCCGTGGTCGACTCCAGCAAGTGGGGTCAAGTGGGCGTCGCCTCTTTTGCCGAACTGGCCGCCATCGACACCGTCATCACCGACGCGCATGCACCGGCCGAGGAGATGGCCGCGTTGCGCGCGCACGGCATCGACATTCAGATCGCATCTTCTTCCCACGCATGAGAAACGGACAGCCCATGCAACCAATCAAGAATGTACTTATGGATATGGACGGCGTGTTGGTGCGGGGGCGGACGGCCGTCCCCGGCGCGCCCGAGTTCATCGCGCGCCTCAATCGGGACGATGTGCCCTTCTTGGTGCTCACCAACAATCCGCTCTACACACCGGGCGACCTGGCCCACCGCCTGCAAACCAGCGGCATCAACATCCCCGCCGAGCGCATCTTCACGTCGGCCATGGCCACGGCCAAGTTTCTCGAGTCCCAGCGACCGGCGGGCAAGGCGTTCGTCATCGGCGAGAGCGGGCTGACCACGGCCATCCACAACATCGGCTATGTGATTACGGACCACGAACCCGATTACGTGGTTCTGGGCGAGACCCACAGCTACAGCCTGGAGACGATCACCAAGGCCATCCGGTTGATCGCGGCCGGCGCGTTTTTCATCGCCACCAACCCGGATCCCTCCGGACCGACCGAGGCCGGCCTCGTGCCCGCCTGTGGCGCCATGGCCGCGCTCATCGAATCGGCCACGGGCAAGAGCCCCTTTTTCGTGGGCAAGCCCAACTCGCTCATGATGCGCACCGCGCTCAACTACCTGGGCGTCCATTCGGAGGACACCATCATGGTGGGCGACCGCATGGACACCGACATCATCTCCGGCGTCAACTCGGGCATGCGCACGGCGCTGGTCCTCACCGGCGTGACCAAGCGCGAGGAGATCCTCCAGTACCCGTACCAGCCGACCTATGTGTTTGAGTCGATTGCGGATGTGGGGACATTGATTGATGCGTGAACGACGAGACAAAGAGACTAGGAGATTGAGAGATTGAGCCCGGTTCCCG
>JAWKOK010000054.1:0-33566 GCA_041391205.1 Caldilineaceae bacterium
TCAAGGCGGGCGAGCATCTGGGCACCATCGCCGAGCGCTACAGCACGTCGGCGCGCAAGATTGCCGAACTCAACGCGCTCTCCAACGCCAGCCTGATCGTGCCCGGTCCGAAGTTGCTCATCCCGCCGCCCAGCTTTGACGAGCTGGCCAAGAACGCGCCCATGGGCGAGGACGGCTACCACTTTCATCCCGAGCCGTTGAGCGCAACCGAAAAGTGGATCGACGTCGACCTGAGCGAGCAACGCGTGGTGGCGTACGAAGGCGCGACGCCGGTCAAGAGCTTTATCGTCTCCACCGGCAAAGAGAACACGCCCACCGTCACCGGCACCTTCCGCATCTGGGCCAAGACCGCGGTGCAGGACATGTTCGGCGGCAACCGCGCCGCGGGCGACTATTACTTCCTGGAAGATGTGGAGTGGGTGCAATATTTCTACGAAGATTACGGCTTTCACAGCGCGTACTGGCATGACAACTTCGGTGAACCCATGAGCCGCGGCTGCATCAACATGCGCACTGAGGACGCCAAGTGGCTCTTCGACTGGGCCGGACCGGACGCAAGCAACCCGGACAAGAGCGGCTGGGTGACGAGTGACGGCGTCAACCAGGGCACGCTGGTCGTGGTACACGACTGATCTGGGCGCCGTCACATATGACGCCGGGTGTGACGGCAATGTCTTGATGCTTACTGGCACGCTCCCGACAAGTGGGTACACTGCTGACACCAATCAGCCGACCACGATTGCAGGAGGAACGTGCCATGAGCCAACAGACCGGCAGCAAGAAGAGCAGTCGCAAGAATGCCCTGCGCGCACGCGCGGCCCAGCAACGACGTCGCCAGAATCTGATCCTCTACGGCAGCATCGCCGCCGTTGTCGGCGCCATTGCCTTGATTTTCCTGGTCAACTACTGGAGCAACCGGCCGGTGGGCGACGAGCGGGTCTTCACCAGTCAAGGCAATCTCCACATTCCCGACGGCACCGCGGCCCAGATCAAGTACAACAGCCTGCCCCCCTCGTCCGGCCCCCACTACGAACGCATCGCCGGTTGGGGCGTCTACGCCGAGCCGCTCCCCTACGAGCGCCTGATCCACAATCTGGAGGATGCCGGCGTGGTCGTCTACTACCAATGTGAGACGGCCTGTCCTGAGTTGGTCGAGCAACTCAAAGACGTGGTCCAGCCCTTCATTGACCGCGGCCGCCACGTGGTCCTCGCGCCCAACCAGCCCGGCCGAGCGAGGCCGGCGGCACGCCCCACGAGGACATGGGCACGCCCATTGCGCTGGTGGTGTGCAGCGGGTCGACACCCTGGAAAGCGTGGATGCCGACCGCATTGCTGCGTTCATCGAGCGCTACGAAGGCATCGACCACCACTAATACAACCTAAGCTGGGCACATTCTGGAGACAGACACATGGTATGTTGTGGATGCGCAAGGCGCTCTGTCCTGTTACTGCGGAGCGAACTATGTGGCTGACGGAACGCACGATTTTGACTGGCGTACGGTCATGAAGCGGACATGACGCGCGCTCCCATCCGCCCGGTTGCACCAACTGGAAGGCCCGCCTGCGGTTTTGCCGTGCAGCCGTGCTGCCGCTTCCGGGCGCGCACGGGCACCGGCCTGTCATATCGGTCGGCGCGCATGGAGACGCGCTACGGCGCCCGTCTCGCTGGCGATGATACCCGGCGGCAAACGCGTTGAGGAACGCGACAAGCTGCCTGCACGCTGCGGAAGTTGGCGATGACGATGTGCCTTTGTTGGGGCTGCGGTTCTGGTCAGCCTTTGCAGCCGAAGCTCATCTTCACCATCTCCTCGGTCACACCGGCCAACGAGGCGATGGGCATCGCCCCCGCCGGCTGCAAGACGGGCGCAACACCCCAGCCGATGTGTATGCGCCTGCCGCTGGCGCGATGTACCTGGTGTCGGCCGGCATGTGCACCGCTGGCGCACCCTCGTCCAGGCGTTGGGCGCGGCGGTGACGGGACGATGGCGTCACCGCAGCGATGCGCTCCTGTACCAATGCAAAGATCTCCCCGGGTCTTGATACGGCACCAACTGACAACTGATCTTGGCCAGCGCATGCGGGCAGCACGGCCGAAGCCCGCATCCGCGCAGCTGCCGCAGGCTGTTGATCTCCAGCGTAGCCGTATGCCCGTGCGCTCGTGGATGGAGAAGCTGGGTTTGCCCCACGGCCCGGGCGGATTGGGCCACCTGCCCAGTGCATCGATCCACGGATCTGGGCCAGCCAGCAGCGCCTGCTCCGCCGCATCGGGCAAGTACACCCCATCGTAGAAGGCACGCTGACGCGGCCGTCGGCGTCGTGCAACTGCGCCACGATTTCGCACAGCGCTCGAGCGGATTGTGCACGCTGTCGCCGTGTGCAGATGCCGCTGTGCAGATAGCACCGGCCCGTCCACCCGCAGTTCCATGGCTACGACGCCGCAGCCCCAGGTCCAGCGACGGCTGGTCGGGCGCGAGCAATGCCGCCGTCACAGATGACACAGGCGTCAGCCCGCAACCGATCGTGGCGTGCGCAGCGGCGAAGGCGCTGATGTTCTCCGAGCCGGATTCCTCCGCCTCGAAGACAGCTGACGTGCCGACCGGCGCGCTGCCTGTGGCCAGCAGCGCCTCCACCGCCTTGAGCTGGCTCGGCGAGGTTCACCTTGAGCATCGGTGGCGCTGCGCGCGTAGAGCTTGCCGTCCCGGCCTGTGCGGAAGGGCGGCGTGAGTCCCAGCCGTCACTTCATGGCTGCGGCTGTAAAGCGCCGGTAGGGCTGTGGTGATCAACACGGTGGGCGTCTGCTCCCGCGCCGGACCATGCCCAGCACCAGCGGATGGCGGCCTCCGGCATGGATCACCTCGGCGGTCTCCATGCCGATGGCGCGCATGTCGTCGGCTGTCCACGCCGCCGCGGCGGCCATTGTCGTCGGCGTGCTCGGGCTGGGTGCTCACGCTGGGCAGACGGATCAGGTCGACAGTTGCCGTAAAAGGGACTTGATTGGCCGCGGCGTAGGCGGCGGCGGTCTGGGTCGGCTGGGTCATGAGTCGCTCCTTGTGGATGGATACATTGCGATCCGCACCACGTCGCCCACGGGCGTGTGGCGCATGGCGTCTTCAGCAGGCTCGGGCAGTTGGAACAGGCGCTTCACCGCGGCCCCGGGCTGCGTTCCTCGTCGTGGGCGGCGATGGCATCCACCAGGGGCTGGAGCAGACGCCGTTCGGCCGCGAGCAACTCCGGTCGTCGACGGCCGGTCCTTCCCAGTTGCGCAGGCTGTGGTAGACGTACGATCGGCAAGCCAGCAGCGTGAGCAATGACTGGCTGCGGCGCCGAAGAGCGCTTCCCAAAAGGCCGCAGCCGCGGTAGACATCGGGCGGCACAGTGGCTGCTCCCGGTGGGGTCGGATCGATTCAGTGATGGCGGCTGCGCCCTGCGCCAGTGCGTCGAGGTAGGCGTCCAGCGCCGTTTGCAAGCGGCCCACGCCGTCCGGCCTCGCCCGGCGGCGACGGCGGCCGCGATGGCCGCGGGCATGAGCATGCGCTCGAACTCCTCGACATCTCACGCCAGGCCTTGAGCCGGCGCAAGGCCAGCAGCAGCGCTCGCCGAAGGCCTGTTCTGCACCGGCGTGACGAACATCCTCGCCGTGGCGCACTTCCACCAGCCCCTGGCCATGAGCAAAGCGCACTGCGCCCTGACCATGGCGGCGGCGACGCTGAACTGTTCGCCCAACTCAGGCTCGGTGGGCAGCAGGCCGCCCTCCTCGGGCACGTGCTCATGAAATCGGCGGCCGCCCACGGTTGAGCCACCTGCTCGGCCAGAGTCTGTTGCGCACGGTGACGCCGAAAACTCGGCTGGGTCGGTCACATGGCTGGACCGACTCGTGTGGCGCGGACATTTGCCCCATCTATCTCTGCCACGGAGCAACCTCCAGCGGCACAAGCGACGCGGACTCCGCCTGTTCGCGGGCGTCGACGCACGTAGAGCAGGGCCGACAGCAGGAGCACGCTGCCCCCGATGCCCCAGGCCAGGCCGATGCCGGCCCGTTCGGCCACCAAGCCCGCAGCACGCTGGCGACAAAGCCGCCCACATACCCCAGCAACGAGTCGATGGAGAGCATGGCCGAGCGATATTGACCCGGGATGCGCCGGTTGGAAGAGGGTGGCATGGGGCGAGCTGACCACGCCCATGCCCAGGTAGACCAGCCAGAAGACGGCAGCCGCGGGGACGAGCGTTGGTCAGCCTGCAGGGCCAGCACGAGCATGGCCGCCGCGCAAGGCCTGGGAAGAGCGCGCCAGCAGACCGTACCGGGGTTTGTGCAGCCGGCGACCGGCCGGGCCAGCCTGTTGCCCACCATGCCCGCCAGGAAGTTAAGCAGCCAAGATCACGCCGAAGATGATGCTGTTCCCACGGGACTCTGGCCTGCCGGTGTTGACCTTCGCTGCCGCCGATGATGGCGGCGAAGCGGCAGCCGCCAGAGCAGTCTCCGAGACTCAGCAGCGCAAACGCCTGGCCATGGTGGCGGCGCAGACCGCGGGAGGACGATGGTCGGGCTGCGCTGCCTAAGGTGACGGCGGGTGGTCACCATGCGCGAGTTGGCAAGCGCATGCCGTCCACCCAGCCGCTCGCTGCGCCGTCGGGGCGCGCTCGTTAGAACAGCAGCAGCGTCGCTACGAACGCGAGCACGAAGCAGCCGAAGGCCGCCACGATGGGCGCGTCAACGGCGTGAGCAGCGCGGTCCCGTCTGCGCAGGCCGTGGAGCAGCATGGGCGCCGCGCTGTCGTGGCCAACGTGCCGACGCCCAGTGCCAACAGGAGCAAAGTCACGCCGCCGCGGCCAAGAGCGGTTGCAGATCGATCTCCGGTCCACGGCCTGCACCGCGTCCACGAACCACGCATCCAACGCGCCTGACGCGAGCGCACGCCCCACCCTGTTGAGCATAAAGTACAACGCGAAGGCCCATGCCGAGTAGGCGAAGAAGTAGGACGTTTTCGCCCAAGGCGGTGACGGCGTAGGCAGCCGCTGTCACCGCGCGGCCTGACGGCAACGCGGCTGGAAGCCCGCTATCGCACCTCCATACCGATGGCTGCTGGAGTAGACGCCCAGAGAGGCCGGCCTGACCGGCGAAAGCCACGCGACGATGAGTATTCCAGGCTGCGGGAGAACATTGTGTGAGCAACCAGAAGAGGGCGAGAATCAGGTAGTAGGTGACGGTGACGGCGTAGGGACGGCATGGCGGGTTTCTTCTTGTTACGTTGGTGCACGGTGCGTCCGTGCAACCAACGTTGACAACAACTATCGCATCAATTCATCATGCGTCATCATATGACATTATGATACGACGGAACGGTGGGTCAGTTTGCCAGTTCGTGCGTCCCAATTTGGTGCGGGCGTAGTACCCCCTAGGCTTTAGTTCGGGCCACACGCCCGTGCGGGAGTCAGTTTCCGTACTTGACCTGACCCTGTTCGCCCGTTCGCACGAGGGCGCGAACTAAACAATCCAGACGCGGACGTATGTTGTGGGCATTGGGAGCAACGCCTTCGCAGCCATGCCCGAGAATCTGATTCAGAATTCGGTGCTCACCTTTGCGCCCCATGACCTGGTGGGCTGGCAGCAGCGGTGCGCCGTGTCCTTCATGGGCCAGTTGGGCACCACGCCGTCCATTCCGCTGCCGGACTCCGCACAACGCGGGTGACTGGCGCGCCCTCATCGGCGCGCCCCACGAGTACGGTATCAGCGCGGAGCAGTTGCAGCATCGCACCGACGGCCACATGGACATCGACGCGGTGCGCGCCGGCGCCGTCCTGATCTGCCCGGTCAAAACCGAAGGCGGCGGCGTCTACCTTGGGCCAGGACACACGGCACCCAAGGTGACGGCGAGATCGCGGGGCACACCTGCGACGTCTCCGCACGGTGACGCTGCAGGTGCACGTGCTCAAGGGGCTGAACATCGACGGGCCGCTGCTCTTCCCCGTGGCCGAAGACCTGCCCTTCCTGGCCAAGCCGCTCACCGAAGAAGAGCGCCGGCGCGCCGAAGCCGTGGCGGATGACTGGGGCACGACTGGAAGAATCGGCGCCTATCTCCGTCATCGGCACCGGGCCGGACCTCAACGCGGCCACCGACAACGGGCTGGAGCGCGCGGCCAAGCTGCTAGACATGACCGTGCCCGAGGTCAAGAACCGGGCCACCATCACCGGCGCCATCGAGATTTTGGACGCCACCCCGGAGTGGTCCAGGTGACCTTCCGCCGCCGTTGGCCAAGCTCAAGAAGTTGGGTTTGGGCGGCTTCGTAGGGAGGATGACAATGATCGAGGATCGCGCGTAGTCTGGGTTCAGTTCGCACCAGGCGTGCGAACTGAACGCGGACGGCACACGAGAGATCTCGCGGGAATGAATTCCGCAGCTTGGTGGCGAAACATGTTGGCCGGGACGGAACGCCGGGGAGAATTGCCGCCGACGGCGCCAAGAGTACGCGGTGATTGGCGAGCACCGCGACCGGCGTATCATGCCACGATATCGTAGATCCTCAGTTTGGGTGCGATGCAACAGAGCGGGGACCGACCCTGGAGATGGGTCCGGTCCCCTGTTATGTCAAACGGGATGACGCGGAATCGTCTACAGCGTCCGTTGGCGCAATGCCGAACTCAGGTAATCCGCTGGCCGAGACCACGATGGCGATGGCGATGATCCGCGCGCTGGCGGCCCGGTAGTTGAGCAGGTTGATGTTCTGCTGCAAGTGAGGAAACCGATGTCGCCGCTGCCGGCAAAGCCGATGATGGTCGATACGCACGTTGATGTCCCAGCGGTACATGTGAAGGATGTATTGAAGGCACGATCTGCGGGATGACGGCATAGACGATCATCTGCAGGGCGATTGGCGCCCAGGGCTGTAGCATCAGCCCAACGGACCGTTGGCGATGCTCTCCACCTGCTCCGAGTAGAGTTTGGCCAGCGCGGCCACCGTGTGCAGCCCCAGGGCGAGGACGCCGGCAAAGGGGCCGATGCCCACCCACACGGCGAAGACGATGACCTTCGCTGATCAGCGGCCCACCGAGCGCAGCGCATTGAGCACCGTGCGTGTGATGCCGTAGATGGTAAGGCCGATGGGCAGTGAGGCGTGGTACGACAGGGCGGCGCGGCGACGAACAGACCAACCATGCTTCCACCACGGCCGGCCAGAAGACCACGTGTAGCACGCTGGCAGATCTGGTAGAGCCAGGCGATGCCCAACCCGATCAGGACGAAGAGCAGCACCGGCGCCGGCCACCGCCGCCAGCACGAAGTTGAGCAGCTTGCCCGTGGCCGCTGACCCGCTCCACCAGCCACTGACCCAAGCGCCCCGTCACGCTCCAGAGCACGCCGCCGCCGATGGAGTTGTAGCAGGCCGGCGCGGCAGCAGGATCAGCGAAGATCCGGCCGATGTCCGAGACAAATCGCTGACGAAGCTGAACGCGTTTGCAAGGTAACAGCATGCGCCCGAGCGCGCCCAGGAAGTCGCTGGAGGAAAAGAGCGCGCAGCACCACCAGCGCCACGGCCGCGCAACGCGACCGCCCATTGCACCATGCGTGGCCGCGACGACGGGCGCGCCGTGTCGGGCGGCGGCACGGGCCAGGCGCAGCGCCGAAGGCCAGCGCGCCCCGGAGACGGCGAAACCGCCATCGTAGCCAGCGTCCCATAAGCAGAAGAGACCGCGACACGCTTTTCAGTGTTAGGCCTGGCGAAGCTCCGCGTTTCCAGCCATACGCCGATGGGCACGCCGATGATCATCAACGCCACACCGGGCAGCGGGCTGCTCACCGACTTCATGAGGTTGCGTTGCAAAGAAGCTTCCATCACCGGGACAGCTGGCAGCGTGCCCGGGCGTAGGCCAGCAACGCCATGAAGACCGTCTCGATGATCTTGTCGATGGTGTCCTTGCCGTTCTGGCTCAAGTGGGGCCAGCCGACGTTGGTGCGGGTGATGGCGCGCAAGTGCTGCGGCTCGTCGCTCGTCCGGTCGCGCAGTTCGACGGTGGTCTGGAAATGGCCGGCGCCGTCGGTCTCGATGCGGTCCAGTTGCAGCGAGACGCCGCTGGGCGGGATGAAGTTGAGCGGGCCGGTGGAATTGGGCGCGAAGTTGAAGCCTTCCACCCCGATCTCACTTTCGGGCGCGGCGCAGGCAGGCGCGAGCATGTACGGGCCGGCCGTGTCCACGGTGGGTTCGGGCGCGCCGCCGTCGGGACAGGGCACGTAGATGGGACGCTCGACCGTCACTTCCTCCTGCTCCCACTCCAGAAAATCGGGCCGGGCCAGGGCGCGGATGATGCGCGTCAGCGATTCCTGGCGCGCGGGCGAGTCCAGTTCGTCCAAGTTGACTTGGGTGACGGTGAAGCCGTAGGCGTAGATGACGATGCCGATGATGATGAAGAGAGCCAGCCGCAGCGATCGGTTCATGGTCGCCTACCCCACCCGCTCGGCGTCTTGGCCGTAGATGTCCTTGAACTTGCGATCGTCGATCTCCTCGGGCGGGCCGTCGAACATGAGTTTCCCTTCGTTGAGCGCAATCACACGGTCAGCGTAGGCGTGCACCAGGTCCAGAAAGTGGAGACTGCAAAGCACGGTCACGCCGTCCTCCTGGTTGATCTCCTCGAGATGGCGCATGATGCTGTGGGCCAGCACCGGGTCCAGGCTGGCCACCGGCTCGTCGGCCAGGATGAGGCGCGGGTCCTGCATGAGCGCCCGGGCGATGCCCACGCGCTGCTGCTGGCCGCCGCTGAGCGCGTCGGCCCGGTTGTCCGCCTTGTCCGCCAGACCCACCCGGTCCAATTGCGCTCGGGCCTTGGCCATGTCGTCGTTGGTGAAGCGGTTGATCAGGCTCCAGACCGGGCTGGTGTAGCCCAGCCGCCCGGCCAGCACGTTGGTGATGACGGGCGAACGATGGACCAGGTTGAAGTGCTGGAAGACCATGCCGATGCGGCGGCGCGCCCGGCGCAACTCCGCGTCGTTGGCCGCGGTCACGTCCACGCCGTCGAAGATGATGCGGCCCGACGTCGGTTCGATGAGCCGGTTGATGCAGCGCAGCAGCGTCGACTTGCCCGACCCGCTCAGGCCGATGATGGCGCAGAACTGCCCGGCCGGCACCGTGAACGACACGTCGGTCAGCGCGCGCACGCCGTTGTCATACACTTTGGTCAGGTTTTCAATGCGGAGAATTGGGTCCATGGGTCCGGGTCGTGGGTGGAGCGTGATGGTTGAGGCGTGATGCGTGAAACGTGATGCGTGAATCGTGATGCGTGAATCGTGAGAGTAGAGATTGGGAGATTGAGAGACTAGGAGATTGGGCCGACTGGTCAATCTCTCGATCTCCTAGTCTCCCAATCTCGTAGTCTCCAATTTACGCATCACGCATCACGTTTCACGCATCACGTTTTCTTAATTACCCAAGTCTCCAACGTCAGCCCCGCTTGTTCGATCGGCGGCGCGGACGACGTCGTATTCGGCGCGTCGGTGCTGGGTTGATGCCGGTCCAGCCGTAGTCTCTGCTGCTGATGGACTTCATTCCTTACCGCGTTGTCCCAAGGAAGGCGCCAGCGCGCTCCACGATCTGGCGCAGCCTCCGGGGAAGTCGGGCGAGAAGGAGAGCGGTGCGCTGCCGGGAATGTCGTGGCGAGGGCCAGAATTTTGACCTTCTGCACCACGTCCGGCGCTTCCTCAGAGGCTGGCACGGGCGTCGAGCACACGCCAGTCGCCGTACATCAGCTTGAGCCGTCCTCGCTGGGTGCGCAACTGTCGATGAGATCGTCCGGAATGTCGGGCGCGCCGCCGGACTCAGGTTCCTCGCCCTCGGGCTTGAGCGGCGGACTGAAGAAGGACGAGGCGAAGTCGGCTCACCGTTGTAGACGTACGCACCTCGCGCCGGTGTGACCGCCGGCTTCCAGCGTCTCGCCCGGCTCGATGCCGTTTTCCGCAAAGAGGGGCAGTAATGGCCAGGTAGCCCGAGGTCGAACCGGCGTCGGGATAGGCCCACTTCTGCCGTTCAGATCGGCCAGACTCTGGATGTCGCCGTCGCGACCACGATCCGGGCCCAGTAGACGTCGTTGCCGAAGCGCACGGCCTTGTAGGCCACGTCCACGCCACAGAGCTGGTTGGCCAGCACATAGCCCAGGCCGGGGATGAAGCCCATGGAATTCTCGGGCGAGGCGCACATCTCTTCGATGGTGGCGGCATAGGACGTGGGCACGCTCACCTCAAAGTTCAGGCCAGGCTTCCTTGAGCGCGTTGGCCATGGATCTCGCCGCCGGAGACGATCACCTGTGCGTCGACCGACGGGACGAAGACACTTTGATGGGGTTTTGCCCCGCTGCCGATGTCGGTCGCCGGGCAGCGGCCTCTTCGGCGGGTGCTTCTGGTCGCCCCTGATGGCTGCCTCGGCGGCCGGTTCGGTGGAAGGCGCAGGCATGGCGCGTACACGCGCCGATGACCATGGCCAGAAGCACCAGCAAGGAAAGTACGGTCAAGCTGGGATGAGGTTTTGAGCATTGTGTCCTCCGTTTGGTGGATAGATCGGATCGACTGGAATGGGCTCGAACGGCGTGCCGATTGGCTCGTAGTTCAGGTCACGTCAGGGAACAGGATTTGCAGCTATGCCGTCGCTACCTGGGCATGGTACCGCAAGGAGTGTGAATCGGCAAGCCGCCTGCAAACCGCCGGGTGCAGGGCAGACTTCCCGGAAGCCCTCACCAAATCGATGGTAAGCGGAGTATCTTGGAGGGCTTCCGGGAAGTCTGCTCCGTGTCGACATTATCTGCCGGTTCGAGTACACTGCACTACGGCAACGTCAAACCAACCTATCCACTCTAGAAACTTGGGATCATGTCCAACACCACCTACACACCCGCCAGCGCCATGGTCATCATGGCCCACCCCGATGACATCGAGTTCGGCTGCGCCGGTACCATGGCGCGCTGGATCGAAGAAGGCTGCCGCGTCACCTACGTGCTCTGCACCAGTGGCGACGTGGGCATCGCCGAAGAAGGGATGACTCGCACCCGCGCCGCCGAAATCCGGGAAGCCGAGCAGCAGGCCGCGGCCGATGTCGTCGGCGTGCACGAGGTCGTCTTCCTGCGCGAGCCGGACGGGATGCTGGAGAATACCATCGACCTGCGCCGCAAGCTGGTGCGTGAGATCCGGCGCGTCAAGCCCGAGGTGGTCATCACCAACGACCCGACCACGCTCTGGGTGGACGGCAGCTACATCAACCACCCCGACCATCGCGCCGCGTCCATGGCCACAGTCGACGCGGTCTTCCCGGCCGCGGGCCAGCCCAATCTCTTCGAGGAGTTGGCCGACGAGGGGCTGACGGCCCACAAAGTGCGCAAAGTCTACATCACCTGGACGACCGACCCGGACACATGGGTCAACGTGTCGGGCACCATCGACAAGAAGATCGAGGCTCTGCGCGCCCACACGAGCCAGATGCGTGACTGGGATCCGGCGCCGCGCGTGCGCGAGTGGGCCGCGGAGACGGCCAAAGGCAAGGAGATGGCCTACGCCGAGGCGTACCGCATCATCACATTGGTGAGCGACGAGGACTGGGAAAAGAGCCACGGCGCGGTGCTGTAGGATTGCTCATTGGTGATTGGTAATTTCTCAATGGTGATTGGGCGCATGATATACTGAAGCTTGATTTCGGGACGAAATTTCACGTCAATCACGTCAAATCGACGGCGATTTGATGTATCCATACACCACGAGGAGCAAGGACGTTGCTGAGGCGACTCTTTGGCAAAGAAGAAGAACTGACTCAGGACGAAGCAAAGCTGGAGGCCAGTCTTCAGAAGACGCGCTCCACCTTCTTCGACCGCATCGGCGCCATCTTCCAGGCGGGTGACATCACCGACGACCTGTGGGACGAGTTGGAAGAAGCGCTAATCGTGGGCGACGTGGGCATGGAGACCACCATGAAACTGGTGGAAGCCACGCGCGCCCGGGTGGAGCGCGAAGGCGTGCGCACGACCAACGACGCCTACCTGATCCTGAAGCAGGAGATGGTCAAGCTGCTCCAGTCGGATGAACCGCTGCACATCGACGAAGCGCGCCTGCTCACGGTGGTGCTGGTGGTGGGCGTCAACGGCTCTGGGCAAAACGACGACCATCGGCAAGATGGCCAACTGGTACAAGGGACGCGGGCGCAAAGTGGTGCTCGGCGCAGCCGACACGTTTGCGCTGCGGCCATCGACCAGCTCAGGTCCTGGGGCGGCGCCGGCGTGGACGTGATCGCGCAGGCGCCCGCTCGGACCCGGGCGTGGTGGTCTACGATGCCATTCGGGCCAGCCAGGAAAGTCGCAAGGCCGACCTGCTCATCGTGGACACGGCGGGGCGCTTGCAGACCAAGTACAATCTCATGCAGGAACTGGAGAAGATCAAGCGCGTTGGCCGGCAAAACAGGTCCACCGCGGCCTCTACGAAGTGCTGCTCGTGCTCGACGCCTCCACCGGCCAGAACGCGATCTCCCAGGCCAAGGCCTTCAAGGACGCGGCCGGCGTGACCGGCATCGTCCTCACCAAGCTGGACGGCACCAGCAAAGGCGGCGCAGTGCTCAGCATCAAGGACCAGTTGGGCGTCCCTGTGCGCTTTGTGGGCACGGGCGAAAAGCTCGGCGATTTCGCCTACTTCGACCCGGTGGCCTTTGTGGAAGGGCTGCTGGGAGAGTAAGGGCAGGATTGAAGATTGAAGATTGGGGAGATTGAGAGATTGGGGAGATCCGGAGATTGGCCGACTGTGACCACGCCCCTCGCAACTCGCCCCTCACACCGGAGAGTACAGCATGACTGAAGTTGAAACTCGCCTGGCCCAGATCGTTGAACGGGTCGATGTGATCCGGGGGCGTCTTTGACCTGCCGGACAAGGCGGAACAGGTTGAAGCGCTAGACAAGGAGACCCAGGCGGCCGACTTCTGGGATGATCCCCAGGCCGCGCAGCAGAAGATGCAGACACTCAGCGCCCTGCGCGACGTGGTCGACACGTGGGATGCGCTGACCCGGCGCGCCCACGATGCGCTGGAGCTGGCGGCCATGGCCGAAGACGACCCCGACATGCTCACCGAGTTGGAGCAAGAGGCCGACGTTGAGGAGGAGTTGGAGCAGCGGGAGTTCTCTCTGGCGCTCAACGGCCCCCATGATCGGGACGCGGCCATCTTCAGCATCCACGCGGGCGCAGGCGGCACCGAAGCCCAGGACTGGGCGCAGATGCTGCTGCGCATGTACCTGCGCTGGGCCGAAAATCACAGCTACAAGACCACCATCACCGACATGACCGAGGGCGAAGAAGCCGGCGTCAAGAGCGTCACCGTGGAGGTGGACGGCCCCTTCGCCTACGGCTATCTCAAGGCCGAAAAGGGCACCCACCGGCTGGTGCGCCTCAGCCCCTTCGATTCGGCCAACCGGCGTCACACCAGCTTCGCCAAAGTCGAAGTCATGCCGGTGCTGGACGAGGACATCGACATCGAGATCGACCCCAAGGACATTGAGATCGAGGTGTTCCTGAGCGGTGGCGGGGCGGCCAGAACGTGCAGAAGAACGCCACGGCCGTGCGCATCCGTCACCTGCCCACGGGCATGATCGTGACCTGTCAAAACGAGCGCAGCCAGACCCAGAACAAAGCCTCGGCCATGCGTGTGCTGCGCGGCAAGCTCTACGAGATGGAGCAGGAGCGCTTGGCTGAAGAGAAGGCGGCTCAAGGGCGCCAACGTGGAGGCCAACACCGGCAGCCAGATCCGCTCCTATGTGCTGCATCCCTACCAGATGGTCAAGGATCTGCGCACCGACGTGGAGACCGGCAACACCGCCGCCGTACTCGACGGCGACATTGATCGGTTTATTCAGGCCTGGTTGAAGACGCAGGTGGGGAATGGGGCGTGAGTAGGGACTGAGAGACTGAAAGATTTGGCAGATTGGGCTGGCTGATCAATCCCAATCTCCCAGTCTCTAATCACGCATCACGCCGTGGCCACATTACACCTCCCAATTCCAAATCAAAAGACCTAAGTCCACCTGTTTGACCAATGCCTCGCCACATGCTCAGTCTACTTTTCTGTCCTGCCCATCTTGACGGCCTGCGGTCGCACCGCAAGGAGCCGCCGCCTACGCCTGCCCACGGGCGGTGCCGCTGCTGGCTACATCAACACCAGCGTCTGCACTGCCCACCGCGACACCCGCACCCACCTCCGCGCAGGGCGCGCAGCCCACCCGCACCGGAGAGCATCATTCCGGCGCCTCAGGACGTGCAGGACTTGCAGGCACGTATCCCGGCGCTGGCCACACGCGCGGCCGAGTTCGCCACGGTCATCGCCAGTGACGTGCCGGTGCTTCCCCTGCCCGCGGAGACACTGGACGAGCAGCAGCGTCGCGCGCAAGAGATCGCACTGGCCGCCCCTCAGTTCACGCAATATACTCACGCCCTGCTCGACGGCTCGCCCCTGCGCAGCGAAGTCTTCAACGTGCTGCCCCTGCGCCCGGACAGCATCACCGCGGCGACCCAAGTGTGCGCCGGGCAGAACACCTGTTACCGGGTCGAGTTGTACAACTACGCCCTCAATCTGACCTCCATCGCCGTGGTCGACACGGCCACGGGCACGGTGCTGGACGTACAGCATCTCCAGGACATGCAGCCTGAACTGCCGCCGGCCTTGGCCGAGCTCGCCCAACAGATCGCGCTCAACGCGCCGGAGACTGCGACGGAACTCGGCTACAAACCTAGCGACGTCACCATGCCCAACGTCAAGACCGCGCTCAACAACAGCGCGTGCGAGGAGTCCAAGCATCTCTGCGTTGCGCCGACTTTCCTCGTGGGTGACCGGGCGCTGTGGGCCATCGTGGACCTGACCGACAATCAGTTGGTGGGCCTGCGCTGGACCGCGCTGGGCGATTTCAGCGCCGGACGCCCAACCCAGGAACTGGTCCAGTTGGAAGAGATCTTCGACGAATACTGCAATACGATCAACTCTCTGGAACAGGACGGCTGGCGGCTGGACTACGTTCTCACCGGCTCGACGGCCTGCGCATCTCCGACGTCACCTTTAACGGTGCGCCGGTCTTGGACAGCGCCAAAGTGGTCGACTTCCACGTGAGCTATTCGTCCCAGGAAGGCTTCGGCTACAGCGGCGCCGTCGGCTGCCCGGCCTTCAGCTCGTCGGCGGTCGTCGTGTCGGGGCCGCCCGAGGTGGAAGAGTTGGGCGGTGACGGCGGCCCGGCCGGGTTTGCCGTGATCCAAGACTACCGCCATCCGCTCTGGCCCGCGCCGTGCAACTATCACTACGTGCAGCGCTTCGAATTCTATGCCGACGGCGCCTCCGTGTGGTGGTATCCAACCTGGCGCGGCTGCGGCAACGACGGCACGTATCGCCCCATCGTGCGCATCGACCCGGCAGGCGATGACCAAACCATCGCAGCGGGGACGGCGCCGCGTGGCAGCCTTGGGAAACAGAGCGATGGGTGGCGCAGGAAGGGGCCCCGCTCACTGCTGACGGTTTTCTGTTCCGGCTCAGCAACGCTGACGGCAGCGGCTACTTCATCGAGCCGGGCTACGGTCAATTCGCCGACGAACGGGGTGACAATGCACTCATCTACGTGACGCGTGACCAGCCCGGCGAAGGCGACACCGACCTGCCCACACTCGGCACCTGTTGCAACACCGACCATCGCCAAGGACCGTTCCAGTTTGTGGAGCCCGATCCGCAGCCTCTTGCGGACACGGACATCGTGATCTGGTACGTGCCGCAGATCGAAAACGACGACACGCCCGGCCAGGAATATTGTTGGGCCGACTTGACCGAGGACGGGCTTTTCGTGCCTGAAGTCTGGCCGTGTAGCGCAGGGCCCTGTTTGTACCAATTGAGTGAACCGCACGCTTCGTAGTAACGACTTCAGTCGTTCCTGAGAAAAAACACGACTGAAGTCGTCACTACGGCTGGAAGCTGACTTTGGGAGTTCGGCATGGCCAAAGGCAAGAAACAGGCGCGAAGAGCAGACCGGTGGCAGGCGCAAGGCCGCAGCTTGGGCAGCATTTTGGGGGAAACCGGCTATCTGTGGCCAAGCATTGCGCTGGTGTTGATTGCGGCCGGGGTCTTCTTCTGGTGGATCATGCGCAGCGCAGACGGGAATACGCCGGTGACAACAGATGTGACGGCCCCGCCGGAGGGCGCGTCAATGGCAACAACGGAACCGCCGTTGACGCCGACGCCGCGTGCGTTTGCCTTCGGCCGCGCCAACGCCTGCCAGGCGGGGCCGCGCTTTGGGCCGCAGTTCGGTTTCCAGCCCGGCAGCGCGCTCATCGGCACCAGCGTGCGGGCTACGTCGGCCTCGTGCTCGTTGACCCGACGACTGGCCGGGTCGAACAGCCCATGATACGTGGGACGACGCCGGGAACCTGGGGGCGTTTGTCCACGACGGCGCCGGCAACGTCTACACCGCTCCGCGCCGTTCATCAACACGACTCTGAACCCGCCCGCCGAGCAGAACAAGGTCTACAAGGTCGACTCGGCCGGCGGCGTGATGACAGAGTTTGTCGATCTTCCCCCGCCGGCCCCATGACCGAGAACAATCCCTTCGGCGTCCTCGGCTTGTTCTACGACTGCGACACCGACAGCCTGTACGCAGGCTCGGTGGCCGGCTCTACCCCCACGGAGGAAGTCGGCCGCATTTTCCGCATCGACGCGGCAACCGGCGAGGTCGCAGACGTTGGAAAACGTGGACGCGATGGGCGTGGGCGTCTTCAACATGCCCGACGGCGGCAAAACGACTCTATTTCGGGTCCGGCCGTGACACGGGCATTCGCTCCATTGCGCTGGATGAAAACGGCGACTTTGTGGGGGAGCCGCGAGAGTCTTCTTGGCCCAGTTCGAAGGCAGCGCCAACGACAAGGGCCAACGCATCACCTTCACCAATGAGAACCAGATGGTAATCAAGGGGATTGACTTCAACTTTACCCTGCGGGCCGCCAGCGAACCACGGCGCAATCTCTACACCTTTGCGCTGAACCCCGAGTCACAAACCTGGGAGCTACAGAGCATTGAGGCGGACCCCGTCTAAGCCCTGTTGACATATTGTGCCGCGCGAATAAAAGAAGTCGGCTTCTGCGAGAAGCCGGACTTCTTTTTGCCCTACCGCGTCACCAGCGGTAGATACGTGGTCGCGCCCACGTGCACGCGGCCCATATCCAGCCGGGTCACCGTGCCGTCGGGGGCGACGACCTCCAGGTCGTAGTGGACCGTGCTCTGGCCCGCCAAGTCGGCGTCGGTGAAGCTGTAGCTCGTGCCGGTAGCCTGCCCGGCGAACTGGGCCGGGATGGCGTCGGCGGTCAGCACGACCTCTGTGCCATCGCTGTTGGTGCGCACGACGTGGAAGGCCGCAATCTGCGTCTCATCCAGCGTGCTCCAGCGCAGGGAGACCAGCGCGCCCTCCCGGCTTGCACCCCGGTCAGCGAAGAGAACGCCGGTGGGTGAGAAGATACTCACCCGCTCATCGTCGATCACCGGGTCGGGCATGGCGCCGAATTCGTCCTCGGCGCTGTCCACCATTGCCGTGTTGACGATCTCCTGGCCGGGCAAGAGCGAGGTGTCGCGCCGGCCGATAAAGTTGACGACAACGTCCACGTGCGCGCCGGGCCCCAGGTCGCTGCCGAAGCCGTTCGGGACGGCCGCGGTCAGATTGCTCCAGTTGATGGTCCCGTCGTTGTCGTTGTTGTCTGGGGTGGGAATGGCGTCAACGTAAGCCAGATAGTCGGTCTCGTAGGTGTCCTCTAGCGGCAGGACGACAATGGTCGTCGGTCCCGTGTTGGTGATGCGGATGGTGAAGCTGATGGCATCACCCACACGCACCGGGTCGGGCGTGTTGAGCATCTTCTCGATGGCCAGGCTCGGCATGAGTACGAAGCCCGCGTCCAGGGTCATGTTGCCGTTGGCGTCGACGGTATTGTCCTGGTTGTCGCCCGCATACGCACCGCTCTCGATGGGTTCGGCGTTGCCGGCCAGGACCAGGGCGATGGAGTCCCAGGTACCGGGCGACGACTCACTGACGAGGTTGGAATCGTTCTCGGTGTCGTCGTCGGGGGTGGTGTTCTGCGTCGGGCTAGGCAGGTAGCCGGCAGGCGGGGTAACCCGAATCTTGTACGTGCCCTCGGGCAGGTTGTCGAAGTAGTAGAGACCGTCGGCGCCCGTGACGACGTCGAGGACGAGATTGCCGTCCAGGTCGATGGCCGGGCCGAAGCCGCCGCTCTCAAACAGCAACGTCACTGTGGCGCCGTCGATGCCCGGTTCGCCCGCATCCTGGATGCCGTCGCTGTCCAGGTCGTGCAAGATGTAGGACCCCAGGCTCATGCTGTAGGCGTAGCCGAAGTCGAAGTCCAGGTTCTGGCTGGTCACGTTCACATACTGGACTTCGCCGCCGGTGGTGGAGACGGCGCCCTCCAGCACTCCGCCGGGGTTGAAGTTGCTCGCAGCGATCTCGATGAGGAACGGTTCACCAGAGAGCACACCCACGTTGTACCAGCCGGTCTGCGTACCGAGCGTGTCAGGATCGTCGCCGGTGGTGGTCACCGTCCAGAGGGTGTCGCCCGGGGTCACCGTGCCGCTGCCGTCGCGATCGCGGTAGACGTTGATGAGCACGCCGTCGAAGCCCGCGGTGTACTCAGTTTCGCCGGAATCGCCCACATGCGTGCCGTTGCGATTGGGATCGCGCCAGATGTAATCGCCCACCAAGAGCTTGCCGCCGGCGTAGAACCCATAGTCTACGTCCAAGCGCACCTCGCCGTCAGCCACCGTGAGCGTGTACTGGTAGAACGGCGCCACGCCGACCGACTCGCCAGGACCGGTGGGGCTGGGCACAAACCCGTAGAGTTCGCCGCCGGCGAAGAATTCAGCCGCTTCGATCTCCACGGTGTAGGTTCCGGGCGCCACGCTAAAGCCGTAGATGCCCGTGACGTCAGTCACGTCGCTCATGATGAAGGCGCCGGTGCCGTCGTAGAGATTGACGGTGACATCGGCGATACCCGGCTCACCTGCGCCCTGGATGCCGTCCTGGTCCAGATCGTTCCAGACATAGTCGCCGATGGCAGCCGTACCGCCGGCGATGCCCAGGTCCAGACCGAAGTTGCTGATGCCGGCGGCGCCCGTGGTGAAGGCGATGACGCCGGTGGCGCCTGACGTGACCGCATCCGAGTCGGCCACGTCGGTGACCGGGTCGTTGCTGCTGTCGGCCGCATTGCCGTTGGCCGGCTGCGCGGCATTCGCCACGGTCAAGGGGAGCCCGCCAATACCGCCTTGCGTCAAGTCCGTGCGGATCTCATAGGCGGTACTGGCCTGGATGCCCCCACCGTTGTAGAAGACGACACCCGCGGCGTCGCCGGGATTGCCGTCGGCGGTCGTACCGCCCACGAAGTAGTAGTTGCCCGCAGCATCGGTCACCGCCGTGCCCACTTGCGTGTCAGCCGTGCCGTTGCCGGTGGTGTCGGCCCACAGCGTCACGGTGACGCCGCCGAGACCGGCCTCACCTGGACCCTGGATGCCGTCCTCATTCAGGTCGCCCCAGACCCGGTTGCCGATCTCCAGGGCCGGCGGCTGCCACAACGGCTCCAGGTCGCCCAGCAGCGCCGCCTTGCCAGGGGGATAGGCTCCAGCCAAGAGATGCGACACGACGCGGGACACTCGACCGGTGCGCTGGTCGATATAGCCTACGCCGTGAACGCTGCCGCTACTGTGCAGATCCACGCCGGCGAAGGCAGCATGACGGTAATTGGGCAGGGTGGCGACGCCGGCGGAGATGGAATCGTCTTCGGCGCCCTCATCGCGCCAGTAGTACTCGCCGCCGCCCGGACCGTCGCCGTTGGCGGCCGCCCAGGGGATAGCCGCGGCCGTACCGCATGCGCCTGCACTTTCCAAAGCCCAACTGCCGCCAACAGCGCAAACGCGCAAGATGTCGCCGGCGGCGGTGATACCTATGCCGTCTGCCGTCGCAAACCCGAATGCGTCGGCGATGGTCAGCACCAGGTCGCCGCGGTCAAAGCCGATGTCAGCCAGCAACGGGCTGCGCAGCGCGACCGTCACGGCGCTGGTCGGCGCCCACGGTTGCCAGACATCAGGCGCGACCCACGTAATGCGCGGGTAGTCCAGGGCGAAGTCCACCGCAGGCGCGTTGGGGAAAGGGCCGGCCGGGTTCCACGCATAGACATAGCCGCGTAGGTTGGCCACATTCTGGGTGGAGCGCGCGTTGCAGGTGGCCCCCACGTAGACCATGCCCGTGTCCGGAGCCACACCCAGAGCAAAGGGCACGAAGTCGGCGGCCGTGGGACAATTGGCCGGCCGCGGGATGGCGGTCGTGGCGGCGCTGCCGGGCGCGGTCGGCGGGCTGCCCACGGCTAGGCTCACCAGTTGGTCGTTGAAGGGGCTGACCGCGTAGAGCGTATTGCCGTCCGCGCTCAACTCCAGGTCGCCCAGCCCGCGGCTGCCCACGTCGTGGAAGCAGCCGGTGGCCGCGGTGTTGCCGGCGCCCGCAATGACACACGGGTTGCTGACCGTGTCCGGGCCGGTGGCGATGCCGTAGGCGTCCAGGTCAGTGAAAAGCGCTCCGCCGGCCGTGGTGCGGCCATAGGCGTCGTCCAGCGCATAAATGCCGCCGCCGCCGCCGGGTCCGTAGGCCGTCCCGCGGCCGCCGAAAAAGGCGCCCGCAAAGAGGGTGTCGCTGCCGGGCTGCCAGGCCAGGCCGTAGGTGTTGCCCACGGCGACATCTTCAGCCACAACCGTCCGGGGCACAGGGTCGCCCGGCGGGGTGACATCCCGGTAGTCCGCCAGGTAGTCGAAGCGCAACAACTCGTCAATGGCGGCGGCATCGGTGCGGCCGGTGACCAGCCGCACCTCGCCTCGATAGTCGGCGGGGTCGTAGACGCCCAGGTTGACGTTGGTGGCAGCGGCGGCGAAGACCACGGTCGTGGCGTTGTCCGTGCCGTGGGCCGACGACGCATAGCCTGCGGGCAGGGTGGTGAACTCCAGCCGGTACTGTCCCGCGCCCACGGGCAGTTGATAGATGCCGGCGGCGTCGGTCACGTCGGTCGCCACCGCCGCGCCCGTACCGTCGTAGGCCGTCACCGTCACGCCCGCCACGCCCGCCTCGGGGAAGTAGCGATCGTCGGACCAGTTGGCGAAGTCGAAGACGCCGTCCGCATCGTAGTCGTCGTAGACCACGCCTGCGATGTGGGTCGCGTCGTAGAGAGGCGTCAGACCAAAGTCGTAGGTGGCGCCGCTAGCGGCGTCGACTGTCTGCAGGCCCGTGCCGGCCGCACCTGTGCTCCAGGTGGCGGCAAAGGGCGCCCGGAACGCCAGGTCGAACGAGGTCAATTGCGCCGATCCGCGCCGAAGAAGGCCGCCGGCGTCCGGTTGGACGTCGAACAAGCGGTTGCTGCCCGTCACGTAGCCCAGTGCATCCACCGGGCCGACGTAGTCGTTCTCGCCGGCGTCGGCGATGCCGTCGCCGTTCAGGTCCAGCCAGAGCCGGATCTGGGCGGCAGGGACGGCACACTGCCAGACGCCGCCGCTGCGTAGACACGGATAGGCCGATCCGGCATCAATCCCGACTTCATCGTCATAGGGCGCTCCCGCCACGGTTGTGTCGCCGTCGATGGCCACGCTAGCACCGAAGGAGTCGTAGGCCGCGGCGTCGGCGGCGGTGAGTTTCGTCTGCTGCGTCCACACCCCGCCGCTGCGCACGAAGGCATAGGCCGACCCGGAAGGCACGTCAGGCATGCTGTCATTAGGCGCGCCCGCCACCACCGTGTCACCATCGATGGCCACGCTCTGGCCGAAGCGGTCGTCGGCCGCAGCGTCAGCCGCGGTGAGTTTCGCCTGCTGCGTCCACACCCCGCCGCTGCGCACGAAGACGTAGGCCGACCCGGAATAGGCCCCGCCATCGCCATCATAGGACGCTCCCGCCACCACGGTGTCGACCGAGATATCCACGCTCTGGCCGAAATGGTCGTCGGTCGCAGCGTCGGCCGCGGTGAGTTTCGCCTGCTGCGTCCAGATGCCGCCGCTGCGTACGAAGACGTAGGCCGACCCGGAACTACTCCCGGCATCGTCATTGCCATACGCCCCCACCGCCGCGGTGTCGCCGTCGACGGCCACGCTCTGGCCGAAATAGTCATCGGCCGCGGCGTCGGCGGCGGTTAGTTTCGCTTGCTGCGTCCACACGCCGCCGCTGCGCACGAAGACGTAGGCCGACCCGGAACTACTCCCGGCATCGCTGTCAAAGAGCGCTCCCGCCACCGCCGTGTCGTCGGCGATGGCCACGCTCTGGCCGAAGGAGTCGTAGGCCGCGGCGTCGGCCGCGGTGAGCTTCGCTTGCTGCGTCCAGACGCCACCGCTGCGCACGAAGACGTAGACCGACCCGGAATAGTCTCCGGCATCGTCGTCGCCGTACGCCCCCACCAGCGCTGTATCGCCGTCAATGGCCACGCTGGCGCCGAAGTGGTCGTCGGCCGCAGCATCGGCCGCGATGAGTTTTGCCTGCTGCGTCCAGGCGCCGCCGCTGCGCACGAAGACGTAGACCGAACCGGCATCAGTCCCGACGCCATCGTCATTGGGCGCCCCCGCCACCGCCGTGTTGCCGTCGACGGCCACGCTCATGCCGAAGTTGTCGCCGACCGCATCATCAGCCGCCAGCAGTTTGAGAAGAATGGGGAGATCCTGGGCCGTGACCGCGGCCTGGACCGGTTGGGGAATCAGCGCGCCGGGTATGCTCAACAACACACTCAGCAAGACGCCCAAGACGCCGTGGAGCCGCCGGTACAACTTGTTGCTTGCTCCCATTTCGTTGACCTCGTTTCAGTGGATACCGAACGCACCACCTCTCGTTCGGTTGGCTGGAGCGCAAGCGTGCTCTAACGACAGAACCCATGGCCCAGTCTAGCAAACGCACCTTACGTTCTAAATTACGAAACATTCTAGATTACGAAACAGAGGGCAAGGGAGTCCACAAAACGATATGTCGGAAAACAAAGGGTTCCACGAGAATACAAACGCAAAAACTTACTTTGCGACGCAAGTAAGGGACAGACGCGTGGTTGCACTGGCATGGATGTCGCCTAGGTTCGGCCGAGTCACCATGCCGTGTGGATCGACAGCCTTCAGGTCGATACGTCGAGCACGGGAACAATATCCACTGCATCTCGCGGCAAAACGCGCACGTGCGCCAGATGCGCGCTCACCCGCGCGTCGTCGCCGTGGGGGTAGTCAAAGCCCATGCGTGCCGCCACGGCGAGCGCCGTTTCGCGAAAGATCCGGCACATTCGTTCCACCGTATCCCACGTGGCGGCATCCTCAGCCGGACCGTACGTCTGCAGATACAGTTCCCACTGCGCTGCGGGCAGCAGCCGTGCGAAGTACTTGCCGTTCTTCCCCGGACTGACGCGGAAATCGGTCTGCACGCCGATCTGCCACGTCAGCATCTTCACCAGTTGCTCGCGCACGACCACATCCCGATGGAAGAGCGCATAGGGCAGTTCGTCCCGCCACAGTCCCTTGGCGATGTAGGGCATCACCCACCAGAATTCAGTTGCAGCAATCGGCGAACTCCTTGGCCGTGGGCGGCTGGGGCAGATAGTCGCCGTTGTGCGGCGGCGGGAACGGTTCAATCACACCGTCGTTGTCCAGCAGCAACACGCTCAGGCTGTCCCGTCCCAAGGCGGCGAGATTGGCGCGCGGCCACAGCGTCAAGTCGATGCGGTTGCCGTCGGCGAACTGCATGAGATACGCGTAGGAACCCGCGGCCGAAGGACCGTCGCCCATGTCGTCGGGCAGCTGCATGATCGTGCGCGCGCCGAAGACGTCGATCCATTCCGGCTCAGCCTTGAAGGAATCCACGTCCGTCACCACGTAGACGATGTCGTAGTCCTGAAAGGGATCGCGCGGCGCGTCCGGGTTGACGCGTGATCCGTTCATGATCACGGCGCGCACGCGGCCGTCGGCGCGCGCCGTGTTGAGGATGAGGTCCAACATTTCGGGTTCGTTGCGCATGACTCGTCTCCTACGCCGGACCGCCGGATTCGTTGTTGACTGTCTGCACCAAGGCGCACATGTATGCGATGGAATAGGCTGTGCCCACACGCAGCCCGCCCCCGATTACGGCACGCATGGCAAACGATTCTACATGGTTCGTGGCTTTCATCTCCGTCTCCAATGTCACTCGTCACGGGGTGCGCCCGTTGCCGGTCTGGTGACGTGTGGCAAAAACGCCACGGCGAAAATCTCGTCGCGCCGCCGATTTTCCCGGGCCGTGCACGTGGTGGTTCAATGTACCGGCTAACCCAGCCACGATCACGCCGACACTAGCGCACGGAGCGAACATGGACCATCATTTGGCCTCAGACTTGCACCAACTCGACATGATTCTCGCGCAGGTGCGCAGCCTGGCGCTCGACTATCTCCACACCATCGACACGCGCCCACCCGCTTCCGGCTACGTGCCGCTCGCGCCGCTGCCCCTGCCGGACACGGGCATGGGAAGCGCCGCCGGAATGCGCCTTTTCGAAGAGCGCTTCGGACGGCACATGCCGGCGAGCAACGGACCGCGCTTCTGGGGCTTTGTCACGGGCGGTGCGACGCCGGCTGCGCTTGCCGGCGACTGGCTGGTCAGTACGTACGACCTCAACTTGAGCGCGGCCGCCAACTCCATCGCGCCCGACATCGAACACGAAGCGCTCGCCCTCTTGCGCGCCCTGTTTGGCTTGCCCGCCGACCTCCACGGCATCTTTGTGACCGGCGCCACCATGGCCAACGTGACCGGGTTGGCCATCGGCCGGGAATGGCTGGCACGGCAACATGGCGTCAGTATCGCACAGCAGGGACTCCATGCCATACCGCCCGTCACGGTGCTCAGCGGCGCGGCGCACAGCAGCGTCGGCAAAGCATTGGCCATGCTCGGTATGGGGCGCAGCGCCCTGCAACCGGTACCGACACTGCCGGAAAGCCGCGAGGCCGTCGACATCGGGGCGCTCCGTCGCGCGCTCGCGGAATTGCAGGGCGCGCCCTGTGTCGTGGTCGCCAACGCGGGCACGGTCAACACCGTCGACTTTGACGACCTCCGGGCCATCGCCGCGCTGAAGGCCGAGTTCTCGTTCTGGCTCCATGTGGATGCCGCTTTCGGTGGTTTTGCGGCCTGTTCTCCACGCTTTGCCCACCTGATGGCCGGCGCGGACCAAGCCGACAGCCTGACCATCGACGCGCACAAGTGGCTCAATGTGCCGTACGACGCAGCCATGCTCTTCACACGCCACCGCGATTTGCAGGTGGCCACCTTTCAAAACAGCGCCGCGTATCTGGGCGAGTTGACCGAACCGGTCGACTTCGTCCATCTGGGGCCGGAGAACTCACGCCGCCTGCGCGCACTGCCCGTCTGGCTGACGCTGATGGCCTATGGCCGCGCCGGCTATCGCGACATCGTAGAACGCAACTGCGCGCAGGCACGCCGGTTGGGCGACCTCGTCGATGCGTCGGGCGCCTTCGACCTTCTGGCGCCGGTGCATATGAATGTCGTCTGCTTCGCACCGCGCCGCGCAGACAAGGACGCCATCGATGCGTTCCTCGCCCGCCTGCGCGACGACGGACGGGTGTTCCTCACGCCCACAGTTTTTCACGGGCGGCCGGCCGTGCGCGCCGCGCTGAGCAACTGGCGCACCGAAGATTCGGACGTGACCCTCGCGTGGGAAGCCATGTGCGCGTGCGTGTGAGCACCGATCACACGGTGTGAATCCGTTCATCCGAGCGCATGCTCCACTGCTCCGGCCACGTTGCGCACGCGCGGCAGCGTCGCCCACGTAGGTGGCGTCGAGCAGCCCGGGAGCTTCCGCTGCGGGCACCCACTGCGTGATGCGCGGGTCCGCCGCCAGGAGATCGGCCAGCGGATTGGGCTTGCCGCCCTGAGCGCAGCCCAGGCGACCAGGCTCTACTGTGATGACCTCGTGCAGCTCCTGGCGATCGCCCCCGGCACGCACGGCCGCCATGAGCATCGCGCTTCGGTGGCGGCGAAGATGCCGTAGTCGCAGGCAAAGCAATCGGCCCCGGCCAGAAACGCATGCCCTCCACCAAACGGGTGGCGTGGGTGAGCACCTCGTCCGTCAGCAAGAAGGCCTCGGGCAAAAAGAGGCGGCGGTTGGCCGAATCGTCCAGCGTGCGCTCCAGCAGGCTGAGCGCGGCGTTGTCCCACGCCACCCGAGGCAGCGCGGCCACCAACCGGGTCAGGCTGTCGATGTTCTCGGCGACGATGGGGTTGCGCTTGAAGGGCATGGCGCTGGAACCCACCTGCTTGGCCCCAAACGGTTCGCTCCACTCACCGAAGGGCGGGCTTTGGAGGATGCGCAGGTCGAACGCAAATTTATGTAACCACAGAGGCCGGCCAGCCTGTTCAGCACCAGCCAGTCCTGTTTGCGCGGATAGGTCTGCGTCGCCGCCTCAAACGCCTCCAATCCCAGCGACGCCATGACGCGCCTCCAGGTCGCGCGCAGTCCAGCCGGCCTCATCCAGCACTGAGTGTAGCTGGCGCTGGTGCCGACCGCGCCTTGAGACCTCTTGTCAAGCACGGTCAGCACGCGGTGCAGCTCCTCCAAGTCCATGAGCAGATCCTGTGCATTGGGCCAGCCGGTAGCCGATGGTCGTGGGTTCGGCGGGCTGGATGTGGGTGAAGGCGATGGCGGGCGTTCCGCTTCGCCCACCACGCGCGCCGCCAGCGCGGCCAGCAGCGCCGCCAGCTTGTCGATGAGCAGGTTCAGCCCGGTGCGCAGGCGCAGCGCGTCCACGTTGTCCAGCACGTCCATGGAGGTCGCGCCCATGTGGATGATGGCGCCGCCCTCGGGGCATTGCTCAGCGTAGGTCTTGATCTCGGCCATGAGATCGTGGCGGATCTCCCGCTCGATCTCCGTGGCCCGGGCGATGTCGATGTCATCTTGGTGGGGCGCGCAGGATCGGCCACCTGCGCCGCGGTGACCAGCCCGGCTTCATGCTGGGCCTGGGCCAGCGCCACCCAGAAGCGTCGCAGCAGTCGCCGCTTCTCGGCCTCGCTCCAGACCCGGCGCATCTCCTCGCTGCCGTAGCGCCAGGTCAGCGGCGAAAGATAGGTTTCGTGGTCAAAGGCGTGCATGTTTGTCTCCGGGAATGGTGGCGTTTTTGCCATTGTAGCACGCCTCGACGCACACAATGATTCCGTATCGGACCCGGCGCTTCATAGCGTATGATCTGAAAACAATCCTCGCCATGCGCGCCTGCGTGTCACACAACAAGGAGTCTTTTGATGTATCGCCGTAGTTGGGTTGTTCTTCAATTCCCACTGTTGGTGCTCCTCCCTGCACTTCCTCCGTCTGCAACTCCACGCAGAGGCGCCCGTGCAGTCGGGCGCCGTCCATTTCGATGGCCAGGACCGCCGGCTGGTCGGCGTGGTCAGCCCGCCGGAATGCGGTGGCGGCCGACGGCGAGGACTTTTGGGCTTGCCTCTGACGGCCGGCTCCTGCGCTGGAATCCGTCTGCCGGTATCGTGGAGACGGTGACCACCGCAGACGGCCTGCCCCACACCGTGCTCTACGACGTCATCACCGATGGCGCCGGCGGCATCTGGCTCAGCGGTGACGGCGGCCTCAGCCGGCGCGACGGCACGGGACGGCGGCAGCACGTCGCCACCGAGCCGCTGCGCGCCGACGACGGCTATCTCAGCGCCGGCGCGACGGGCGAACTGTGGCTGGCCTCGGCGAAGAGCACGGCCGTCATGCGCTGCGACGCCGACGGCGCTTGGACCACGTGTATGCCGATGCCTGCGGCGGTGGAAGCCGACTTCCCCGCCATCCTCGCAAGTCTGACGCAGGGCAAGCTCTGGACGGTCTCCACGGCGAAGTGTGGGTGGGATTCGAGGCATACGACGGGGCCACATGGCACGTGCGTCCCGCGCCGACGGCAGCATGGATGACGCGGCCCAGGACGCGGCGGGCAACATCTACTTGCCCACCATGCCCAAAACGATCGCGTGGAACGGCAGCATGTGGCAGACCCTCGACATGGACGATTATTACTTCATGGACAATTGGCGCTTGTTCACGGTGACGCCGGCGGGCGTGCCGTGGTTGGTCAACGTCGTCTCTCCTACACACCCAGTACCGCGACCTACACCTTTGCGCCGCTTGACGCCGCCGGCGTCCAACACCGATCTCGGCTATCCGCCCACGGGCACCCATTTGCTGTCCACCGATGACATGCTCTGGCTGTTTACTACGGTTGGATACGCGCTATCCCCACGGCCTCTCCTCAATCGTTCTCCCCACACCCTCGATGAAAAAGGTCCGTCGCTGCAACTACAAACCGACGCCGCAGGCACCGTAGTCATGGCCGGTACGTGGCCGTTTGCACCGTACGTATAGCCAGACCTTAAGGCGCGCTGGGGCGACGACTGGGTCGACTCTGCCGAAATCGAACTACTCGATGAGTGGGAATACGCCTGGACGGATCAATGGTATGTGCAGCGAGAGATGCTGGGACTGCCGTATCCAGCAGCGGCCAGCCGCCGCGCCACCGCACGGTGACACGCGGTTGTCGCCTATCCCAGTTGGTCCGTTGCTGATGTGGCCGACGTGTGGGCCATGACGGTGGTCGATGCCAACGTAGTGTTGTTCGGCGTCACGGCAGACAACCAACCGGCCGTGCTGCGGTTGACAAACGGTGCACCCCGACGGGACTTCACGATGACCGCTGGCAGCGCACTGACTTGCCGAGCGGACGCACGCTACGGCGACATCCTTGAAGACGGCGCCGGTCGCCTCTGGCTGGCGGCCAGCACAGGGATGCTCTACCGGCACGACGACACCGACTGGCGTGGAACTGGCGCTCGTCAGGGCCAACGAGGGTGGAGAGTTTGTGCCAGCAGCGGACGGACCATGTACCTCGCCTATAACCGGTCGGAAGCGTGCTCGTCGCGCCCGGACGACACGGTTGAAGATCGCCCACGGCGCTGGCGACGGATGAGCCGGCGCGCATGCTCGCCTGCGCGGCGCACCAACTCGCGCCAAGGGTCGGCGACACGCTCTGGTTCACGCGCACGGTTGCCGACGGCGTGACCCACGAACTTGTGCGGCAGTCACCTGGCGGACAAGTCGTCACATCGCTGCCTGCTCATCCCGCTGATCAAGTAGCTTTGGTCGACCATGCGGGTCGGTTGTGGACCACCGACGGCATGACCGTCTGCGGGTGACGGTGCGCTGCCCGACTTCACGCTCGGGCTGGGCGGGGACGTCCAGTTCAGCCGCCCCCGGTGACGTCCCGCGACCGAAGCGCTGCTGCTCAGCGGGTCCGCCGGCTTCAGCGCCACGGTCACGCTGACGGTCAGCGCGGCCGCCGCAACTCGACGTCACCCTGGGTGCGGACGCGCTGCTTCGGGCGAGACCACCACGCTGGTCATCGACACGCCGAGCATGACCGGCACCTACTGTTCACAGTCACCGCCGCCGCCGGTCCGCTGATCCACACGCACCGTCGACGTCGTGGTTGACGCCGAGATCGAGCACACCTATCTGCCCCTGGGCTGGTGACGCAGGCGGATCCGGCAGGTCGGTTCTGCCGGATCCTGCACCCTCAAACAGCCACGCGGGCAGGCTCTTCCCACGGCAATCGCTGCGCACGCGGCCAGCAGCCGCCACCGCCGACGACGATGGTCACTGGCGCAGACCGGCATTGTCCATGCTCGTCGCCAACGTCGCTACCGTGGCCGTGACCGCGCGTTGAGTTGGCAGCGTGGCGTCCTGCACGGCCAGCGCCGGGGTTGCGGGCGACAGTCCCGCCACCATCAAGTGCGCCGCCACCGTACCCCACCGGCGCAGGCCCATCATCACCACCAACGTCTCCATGCGCCAGTGCGGCCCAATCCTGGGTGGCGGTCTCAGCCGCGTTGGTGGCCGTCACCACGGCGAAGCTGCCGGCCAGCCTGCGCTGGGTCACCGGCACGCCTGCCGCGCCGCCGCGGCGATGGCGCTGCTCACGCCAGGGATGATTTCACCGACACATCGTGGGCGCGCAGGTAGAGCAGTTCTTGCCGCCGCGGCCGAAGACGAACGGATCGCCGCCCTCAAACGCACCACGGTGGCGTGGGTGCGCGCTTGGCCAGCAGCAGGGCGTTGATGTCGGCTCTGGCCATGGCGGGTGCGGGCGCCGGCGCGCCGCTCCACGTCGATGCGTTCGGTGAAGAGGCCCGTCTCGTCCAATAGCGCGGTTGGCCAGCGCGCCGTAGAGCACCACGTCCGCTCGCCGCAAGGGACGCAGCGCCTTCATCGTGATCAGTTCCGGATCACCGGGCCCTGCCGACCAGATAGACGGTGCCGGGCTGTGACTGTTCGCCACCGAAAAACATCGCTCCTCCTAAATTCGGTTAAGCGGGTGACCGCTTCCGGGGTCTCCAAGGCCGTTATACTCCGCCAGCAACGTCTCGAGTTGCACGACGTCGCTAGCGTGCTGGACCGTTCGGCCAGCAGGCCGAGCACGGGTTGTCGACCAGGGCGTACCAGAACTGACGCGCCGCCGGAACCGGGGAATGGCTGCGGCCACGCGCAGCCGCAATTCCTGGGCAAGCCTTAAGAATTCGCCATACTCTTCCGACCGTACTCGGCCTCCAGGCGGCGGCGGATGGTCACGGCCAGCGCGGGGGCTGCGCCGCCGGTGCCGATGGCGATGGTGAGCAGCCCTCGGCGCATGAACGAGACGCCGTAGAAGTTGCACTGATGCACCACGTCCATCACGTTGACCATGCTGGCCCCGGGCCTGTCCTTCGGCCCAGACCTGGTCGTGAACGGTCAGCGGCGGCGTGTTGGCAAAGACCACGGCGGCGTCATCCAGGTCGCCGGCACGGAACGGTCGCCGCAGCCATTCGATGCGGCCGGCCTGGCGTATGCGGCCACCCGGCAAACCGCCGTGGGCGCAATCACCCGGATGCGGGCGCCGCACTCCAACAGCGCCGGAATCTTGTGCACGATCTCGCCCTGCGCAATCACCAGCACCACAAGCCGGTCGTCCAGAACGAGGTTGATGGGGTAGGTTTCGGGAAGCTCCTTTGGGATTTGATGCGTGAAACGTGAAACGTGAAGCGTGAAACGTGATGCGTGATGTCTGGTTGTAGCGATACGCCGGCACTTGTTGCGTCGGGACCGCCATCCCGACCAATGTCCCTGTCCCCGGGTCCGCACATCACCTATCACGTCTTCACCTATCACGTCTTCACGTTTCACGTTTCACGTTTCACGTCTTCACGTCTTCACGTCTTCACGTTTCACGCATTACGCTTCATCGCTCCTACACTCCGCGGTTAAGATGCAGGCCACACTCCGTCTTGCCCCGGTTCTGCCATCGACCGGAGCGCTCGCTTCGCCGGCCACGTGCGTGGCGGGTGCAGCCGATGCTGGCGTAGCCCTGGTCGTGCAGGCGGTTGTAGGGTAACAGGGTGCGGATGTAGCTCCACACCCGGGACGCGCTTCCACGCTACAAGGGGTTCAGTTTCACCATGCGGTGGCGAAGATCCCAGTCCACCAGCGGGTGTGGCGGCGCGGCCGGTCGACTGGTCGCGGCGCAGGCCGGAGATCCAGGCGTGGCTCCCGTCAGCGCGGCCGTCAGCGGCTTGACCTGCGCTCATGGCAGCAGGTACTGGTCGAACTCTTACAGGCGTACCCGAAACGTTCAGCTTGGGGCCGGTGGCGTGAGGGCAGTCCGGTGCACGTCCAGCCGGATGCCGAAACGCTCGATCTGCGTCATCAGCACCTGGGTCTCAGGAAGAGAAAGTCCGTGTCCACGGTGATGACGCGCCAGCCGCCGGCGCGGTGGCGGAGCAGATGGTCGAGGATGACGATCCCGGTGGGGCCCAGAGACTGGTCACCTGACCAGACCTGCGCCCGTACTCCGTCCACGCCCACGCGAGGAAGCCGATCCAGCGACAGGCCGGGCCACTTCAGCTGCTGACGTGCGCCGCAAGTCCACTGGCATAGGCGAGGACAGTGACATGCTGCACCTCGTGCGCAGGCTGACCGGCCCTCCAGCAACGCGGCGAGACGGCCGGCGCCGCGGTCGCAGAAGTCGCCGAAGCCTTCGCCCGGATTGCGGGTGGCGGCGTAGTGGGCCAGCAGCGAGCTTGAGCGCGCGTCCACCAACGCCCCGCCCGGCACCAGGTCCAACACCTGCCGGTTGAGCCGGGTGCCGTCGCTGCGCCCGCCCACGAAGACGGCGTAGCGGCGGCGGAGCGCCCCAGAATGCGATGTTCTGGCCACGTACGGCGCGCGCAGCCATTGGGGCAGCCCGTCATGCGCACGCCAATGGTGTCGCGCGGCGAGACCCACCCCGGCCAACACCACCTCCAGACGATCGATGACCGCGGGCAGGGCGCCCGCTTCGGCCAGGGCCAGGCCGCAGGTGGGCAGGGCCACGCAGGCCATCGCGTGGCGCCGGACCTGGGTCAGCGCGTCGGCGGGCAGCACGCCGTGGGCCGCCAAAACCGCGTCGATGGCCGCCCGCGCCTCGGGTGTCACGTCGGTGAGCAGGATGTCGTGGTTGGGCGTCAGGCGCACATTGGGCCGGAACTGTTGGATCACGGTGCGCAGGCCGGTCTTCAGGCGCAGGTCGCCCTCGTCCTTGATGCGCCCGTTTTCCACGGACACGCCCAGAAACCAGCGGCCGTCGCCCTGTTCATGCCAGCCCAGATGGAGATCGTTGACCAGCGGCGGCAGCGGACGCGCCGGCGCCAGCATCCAGCCCAGCCGGCTCTCGACCACGCGGCGGAAACGGTCGACGCCCCACTCGTGGAGCAGGTACTTCATGCGCGCGTGTTTGCGGTCGCTGCGGTTGCCGTAGTCACGCTGCACCAGCACGATGGTCTCGACCAGAGGCAGCACCTGTTCCGGCGGCACGAAACCGAGCAGATCGGCCAGCCGCGGGAAGGTGTCGGGCTTGGTGTGGCTCATCCCCATGCCGCCGCCCACGACCACGTTGAAGCCGGCCAGCCGCCCGTCCTCGGCCACGGCAATCAGCCCGATGTCCTGGGTGAAGACGTCCACGCAGTTGTCGCCGGGGTAGGCCACCGCAATCTTGAACTTGCGCGGCAGGTACGTCTTGCCGTAGATGGGCTCTTCCTCGGCCTGCTCCCGTCCGCTCACCACCTTTTCGCCCTCCAGCCAGATCTCGTGATAGGCGCGCGTGCGCGGCAGCAGATGGTCGGAAATCGCCCGGGTCACCTGCTCGATTTCGGCGCGGATGGGGTCGTGCACGGGGGCGGGGCAGCACATGACGTTGCGTACCAGATCGCCACACGCGCCCAGGCTGGTGATCAGCGCCTGGTCCAACGCCTGGATGCTCGCTTTGATGTCGCCCTTGAGCACGCCGTGCAGCTGAAAGCACTGGCGCGTGGTGATGCGCAGGGTGTGGTTGGCGAAGCGGTCGGCCAGCTCGTCGTGGACCAGGTACTGGTCCGCCGTCAGTTGGCCGCCGGGGATGCGGGTGCGCAGCATGAACGAGTAGGCCTTGTCCCGTCCATTGGCCCGATTGTCTTT
>JAWKOK010000055.1:0-32976 GCA_041391205.1 Caldilineaceae bacterium
CGCTGATTTGAGAAAGGTGCGGCGCGTGATCTGTAGTTCGACTCGTGCCATTGCTATACCTCAACGATCTGATGAAAACTTCACATTAGCCACAGATGGACACAGATAAACACGGACTTTCTTTGCATTTTCCTGTGTCCATCTGTGTTCATCGGTGGCCTGCTTTGTTTACGCTGTCACGGCGTTGGCTTCGTACTGGGCGATGAGCCGGCGCTCGCGTTCCATGGCCCGGTGCATGACGCACATGATGCTGGAAAACCACTCTTGCTCCATGTGCTCCTTGGGGATGCTGTTGCACGCCCCCGCGTCCCACACCCGCTGGCGATATTGGCGGAAGTTTTCGGGCAGCAGGGCGACCACCCGGAGCTGCGGATTCTGCGCCAGGATCTCCTGCACCAGCGCCGGCGTCCCCGCCTCGACCATGAGCCAGTCGAGCAAGATGACATCGTCGGCGTGGTCCGTCACCCGTTGCCACAGCTCGTCCACCGTGCGCACCTCGTTGGTGCTGATGTCGAGGCACATCAGGTTCATGGCCGAGTCGTGCAGCGAGTGCAGCAATTTCAGCGATGCCTCATCCGGGGATGCGAACAGGATGCGGATGTGCATGAGACCCTCCTCCGATGCGGCAAACCATGCGCCGCCACGCCTTGTGAACTGTTTCACAGACAGGATAGCAGCAGAGCGCGCGCGGCGGTATCGGGAAAAGTTTGAGGATTTGGTGGGAAAATTCCCTACACGGAGTGAGGATCGGGAGATAAAGAGATTGGAGATCAGGAGACTAAGAGATTGGGGAAGGTCAACGCCCGCGCGCTAATCTCCAATCTCTTTATCTCCCAATCTCTTGCTTCTGCCTCTACGTATACTCCGTCAACAACCCCCGCGCCAGCGCGTACTTTACCAGGTCGGCGCGGCCGTGGAGGTTGAGCTTTTGCATGATGCGCGTGCGGTAGGTCTCGACGGTCTTGGCGCTGAGGGCCAGTTGCTCGCCCACTTCGGCCGCCGTGTGACCCAGGGCCAGGTACTTGAGCACCTCGCGTTCGCGGTCGGAGAGGAGATCGTAGGCGTCCTGGGTGGGGCCTTTTTCCAGCGCGCCCAGGTAGTCGGTGAGCAACATGCGCGCCGCGTCCGGGTAGAGGAAGGCGCCGCCGTCGGCCACCGTGCGGATGGCGTCCAGCAGTTCGGTGTCGACGGTGGACTTGAGCACGTAGCCCGCGCCGCCGGCCTTGAGCACGGGGAAGAGGTATTTCTCCTGCGCGTGGACGGTGAGGATGAGGATGTGGCACGCGGGCAACTCGTTGCGGATGCGCCGGGTCGCTTCCAGGCCGTCCAACTCGGGCATGGAGATGTCCATGACGATGACGTCGGGCAGGAGCGCGTGGGCCTGGTCGATGGCCTCCAGACCGTTGCCCGCCTCGCCGACCACGGTCAGGTCCGGCTCGCTGTCGATGAGGGCGCGCAGGCCGATGCGCACGACCATGTGGTCGTCGACCAGGAGGACGCGGATGGGGTCAGGCATGGTCGGTGTACTCGTTTCTCAGGGGTGCGCGGGCGGTGATGGTGGTGCCACAGTCGGCGCTGGACGCGATGCTGAGCGTGCCGCCCACCATGGCCATGCGCTCGTGCATGCCTGTGAGGCCGAGGCCGCGCATGCGGTCTTCGTAACGTTGGCCCGGGCCGAAGCCGCAGCCGTCGTCGGCGATTTCAGGATCACCGTCTCGCCTGCGGTTGAGACGGACGTTCACCGTGCGCGCCTGGCGTGTTTCGCCACGTTGTTCAGCGCCTTGCCCACGCGGTAAAGGGCCAACTCCGTGTCTCGGGGCAGACGCTGGCTCAGTTTGTTGATCTCCACGCTGGCGCGCACGCCGTCGGCGGTTGAACTCATCGACGCGCCATTCCAGCGCTCCAGACCCAGATCGTCGAGGATGGTCGGGCGTAAGTCCAGGGCGACATGGCGCGGCCTCGTCCAGCAAACGAACGTCAATTCACGCAGTTCGAGTACACGCTGCTGCGCCTCTTCCGGCGTAGTGGGCGCGTTCCAGAGCCGCAGGTGGACCAGCAGCGATGTGAGCGCCTGGGCGGCCTCGTCGTGCAGGTCGCGCGCCAGACGCTGGCGTTCGTCCTCTTGGGCCTGGAGCAGCCGGCGGGAGTTGCTGCACTGCGCAGCCTTGACGGTCCAGCATCTGGTTGAAGGTGTCGGCCAGCCGGTCGAAGCGCTCGTCGCTGTTGTCGCCCAGCGCAACGCGCACGCTGTGGTCGCCGGCACGCACCGTTCACCGAGGCCTCGAGCCGGTCCAGTGGTTCCAGCGCCGTACGATCCAGTTGTTGACCAGGAAGCTGATGATGATGCCGACGGCGCCGAAGACGAAGATGAGCTCGTAGTGGATGTCATCGGGGAAGCGTAGCATCAGCCAAAACTGTGATCATGGTCCCGGCCACGGCGCCGACGGCGACGATGGCCGAGTTGGCGATGAGGATCTTATACGCGAGGGGGGATGCCGAGTAACCGTTGGCGCAGTGATTGGTGATCGTGGCTGATTGACATAAAGTGTGCCGTTTGGGCTCTCGAAGGGACACGAACCGGACCCCCGCGATCGCCGTAGTCTGTCATGGGTTTAGAAAGGGTGTATACGGCAACGTTACTGTGTTGCGGTGCTCAGCGCAGCAGCCTCGCCACGACATTGAGCACCAGCGTCAACAGCACGCTGAGCACGATCATGGTGCCGATGGGGGCGACGAGGGTGAAATTGTCGCGCTTGACCAAGATATCACCGGGGAGGTTGCTCGCGTCATGGCACCTGCCCGGCCACGCCTTCAATACCAGCCCCAACACAAAAATACCGCCGCCGAGAAGCATGAGGAAACGGGCGAGGTCATTGCTAGGATGGTCCCTTTTAGCAAGAAAGAGATTGGGAGATTGGCAGATCAGGGAGACGACGGTACGAGCAATTCCTTAATCTCCCAATCTCTCTTCTCTTTACACATGCTGCATCAACTTCTGCCGCAACACATGGGCTGGCTGTGCGCCGACGATACGCTCGACGACTTGCCCGTTCTTGAAGATGTAGAGCGCCGGAATGCTCATGATGCCGTAGCGCTGGGACGTCATCGGGTTCTCGTCCACGTTGAGCTTGCCGACCACGGCGCGGCCGCTGAATTCGCCGGCCAGTTGCTCCACCGCCGGCGCGACCATGCGACACGGTCCGCACCAGGGCGCCCAAAGTCGACCAGCACCGGTCCCGGCTGGTTGACGGTCTATGAAGGTGGCGTCGGTCAAGATGACCGGCTGCCCGCTTGCCTTGGTCCGGGCCGCCCGTTGCCGTGACCTGCCTGACCGTTGGTGGGTCTGTTGCGGCGCACTCGCACCGCCGGCCGATTCACTCGTTCACGGCGGAGTTCCGGCTTCGGGCCGCCGTTGACGATACTGATCCACCGGCTAAGGCCTGCCGGTCCGCCGCTGACCGCAGTGCAAGTTTCTTCCGTCTGCCGCCCTTGGTGAAGACGATAGTCGGCACATTGGTGACATTACAAAGGGCCAACGCGCGCCGTCGGCCACGTTCACCTTGGCGATGAGCGCTTTGCCGGCGTAGCGGGCCGCCAACTGGTCCAGCACGGGGTCGAGTTGTTTACGCGGCGCTACCGGCGTCAGAAGACGAGCAGCACGGGCACTTCTGCGCTGACGACGTGGTCGATACTTTGTTCATTGGTATGAATGACACTGTTGATGGCCATTGAATCTGATTTCTCCTCCGGTTTTGTCGCCTCTTCGCGCCAGGCCGGCGCGCGCCCAAACTTGTTACGTCTACCATACCAGAGCGACATCAGATTCACGTGTGCGAAGTGTTTGCGGAGCGTATGTGGCAAAGAGTAGGTGGAGGCTGGAGATTGGGAGATTTAGAGATTGGAGATTGAGGACAACGATGTACCTCCCCTTGCCGTCAAATCTCCCAATCTCCAATCTCCCAATCTCTTCTCTTCTACTGGAATCCGCCGCTTGCGTTCGCCAGACCGCGCTCGTCGCGGATCTTCTTCTCGTAGCCGCTGGCGCGGTAGGCGGCGATGGGGTCGATGGGCGTGCCCATCTCCTCGCGCACCTTGGCCAGCAGCGGACGCACGTCGGTGCGGAAGGCGTCGGTGATCAGCTTGTGCGCGGCCAACACTTCGCCTGCGTCCTGGGCCGCGGCCAGTTGTTGACGCGGCACCACCAGCGCCTTGGCGTAGGCCTCCTGGCAGTTGACCACCGAGTAGATCATGGGCGCCACCTTGCCTTCGACGTTGTGGCACTGGTCGATCATGTAGGCGATGTTCTGCGCGGTCTCGCGCACCGTGTCGTCCTCGCTCACCTCGCCGCTGGCCAACTCGTGGAAGATGAGGAACAGCTCGTACGGATTGGTGCTGCCCACGATGAGATCGTCGTCGGCATACTTGCGGTTGTTGAAGTGGAAACCGCCCAGTCGCCCCTCGTCCAGCAGGAAGCCGACGATCTGCTCGATGTTGACGCCCTGCGCGTGGTGGCCCAGGTCCACCAGCACCTGCGCCTGCGGCCCGAGCTTGAGCGCCCACGCATAGGCCGTGCCCCAGTCGGGGATGTCCGTGCTGTAGAAGGCGGGCTCAAAGAACTTGTACTCGATGAGCATGCGCCCGCCCGCGGGCAGGTGGTCGTAGACCGTGGCCAGGTGACGCTCAAAGCGGCGTTTGCGCGCGCGCAGATTGTCCTGGCCCGCGTAGTTGGTGCCGTCGGCGAACCAGAGGCTCAGCGCGTCGCTGTCCACCTTCTCCATGATCTCGCAGCATTCCAGAATGTGATCCAGCGCCTGCTCCTGGACGCCGGGGTCGGGGCTGCCCAAGGAACCGAGTTTGTACTCGTCATCCTGGAAGACGTTGGGGTTGACCGCGCCGATGGCGATGCCCTGCTCCTGGGCGTACTGGCCCATGGCGTCGTAGTCGCCGTCCTCGGGTTTGTCCCACGGGATGTGGACGGCCACGGTGGGCGCGATGCCCGTCATCTTGTGGACCATGGCCGCGTCGTCCAACTTCTGGTGGGTGGTCGTGGCCGCGCCGGGCCAGGCGAAGGCCTTGAAGCGCGTCCCGCTGTTGGCATAGCCCCAACTGGGCGTCTCGATGCGCTGATTCTTGAGCGCCGTCTTCACGGCCTCCACGTCAATCCCCTGATCGGTCAACTGGGCTGCGAGCACGTCATAGGCAGCTTGATAGTCGCTCATTCCATCACTCCTTTGCCGGTTGCGTTAAGGTCAATCTTCCAATCTTCAATCTTGTCTCTTCAATCTTGTCGTTTTGCCATCTGCTCCAATATTCGCTGCCGGTAGTGCTCGTCCGGCCGCGCGTGGATGCGCCACGTTCTCCGGCGTCATGAAGCGGGGGCCGCCCATGGCGAAGTGCCGGCGATGACGAGAGCGGTCTTCACTTACATGGCTGTGATGCGCTCCACCTCGCCCGCGCTCTGACCCAGCGCGATCATGCCGTGATTCTGCATGAGGATGACCTTGGGCAATTCGCCGTACGCGTCCGCATGGCGGAAGAGCGCGGCGCGAATCTCCAATGCCAGGGGCGTGCCCGGGTCCACATACGGGACGAAGGCCGGCGCCGCGCCGCAGACCACGATCTCGTCCGGGAAGAGACGCCCGGCGACGGCGGCTTCGGCCTGTTGCGAACAGAGGATGGCGTTGACTGCGGTGGGATGGGTGTGGCCCACGAAGGCGGCCTGGCCCACGGTGAGGCAGACTGCGTGAAACGTCGTTTCCACCGACGGCCAGCGCTGGGCCGGGTTGTCCACCGTGGCGGCCAGCAGCCGGTTCTTGACCTCGCCGTCGCTCAGCCCCGTCTCGTCGAGGATGGCCAGCGCGGCGTCGAAGCGCACCTTGACGAAGCCCTCCGCCTCGATGGAGGCCAGGTTGAAGCCGCTGGCTTTGACATAAAATGTGTCGTCGTCGACACGCGCCGACGTGTTGCCTTCGCCCAAGATGACGTAGTCATGCTCGGGGCGTCCCAAGTTGCGGGACATCTCTGTGAGTGTTTGCAGTGTGCTCATTTGATCCAGAAATAGATAATGGGAAATGGGAAACGGTGAATGGTTAACGGCTCCGTGGCGGTGGGCGTGCAATTCGTCCCTCGTCCCCCGCCCCTCGCATCACTCTGCTGTGGGCGGCGGGATGCGGGCCATGACGAACGTGTCGGTGACGCGAGTGTAGCCGTTGCCAGACAGGCGGCCGATGGGCTGGTACTTGTCCAACAGGATGTAGTTGCGCTCGGCGTCGTAGATGGCGTCGTCGATGTAGATGGCCTTGACTTCGCCGAAGACGGCCGCGCCGCCGCCCGGTTTGTCGTTGATGACGACGATCTGCTGCAACGTGCATTCGAAGGCGATGGGCGCTTCGGCCACGCGCGGCACGCGGATGGCCGTGCTCGGCGCCGGTGTGACGCCCGCCCACGTAAACTCGGATTGCCCGCGCGGCAGCACCGTGGCCGAAAGGTTCATGACCTCCGCCGTGGCCTCGTTGGTGAAGTTGACCACGAACTCCGGCACCTCTTCGATGTTCTGCAGCGTGTCCTTCTTGCGCCCCGTGCCCCGGTCGATCTGCGGACAGAAGACCACCGTCAGCGGCTCGGTGGCGGCGCAGGTGAAGTACGAAAACGGCGCCAGGTTGAGCCCGCCCGCCGCGTCCATGGTGCTGACCCAGGCGATGGGCCGGGGCACGACCGCGCCGATGGCGAGCTTGTAGCGTTCGGTGTGGCTGAAGCTGGTGGGATCGAGAATCATGCAGAACTGCTTTCTGATACCGGGTGGTCTGGGGAGACGCCGATTTGGCAGGATCGCCGCTGAAATTTTATAGTAATTCTCGACAGCGACGGTTGCTGTGTCGTCTCACTTGATTGTACTCGAATGACCCAAGCGCGACAAACCGTCCGCGCCTCCTCCGTCCAACGTCCAAGCCCAACGTCAGGCCCGGTACGGTTGCGTCTGGCCCACCGATCACCACGAAGCGTTTGCCATGAATACACAGTCTCTCACGCGCCGCTTGCCGCGCACCGTCCTGTCGCTGACCCTGGTGGCTTTCCTCTTCGCCGGTGTGTTGCCTGCGCGCGCCGAGACGCGCGCAGCCGGCCTGGAACTGCCCGCGGGCTTCTACGTGCGCGCCACCGTGGACGGGCTTGCGGCCCCCACCGATCTGGCGGCGCTGCCGGATGGCCGGCTGCTGGTCACGGAGAAAGGCGCCGGGCGCGACGCGGCCGCGGTCGCCGCGGTGCGCCTGGTGGCTGACGGCGCAGTGCGTGAGGAGGCGGTGTTGACGCTGTCGGTCAACGCGGCCGGTGATTCGGGCCTGCTCGCCATCGCGCTCGACGCGGCGTTCGCTGCCAACGGCTACTTCTATCTCTACTACGCCACCGGCGAAGACGCGCTGGATTGGCGCGGCGCGACCGTCAACCGCCTCTCCCGTTTCACCTTCGACGCCGCCACCGGCCGCGCCGATCCCGCGTCCGAACTGGTTCTCATCGACGACATTCCCTGGAACACGCAACACAACGGCGGCGGTCTGACGGTGGACGGCGACGGGCTGCTCTACCTGGCCGTGGGCGACACCCTGGATTCCGCCGCGGTGGCCGATCTGGGCGCGTTCAACGGCAAAGTGCTGCGCATCCAGCCGACCGCAACCGGCTACCTTGTTCCGCCCGATAATCCGTTTGTGGACGTGGACGGCGCGCGCCCGGAGGTCTTCGCACTGGGCGTGCGCAGCCCCTTCCGCGCCGTCACCCACCCCAGCGACGGCGCGGTCTACGTGGCCGACGTGGGCGCCGGCGGCGTGGGAGGAAGTCAACGCTGGCGCCCAGCGCGGACTTCCGGCTGGCCCGTGCGTGAGGGCCGTGTCCCAACGGGTACGGTCTGCCCTGTCCGCCCGCGCCTGCGCAGTACACGGATCCTGTGATCTACTATCCGCACCCGGCTGCAGATGACGGCATACCGACCGGCAGTTCGCTCACCGGCCTGGCCATCTACGGCGGGGACGCGCTGCCCGCGGCCTATCATGGCAGCTTCTTCTGGCCGACCTCAACTTGGGCACCATCACGGTGGCGGCGCGCACGGTCGACGGGTTCAGCCTGACGCCCTTTGCGGCCAACATTCCCGGCGTGGTGGCGCTGGCGTTCGTGGACGACGAACTCTACGTGGTGACGTCTTCGCCGGCACCATTACCGTCATCAGCCACGCCGACGTCCAGAACCGCATCCCGGTCATGCAATTCGATGCAACGCCCCAGCTCGGCCCCGCACCGCTCACCGTGCACCTGAATGCGTCCGGCTCATGCTGACCCGGATGACGATGCGTTCGTCTGTGTGGATCTGGGCGACGGCGCGCCCGCATACATCAGCAGCACGCCGATGGTGACCCACACCTACACCAGCGACGCCAACTATGTCGTGCAGCTTCAGGGGCTGGACGTCGACGGCGGCCTCTCCGAGCCGGTGCAGCGCACGGTGACGGTCTATTCCGGCGAGGCGCCCCAGATCGTGCTGGCCAATCTGACGGAGCCGGGGCGGACCGCGTACCACGGCGGCGATCTGTGGGGCTATGCCGTCGCGCGCGCGGCAGGCGTCGCCGACCTGGACCCGGACGCGCCCTACACGTGGGACATCTACCTGCACCACAACCAGCACGCGCACCCGATTCTGCAGAGCAATGTGACCATTTCCGACACGCTGGCCATCGACACCGACAACCACGGCGGCGAGTGGAACCTGTGGTACCGCCTCGCGCTCACCATGAAGACCGCAACCGGGCAGACGGTCACCGTCGATCGCGTCCTCGATCCGCGTTTGTGAATCTGACGGTCGCCAGTGAACCGCCCGGTCAGTCGCTGCAATTGAACGATACGGTCGTCAACGCGCATTCGTCTCAAGACCATCGTGGGCACGGTGCACACGCTGGCCGCACCGCCGCAGGTTGTGCTGCCGGATGGTGTCGGCGTCTTTCGACCACTGGTACGTCTTCGCCGACGGCTGGCCGCTCCACGCCGCCGACGGTGGCACCATCATGACCACGCCGGCCATCACCGTCACCGCGCCGTCACGGACACCACGTACACCGCGTACTACCGCTTCGACCGCCCGGCCAACAACGTCTACCTGCCGCACACGCGCGATGACCCCCGCCCCCGCAATCCGCCCCTCGCCCCAATTTCCCCGCGCAACAAGTTGACACCGCCCACCGGGCGTGATATTCTTGCCGCACGATCCAACTGCATCTCCAAGCGGCGACGCTGCATTGAACCGAGATACCTCAGATGCTTCGCACCGGCAACGTGCTCTCTTCACAGATGCGTACCACCCAGGCCCAACCGGCCGGTTTGTGCGTTGCTGCCGTCGAATCTGACCCGCGTGCCCAGTGCCGCGGGTTTTCTTTTGGGTATTTTTGGTTTAGCTACTACTTTAGCAGCGCTTCGCCATCCGACGATGCGGAGGGTTCGACTGTGTGCTAGCTGCACACGAGCGAGGAACTCGACGAGGGCGTGGATGGCGAACATCCCGCCCTCGTTTTTTGTTGGCCGCACGTCGCCTGCGGGCGGCAACCACAACCAAAGGGGAGAATGATGGTTTGTCGAGGTATCCGTGGTGCAACGACCGTGGCACGCGATGACCGTGAGTTGGTCCTCCAGGCGACGCGCGAATTGCTCGCCTTCATGATCTATCTCAACGGCGTGCAGCCGGACGATGTCGCCAGTGCCATCTTTACCACCACCCACGACATTCACTGCGTCTTTCCGGCGTTGGCGGCGCGGCAACTGGGCTGGCTCGAAGTGCCGTTGCTCTGCGGCCACGAGATGTCGGTGGAGGGCGCGCTGCCGCTCTGCATCCGCATTCTGATCCACTGGAACACGGACAAGGCGCAGAACGAGATCCAGCACGTCTACCTGCGCGACGCCACCGCGCTGCGCCCGGACCAGACGCTGGTCCTCTCGGCCGCGGATCGGGCCGAACTCAATCGCTGGATCGAAGAACAGCTTGCCATCTGGCAGTGAAAGGAGGTGCTCAATGCGAGTCGCGTTTCAAGGTGATCACGGTGCATATTCGGAAGAGGCGGTGCGCCTGCATTTCGGCGATGATGTGGAGACGGTGCCGTGCCGCACATTTGAGCACATCTTCGAGGCGGTGGAACGGGGCGAGGCCGACCACGCCGCCGTCCCGGTGGAGAACTCGACCGCGGGCAGCATCAACAAGGCGTACGATCTGCTGCTCGACCACGACCTGAAGGTCCACGGCGAAATCCTGCTGCGGGTCCACCACAACCTGCTGGCCATGGCCGACGCCGGCCCTATCCGGGAAGTGCGCAGCCATCACCAGGCGCTGGCCCAGTGTGAGGGCTTCCTCAACCGCAACGGGTACACCGCCGTGCCCTGGTACGACACCGCGGGCAGTGCCAAGGATCTCGCGGCCAACCCGGAAGCGGGCGTTGCCGTCATCGCCAGCCGGCTGGCGGCACGGGTCTACGGCCTGGAAATCCTGGCCGAGCGCATTGAGGACATGTCGCAAAACTTTACGCGCTTTTTTGTAGTCGGCAAGGGCGATGCGCCGCACAGTGACCCGGCCAAGACGTCGCTGGTCTTTGCCGTGCCCAACACCGCCGGCTCACTCTACGGCGCGCTGCGCGAGTTCGCCGACCGCAACATCAACCTGACCAAGCTGGAGAGCCGGCCGCGGCGCAACCGTCCCTGGCAGTACGTCTTCTATTTGGACTTTGACGGCCATTGGGAAGACGCCAACTGCCGGGACGCCCTGGTCAGCCTGCTCAACCGGGCCGCGTTCGTCAAGCTGCTGGGCAGCTATCCGCCCGCGGCGCGCATGGACGAAGAGACGGTCAACGCCCAGGCTACACTACTGCAAATTTAGGCGAGGGGCGAGTTGCGGGGGGGCGAGGCCGCGGCATCGTCGCCAACCGAGCTCCCAATCTCTCAGTCTCTCAATTTCTTTATCTCTTGCTCAACATCGTTCCCGACCGCATTCGTTCGCTGAACACCCAAGGAGACCAATCATGATCGTCGTCATCCCGAAAGCCGATGCACCGCTGCCCAGATCGGCGCGGTGATTGCCAAAGCCGAGCAGATGGGCTGCCAGCCCACCCGATCTACGGCGAGCACCGCACCGTCGTCGCGCTGGTGGGCGACTTGACCCACGTGACGGGAAACGTTTAACACGATGGTTGGCGTAAGTGAGACGCTCCGCATCGAGGCCGTACAAACTGAGCAGTCGCACAACCAGACCGGAGAACACCGTGATCGAAATCAATGGCACAGGCGTGAAGATCGGCGGCCCGGAGATCGTGGTCATGGCCGGGCCGTGCAGCGTGGAAAGCCGCGAGCAGATCATCGAGACGGCCCAGGCTGTCAAGGCGGCCGGGGCCAAGGTGCTGCGGGGTGGCGCCTTCAAGCTGCGCACCAGCCCGTACGATTTCCAAGGCCATGGCCTCAAGGGGCTAGAATATCTGGCCGAGGCGCGAGGTGACCGGTCTGCCCGTGATCCGCGGAAGTGATGACGGTGGAGACCGTGCCCATGGTCGCGGAGTACGCCGACATTTTGCAGATCGGCGCACGCAACATGCAGAATTACGGGCTGTTGCAGGCGGTGGGCAAGGTGCAGAAGCCGGTGCTGCTCAAGCATGAGCGGCACCATCAAGGAATGGCTCATGTGCGCCGAGTACATCGTGAGCAACGGCAACTACAACGTCATGCTCTGCGAAGCGCGGCATCCGCACCTACGAGACGGCCGCGCGCAAGCACCTTCGACCTGAGCACGGTGCCCTTCGTCAAGAACACGAGCCACCTGCCCGTGGTCGCCGATCCGTCACGGCACGGGGCTGCGTGAGCTTGTCCCGGCCATGTCGCGGGCTTCCATCGCCGCCGGCTCGACGCCTTCATCCTCGAGGTCCACCCCGACCCGGACCGGGCGGTGAGCGACGGCGCCAGAGCCTGACGCTGGAGGGCTTCGCCGAGCTCATGCAGAGCCTGCGCCGCGTCGCCGTGGCCATGGACCGTTACGTCGGCGAAGCCCCGGACGACCCGGTGGCGGAGTTGGACGCGGCGTTGGAATCGGTTGGGTGAAAACAGCAGGATTGAAGATTGAAGATTGGGAGGACGGCGGAGACTGGGAGATTGAGAGATTGGGAGATTGGACTCGCGTACGCGCAAGCCAATCTCTTAATCTCCCAATCTCTCAATCTCGGGGGCCCCTCCAATCTTCAATCTTCACTCCTCAATCTTATGTTTCCGGAGTGAGCAATGATTATCGTCATGAAACCCCATGCGCAGCCGGTGCAGGTCGAGGCTGTCGTCAATCGTGTGGAAGAGCTGGGCTACAAGGTCCATCTGAGTCGCGGCGAGGCTGTGACCATTGTCGGCATCATCGGCGCGGATGAGCACCTCTTGCAGCAGGCCACCTTCGAGGTGATGGACGGCGTGGAGCGCACCATGCGCGTCATGCAGCCGTACAAGGTGGCCAGCCGCGACTTCAGCCGCGAGGACTCGGTCATCGACGTCAACGGCGTCAAGATCGGCGGCAAGAAGATCGTGGTCATGGCCGGGCCGTGCAGCGTGGAAAGCCGGGAGATGATCATCGACACGGCCCACGCGGTCAAGGAAGCGGGCGCGACCATCCTGCGCGGCGGCGCGTTCAAGCCGCGCAGCAGCCCGTACAGCTTCCAGGGGCTGGGCGAAGAGGGTCTGCGCTATCTGGCCGAAGCCCGTGAGCAGACGGGGCTGGCCATCATCACCGAAGTCATGGGGCCGGACGAGGTGGACCTGGTGGGCGAGTACACCGACATCTTCCAGGTGGGCGCCCGCAACACGCAAAATTACACGCTGCTCAAGGCGCTGGGCAAGGTGAACAAGCCGGTCTTCCTCAAACGCGGCATCAGCGGCACTCTGCAGGAGCTGCTCATGAGCGCCGAGTACATTCTCAGCGGCGGCAACATGCAGGTCATGCTCTGCGAGCGCGGCATACGCACCTACGAGACCGCCACCCGCAACACCTTCGACATCAACGCCATCCCGTTTCTCAAGGGGGAGACGCACCTGCCCATCGTGGCCGATCCGTCCCACGGCACGGGCAAATGGGACTTGGTCGGTGCGGTGGCCAAGGCCGCGGTGGCCGCGGGCGCGGATGCGCTCATGATCGAAGTCCACCCCGACCCGGCCCGCGCCTGGAGCGACGGCGCGCAAAGCCTGACGGTGGACCGCTTCACCAAACTCATGGCCGAACTCGCGGCCCGCTGGCGGCGGCGGTGGGGCGGGAATTGTGGCGTGAGCAAACGTGAGGCGTGATGAACGATGCGTGAGACTAGGAGATTACCGTGGCCACGGGTCTCCCAATCTCCCAATCTCACGCATCACGCATCACGTTTCACGCATCACGCCTCACTTTCTTGAGCCAAACATGACCAAATCTCTCCGCGCATTGCCGGGTGGCGGTGATCGGGCTGGGGTTGATGGGCGCGAGTCTGTGCCTGGACTTGTCGCAGCATTAATTCAGCCGGGAAGTGCGCGGGGTGGCGCGGCGCTCGCGCGTGGTGCTGGACGCGTTCTTCGCAGGCGCGGTCGACCTGGCCACCAACGACCTGGAAACCGGCGTCATGGGCGCGGACATCGTCATCCTGGCCACGCCGGTGCGCACCATCATGGGCATGCTGGATGTGATCGGGCTGCGGCTGTGGCCGGGCGCCGTGGTCATGGACATGGGCACCCAAGCACGAGATCTGCGCGGCCATGGCCACGCTGCCGCCCGCGGTCCAGCCCATCGGCGGCCATCCCATGACGGGCAAGGAGATCGCCGGCTTCGAGGCAGCCGAGCCGGGTCTCTACCAGGGTGCGACCTGGGTGCTCAGCCCGCTGGCGCACCACCGACGCGACGGTGGCGCTGTCGGTGGAACTGGTGGAAGCGGTGGGCGCAGCTCGGTCATCTGGGATGCGACATGACCGGCTGGTGGCGAGCATCAGCCACCTGCCCTACCTGGTCGCGGAGTGCGCTGGTCGACGCGGTCACGGCCGTGGGCCAGGACGATCCCACGGTCTGGGAACTCGCCGCCGGGGGCTTCCACACCAGCTCGCGCCGCCGCCAGCGACACGCAGATGCCTGGACATCCTCTCACCAAACCGTTTCTCGCCGTGCTCGAGCAACTGGATTGCTTCACCTGTGAACTGGGCGCCGTGCGCGAGCTTCGCCGCAGAAGACGAAGCCGGGCTGCGGAGTAGTTGATGTGCCTGCGGGGGTGCGGAGTTGGTGGCAGCAGCAAAGGAATAGCTGATTGGGTATTGGTTAAATGGCAATTTTTCATTTCTCATTGACTGAGAGGAGCATTCCCGTGTCCTTGGGCGACGAGATTGAGGAAAGGCTGATCGCTTTGCGGTACGAATCATTCGCTTGACGTCCCATTTGCCGCGTACGGTAGCGGGACGGCATGTTGGGCAGCAGTTAATGCGGATGGGACGTCGCCGGCACCGAACTACGCTGAGGCACGAAATGCGGAGAGTCGGCGCATTTTGCCCATAAACTTCGCATCTGCCTCAAAGAGCTAAACGAGTCAAGGATATGGCTGGCGATCATCAAAGACAGCGCCATGTTGCCCGAGTTTCGGCTACATGAGATTATCGTCGAATGCGACGAACTCGCCGCATCATCGGCGCCAGCGTCCGCACTATCCAGCAGTCCGACCAACCAAAATAACACTTGACAAATTACCAATCACCAATGAGCAATTACATGACCACTCTTCTCATCCACTCCAACCACCCGCCTTCCGGCCGGGCGCGCATTCAGGACAAGTCCATCAGCCATCGTGCGGTGATGTTTGCGTCGATTGCCGAGGGCGAGAGCCGGATCCACAATTTTCTGACGGCCGATTGCCGGGCTACGGTGCAGGTCATGCGCCAGCTCGGCGTGCAGATCGACGTGGTGACGCCGACCGAGCTGGTCGTCCACGGGCGCGGCGTCGATGGGCTGGTGGAGCCGACCGATTTTCTGGACTGCGACAACTCGGCACCACCATCCGCCTCCTGACCGGTCTGCTGGCCGGGCAGCGCTCGCCAGTTTCCTCACCGGCACGGCGCAGATCCGCCGGCGTCCCATGGGTCGCATCGTGCGCGCCGCTGCGCGGCATGGGCGCGGGACATCATGGGCCGGCAGGACGGCAACCTGGCACCGCTGGGCATTCGACCGGCACAGCTGCGCGGTGGAATACGATCTGCCCGTGGCCAGCGCCCAGGTGAAGAGCTGCGTCCTGCTGGCCGGCCTCTACGCCAAGGGCCTCACCATCGTGCGCGCAGCCTGGCCCGGCGCGACCACACCGAGCGTATGCTGCGGGGCCATGGGCGCTTCATCGAAGTGTACGGTAACACCATCCACAGCGAACGGCCCTCGGCGCCGCTCCAGCCGCTGGACATCACCGTGGCGGGCGACATCTCGTCCGCGGCCTTCCTCATCGTGGCCGCATCCGTCACGCCGGACAGCCACGTCACCCTGGCCGACGTGGGCGTGAACCCGACGCGCACGGGCATCATCGACGTTGGCCGAGATGGGCGCGCATATCGTGCGCGTAACCAACGCGAGGTGGGCGGCGAGCCGGTGGCGGACCTGGACATCACCACCAGCGACCTGCGCGGCACGACCTTCGGCGGCCAACAGATCGTGACCATGATCGATGAACTGCCCGTGCTGGCCGTGGCCGCAACCCAAGCCCACGGCCGCACCGTGGTCAAAGACGCGGGCGAACTGCGTGTCAAGGAGACCGATCGCATCGCCACCACGGTGAGCGAGTTGCGCAAACTGGGCGCAGACATCGAACCCACCGACGACGGCTTCATCGTCAACGGGCCGACGCCGCTCATGGGCGGGCCCGTGGATGCCCAAGGCGACCATCGGCTGGCCATGGCCATGGCCGTGGCCGGGCTCATCGCCCGCGGCCGGACCACCGTCTACGGCGCCGAAGTCACCGGCGACAGCTTCCCCGGCTTTGAGGCGACGTTGCAGGCGTTGGGGGCGGAGTTGAAGATTGAGGAGTGAAGATTTCGGGGTGAATGGGGATTAAGAGATTGGGAGATTGAGAGATTGGTTCGGCGGGTGCATGGCCAATCTCTTAATCTCCCAATCTCCTAATCTCTGAGCATTCCACTCGCTTTCACACAGAGCACATGCCATGACAAGACTTCCTATGTCCGGCAAAACCCAACCGTCGGCCTTACCTGCCGCCGAAGTCGCACAGCGAGTCCGGCCATGCACAATGCGGCGTTCGACGCGCTTCGCTGGATTGGCGCTACGTGCCGCTGCCGGTGGACGTCACGAACCCGGCGCGCATCCGGGACGCTGTGCGGGGCCTGCCCGCGCTGGGGCTGCGCGGCGCCAATGTCACCGTGCCCCACAAGCAGAACGTCATCCCGCTGCTGGACGAGTTGACGCCCGCGGCCGCGACCATCGCCGCGGTCAACACGATCGTGGCGCGCGACGACGGCACGCTGCTGGGCGACAACACCGACGCGCGCGGCTTCATCGCCGATCTGCGCGATCATGCCGTGGACCCGGCGGGCCGGACCGTGCTGATGCTGGGCGCGGGCGGCTCGGCGCGGGCCATCGCCTTCGGGTTGGCCGAAGCCGGGGCCGCGTCCATTCGCATCCTCAACCGCACGGCGACCAAGGCCGAAGAGTTGGCCACGACCATCGGCACCCAGTTTCCCGCATGCCGGGTCGCGCACGGCACGCTGCCCGACGACGTCAGCGCGATGGCGGCCGCGGCCGATCTCATCGTCAACACCACGTCGCTGGGCATGTCGCCCAACGTGGAGACGTCGCCCTGGCCGGACGGGCTGGGTTTTGACCCGGACCAGACCGTCTACGACCTGGTCTACAATCCGCCGCAGACGCGTCTGCTGGCCACGGCGGCCGGCCACGGTGCGAGAGCCATCAATGGCCTGGGCATGCTCATCTGGCAGGGCGCGCTCGCCTTTGAACTCTGGACCGGCAGCATGCCGCCCGTCGACGTCATGCGGGCCGCAGCCGAAGATGCGTTTGGGCGACGATCCTAGCGCGTGTACACTTGTTTTTCCAACGAGAGGAGAGTGAACGGCAGCCATGTCTACATCTGCAGCGGCGCGGGAACGCGTCAACTACAACGCGTGGCCCGATGAGTCCGGGCACTTCGGACCGTACGGCGGGAAGTTCGTGCCGGAGACGTTGATGCCGGCGCTGGACGAACTGGAGGAGGCGTATCTCCAGGCGCGCAACGACAAGGACTTCATGGCCGAACTGGCTTACTTGCAGCGCACGTTCATCGGCCGGCCCACGCCCATCACCTTTGCCCGGCGGCTCACCGAGCACTTCGGCGGCGCCAAGATCTTCCTCAAGCGCGAGGATCTGGCCCACACGGGCGCGCACAAGATCAACAACGCGCTGGGGCAGGCGTTGCTCATGAAGCGCAAGATGGGCAAGACGCGCATCGTCGCCGAGACGGGCGCGGGCCAGCACGGTGTGGCCACGGCCACCGCGGCCGCGCTCCTGGGCATCGAGTGTGTCGTCTACATGGGCACGGTCGACATGGCGCAGACTTCCAATGTCTTCCGCATGCGCCTGCTGGGCACCGAGGTGCGCGGCGTGGAGAGCGGCAGCAAGACGCTCAAGGACGCCATCAACGAGGCCATCCGCGACTGGGTGACCAACGTGCAGACGACCCACTACCTGCTGGGCAGCGCCTTGGGACCGCATCCCTATCCCGCCATGGTGCGCGACTTCCAGAGCGTCATCGGCCGCGAGGCGCTGGCGCAGATGCGCGACCCGGAAGACGGTCCCGGCCGCCTGCCCGATGTGGTCATCGCGTGCGTGGGGGGCGGCAGCAACGCCATCGGCATTTTCCACCCCTTCCTGGAGCATGAGGACGTGCGCCTCATCGGCGTGGAAGCGGGCGGCCGCGGCATCCAGGGCGGCGAGCACGCGGCCCGCTTCGCCGATCCCAAGCTGGGCCGGCTGGGCGTGCTCCAGGGCACCAAGAGCTTCGTGCTGCAGGACGACGACGGCCAGATCGCGCTCACCCACAGCATCAGCGCCGGCCTGGACTACGCCAGCATTGGCCCTGAGCACGCATGGCTGCGCGACCTGGGTCGCACCGAGTACACCTACGTCACCGACGACCAGGCGCTGGCGGGCTTCAAACTTCTCTGCGAAATGGAAGGCATCATCCCCGCGCTGGAGAGTTCGCACGCCGTCGCCTACCTGCCCGAGATCGCACCCAAGATGGGCAAGGACGAGATCATCCTCGTCAACCTGAGCGGCCGCGGTGATAAGGATTTGGGCACGGTGATGCCGATTTTTTCGGAATAAACGGAGATTGGGAGATTGGGAGACTAGGAGATTGGCACGCATCTGCGTCGACCAATCCCCAGTCTCCAATCTCCCAATCTCCCAATCTCTTTTCGGGAGCACGTCCATGACCGGAGTAGAACGCATCCAAGCCACATTTGCCCAGGCGCGCAAGGAGAAGCGCGCCGCCTTCATGCCCTATCAAGCCATGGGCTACCCGAACCGGGGGGACACGTTGGCCATCGTCACGGCGCTGGCGGAGGAAGGCGCGGACCTCTTCGAGATCGGTTTTCCCCACAGCGATCCGCTGGCCGACGGGCCGACCGTCCAGACGGCCACCTACACGGCCATCACCCAGGGCACGACCGTGGCCGACTGCCTGGCCATGGTGCGCGAGCTGCGCGCCGCCGGCGTGACGACGCCCTTCTGCGCCATGAGTTACTACAACCCCATCTTCGCCTACGGCCTTGCCCGCTTCGTGGACGATGCGGCCGCCGCGGGCGTGGACGGCCTCATCGTGCCCGACCTGCCGCCGGAGGAGGCCGACGAGTTGGAGGCAGCGTGTCGTCAAGTTGGGCTGGCCACCATCTACATGCTCGCGCCCACTAGCACGGACGCGCGCATCAAGACCGTGGCCCGGCATGCCACCGGCTTCATCTACATGGTGAGCGTCACCGGCACCACCGGCGCGCGCCGCGAGTTGCCGCCGGATCTGGCCGACTTCGTGGCGCGTGTGCGCAAACACACGGACTTGCCGCTCGCCGTCGGCTTCGGCATCGGCAACGGTGCGCAGGCTGCGGCCGTGGCGCAGATCGCCGACGGCGTGATCGTCGGCTCCGCGCTGGTGAAAGCGGGCGGCGAAAGCGTGGACGCCGCGCGTCGCCTGGGCGCGGAACTGGCGTCCGGTGCACGGGGTCAGACCGGGTAGCGCGGCAACCCAGACTAATCCCCGCAGGCACGTTCGATGCGCTGCGGGAACTTCCGGCGGCGAGTTGACGCCGGACTCTGTTCAGTAGGTGGGCACGGTCCGCTCGAGGCCGCTCAGCCACTCGATGTTCGCGGCATTGGGACAATCGCCGCCGCACTGTTGCAGCCGCATGAAGACGCCGTCACCGCTCGCCTCGACAATTGCGTGGAAGACGCTCAGATGGTCAGCGCCGTCCACATCGCTCATGACGTGGAAATCGCCGTCTGCGAACCAGAAGTAGCCGACGTCAATCGCGTCGCCCGGCGCCAACACCCGGATGATCCGTCCGTCCGGGTCAAGGCGGATGAGGCCGGGACCGTCCGCTTGGTCACAACGCCACTCGCCGACCACATAGTCGCGGTTGGTCGCAATGAAGATCTCGCCCAGATCGCCCGCATCCGTGGCCGGTGCGGAGACAGACTCAACGCTGTCGCCCAATGCGACAGTGTCTGCAGGCGGCGCTTGCGCCTCGGGCGCGTCAAGCAACTGGATCGTGCAGCCGGAGAACAGAAGTGCCATCAACGCGATGAGCAGAATGGCCACCTTCGCTAGCCGTTTCATCTTGCTCCCTCCTTTTTGACTGTAGAATACCCATAGGTCCCATCACGTAGAGGATGGCATAGACAGAAAGCCAGAATGGCGACAGAATGTCGTCGTAGTCGCATTCTCAGGAGAACTCTATGTCATTGCCGGCTGATTACCTCGAACGTGTCTATGCAGGCGTGCTGGGCAAGATCATCGGCGTCTATCTCGGCCGCCCCTTCGAAGGCTGGACCTACGAAACCATCATGGAGCGGCTGGGCGAGGTCAACTACTACGTCCACGAAAAACGCAACGTGCCCCTCATCGTCACCGACGACGACATCTCCGGCACCTTCACGTTTCTGCGCGCGCTGGAGGACTACGGCTACAGCCGCGACCTCACGCCGACCCAGATCGGGCAGACGTGGCTCAACTATCTCATCGAAGAGCGCACCGTGCTCTGGTGGGGCGGCATGGGCAACTCCACCGAACACACGGCGTACCTGCGCTTGAAGCACGGCGTGCAGGCCCCGGCCAGCGGCTCCATTGCCTCCAACGGCAAAGTCGTGGCCGAGCAGATCGGCGCCCAGATCTTCATCGACGGCTGGGCCATGGTCGCACCCGGCGACCCGGAACTGGCCGCCGACCTCGCTCGTCGCGCCGGCAGCGTCAGCCATGACGGCGAAGCCATCTACGGCGCGCAGGTGCTGGCCGCCATGGAAGCGCTGGCCTTCGTCGAGTCCGACCTCAACGTGCTCATCGACACCGCGCTCACCTTCATCCCCGGCGACTCGGTCATCCACCGGCTCATCGGCGACATCCGTGAGTGGCACGCGGCGGAACCCGACTGGCGCAAAACCCGGGAGCAGATCGCCGCCACCTACGGCTACGACAAATACGGCGGCAACTGCCACATGGTGCCCAACCACGCCCTCATCATCCACGCGCTGCTTCACGGCGCAGACGACTTCCAGAAGTCGCTCATGATCGTCAACACCAGCGGCTGGGACACCGACTGCAACTCGGGCAACGTGGGCTGCTTGCTGGGCATCAAGAACGGGCTGGCGGGCATCGACCACGGCGGCCCGGACTGGCGCACGCCCGTGGCAGACCGCATGTACCTGCCCACGGCCGACGGCGGACGCGCCATTTCCGACGCGGTCACCGAGACGCTGCACGTGGTCAACGCCGGGCGCGCCCTGGCCGGACAGCCGCCCGTCGCGCCCAAGGACGGCGCGCGCTATCACTTCGAACTGCCGGGCTCCGTCCAGGGCTTCATGCCCGAGGACAGCGTGGAGGTGCGCGGCGTGGTGACGGTGGCGAACGTGACGGGGCACAGCGCCGCGGGCGCCCGCAGCCTGTCCCTGCGCTACGCGGGCGTCGCGCCCGGGCGCAGCGCTCGTGTGGCCACACCCACCTTCGTCCCCTCCAAGGAGATCAGCGAGTACTTCAGCAAACGGGGCTACGCGCTGCTCGCCTCGCCCAAGCTCTACCCCGGCCAGACCGTGGAGGCCGCGCTCAGCGCCGACGCGGCCAACGCCACGCCGGTGGAGTGCTGCCTCTACGTGCGCGTCTACGGCGAAGGTGACGTGCTGACCGTCGCGCGCGGGCCGCGGCAGGCGCTGGCACCCGGTGCGAGCGTGGCGCTCACTTGGACGATTCCGGACACCGGCGGTGCGCCCATCGCCGACGTGGGCGTCGAGTTGGCCAGCGACCAGCGCGCCGACGGCACCGCGTATCTGGACTTCCTCACCTGGTCCGGCACGCCCGACGTGGTCTTGACCCGGCCGGACTTTGTGGGCGCGCCCCAGCGTCGTTTCGCCGACGGCCTGACCAGCGACATGTGGCGGCGCGCCTGGGTCAACGGCGTGGACAGCTTCGACTGGTGGTGGCCCGAGAACTACCGCATCATCCAGAACGAGGGGCGCGGGCTGCTCATCCAGGGCACACGCGATTGGACCGACTACGTGGCCGCGGCCGATGTCGCGCCTCACATGGCCAAGGCCGCGGGGCTGGCGGTGCGCGTCCAAGGCATGCGCCGCTACTACGCCCTGCTCCTGTGTGACGACCAAAAGGTGCGTCTCATCAAAGCGCTGGACGGCGACACCGTGCTGGCGGAGCAGGACTTCGCCTGGCGCTTCGGCGGCACGTACGACCTGGAACTGGCCGTGGAGGGCAACCGGCTGCGCGGCAAAGTCAACGGCGAGCTGCTCTTCGACGTGGAGGACGCGGACCGTCCGCTCACCGGCGGGGCCGTGGCGCTGGTCTGCGAAGTGGGACGTACGGCCACCAACGCCGTCTCCGTTCGCCCCGTCGCGGCCTAACGCAGTAGGAGGATCCATGCAACTCATCGACATCGTCCGGCGCGCGGATGTGCCCATCCCCTGGGCCGAAGGCGAAAAGATTCCGTGGGACGACCCCGCCTTCAGCCGGCGCATGCTTGACGAGCACCTGAGCCAGGAACATGACGCGGCCAGCCGGCGCGCGCCCATCATCGACCGGCACGTGGCCTGGATTCACGACGAGCTGCTGGGCGGGCGGCCGACGCACATCCTCGATCTGGGGTGCGGGCCGGGTTTCTACGCAAGCCGGCTGGCCGCACGCGGACACACGGTGCGCGGCATCGACTTTGGTCCCGCGTCCATCGCCTACGCGGTCGCGCACGCGCAGGAGCACGGACTGGCGTGCACGTACGTTCGGCACGACATCCGCACGGCGGACTTCGGGACGGGCTACGGTTTGGTGATGCTGATCTTCGGAGAATTCAACGTCTTTCGTCCGGAGGAGGCGCGAACGATTCTCGAGAAGGCATACGCAGCGTTGGCGCCCGGCGGTCTCGTGCTGCTGGAGCCGCACACCTTCGCCATGGTGGAGCAACTGGGCCGCCAACCCGCGCCCTGGTACAGCGCCCCCACGGACCCTGCGGCGCAGCCCCATCTCTGCCTGCAAGAGTGTTTCTGGGATGCAGGCTGCGTCGGGGCCACCGAGCGCTACTTCGTCGTCGACGCCATGACCGGCGTGCAGACCCGCACGCGCCGAGCATGCAGGCGTACACCGACGCACAGTATCGTGGATTGTTGACCGACGCTGGGACTATTGGTAGTGACGCTGCTGCCCACCTGGGGTGACCAAAGCGACACGTTCAGCGAGGGATTGTTGCTCCACGCCTCCGCAAGGCGGCGTGACGCGCTGGCGTAATCGAAAGAAAACGTAGGTCACCACACGCGTGACGATCTTGGTCTTCAAAGATCGTCACGCTGATAGCGGTGACCTACGTTTTTCAGGCAGGGATGGGTTCGGCGGTGGCGGTCGGTTCGGTTGTCGTTCCCAGCTTCACTCGGCCAGCGTCGTCACGTAGTCATCCAGCGCGGTAATTTCCTCGATGTCGGCCAGCAGACGACCGTAGTCGGCCACTTGACCCGTGGACTGGCTCATGAGCGCCTGGGAGTAGATCGCGCCCAGGATCGAAACGGTGTTCTCGACCTTGACCTCGGCCCAGCGGGTGGTGTCGCGCAGCTCTTCCAGCACGACCAGTTGTTGGCGACGGTTGGCCAGCGTGCGCTCCAGCGCCTGACGGATCTGGGGCGACGGCGCGTCGGCCAGTTCGGTCTCCAGCCGGGCAATGGCCTTGGGCACGGCCTTCAGGTCGCGCTGCAAGAGCGGGTTCTGCCGGAAGAGGTCGATCTGACGGACCAGCGCGTGCAGCGAGCTTTGCCAGTGGTCGATGTGGCGCGTCAGGTTGTCCAGCCGCGCCCGGTTGAACTGGGTCGGCGCGTTGCGAGCCAACTGGAGCAGACCGGTCTGGTACGCCTGGGCCTGTTCCAAATATCCGTGCAACTTGGCGTTGCGCGTAGCGTCATGGGCCGGCAGCGCATCGTGCGCACCCGGTGATCCCGGCACACGCGTCACCGCGTCACCGCGCATGCGCTCCAGCACCGTGACGCTGCGCGTTTCGCGTCGCGCTTGTCTGCGCTGCTTGCGCGCTTTGCGTTGTTTGCGCCACTGCTTCTTGACGCCGTCGACAATGTCCTCAAACAGATCGTCCAGATCCGGCACAATCTTCCCCTTGCTCTGGTGACTACACGCTACGCCTGCGCGGGCAGCGCGTTGCTGCCGGCCTGGCGTTGACCGGCCATGGCTCGCAGCGCCGCCACGCGCTTCTCCGTCTGCGGATGGGTGCGGAAGAGCGCACCGATGCCGCCCAGCACCGGGTTGACGATGTACAGGTGCGACGTGGCGGGGCGCACGGCCATGGGCTGTTGGCGTACACCGGCTTCCAGCTTCTCCAGTGCGCTGGCCAGCGGCAGCGGATCGCCCAGGATCTGCGCACCGCCCGCGTCGGCGCTGAACTCGCGCGAGCGGGAGATGGCCATCTGGATGAGCAGCGCCCCGATGGGCGCCAGGATGAGCGTCAACATGCCGCCGACGATGTCGCCGAGACCGCCGCCTTCCTCTTCGTCACCGCCGAAGCCGCCGAAGATCATGCCCCACATGACGATGTCGGCCAGCATGGCGATGGCGCCCGCGACCGTGGCCGCCACACTGGAGATGAGCGTGTCCCGGTTCTTGATGTGGGCCAACTCGTGGGCGATGACGCCGGCCAGTTCGTTGCGATCCAGCATCTGAATGATGCCGGTGGTGACGGCCACCGCGCCCTTGGCAGGCGAGCGTCCTGTGGCAAAGGCGTTGGGCATGTCGCTTTCGATGACGTAGACACGCGGCTTGGGAATCTGCGCCCGGATGGCAAGCTGCTCCACCATGCGATGCAGTTCCGGCATTTGTGCCGCCGTCACTTCATGCGCGCCGTTCATGCGCAGCGCCAGCTTGTCGGAGAACCACCACGCGCCCATGTTCATGGCCACGGCCAGCCCGAAGGCTAGCAGCATACCGGCCTGTCCGCCCACGGCCGCGCCGATGAAGAGGAACATGCCGGTCAGGCCGCCCAACAGCAGTACCGTCTTGGTGTGATTCCAAAGTTGCTTCATGTTCGTTCCAACTCCTGTTGTTTTCGTTGTATCTGACATTCGTATTCGTGTTTATCTGTATCCGTCTGTGGCTCGGTCTTGCTTTTTGCAGTGGACCCAGCCACGGCTAGTGACCCGTGAGCGCAGTCCAAAGCTGAAGACGATGCAGTCGCCGTCGCAGTCGACTTTGACACGAGCGTAGGTGACGGCATAGGGCAGGATGTTCTCGATCTGCTGCGCAAACTCGGGATAGACCTGCTCGGCCAACTCCTCCACATAGTGCTGGAAGAGTTGACGACCGGTCGCCCGGCGCATGACCTGGTGCTCGGCTGCCGCCAGACTGTGCTCAACCCGAAGCGTCAACACGCCCTCGTTGAGAGCTGCCACCGCGCAACTGCCCACACGTTGCATGGATTCATCCAGAACCTGGCGGCAGCGCAGCGCGACTGCATCCAGTTGGCCTTGGGTGACACGGCTCTGTTGCCAAGCCGGCGCGCGCCCCGCATACGGAGCGGACGTTGACAGTGTGGCGGAACTGTTCACATAGCTGTTCACATAGTGACCATTCATTGCTTCTCCCGATTCTGTGTGCCCGTCAACTGAACAAAAAAAGGCCGACATGTGCCCACGGTCATGTGGGTGCGCATGTCGGCCTATAGCAACCTGTCCTCCTGGTCGCGTTCCCATCAAGGCGGTGCAACAAGGACACTTCACTCAGTCTGCCTGTGCTTTCGCTTGCGTTGTACTATAGCGAATTTTCGCGGATTGTCAATAGGGTTTGTTCAAAAATAGATGAGAGTTTGATTAACGTTTGCGCTTGCTGCTTGGAAACTTCTTGTCCAGATCCTCGTCCACAACCAACACGACGATCCGCTCACCGGTCTTGGTGCTCATGTCCGTGTGCAAGCTGACCAGCCGCGCGCCGGTCAACGTCGTCACCATCTCTTCCAGCAGCGGGCGCGAGGTCTCGAAGAGTTGGCGGCGCATCTCTTTGACCAGATCGCGCCCGTCACCGGCAGCGGCGAGCTTCTGCTCGGCCGGTGTCATCAACCCCTTGAACCGGACCAGGATCATGTCCTCCAGGAAGACGGTGCGCGCGTCCAGCGGACCCCGTCCCAGGTATTCCTTCTCGAACTGGATCATGGCTTTTGTGAATTCGGCTTCAAGCATGCCTCGACTCATGGGAGCCATCCTAGCATGACCTCGTGCCAAGTCTGTGGGCGAGCGCACGAATTCACGCCGGAATCGTGTGCGTGCCCGCGGCCAGATGTTGGGGTGCGCGGCCCGGCAAGTCTACGACGACGGGTACCGGCGACGTAACGGTTACGCCGGTAGCCGCGCGTCCACGTGGATGAGGCCGTGGGGCGTGGGCACGCTGCCCTTGGCCCAGGCCAGGTCGCCCAAGCGCGGGGCGATGTGGGCCACACCGTAGCCCGGTTCAGCCGGGGTGACGCCCAGGGTGTAAAGACCATGTCCCGGTGGGCGTGCTGCTCCAGCCGTGGACGTGGGTGCCGTGGCCCCAATTTTCGCCCAGCGTATCGTAGCCGTCGACCAGGAACTGTCCCCAGCGGCGATAGAGCGCGGGCAGGCGGTCGGCGCGGCCGGCCAGGGCTACTGCGTCGTGGACCACATAGCTCATGAACGGCTCGGCGAGGACGATCTCGTGCTCCACGTCCCAGTCCGGCGTCAGGCCGCCCGTGAACATGCGGGCGCTTTTGGCCTGCGCCGCTTCCGGCGTGAGTCCCGTTTCGTCGAAAAAGAGCCAACTGCGCACCACCAGCCGGTCCGCGTCCGTGATGGCGTCGATGATGCGGCCCCAGCGTTCCTCCGGCGCCAATCCGGCGACGATGGCCAGCGCGCCCGCCAGCTGGTTGACCGGGCGTTGGGCGGCCCCGTCCTTGGCATAGTCCACGTAGGTGCCGCGTCCTTCGTCCCAGAAGAGGTCGAAGCCGGCTTTGACCCGGGCGTAGAGTTCATCTGCCCACGCCTGACTGGCCTGTTCGCCCAGCCATCCGGCCATCTCTGCAAACTCGCGCAGGCCCCGCGCCCAACTCGCTGTGACGATGGCGCTCTGTTCCTCGGAGAAGAGGCTCGACCAGTCGATGAGGTTCCACTCCACCACGTCCTGCAGCACGCCCCGCGCGGTGAGATACGGCACGTACCAGCGCAGGATGCGCTCGATGGTGGGCATGTACTCCTTGACACGGGCACGGTCGCCGGCAAAGCGGTAGAGGTTGTGGACACCGTGAACCCAATGCAGCGACCAATCAGGAATGGTAAAGCCGCCGGTATGCTCCACGTCACCGGCCACGCTCATGGGCAGGATGCCGTCGTAGCGGGGTGCGTTGCCCAGCGCGAGATAGTGCCATGCCAGCCGCCAGTCCGGGTTGGTGGCCAGGTGCACCATCTGGTGGACCACCGCATCGCCCACCCAGGAGCGCTGCTCGCGCGTCGGGCAGTCCATGAACGCGTCCCACGAGTTGAGCGCCACCGTGCGGATGCCCGCAGCGAAGATGCGATTGAGCTCGTCGTCGCTGCACGCAAAATCCGCGCCCGGCTGCCAGGGATAGTGGCGTTCTTCCACCGCAAAGTCGCGCAGCGTGACCGGCCCGGCCGTGCCGTGAACCAGAATGTACGCATAGCGGAAGCCCTTGGGATCGAAGACCGTGTGGCGATCGTCCCGACCCCGGGCGATGTAACGACTGCCGCCGTGCGCGCCGAATTGAGCCGGCGCAGTGATGGGCTCCTCCTGGTAGCTGAAATCCAGCACGGTGCCCGCGGGCGCGTCCACGGCAAACTCCACCAGCCCGCCGACGATGCGGCCCATGTCCACGATGATCCGGGTGTAGCCTTGGGCAGGGCTGGGGATGGCGAGCGGCAGCGCAGTGTGGCTTTGCGCACCGACCGCCGGATGATTGAGCGCGGAGATCTCGACCCGTTCCGCAGGGTTGTCACTGTCCACGTCGAGTGTGTGCGCGACGGTCTCGACGGTGACGGCGGCGATGTCGACACGGGCGCCCGTCAGCTTGGCGATGGTGCGGGGAAGGAGCGGTCCGTAGGGGTCGGTGGGCGGCTGGGAGCGTCCACGTCCGCCGATGTGCACAGGCGTGATCACTTGGGCCGGTCCCCAGAAGCGCGGTCGTCAAAGTCAAGCGTGCGCCAATCGTCGGGCTGCGCACGAGGCGTCGAAGAGTTCGGTGGGGACGCCCGCGATTGAAATGGCCGCGTCCCCACGCGCCGGTGCAGACCAGGCATCGCTCTTGTGAGCGTGCCATGTGGCGTCGCTCACGAGCCAGTGGTCGCCCAGATCTGCCTCGAAGACCATGATGCCCGTCCGGCCGAGGGTGGCATTGGGAACGGCAGGCATCCAAGTGGAGTTTGCCTGGCCCAGATATTTCACATGGACGGCAATCACGTTTTGGCCCGCGTGCAAGTAGGGCGCGAGATCGAACATGTCGTAGATCATGCGCCGGGGCTGGCTGCGCAGCGGGCCGCGAAAGACTTCCTGTCCGTTGACATAAAGCACGTAGCGGGAGTCGGCCGTCATGCGTGCGGGCACGCGCGGCGGCACGGCGTCCAACGTCACACGTCGCCGGAAGAGACCGTGCGCCTCCTGCCCATCGCCCGGCGTACCTGTGATGGGGTCTCCTCCCCGCACCGGCTCCTCCGACACCCACACCCAATGCCCGCGCCAGCGCACCTCGTCGAAGTCGCCGGGCGTTACCTCAGATCGATCCGCTTTATCCATCGCTCAATCTCCTGATCTCCCAGTCTCTTGAATCGCCCCAATCTTCAATCTTCAATCTTGTTCCTCATACCGGCAGCGGATTGCGCTCCTGGAAGCCGCGTTGGTGCCAGTACGGGTAGATGGGCGTCACCTCGCTGACGGCGTCCAGGCGCGCGATCTGCCCGGGCGTCAACGTCCAGCCCACCGCGCCCAGGTTCTCGCGGAGCTGGGCCTCGTTGCGCGCGCCGAAGATGACGCTCACCACGGTCGGCCGCTGCAGCAGCCAGTTGAGCGCGACCTGGGCGTGGGTCTTCTCCGTCTCGGCCACGATTTCGTCCATCACGTCGACGATGCGGAAGAGCCGCTCGTCCACGCCGGGATCGTGGCCGATGTCGGCCAGCGCGTGGAGGCGACTGGTCGCGGGCAGCGGGTTTTCGCGGCGGAACTTGCCCGTCAAGCGCCCGCCGGCCAGCGGACTCCACACGATGGTGCCGACGCGCTGGTCGATGGCCAGGGGCATGAGTTCCCACTCGTACTCCCGGTCGATGAGCGAGTAGTAGGCCTGGTGGGCGACGTGACGGGGCAGCCCGTACTTCTCGGCGATGCCCAGCGACTTCATCAGGTGCCAGCCGGAGAAGTTGGAACAGCCCACGTAGCGCACCTTGCCGCTGCGCACCAGATCGTCCAGGGCGCGCAGGGTCTCTTCCACCGGCGTGAGCGCGCTGAAACCGTGGAGTTGGTAGAGGTCGATGTAGTCGGTCTGCAGGCGGCGCAGGCTGGCTTCGCAGGCGCGGATGAGCCTGGTAGCGGAGCTCTGGCCCGTTCGGCCCGTCCTCGACGCGGAAGGCGGCCTTGGTGGCCAAAATCACCTGCTCGCGGCGATTGCCGATGGCCTGGGCCAGGATCCTCTCGGCCAGCCCGCCCGAGTAGGAGTTGGCCGTGCTGAAGAAATTCACGCCTGCGGCCCAGGGCGATGTCGATCAGGCGGGTTGCCTCTTCAGTCTGGGTCGTGCCCCAGGCCTTGAAAACGGCGTCGTGCCGCCGAAGGTGGCCGTGCCGAAGCTGAGCACCGGCACTTTGAGGCCGGAACCGCCGAGCAGTCGATAGTCCATTGGGCTGCCTTTCTGTGATGTGTTGAATGGGTTTGCCGGAACATTTGTAGAGAGTGTATGGTCAATTATACACAAACAAGGTTCATCTCGTGCCCGCCGAGGACAAGGCGGGTGTATTACAGATTTGGGGCAGACATTCGTCTAGCCCGCACGCCCTCGTGCGAACGGCTGTGCAAAAGTGGGGTCTGCGTCACCGTTCGCACGAGGGCGTGCGAACTAAACAGGCAGCGCGCAAGCCGTTGCCCCCAAATTGAGATGTACCCGGACAAGGCCGGAATACAATGAGCATGCGAGGTGCCCATGGACAAGTTATCACGACTTCCTGCCGAAAAGCGCGGGCTGCTGACTGACTTGGTCGCTGCCTTAGCAGGCGTGGACGGCGTTGTTGCCATCGTGCTGGGCGGTTCCTACGCCAGCGGTGACCATCACGCCGGCTCGATCTGACGTCGGACTCTACTACGCAGAGGCGCACCCCTTGCCGTGGACGTCGATCCGCGCCATCGCTGACCGTGTCTCCGCAGCGGAGCCGCCACCGTCACCGACTTCTACGCATGGGGCGCATGGGTCAACGGCGGCGTGGATCCGGACCGCGCACGGCAAGGTCGACTTCCTCTATCGCAACCTGGACCAAGTCCATAAGCCGTCGACGACGCACAACAAGGCATCATCCACCACGATTACGGCCAGCAGCCCACCTTCGGCTTCTACATGTCATCTACCTGGCCGAGACCAACATCTGCGTGCTGCTCTACGATCCGACCGGGGTCATTGCCGACTGGAAGGCGCAGGTGGCGATTCAGCATCTGCCGCTGCTCAAGGAAACGGTCGTCGTCGACTCGCTCTGGTCGGCCGAGTTTACGCTGCTCTGCGCGACTATGCGGCCAAAGGCGATGTCTACAACACGGTCGGCTGCCTGACCCGTGCGGCCACCAACTTGACCCAAGCGCTCTTTGCGCTCAACGAACGTTACTTCATCCGCGACAAGCAGGTGATGGGGACCATCGCGGGCTTTGCTCTGCGGCCTGCCGACTACGGCGCGGCCTGAACCGGCTGGCCAACCCTGGCGCGACACGGCTGCAGCGCTCACGGCCACGGTGGCGGACATCACCGTTGTGGGACGACGTGGTCGTTGCCGGGCGTGGACTACGGCGCCGCGGTTTCGGGTGTGAGGTGTCGCGGGCGTACGGCACCGCGTCTCACGAAAACCGGGCCATTTGACCATTGGCAACGCCGCCGCGGTCTACCATGAACTTACTGATCCTCGTCTGGTGCGTAGGAGCAGTCATCATGACCCACCAACTGACCAAACTCTACATCGAGCCGACCACGGCGTGTAACCTGGACTGCGCCATGTGCGTGCGGCGGGCGTGGAGCGAACCCACCGGCCAAACGTCGTTGGCCACCTTCGCCGACCTCATGCAACAGGTGCGCGCCTTTCCCGCGCCGCCCGTCATCCACCTGAGCGGCTACGGCGAGCCCATGTGCCACGCCGACTTCCTTGAGTTGGTGCGCCTGGCCAAGGCCACCGGCGCGCGCGTCGAGATGACCACCAACGCCATGTTGCTGGACGAAGCCAAGGCGGCAGCGCTGGTGGAGTTGGAACTGGACCGGCTCAACGTCTCCATCGACGGGGTGTCGCCCGAGCGCTTCGGCGAAATCCGCGTCGACGGCAGCCTGCCCGACGTCATTGCCAACGTGGAGCGGCTGCATCGGCTGGTGCTGCGCCACAAGGGGCGGCGCGGCAAGCCCCACATCGGCATTGCTTTCGTGGCCATGCGCAGCAACGTGGCCGACCTGTCCGATCTGCCGCTGCTGGCCAACCGCCTGCACGCGCGCTGGATCCAGGTCTCCAACGTGGTGCCCCACAACCGGGAGATGGAAGCGGAGATTCTGTACGAACACGCGCTGCGCGCACCGGCCTACCGCGCCTCGCCGTGGGCGCCGGCCCTCAACCTGCCCAAGCTCGACTACAACGACGCCACCGTGGGACCGCTGCGCGACGTCTACAACTCCACGGTCAGCATCAGCATGGTGAACCAGAGCCTCAGCGGCCTGGGCGATTACTGCCGTTTCGCCCAAGAAGGCTACGCCGCTATCCGCTGGGACGGCGAGGTCAGTCCGTGTCTCTCGTTGCTCCACGACCACCCGGAGTACATCCACCACCGGCGCAAAGACATCACCCACCATGCGTTCGGCAACATCCACGACACGTCCCTGTTCGACATCTGGCACGGGAGCGATTTCACTGCATTCCGGGATCGGCTGTGTGCCTTCGACTTTTCACCTTGCACCACCTGCGGCGGCTGCGAACGCTTCCCGCGCAACTTTGAAGACTGCACCGGCAACACCTTCCCCACCTGCGGCGGCTGTCTGTGGGCGCAGGGCTTTGTCCAATGCCCGTGAGCCACCCATGAAACTGACGCCGACGCAACAAGGCTATCTCTTCTTCGCCCTCATCGCCATTCTGCACAGCGTGGCCATCGCCGTCATGCTCTTCGGTTTGAACGGGTGAGGGAAATGACATACCATGCATGACGCAATCGAAGCGTTCTGGCACGACTTCCTCGCCAATGCGCCGGGGCACATCACGGACGACACGCCCTACGTGGCCGAGTCGTTCGGCGACAATCCGCAACTGGCGGACGCGCTGGGCGCGCTGATTGTGCAGGGCGTCAAGACGGCCACTTGCTCGGCGCTGTGGGAGTGGCAAGCCGAGGGCGCGGCCTTGCCGGAGGCCGGTCTCATCACCATCGTGCTGGACGGCCGGGGTGCACCGCTCTGCGTCATCGAGACGACCGAAGTGACCATCCGCGCGTTCAATGCCGTCGACGCACAGTTCGCATTCGCCGAGGGTGAAGACGACCGCTCGCTGGCGGCGTGGCGGCGGGAGCACTGGCGTTACTTCAGCCGCGTGCTGCCCAAGATCGGCCGCGCGCCGTCAGACGATATGCCGCTGGTCTGTGAGCGGTTTCGGGTGCTGTTTCCCAAGCCGGAAAAGGAGTGAATTATGCTTTGTTCCGTCTACATCGCCACCAGCCTCGACGGCTTCATCGCGCGTCCCGACGGCGGCCTTGACTGGCTGCCCCAGCCGGACGAGGTCGAGCCGGGCGAAGACTACGGCTACGATGCCTTCATGGCCTCCGTCGACGTGCTGGTCATGGGGCGCGGCACCTTCGACTTCGTGCGCACGGTGGAGCCGTGGCCCTACGCCAAACCGGTGGTCGTGCTGAGCAGCCGTCCGCTGGACCTGCCGTCGCGGCTTGACGGCAAAGTGGAGGCGATGGCCGGCTCACCCCAGGAGATCGTGCAGACGCTGGCCGCGCGCGGCGCGCAAAACCTCTATAT
>JAWKOK010000056.1:0-32829 GCA_041391205.1 Caldilineaceae bacterium
CGGCTCCATGCGGGTCTCCTGTTTCAAGCGGGAGCTGGGCGTGAATGCAGCAGCCGGCGGGATTGTTGGGACGAATCGTCAGACGGCCGCCCAGTTCTTCGGCGCGGGCGCGCATACTGTGCAAGCCCAGGCCGTCGTCGCGCGCTGTGGACAGCCCCACCCCGTCGTCGCAAACGGTGAGGAGCAGCTCGTCGCCGTCCACGTCCAGCGTCACGGTCGCGCGGTGGGCATGGGCGTGGCGGCTGACATTGGTCAATGCTTCCTGGACGATGCGGAACGCGGCGACCTCGGTAGCGGCCGCGAGCTGTGAGCGCGCCGCCGGCAAGGCCAACGTGACATGGAGCCCCGGCGTGACGAAGCCGTTGACCAGCACCTCCAGCGCGCCGTAGAGGCCCATGTCATCCAGCGCGGGCGGACGTAGGCCGTGGACGATGCGGCGCACCTCGTCCACCGTGGCCTGGGCCTGATCCACCAGCCGGGCCAACAGTTGCTCGGCAGTTTCGGGATCGTCGTGGATCAACTCGCGGGCGGTGTCGGCCTGCATGGTCATGGTGGCCAGGGCCGGGCCGAGGCCGTCGTGGAGGTCGCGGCGGAGTTGGCGGCGACCCTCCTCGCGCGCGGTGACGATGCGCCGGCGCGATTCCTGCAAGGCGGCCGACACCTGGGCCGCGTAGAGCGTAACGCTCACCTGGCGCGCCAGGTCGTGGAGCAGGCGATCGTCTACGGCCATGGGCATGCCGGCCACCATGCGCGGCGCAATGCGCAGCGTTCCCAGGGTCAAGTCGTGATAGCGCAAGGGCAGCGCGATGGGGATGTCGCGCGGCGCAGTGCCGTACGCCGCGCCGAGCTCGTCGTGCACGGCATCGATGCTGACGTAGGGCACGTTCAGCGTGTCGGCCAGCAGCGCCGCGACCGCGGCCATGGTCGACGCGCCGGTGGGTGCGCCGTCGATCTCGGCGTTCAGGCGGCTGATGACCTCGTACGGGTTGTCCATGGTATCCATAAAGTGGGCAATGCGCGTGCGCAGCGGGCGTTGGATGGGCCAGAGCGTGAAGAGCGCCAAGAGCATGAGCAGCCACCGTCCCGGCCGTTCCACACGTAGCCGTTGCCCGTGCCACCCGTTTTTTACAAAGGCATAGCCATCCAGCAGCCACCAGCCGGCCACCAGGAAGGCATAGACCACGGCCCACCAGAAGAATGCAAGCAGCAAAAAGAGCGCGGCCGCGCTGATCCCTGGAGCAGGTTGCGCCTGCGGGCGGTCTCCTGTTGGGCGTGGAGGACGGTTGGTGTGAAGTCGATGGGGCGGGTCGTGGTGTGGCAGTCATGATGCATTGCCGGTTATGATGTTGTTCAGCCGTTCACCCGACGCGGTTGGCGGCGGTGTACAAAGACAGGCCGACGATCACGAACATCGCGATCACAATTCCGAGAGTAGCCGCCACGCGGAGAGCCGCCGTGGGGGCAGCCAAAACTACGGCACAGAATCCTATCCAGCGCCCTGACCACAATGCCTGCCCAGATGCCCCACTTGCGACCCTGCCACGCGCCATAGGCGGAAATGATGCCGACGATGCCCAGAAAGACGCCAGCACGATGACGACTTGGGGGATGCCTTGCGTCGGGCCCGGCGCCCGGCCCGTTCATCAGTGCAGGAAACGGTTGATCACGCTGTAGAGCGAGACCACAAACTGCAAATGACCGCGGTCCTGAAGAGAGTTGTTTTCTGCATCATTCACTCCGGGAAAAAAGGAAAGACCGGACAGAAGTCCGACTTTTGGCAAAGTCGGACTTCTATGCCCCACCGTCAGCCGTTGCGCGAGGCATTGCCGGCGGTGCTGACCACAGCAGCATGCCCACGATCACGAAGACCGCGGCCGCCACGCCGAGGATCGCGGACAACCGTGCAACGTTGTTCGGCGCAACAGCACCCCCGGCAAAGCCAGCAGCCCATTGGCAGCGTCCAGCACGATGGTCAGCCAGATCCCACTTTGCCGCCGCATGATGCCACGCACCGTAGGCCGAGACGACGATGCCCATCACGCCCATGAGCGCCCCAGACGATGACGATCTGCGGGACGCCCTGGTGATACCCGGTTTCTCCGGGGCCGCCCAAAAGCGTGGGAAGGCAGAAAGCGCACCAAACAACGATGCGAGAAAGTGGACGATGACGGCGGTCTTGTAGAGTGTTGTTCTTCGCATGGGTTACCTTGCGTCTAGCGAACGGCTCGCGGCCGGCGTGCCCAGCGGCAGTGCAGCTCCTTTGGCAGTCCGGTCGCCTGCGGTGATCTGCAGGCGACCGGACCCACGCTACTTCACCGTAAAGCTCTTGGCCAGACCCGAATAGGGGAAGCCCTCCGCGCCAATACTCGTGATGACTGCGTAGTTGCCCGGCGCTTTAAGTCAACCGTCGTAGAACGAGTCGCCTTCAGGATTATATCCCATCATCAAGCCGCCGACGGCATGGAACTCCGCCATCTTCGCCGGCTCTGGCCGGAAAAAGCGCGTCAAACATGGCGAGAATATCAGCGACCGTCGCATCGCCTTCCAGCTTGATGAAGAACGCCCAGCCGTCCGCCTGTCCGCTGGCATTGACCACCTGGATGGTGTGCGGACCCGCTTGCAATTCGGCCGGCATGTCCGCATCGTCGGCGCCGACGGTCAGCACCAGATCGGGTTGCGGTGCGGCAGCGTCGCTTGCTCTGTCTTCCACAGTGAACAGGTTGAGACTGCCCTTGGCCCAATCCGGCGTGGGATCGGCCATGTCGCCCATGGAGACAGAGAAGACGGCCCAAGTGCCGGGCGCCAACGTGACCGTTGCCTCGTTACTGCTGCCGGGATCGGTATCCGGCAGTGCAAAGACCAGTTGATCGCCACCTTGCCCGGTATCGTCCTCCCCGTCACTTGCCAACATGGCCTGCATCTGCTCCAGCGTCGTGCCGTCCTCCACCTGGGTGAAAATCGCATGGTGGTTGACGGCCCCCTCGTTTTTCAGGGTCAACGACACCAGACCGGCGGGCAGGGTGGCGGGCATGTCAAACGCATAGTCCCGGGCGACGATTGTGACCGCAGGCACGGCACTGGTCGTGGCCGCACTTGCATCGTCGCTCACCGTGAGCTGCTGGATCATGCCCTTCATCATATGCGGCAGCGGCGGTTCGCCGTTCATCATGGCGACGAGATCGGGAATCGGGCACGCCACCACGTAGGAACCCGGCTCCAGGGAAAACTCAAGCCATACTCGTTCACCCTCACTGATGGGCGCAAGGCCCGCGCCATTCACGATCTCAAAGGGTGGCGGACCCGCCGGCTCGCCTTCAGCCGTGAACGCGTTCATGACGTCGTCCATGGTCGCGTCCGGCGCCAACTTGAGGACGAGGAGCATGTGCCATTGCTGCCCTGTGTTGGCAAACTCCCACAGATGCTCGCCGGCGGTGATGCTGTCCGGCATGGTGTAGGCGAAATCGTGCATGTCGACCGTGACGTCCGCCTGCGGCTCGACTGTGCCGACCAGTTCGTCGGCCGTAAACTCGCCGAAGAGGTACTCGGTACCGGGTGGGGCCATCTCCTCCACGTGTTCGTTGGCGGCAACCAGAAAGTGCCCCGTGCGGAAGTCGATAATTGCGTGCTCCGATCCTCCGGCAACGACCGGATTGAAGCTCGGCATGGCACTGGCCAGTTGCAGCAACGGAATCAGATTGGCCTCCTGATCGGCAAACAGCGCCTTGATCTCCTCGACCGACGCGCCGTCACGCACGCGCGCCAAGCTCACATCCATGTCCTTGCTGCCGGTGTTCTGCACCGTCACCTCGACGATGCCGCCGGGGAAATCATCCGGGATGACAAACCCGTCATCGTTGACTTCGATGGTAACGGCGGGGATCTCGGCGGTTGGTTCTTCCGGCACGCCGTTATGCGGTCACCGGTTGAATGCCCGTGCAGCCGGCCAGGACTAGGGCCAGCAGCATCAAACCGAGTGTTGCGCTTTTTAAAGCTGTTTTGCGTACTGCATTGTCGTGAACATGCTTCCTCCTTGTCAAACGGGGTTGAATACGTGGCAAAGCCGGCAACCAGCCTTGCGGGCGAAACGTCCGCCCAGAAGAAGCATACCGGTTCCGGTTCCCAGGTGATCGGGAAGTTCGGCGATCAGACGGGAACGGCGCGAACCCTCCGTAACGAGCGGCCGGCGCATTTCCGTATCCTGGATGCCGTCGGGGCGGGCGTGGCCAAAGCGCCGTGTCGCGGTTCGAGAGGAACGCGGAAGCCTTGCCAACACATTTATCAAACCCTACCGTCTGCACAGACTCGTACGCAACGGCGCTGATGCCCGTGCCTGCCAAGGCAGACTGATGTTGATCTTCACAAAGTTCCAGCGACCCAGCGCGCGTCCGGACTTTTTTCCCCGCCCCCATCTGATTGCGCATCTCAATCGCGGCTTGGATCGCAAACTAACGCTGATTTCCGCCCAAGCCGGCGCCGGCAAGACCACGTTGATGGCCCAATGGCTCGAGCAGAGTCCGTGCCCGAGCGCATGGCTCGCGCTCGATCCCTCTGACAACGACTTGATGCTCTTTGCCGGCTATCTCTGCGCAGCCGTGCGCACAGTCTACCCCGACGCGTGCGGCGAGGTCATCGCGCTGCTCAATGCCTCCCAGACGCCCCCTGCCCGAATTCTGCTAGCGACGGTCGTCAACCAGTTGACCGCCTCCTTTGCCACACAGGACGCGCACGATGATGACACGGCGACCACCCGTCGTTTGCTCATCGCGCTGGATGATTTCCACCACGTCACCGACCCTGCCATTCATGCGTTCGTCGCCGACCTGATTGCGTATCTGCCGTCACGAATTCACTTGGCGCTGACCACGCGCATCGATCCGCCCTTGCCGTTGGCCCGTCTACGCGCTCGCCAAGAACTGAGTGAAGTGCGTACCAATGACCTGCGTTTCACCGCACAGGAGGCAGAGACGCTGCTGGAAATGACATTGGGACGGCAGTTGAGTCGTACGACCGTGGATCTGCTGGAAGAGGCGACCGAGGGGTGGGCGGTGGGCCTGCGCCTGGCGGCCTTGTCGCTCCGGCACACACCGGATGTCGGGCGCGCGGCTGCACAGTTCAAAAAGACGAGCAGCGCACTCATCGTAGATTACCTGGTGGGTGAGGTACTCGCCCACCAGACGCCCAGCGTGCGTGACTTTCTGTTGACCACATCAATTCTCGAGCGTTTCACTGCCGATCTCTGTGACGCGCTCATCCGGGAAGGAGCTGCTCCAACACATGCACGCGAGATCCTGCGTGAGGTCAGCCAAGCCAATCTCTTCCTTGTGCCCCTGGATCCGGCAGGGAATTGGTTCCGCTACCATCACTTGTTGCGCGATCTGCTACGGGTCTTGCTCCAGCGATCGCGAACGGCGGGGGAGATCAACGATCTGCACACACGGGCATCGCGTTGGTTTGCACAACACGGCTTGATCGATGAGGCGCTGAGCCATGCCTTCGCGGCAGGCGATGTCGGCGCGGCGGTGGACATTGTGGCCGGCCGGCGCTATGCATTGATGAACCAGGCGCAGTGGCAGCAACTGGCACGATATCTACAGCGGTTTGACGCCGCAACCATCGCGCAGCACCCTCAATTGCTCATGCTCGAGACCTGGCTGCTCTATCACCGCGGCCACAACGATCGGCTTCCCGCTGCGTTGCGCGCCCTGGAGGAGCGCTTGGTCGACGCGCATCTGTCACCGCGGGAGATTCGTCATCTTCAGGCAGAGATTTCCGCACTGGCCGGTTTTCTGGACATCCTCAAGCCCGATCCTGCCCGGGCCATTGCCGCGGCGGAGTCCGCCCTGGCGAACACGCCGCCTGTGTTGTGGATCTTGCGCACTTTGGCCGGACTGGTGCTGGCGGCAGCCCACCAGATGCAGGGCGACCGGCAGAGCGTGCACGCGTTCATCGCCCAGGGCTTTCAAGGAGATCCGGCCGATAGCCGTCCCCGCAAGGCCACGACCCTGATGGCAGCCTGTCCGCTCTTCTGGCTGGCGGGTGATCTGGAACAGATGAAGCAGGCAGCCGAGCAATGTATCACCTATTGCGACTACCCCACGGCCGCCCAGATCGAAGGCTTTGCCCGCTATCATCTGGGACGAGCCGCGTACTACCAGAACGATCTTGGGGCGGCGGAAGACCATCTTGCCATCGTCGTGCGCCAACCGTATCTCAACTATGGCGAGGCATATGCCAATGCCGCGTATGGGCTGGCCTTGACCTACCTAGCCCAAGACCGCGCCCAAGATGCCGACACAGTCTTGGCGGACGCGGTCGCGTTCGCAGCAGAGCACGTCAACACGACCCTGCTCGACCTGCTCCAAGCTGCCCAGGCGGACCTGGCCTTGCGCCATGGCGACCTGGACTCCGCGAGCCAATGGGCTTCGCGCTTCGACTCCATGCCGCCCCTCTATGTGATGCCGAACCTTTGCCGCCCTTTGCTCACGCTGGCGAAGATCCGGCTTGCGACTGACGCGCCGTCCGCGCGTCGACATGCCGCGGAATTGCTCAACCGACTTCAGAGGCACAGCGAATCCACACGCCAAATCACAGTCCTGATCGAAGTGCTCGCGTTGCAGGCATTGCGTCATGCCGCGCAGCGCGAAGAAGCACAAGCCTTGGCCCTGCTGGCGCAGGCGGTGAGGCTGGCCCAGCAGGGTGGCATCGTGCGCATCTTCGTTGACCTGGGCCCGCCCATGCGCCGGCTGCTGCAGACACTCGCCGGCCGGGAAGACGCGCCGGCGTTCCTGCAACGACTCTTGCGCGCCTTTCGACGCCAGACGCCGGACGGATGTCACAACGGCACGGACGGCGATGCTGCCCATGGCTTGTCGCTCCCCGATCCCTTGACCCCACGCGAGATGGACGTGCTGGTGCTCCTCGCCCGGCGTCTGACCAATCGCGAAATCGCGACTGAACTGGTCATCGCCCCGGGCACGGTCAAGACCCACACGCTCAACATCTACGCCAAGCTCGACGCGCACAGCCGCCGTGACGCCGTCGAGCGCGCGCGCGAACTCGGTCTTATCGACGAATAACTCCCGCTTGGCCGCCGCTTGAGTCCCGCTCCACCCCTTCTCTACCATTTTGGTAGATGTTCTGCACTACGCGAATGGCTACACTGATAGCCAGCACCCAAACTCGGATCGATCGCGTACTGAATGCGATTTCGTTGAGACGTTGTCATGCCCCACTTCGCGCAGGGGGTTCCCCATGTATGAACCGGCGACCTATCGTATCTGCATCAAGGGCGAACTGGACCAGCGCTGGTCCGAATATTTCGGCGCGCAGTCGGTCGTCCTTGGCATCGATGAGGCGGGCCACAAACTGACGACGATCATCAGTGAACCCATGGATCAAGCCGCGTTGGTCGGAGTGATCAACCACTTGAACGCCTTGGGCATCGCACTCATATCTGTCACAGCGACACAGGAAAGGAAAAGCAATGCGTAAACAACCACATGTCGACGGATCATCGCTCCCGTTTCCGCAGACACCCTCTGCCAGTATTGCCGGGAGAACGCTGGCAGAATCAACCCATCAGTGGCGGCAGGATCCCAAGCGCCTGTCCAAAGATGCCCCCAATATCGTGATTTTCATGTCTGACGATGCCGGGTTCAGCAATCCCGACACCTTCGGCGGCCCGGTGCATACGCCGACCCTGACACGGCTGGCTGAAGGCGGGATCGCCTACAATCGTTTTCACACGACTGCCATGTGTTCGCCGACGCGCGCGGCCTTGCTGACGGGGCGCAATCATACCCATGTGGGCGCGGGGCAGATTGCCGAATTCGCCAATGATTTTGACAGGTACGTGGGCGAAATCCCACGGTCGGCAACCACGGCGGCCAGAGTATTGTCCGAATACGGCTACAACAGCGCCGCGTTCGGCAAGTGGCACAACACCCCGCCCAGCGACGTGAGCGGGCGGTCCCTATGACCAGTACCCCACGGGCCTGGGCTTTCGCTACTTCTACGGCTTCATCGCGGGCGAGACGTCGCAATACGAGCCGCGCCTGTTCGAAAACGTGAACCCATCGAGCCGCCCCACGACCCTGCGTATCATCTGACCGAAGATATGGCCGAAAGAGCCAGACGTTCATCCGCAACCATCTGGCCTATACGCCCGATGACCCGTTCTTCTCTACTTTGCGCCCGGCGCGGTGCATGGCCCGCATCATGTGCCCAAGGCGTGGGGCCGACAAATACAAAGGCAAGTTCGATGAAGGGCTGGGAAGTGCTGCGCGAGGAAACTTTCAAACGGCAAAAGGAACTGGGCTGGATTCCGCAAGACGCGGAATTGACCCCCATGGATCCCTCCATGCAAAAATGGGCGGATATTCCCGAAGAACAGCGCGCCTTCCAGACCCGGCTCATGGAAGTGTACGCCGGTTTCCTGGAGCACACGGATGCGCAGTACGGCAAAGTGGTGGATGAACTGGAAGCGCAGGGCCTCCTGGAGAACACGCTCATCATCTACATCAACTCTGATAACGGTGCGTCCGCCGAGGGGATGAACGGCACCATTTCGGAACTGCTGGCCCAGAATTCCATGTTCAGCACGGTGGAAGAGCAGTTGGACGTGCTGGAGCAGGACTACGGCGGCTTGGAAGCCATCGGCGGCCCCCTGTTGGAAAATATGTACCACCACGGCTGGGCCTGGGCCGGCGACACGCCGTTCAAGAGCACCAAACTGATTGCGGCCCACTTTGGCGGCACGCGCACCCCCTGTGTCATTCATTGGCCGCAGGGAATTCAAGCCGACCGCCGGCCGCGACCCCAGTTCCACCATGTGATCGACATTGTGCCCACCCTGTACGAAGTCGCCGGCATTACGCCGCCGCGCAGCGTAGACGGCTTCGAGCAGATGGCGTTGGACGGCGATTCGATGGTCTACAGCTTCAACGATCCCGAAGCGCCGGAACAGAAACGTCCTCAGTTTTTCGACATCATGGGTAGTCGAGGGATCTATCAGGACGGCTGGTTTGCCGCGGCCTTTGGTCCGAAAAAGCCGTGGTCAACCGACATTTCCGGTCTGTTGAACTGGGACCCGGATGATGATGTCTGGGAACTGTACGATCTGAGCCAAGATTTTTCGCAGGCCCGCGACCTAGCAGATGAGATGCCGAAGAAGCTTCGGGCAATGAAGGCCATATTCACGATGGAAGCCACCAAGAATCAGGCCTTCCCCATTGGTGGCGGCCTTTACATCCCTGGATATCATCCGGAAGAGATGCGGGTGACACCGCTCAACGAGTGGAACTTCTTCGCCGGGCAGACCCGCATCGGCGAGACGCTGGCCCCCAGATTTATCAGTGGGTTTTCTTCGCTGGCGACGATTACGGCCGACCTGCCCGAAAACGCAGAAGGGGTACTTTTCTGTCTGGGCGGCATTTCGGCCGGCTTTACGGTCTTCATGGATCAGGGTTACCTGCACGCCGAATACAACGCCATGACGCTCAACCGGTACAAGGTGCGGTCGGAAAAGCCGCTGCCCGCCGGCAACGTGACGATTGAGGTGGAAGTCAAGTTCGACTCACGCCAGCGTCGCGCCGGCGGCGCCATTACGTTCCGTGTCAATGGAGAGCAGGTTGGACAAGGCCGCTTCGAAGACTCGGTGCCGGTGATCTTTACCGCCTCCGAAACCTTCGATGTCGGCATGGATCTGGGGTCGCCGGTGGCGTTGGACTACTACGAGCGTGCGCCCTTCAAGTTCAATGGCACGATCGAGAAGATCAACATCAAGTACATCTAGGCCAACGTTGTGATGTGAAATGCGCTGCGCCAGTCATCGCCACCAACCGGACGATCTGGACAACCAGAGACGTTACGCCTGGTAGCAATAGCCGGCGAAAATACCCACCTCACCATGCAGTCAGTTGAAGCGGCAAATTGCTCCTCGGGCTCATCCTGCCGGCCACGGCAGCGGGCGCTTTTTCCTGCCCAAGCCGGCAGGAAGGTGGCCAAGGGCAACCTTGGCTTCTCCGCCGGCAGAACGACACAGCGCCCCGACGGCACAACAACGTTCAGCGCTGTCGAATGAGCGGCGGGAGGGCAATGCTCCCCCTCGGTCGGCGTCACGCCCGAACCGCCGGCATCCACCATGCCCCCGGTGAGCGTGTAGTCGCCGCCACGTTGAGTCACGCCGGACTCAGGCCGGCCAATCGTACTTTCCAGGCTGTAGTCGCCCCCGGTGAGGATCATGCCGCCAGGTGGCGACGCTGGTCCGGTTAATTCGTAGTCGCCGCCGGACTGGGCGAGCACAGACATTCGCCCACGACGAATAGCACCAGCAGCGCACTTAAACAACAAGAACTGTAAATTGCGCACGATGATGGACCTCACGCTAGTCTTCAGTAGATTGCGAGCCAGAAACCGGTATCCTTCCTACTGTCATACCATGGACCTCCTTCGGTTGGCGGATGGTACGAGAAGACTTGAACTTTACGGTTTGAGTTGACCCCAATACTAGCGAGAAAGCGTGACAATCGAGCCGTCTCCTGTCGTATTCCATTCAGGCGTCACCTGGATAAAGCGATCTGCAACGATGAAATCGAACGTGATATCGTACTGTCCCTGATCCGGGTGTGTGATGGTGACGCCGCAATCCCGGTCGGCGCGCCGTTGATCCCGTTGTAGCAATGCGAGATCGTGATCAATGCCGCAATACCCACATCGACGACCGGACCGGCCCGATCGCCGCATTTCAGGAAACAAGTTGCGTGGCCGTGGCAAACATGCTATAAACATCCATCCGCAGGCGCACCCCCGGCGCAGCGGAAACCCGGCGCCCATCTTCGCCGGCGTCATACCCGGATCAATGGCATAACCCAAAACCAAGGAGAACCCGCATGTGTGTTTTGCCGCTTGCACGCAAAAAATCGCTCATGACATGTCACGCCGCCGCTTTCTGAAGGGGGCGAGCCTGGCCTGCGGCTGTCGCGTCTGCCGGCTGTGTGGCCCCGGTGGTGGTGGAGGCACCACGGCGCCGCCCAGTCCCCGCCAAGGCGTTCAGCTTCAACGAGTTGGTAGACCTCACCCACACGCTGGCCGTGGACTTCCCCACCTTTGAAGGGGTGCAACAATTGGGTACCAAACGTTGGTGACACTGGCCAACGACGGCTACAACATGTACCGCTGGCTGCTCGTCGAGCACACCGGCACCCATGGGCCGCGCCCTTCCACTTCTCCGACGGACCCAGCGCCGACCAGATTCCGGCGTCCGATCTCTTCGGCCCGCTGGTCAATGTGGACATCCGCGCCAAGGCCGAGGAGAACCCGGACGCGCAACTCACGCCGGATGACCTGGCCGCGTGGGAAAGTGAACCTGGCCCCATCCCGCAGGCTTTTGATCGTGGCCATGAACAGCGGGTGGAGCGATTTTGTGGGTGGGGACAAATTCCGCAATGCGGGCCGCGGACGAGGTCATGCACTTCCCCGGCTTTCACATTGAGGCCGTCGAATTCCTGCTGACCGAACGCGACGCCAAGGGCATCTTCGTGGACACGTTGAGCCTGGACTTCGGCCCCTCGCCCGGCTTTGCGGTGCACTATCGTTGGTTGCCGGCGGAAAATGGGGGATGGAGTGTGTGAAATCTGGTGAGTTTGCCCGCCACCAGCGACCGTCATCGTGGGCGGGCCCAAGATCGCCGGTGCCACGGGCGGCCCGTCGCGTCTTTGCCCTGGTCTGACTTGACCGTATGCGGGATCACTGCACCGGCGTGTACTCAAGCGTGCCCAGCGGCGCGTAGGGGTGTACGCCGGTGCCGTTAGGCATGAGCAACTCCTCGCCAAAGGGCTGGACGCCCACTTCCACCGAATGCGCGCCCGGACCGGCCCAGTCCGGCCAATGACGGTGTAGGCGTCGCGCGCATGACGTAGCCCGGCGGCCAGTGATGGTGCTGAAGCGACCCGCGCCAGGCGAGCGTCGCCCTCCCCACACCAGCGTGCCGTCAGGCGACGATGTACGCAGCACCGTGCGGTAGTCGTGCCCGCCTGTGCGGCCAGTTGCCAGTAGAGCACCGGCTGCGCGTCCAGTTCCACCCCGACCGGGGTCAAGTCACCGAAGCGCACCGGCTCGACCGGATTCGCCACGGTTGCCGGCGGCGGAACAAGCACGGGCGGATCACGCCCAACCAGCCATGAGACCCAGCGCCACGGCCAATCCGGCGGCGATCACAACCGTCCCCTCCACTTGCCGGCAGCGGGATCAACGCCAGCCAGCCGGCCGCAGCAGCGTCACCAGGCGCGCCGACCGCGGGGAAGAGCAGCCGGCCCTGGTCCGTCCCCAGGGCCACCAGCGAGTAGCGCCACATGACCAGCGCCACGCCCCCCAGCGCGAGCAGCAGCACCCAGACGGCATCGCGCGGGAACTGTGGACGGCGCGCAATGACCAGCCGCACGAGTCCCACCACGGCCAATGCGCTCAGCGCCGCCAACAGCACGTAGATCCAGCCGGCCATGGGGATGTGGCCCGCGCCGCCGAACTTGCCCCAGAACGAGACAAACCAGCCGCGCAGCAGCCACCATGTGTCGGCCCCCGTCCACGGCGTGGTGCGCACGTCGATGGTCTGGCGCGCCAAGGCCATGCCCAGCGGGTCGCCGTAGAGCCTCCAGTTGCGCAGGAACCACGGCGCGGCCACGAGCAGCGCGGGCACGCCCACCCACAGCCCGGTCACCAGCCAGCGCCGCCAACTCGCGGCCGCGGCGCGCAGCCACGCGCCCGGTCTTGTCGCGGCGGGGTCATGCGCCGCCACCGCGCCGGCCACAATCGCCACGCCCACCGCAGGCCACACACCCAACGTGCTCGTCTTGGACAGCAGGCCCAGGCCCAGAGCAAGCGGCGTCCACCAGCCGGCGCACCCGGCCCTCGCCGCGCAGGATGGCCACGCCGCCCCACAACGCCAGCGTGCCGAAGAGCGCGGCCGCGTTGTCGTTGTTGGCCGCCCCGCCGATGAAAGCGAACTCGGGGATGCCGGCCAGGAGCGCGGCCGCCGCCAATGCCCGGCCACGGCGGGCCGGAAACGCCGTCACGCGCCAGCGCATAGGTGGCGGCGACCGTCAGCGTGCTCAGCGGCACCGACCAGGGCGCACCAAATATAGCGCGCCGCCACGCAGGAGGCATGGCCTCCAGTGTGGTGTGGATGAAAAGTTGGGCGACCAGTCGGGCGCGGGCTGAAATTGCACGTCGGGATTGGCGCGCAGAAAATCGTTGACCGGCTCGCCCAGCGACACCGCCGCAGCCGTGGCGTGGTAGAGCGGCGGAGTGCCTTGCTCTGGGTGATGCGCGGGCCGACCGGCAGGGCGCTCGTTGGCCAGATGCACGATGTAGGCCCAGTGGTCGGCTTCGTCCGGCGCTTCGCCCAGCGGGTTGACCATGCTGTAGGCCAGCGTCAGCGGGTGAAAGAGCAGGATCAGCACAATCCAGCGCGTCGTCGGCTTCATGGCGTCACCTGGAGCGTGCCGACGAGGATGCGCGGGCCGGCATAGCCGTCCGCCGCAAAGGCGCGTCGGGCCGGCCCGGCGGATAGACGCCCGCCATGACCATGTATTGACCGGGCGGCAAGTCGGGCGGCAATGCCACCGGATGGGTCCGGTTCAGGGTCAACCCCGGCTCCCAGCGCCGCGGGCATATAGTCACCGGCCAGCGGTCCGTCGTGCTGGGCCACCACCGCACCGGCATCATCGACCACGTGGACGAAGGCGTTGAGTGCATCCGTCGGCGCGTTCACGGTCCAGTACAGGGTGACGGGTGCGGTGGACGGGCGCAGTCGTAGCGACGTGGGCCGCTTCCAGACGCACCGCGCCGAAGTCTACGCCGAACCCGTCGCCACGATGGAGTGACAGCGGGAACCGAACCTCGGTGTAGCGGCTCATGCCGAGCAGCGCCACGCCGCCGACCAGCAACCATACGACGAGTGCAGGCCAGTACCGTCGTCGCCCAAACAGCGAAGCGCACACACAATCAGCCAGCCTAGCGTCGCCAGACCGCGCCCCCACCACACAGCCGGCGTGGCTGCCCATCGCACTGGTGACGTAGTGATCGCCCGGCGCCAAGTCCAGCCAGCTCAGGCCCAGAGCATCGCCGTGGGGTGTCAACTCGACCTGAGCATCGTTGACACGGGCACGCCACGCCGGATAGAAGAATTGGGCAAAGATAAGGGGCTGGCGGACGTGTTGTAGTCTGGTAGTTGAATTGCTGGAGGCGGGGCCACATGGGTTGCGCAGCCAGCGCGACCGGTTCCGCCGGCGGGTACGGTTGCGTCAGTTCGCGGCCGATGGCCACCGTTCTTCCGTCACCCACACGGGCAGGAACTCGCCGGTCCACGTCTGCGCCCACCTGGCCGTAGGCGGCGTCGGTGGCCCATCTGTTCCACGGTGATGTCGGCGCTGGTGAGCGGAGACGGCGTAGTCCAGCCCGTCGGTGGAGATGACCAGGATAGCAGCGCAATTGCACCTGCCGCAATCAGACCGGGCGCAGGCGACAGATGCGGTCGATCACGGCCTGCAACACGCCGCCGACCAGCAACGCCACGCCGAACGCGGTGACGGTCTGCCAGCGCCGAAGCTGGAGCTTGCCCAGCACCGGAAACGGCGAGATGCCACAGCCATGCGCTGTAGCTCATGGTCAGCCAGATGGAAGCAGGTGAGCACCAGTCCGGCGGCGAGCACAGCGGCGCGAGGTGAGCGGCCCGGTGTGTCAACCAAGCGCGGCGACACCGAAGACCAGTGCGAGGATGGCGTAGCCGGGCAGCGGCACCGTGGCGTCGGCTGCCGCCGGATAGACGTAGGGCAGGCCCCAGTTGACCGCGTTGCGCCAGTCCACAAAATGGTTGGCAAAGCCGTAGGCAGGCGGCGTGCTGCCGATGCCAGCAACGCCCTCCACCAACGGGCACGATGTACCACGCGGCCAGGAGCGCGCCCAGCCCGAAAGGCGAGCCCCAGCGCCAGCACCCCGCCCCCGACACGACTTCGCATCAGGTGTGACGGCGAGCAAGGGCACCATCGCGGCCAACGGCCGGCTCCACCATCAACGCGGACAGGTTGTGGGTGAGCACCAGCCCGGCCACCGTCAACGCGGCGAAGACGAGCACCGGCGCGCTCAGCCGCAGCTTTGGCCGCCAGGATGTCCGCGCCGCCAGGTGACGCAACAGCGCGGTCAAGCCCCAGGCCACCAACGGCAACCACAGGAATGCGGCAAACTCGGGCAGCGCGCCGCGCACGAAGAGGTCGAGCAGGCGATAGGGGAAGACGAGAAAGACGACGGTGGCGGCCAAGGTCGCGGGCCAGGCAAGGAAGGGGCGCAGGAAGGCGATCATGGCCCAGGCCGACAGCCCGTAGACCAGCGCCAGCGTCAACCGCACGGCCACGAAGATGTCCACGCCGGCCAGATGCAGCAGCGCGGGCGGATAGTAGAACGCCGGAGCATAGAAGTTGAGGACCGGGTAGCCGTAGCCGAAGGCGAAGTCGGGAAACCAGCGCGGGTAGAAGACGCCGGCGCGCAGGCTGTCGGTCAGCGCGCGCACGCGGTGCAAGTGGATCCAGCCGTCCGGCGTGTCGGGCCAGGTGCGGGTCGCCCAGAAGAGGGCCAGCCCGGCCAGCAGCGCAACAAGAAGACCGACCGCGTGGATCACACGGTCGGTCTCGGGTGTTGACGCCCGTTGCGCGCGCACATCACAGGCAGGGGCGGGCGCAAACGGACGGACGTTCATGCGTTGGCTCCAAGGGCCACAGGGCGGGGTCGACCTAGGCGGCCGATTCGCTGCTTTCCACGGGCGCGTCCACGGCGTCCCCAGTGTCGACTGCACCGGTGTCGGCCTCGTCACTCTTGAGGGAGCGCAGGTGCGGGAAGAGCAGCACCTCGCGGATGGTGTCCTTGTCGGTGAAGAGCATGGTCAGGCGGTCGACGCCCATGCCGAAACCGCCGGTGGGCGGCATGCCGTAGCTGAGCGCCTCGATGTAGTCCACGTCGATGGGATGGGCCTCGTCGTCGCCGTGGCGGGCGCGGTAGCTCTCGTCCACGAAGCGCTGCAACTGGTCGATGGGGTCGTTGATCTCGCTGAAGGCGTTGCACAGTTCCATGCCCGCCATGAAGCCCTCGAAGCGCTCCACCTGGCGCGGATCGTCGGGCGTGCCCTTGGCCAGCGGACTGACGTCGCGCGGGTAATCGATGAGGAAGGTGGGCTGGATCAGGTTCGGCTCCACGTGGCGCGCCATGAGGCTGTCGACCAACTTGCCCCAATTGCTGTCGGGATCGGGCTGATGGCCGATCTCTTCCATGGCCACGGCCAGCGATTCGGCGTCGGGGTACTCTTCGTAGTCGATGCCGGTCGCGTTGAGAATGGCCTGGCGCAGGGTGATGCGGCGCCACGGCGGTGTAAGGTCGAGCTCGTGCCCCTGCCACGTGATGGTCAGCCCGCCGGTGACCTGCTGGGCCACGTAGGCGATCATCTCCTCGGTGCGGCGCATGACGTCGGCGTAGTCGGCGTAGGCTTCGTAGAACTCGAGTTGGGTGAACTCGGGGTTGTGCTTGAAGCTGACGCCCTCGTTGCGGAAGTCACGCCCGATCTCGTAGACGCGGTCCAGGCCGCCCACCGTCAGCCGCTTAAGATAGAGCTCGAAGCTGATGCGCAGGTAGAGATCCTGGTGCAACTGGTTGTGATGCGTCACAAACGGGCGCGCCGCCGCGCCGCCGTAGATGGGCTGGAGGATGGGCGTCTCCACTTCCAGAAAGCCCTGGCCGTCCAGATACTCGCGCAGCGCGCGCACGATGCGCGCACGCAGGCGGAAGATGTCGCGCACCTCGGGGTTGGCGATGAGATCCACGTAGCGCCGGCGGTAGCGAGTCTCCTGGTCGCGCAGGCCGTGCCACTTGTCGGGCATGGGCTTGAGCGCCTTGCTCAGGAACTGGATGTCGTGGGCTTCGACGCTCAATTCGCCCGTCTTGGTGACCACCATGGGGCCGGTCGCGCTGACGAAATCGCCCAGGTCGATGAGCTTCTTCCAGACCGTGTTGTACCAGCCGTCGGGCAGGTCGTCACGACGGATGATGATCTGGATGCTGCCGGTGCCGTCCTCCAGATCGGCAAAGCTCATTTTGCCCATGACGCGAATGCGCTTCAACCGTCCGGCCACGGAGACCTGGATGTCGTCGGCCGCGCCCGCTTCGTAGAGCGCGCGGGCGGCGGCGATGGCGTGGCTGCGCTTGACACGCGCCGGATACGGGTCGATGCCCGCATCACGCAGTGCCTGCAAGTTGTTGAGGCGGGCGCGTTCCTGGTCGGTTAGGTTCTCCGGCGCAAACATGGCGCTGGCGGACTCGGTCACGAGGCTTTCCTTCCTACGCAGGCACGATCCTCACGGCACAATGTTCGTGCGCGTCATGCGGATCAGGCCGTCATTCAATGGACACGATCTCAAAACTAATCTCACCGCCGGGCGTCTGCACCAGCACTTCATCGCCGATGCGCTTGGTCAGCAGCGCTTTGCCCATGGGGCTCTCGTTGCTGATGCGCCCGTTGGTCGGATCGGCTTCCATGGACCCGACCAGCGTGTATTCTTCATCGTAGTCAGTACCGACTTCGCGGATGATGACCTTGCGGCCCAACGCGACCCGGTCCGCGGGCGTGTCGTGCTCCTCGATCACCTCGGCATTCTTGAGGACGTTCTCCAACTCGCGGATGCGTCCCTCCAGAAAACCTTGGGCGGTCTTGGCCTCATCGTAGCCGGCATTCTCACTGATGTCGCCTTCGGCCTTGGCTTCTGCAATCATCTGGGCGACCTCTCTGCGCCGGGTGGTCGTCAGAAATTCCAGTTCTTCTTTCACCTTGCGTAGACCTTCCGCGGTGAGATAGGTCTTGCTGCCGTTCGTAGCCATAGTTTCCTTCTTTAACTAAATTACACAAAACGAAGACGGCGTCGCCCACATATCCCGGCGTTGCTTCTCGTTACAGTGTCGCGTGCTCTGCTGCATGGTTCTCAACGAAGAGCCGTTCCGGCGGATCGATTTCCACCGGGACTCACGGGGCAACGAAAAGGTTGTGTGCAATTGGGCGAATACCGTGCTGACATCAAAAACTGCTGATAGCAAAAACTATTGTCGTGACAAACTCTTGTTCCGGTACAAACGTCCATCTGCCGCCGCATGTTTCACGGTCTATCGCGTCAATTCAGACGAACGACGGGCGATCTCCCTGTGCGCTTGCGTGCGGTCCGTGGGTCACGCCACAGAAACAGGACACTTCACCGCAGGCAGAGACAAGCACCATGGCAGCACTACCCACACTGACTGACTTGAGTTGCGCACTCATGAAAAAACCGCCTGAAGCGGCGGCGGGGTCGGCGGCCCAAAACGGACGGTTGACACAAAGCAATTGCCGACCTGGATCCAGGTCGGCTTGCCACATCAACAACCCCGATTTTAGCTCATATGGTCGAATTTGTAAAATCCCAAACGCAACGATATGATGCGCAAAAGGACACATCACCCAGAGGAATGCGGCCCGCACCCATGTCAGAATTCGATCGCTTTGCCCGCTTCTACGACGCCGACTATCGCTTCTACGACGAAGACATCGATCTTGTCGCAGAATTGGCCCGACAGGCGGGCGGCGATGTGTTGGAACTGGGCTGCGGGACCGGGCGTGTGCTCGTGCCGGTGGCCGCAGCCGGCTGCCGGGTCACAGGCGTGGACGCCAGCCCCGCGCTGCTGGACATCGCGCGGCGCAAGCTGGAGACAGCCGATGTCGCGGCGCGCGCCGAACTGCTGGAACAAGATCTGCGCACCTTTGACGCCGGCGCGGCCCGTTTCAGCTTCGCCTACTGTGTCAGCAACACGCTCATGCACCTAACCAGCGCCGCCGACCAGGTCCGCGTGCTGCGCCGGGCACACCGTCACTTGCAGCCGGGCGGCACGCTCTTGCTGGCGCTCTTCAACCCCGACGTGCCCCGGCTGGTCGAGGTTGCCGGGCTCCAGGAACTGGCCGACCGCTGGACCGACGCGGCGTCCGGCGCCGAGGTGATCAAGTGGTGCGTGCGCAACGTCGACTGGACGGCGCAGATCCAGGATACCCTGTTCATCTACGAGGAGATCTTCGCCGACGGGTGTGTGCAGCGCACGCTCTGCCCGTTCCCGTTGCGCTTCCTCTGGCGTCACGAAGCCGAGCTCATGCTGGCTCAGAGCGGCTTCGACGTCGACGCGGTTTGGGGCAGCTTTGACGGCGATCCATACGACGCGGCCAGCGAGAACTTGATCTTGCTGGCGCGCAAATCCAACTGAGTGGATCCCGGCAGGAACCGATTTTCAGTTACTACCCGAGACAGCAGCGCCGGGTTTCTACCGTGGTATTCACACCGTATTCACGCCCATTCGGACGAGTGAGGGTTGATCATGTTCGATGACAAGCAACTGGCACGCGAGACCCAACGGACGTACGCCCGGGTGCTGCCCCGGCTGGAGCAGCGTTTCGCCGCGCATCTGGCCGACCCAGTCTGGCAGGTCTATCGCCAACGTCTTGACGCCCACTTTCCCCAGTTGTTCACGCGCCTGCTTGCCTTGTATGGCGACCGCTACGACTTCTACTACCACCTGGAGACGGTGCTGGATCTGACGGCGCGCAGTTGGCTGGACCGTCCCGACGATCTCAAGACGCTGGACGCGGCCCGCGCCGCCGACCCGGCGTGGTACCAGCGCGAGCAGATGTTGGGCGGCGTCTGTTATGTCGACCTGTTTGCCGGCGATCTGCAACATCTCCGCGCGCGCATCCCCTATTTCCAGGAACTGGGCCTCACCTACCTGCACCTGATGCCCCTCTTCAAGGCGCCGGAGGGCGACAACGACGGCGGCTACGCGGTGAGCGACTACCGACAGGTCGACCCGGACTTGGGAACCATGGCCGACTTGGAGACGCTGGCCACGGAACTGCGCGCCGCCGGCATCAGCCTGGTGCTGGACTTCGTCTTCAACCACACGTCGGACGAGCACCGCTGGGCCCAAGCCGCACGTGGCGGGCGATCCCGAGCACGCCGACTACTACTTCCTCTTCCCCGACCGCACCATGCCCGACGCCTACGACCGCACCCTGCGCGAGATCTTCCCGGACCAACACCCGGGCAGCTTCACCTATCGCCCGGAGATCGGCCAGTGGGTCTGGACGACGTTCAACCGTTTCCAGTGGGATCTCAACTATCGCAACCCGCGGTCTTCCACGACATGGCGGCGGAGATGCTCTTCCTGGCCAACATCGGCACGGAGGTGTTGCGGCTGGATGCGTTGGCCTTCACCTGGAAGGAGCTGGGCACCGACTGTGAGAGTCTGCCCCAGGCGCACACGCTGGTGCAGGCCTTCAACGCGGTGTTGCGCATCGCCGCGCCCGCGCTGCTCTTCAAGTCCGAGGCCATCGTCCATCCCGACGAGGTGAACGAGTACATCAGCCTGGACGAATGCCAGCTTTCGTACAACCCGCTGCTCATGGCCCTGCTGTGGAATTCGCTGGCGACGCGCGAGGTGCGGCTGCTGCGCCACTCCATGGGCTACCGCTTTGCCATCCCGGAGGGCTGCGCGTGGGTCAACTACATCCGCAGCCACGACGACATCGGCTGGACCTTCGACGACGGCGACGCAGGCGCGCTGGGCATCAACGGCTACGACCACCGGCGCTTCCTCAACCAGTTCTACACCGGGCGCTTCCCCGGCAGTTTTGCCCGTGGCCTCCCCTTCCAGGAGAATCCGCGCACGGGCGACGCGCGCATTTCAGGCACGCTGGCGTCACTGGCGGGGCTGGAGCGCGCGCGCCAATACGACAACCATGCCGAGATCGAGCTGTCGGTGCGGCGCATCCTCCTGCTCCACGCCGTCATCCTGAGCATCGGCGGCATTCCGCTCATCTACCTGGGCGACGAGATCGGCACGCTCAACGATTACGGCTATCGCAACGATCCGGGCAAGGCGGAGGACAGCCGCTGGGTCCACCGGCCGGCCACGAACTGGGAGGACATGGCCAAGCGCACGGATGCCGCGACGATCCAAGGCCGCATCTACCAGCAGCTGCAGCACCTGGTCCACCTGCGGCGCACGTTGCCTGCGTTGGGCGGCGCGGAGATGGACGTCATCAACGTGGGCACGGATCACGTCTTCGGCTTCGTGCGCAATCGCGCCAGTGACGCCGGCGAACAGCGCATCCTGGTGCTGGCCAACTTCACCGAACACGGCCAGCGCATCGACGCCAACGAGCTGCGCCTCTACGGTCTGAGCTACCGTTTTCACGAACACATCAGCGACACGCCGGTGACGCTCCACGACGCGGAGTTCTATCTGGAGCCGTATCAGGTCATGTGGCTGGAGCCGCGCGCGTAGACGCCGCCGGTTTCACTGACGGTTGAAAACCGGCGCTGACAGTGAGAAGTCGCCTCAGCGACTTGCGTGCTGCGACGCACAGAAATCCGTGCGGCTGCGCCCGCCTTCGATAATCCTTGCACAGCGTTCATGGTCGGCGCAAGGTCTGTCCAGTTATCTGGACAAAGTCTGCAATTCGCCTCGTCTTTCGTTTGCAAACCTTCCAACAAGCCCCACCGATGATCAAACGAACATCGCGCAGGGATCGATTCACACCGTAAAGCTGGACAAAACCCCGGGGAACTTGCGTGACTGCGCGGTAAAAGCAAAGCTGAGCCACAGATGACTCCACTGCAAAAAGCAAAGCCCGCCATAGATGGACACAAATAAACACAGATTAAACAGCAAAAACATGGATTCAAACCAAAAATATTGGCGATTGGACGAATTGGGAGATGAATTCAGGTGCTGAAGGGCGGCGGGGATACGCTTTGCGCCGATCATCCGTCAGTGGACAACATCATCCTCGGAACCGCTACACATCTCCCGGAACCGCTGCATAAAAAAGCGAGGCACCCACTCGTCGAGTGCCTCGCTCATCTCACATCACGCATCACGTCTCAAATAATATCGCAATGCCCGCCCATGCACGCCAGTTCCTGCGCGGCCGTGGTGTAGTCCTCCTGCTCGTAGCGCCAGAGCTTGGAGAAGTCCACATTCGGGAACGCCTGGGCGCGCCGCTCGTACTCCTCGCGTGATCTCCTCGTAGGGCATCTGCTCGTACTGGGCGTCGAACGCGGGCAGGAAGGTCATGCCGCCGATCTTGTCCTGGTTCTCCCACACCCATTTGATGATGTCCAGCACCTCGTCCGCCTGGTAGGTGATGGTCACGCTGGGATTGTGCTCCGTCCAGTTGTTCTTGACTTGCAGCCAATACTCGCACTGTTCAGCGCCCGCGGTCGTTGCGTGATGGCCCCCTCCGGCGCCTTGACCGGGAAGTGGGCCACCCATGTGTTGGCATTCTCCGCGGTCTGACCGTTCTCCGGGTCCAGGGGCACACCGGCATCGCGCAGCACCTTGTAGATGGGCGTGTGGGTGCCGACGCGCACGTTGCGCACGTAGTAGGGCGACCAGCGCGGGTGCACGCCCGGCGAGCAGTTGAGCAACTGCGACGAATTGCCCGACGGCTTCACGCACGTCACGGACGCAGACTGGTTGATGCCCAGCAGTTCGGCGTACTTCTTGTTGGTGGCCACGGCATGGTCGCGCAGTTCCCGCTGCACGTCGGGATCGCGCACCAGATCGCTGTCCATCTGGCCGTTGATGTCCACGCCCAGCAGCCGCTCCTCTTCGCAGTTCTTCTGCCACATGGGGCGCAGGCCGGGGAAGTAGGTGCCCATGGACTGGATCGTGCCGATGATGGTGGCCAATTCCACCTTCTCTTTGAGCGCGGCCAGGTCATCCTCCGGGCGCGCCACGGCGATGCTCAGGTTGCAGAATTGGTAGGGCCGCAGCACGATCTCGCCGCAGGGATTGGTGCCGAAGTCGGACGGTTGGCGGCGGTCCGGCAGCGTGTTGATGGCGGCGCGCCGGCTGAAGATACCCGGCTCGCCCGTGCCCGACTCCACCATTTCCAGCAGATAGCGGGCGATTTCGCTCTGGGAGAGATCCCGGTCGGGCCAGACGGCCGAGTTGTTGGCGTTCCAGCGCTGCTCGTTGCCGACGATGTTCTTGGCGTTCTTGCACTGGCGCATCTCGTTGTCGTCGAAGTCGAAGAGCGCGATCATGGCCGTGCGCCGCACGCCGCCGGAGACGGCCGCGCCGCCCACCGCACACATGATGTCGTGCGCGTCCAGCGGGCGCAGGAAGCTACCCTGTCGCGCCAGGAACCGGTCGCGCACGAAGTGGAGCATCTTGCGCAGCGGCTCCGGCCCGGACGCGCGGCCGCCCTTGGTGATCAGCGGCGCGCCGGCCGGCCGCACGGCCGAGAAGTCAAACTCCACGTCGCCGCCGCTGAGCCAGGTCTCCAGCCCCAGACGCAGCGCCTCGGCCCAACCGTCGGCCGAATCGGGCACCTGAAATTGGATGGGCGTCTGCCCATTCTGGCGCTGGATGCGGGGCAGTTGCTCCACATAGGCGCGCTCCACCGAGTAGCCCACGCCGCAGCCGCTCATGGAGATGATCAGCGCTTCCACAAAGGCGTCGATGCTGTCCACGGGCATGTACGAACAGTTGTAGATGGTGATGTTGCTGCGCCGAGCCGCGGGGCCGGCCATGGCCAGCAGCCGCATGGACGGCATGGCCTGCATGTTGAGGATGCCCTCGCGCAGCCGCTCGTAGTCTGCGTCGGGCAGCCGTTCGTGGGAAAGTTCACGCAGAAAGGCGACGGCGCGATCCACCGTCTCGAGCCACGTCTCGCGCCGCATGTGCAGGTAGTTGAAGCGGGCGTACTTGTCGAAGTATTGGAACTTCTGCAACTGGGAGGGGAAGTACTCGTCCGACGCACCAAAGGCCGCCCGCACCATGTCGGGAATGGGCCGATCCGCACGCAGACGGGCGCGCTCGGCCCGGTAGAGAATGTAGTGCTTGGCCGCCTCATATTCGCCCGCGGCCAACAAGACCATCTCGACGATGTCCTGCACCTGCTCCACCGACGGCACCTTGTACTTGGCCGCCACAATGTTGACCGCGCGCTGGGTCAGTTCGGGCAACGGCGTCTCCGGTTCCTGCTTGAGGCTATTGAAACAGCGCAAGAGCGCGTTTTCGATGAGGCTGGCGTCAAAGGGAACGACGCGCCCGTCACGCTTGATGATGGTTTCGGGCACCGTGATTTCGATTGTACCGTTGCGATGGCCGTCGGCGTGGCCATTGTGACTGGTGCCGTTCACCCGCGCACGGGGATCTGCTTGATGGACGCTGGTGCTCATGTTTGTCTCCTATGTAGCACTGTAAAGAAAACTCGGGGCGCGTCGAACCGTGTGGAACAGTGGCCATGCTGCGCCGCTGCACCATGCCGTTCAACACGTGCGCCGCGTGCTGTCGCGTCACAAAGTCCGGGTCCACAGGAACGAGGACAGAAACGCAGCAGCGCGCTGACGCCACATTCGGTTGTCAGTTGACCAACGCGGTTGGATTGCGCTATCTACGATGAATTCGTGCGTCCCATCAGACGGTCGATCTCGTTCTGAATTTCGTTGAGATCGCCCATGTCCAAATAGACGCTGGCGAAACGAATGTATGCCACCTGATCGGTGTTGGCGAGATGGTCCAAAACCATGGACCCGATCAACTTGCTGGGGACTTCCGCGCGTCCCTGGGTCTGTAACGACTCTTCGATCTGCGTCACAATATTTTCGATCGTATTACGGCTGATGGGACGTTTGACCGAGGCGATCTGGATCCCTTGCAGGAGCTTCTGCCGGTCAAACGGCTCGCGGCGCCCGTCGCTTTTGACGACCAACACGTTAGCCGCAACATTCTCGTAAGTTGTAAAACGCCGACCGCAATGTTCACACTTCCGCCGCCGCCGAATGGCGTCACCGGCATCACGCGTGTCAATTACCTTGTGCTGCGTTTGGTTGCAATAAGGACAACGCATCTCACCACCATCATGCTCGATGGTACATGGGCCACTAGATATGGGTTCAACCAGGAAGATACATACTATATCTTGAGGTATGTTGGCAAGTATAGCATACGATTCGGGGGGGCGCAAATGCAAAACGGGTGTTCTACCAGAGGAACGATGCAGCGAGGTTTGCGCAACTCAAAATTTTAAGTCAATTACAATGCACTTACGGCGCCGCATCGCCAAATCCGGCTGGAACGAGCAGCATCCTGCCGCACCGGGCGGTCGCAACAGCAGGAGCCTATCTCAATTTCGGGGCGGATGCAATGAGCCGTTGTTCAGTCCGCACACCCTCTTGCAAACGAGCAGGCAAGCTCTCGCCTGGACGCAGCCGCTCGCACGAGTGCGTGCGAACTGAACAATCTCTGTCCCAGAATTTGAGGCACCTCAGCAGCACGAAACCAAAGCCGGCCATCCCCTGCATCCTGCACAAAGGAAGACCGCCGGTCAGGCGCCGAAGCGCTCGACCGGCGGTCTTTGCGACGCACGTGCAGACGTGCGAACCGTCAGTTGTTGTTGTGACGGCGGCGCAGGAATGCCGGAATGTCCAGCTCATCCCGCTCAAAGGAGCGCATGTTTTCGTCCTTCTTCTCCGCCGGCGGGTTGGCCTTGGGCGGCTGCTGCGGCTTGGACGGCGGCGGCGTGGGCTTGCTGCGCGGCTCCAGCGCACTGGAACTGAAGCTGAAAATATCCTCCGGATCGCTCTTGTCGAAACCGGTGGCGATGACGGTCAGGTGCACCTCGTCCTTCATGTTCGGGTCGATGACGGCGCCGAAGATGATGTTGGCTTCGGGGTGCGTGTTGGCCCGCACGATTTCTGCCGCCTCGTTCACCTCGAAGAGGCTCAGGTCGTCGCCACCCTTGATGTTGAAGAGGATGGAGCGCGCACCGTCAATGGAGACGTCCAGCAGCGCACTGTGGATGGCCTGGTTGGCCGCGTCGGCCGCCCGGTTGTCACCCGTGCCCCGGCCGATGGCCATGAGCGCCGCGCCGCCTTCGATCATGACCGAGCGCACGTCGGCAAAGTCCAGGTTGATCAGGCCGGGGATGGTGATCAACTCACTGATGCCCTGAATGCCCTGGCGCAGGACATCATCGGCCAGGCGGAAGGCGGTCTGCATGTTGGCCTTGCGGTCGACGATCTGGAGCAGGCGATCGTTGGGAATCGCGATCAGCGTATCCACGCTCTCACCCAAGCCGGCCAGGGCCGATTCGGCCACGCGCCGGCGCTGGGAGCCTTCGAAGGTGAACGGCTTGGTGACGACGCCGATGGTCAGTGCACCGGCCTGGCGTGCGCAGTCGGCCACGACCGTGGCCGCGCCCGAGCCCGTGCCGCCGCCCATGCCCGCGGTGACGAAGACCATGTCCGCGCCCGCGACCACTTCGGCGATGTCCTCGCGGCTTTCCTCGGCCGCCTTCTGCCCGATCTCGGGGTTTCCGCCCGAGCCGAGCCCTTTGGTCAACTTTTCGCCGATGCGGACGCGCTGGGGCGCATTGGAGAGCATGAGTGCTTGTGCGTCCGTGTTGATGGAGATGAACTCAACGCCCTGCAGCCCTTCCTCGATCATGCGGTTGACGGCGTTTTGACCGCCGCCGCCAACACCGATGACCTTAATGTTGGCGAAATTTTCGATAAACTGCGGTGTCATGCTTTTACGTGTCATAACTGCGGCTCCTTTGAACTGGGGTGCTGTTCCGTGTCTCGAAAAGTTCAATGAATGTATGTTAACGGACTCGAACGTGCCTGTGCATGCGATGTCGGTGACGATGGTGTGGACGCGTCGGCGCGTTCCCGTGCAGCGTTCAGTCCGAGTGTGACCAGTGTTTCCTCTAAGATCCTGCGGGTATTAACCCGGCAGCAGATTGCGCAACCAGCCCACCGCCTGGCGCATCCAATCGCCCTGTTCTCCGTCCGGCGCGGCGGCGAAGCGGCGGTGGACGGCGCGCCCGTCCTCGTGCAACCCCCAGATGAGGAGGCCGACACTGGTCGCGTAGCTGGGCGACTCGAGCACCCGTCCCAGCCCGACCACGGGCAACTGGGTGGCGGACGGTTTCCCCAGGCGCACGGGCAACTCCAGCACCTCGCGGCCCAGTTCGACCAGCCCGGGCAACTGACTCGCGCCGCCGGTGAGGACGAAGCCCGCCGGAATGCGCCGGTAGTAGCCGCTGTCGTAGATGCGCTCGCCGATGATCTCGAAAATTTCCACGGCCCGCGCCTCCAGCACCTCGGCCACGAAGTGGCGGCTGAAGCTGCGCTCGGTCTTCTCCCCGAAGACGCTGGCCCAGACCATCTCGTCCTCGGCCACCCGCCCGGGCGTGACCGTGCCGAAGCGGAGCTTGAGATCCTCGGCCGTCTCGAAGGGCGCATGGAGCGCGACCGCCACGTCATTGGTGAGATGATTGCCGCCCGTGTCGACCACTTGGGTGTGGGCCAGCGCATCGTCGATGAAGATGGCGATGTCGGTGGTGCCGCCGCCGATGTCGACCACGGCCACGCCCATCTGTCGCTCTTCCGGGCGCAGCACCGCTTCGTTGCTGGCCAGCGGCTCCAGCACCAGTTCATCGATGTCGATGCCGTGGGGCAGGACGCAGTTGACCAGGTTGTTGACCGCAGTGTCGCTCCCGGTGACGATGTGCGCGTCGACCTCGAGCTTGCGCCCTTGCATGCCGATGGGATTCTGGATGCTGTTGTGGCCGTCCACGGACCATGTGCGCGCGATGGTGTGGATGATCTCCTGGTGGGGAGGGAGACTCACATGGCGCGCGGCTTCCAGCGCACGCTGCATGTCCTCGTTGGTGACGCCGGCGCGCTGGTCGATGTGGCTGGCGCCCCGGCTGTTGACCGCGGCGATATGGCTGCCCGCGATGCCCACATACGCGCTCAGCACCTGTTGACCGGCCTGCTCTTCGCACCGTTCAACCGCTTCACGGATGGCCGCGGTCACCTCGGGCACATTGACCACCACGCCCCGGCGGATGCCGCGGCTGGGCGTCTGACCCTCACCGATAATCTGCAATGCCAAGTTGCCCAGGCTGTCGTGGGTCACGGCCGCCATGAGCACACAGATCTTTGTCGTCCCGATATCGATGGCAGAGATGAACTCTTTCACTGTGAACCTCAAACCAAGGAGACTACGCGATTTCTCTAACGGACTGCATTACGAAATGCTGACAAAAAGTGACTACACTGCAATGAGCCACAGATTCACACAGATAAACACCGATGATTTCGTTTGTCTGCCGAACCGATCTACCGCTGTCAAATCAAACTTCAATCTATGTTTTTGCTGTTCAATCTGCGTTCATCTGTGTCCATCTGTGGCTCAGGTTTGCCTTTTCCCGTCTCAGCGCACGACAAGACGGTCGCGGAAGCGGAGGTCGATCACCTGGCCGCTGAGTTCGCCGTCTTCCAACATGCGCTGGGCCATGGCGAGACGCACCAGCTTGTCGTCCATCTCGGCGCCGTCGCCCCAATAGATCCGAGTACGGGCTATCGGGCAGGCCGAAGTTCAGGCCGATACCCCGGTTGTAGCACCACGCTCACCAGCCCGGAGCACCCGGGCAATCAACGCCAAGCCGGTGTGGAGCACGTCGGCGTCCACGGCCCTGATCCAAGCGTGACCGCTTGGGCGGCCGTTGCATGTCGACAATGGTGGGCAGCGGGCGGCCGTCGTCCGTCAAGAGTTGGGCCTCCAGCGTGCTGCCTTCGGGCACACGAATGGGCAACACGGCGCCGTCGGCTTCAACACCCACATGGGACCGAGATCGGTCATCCATACCGCAATGGGCTCCGGCTCGGTCACACGCACGTCGATCCGGTTGGGCAGTTCGATGCGCACGTTGGCGTCGGCCACATACGGATGCTGTATGACGTTCTCCCGGATGTCTTCCGGCCGCAGCCAGAAGATGTTCCAGCCGTTCGCCCCCGTCATGGGGAAAGAGGTCGTCATGGGTCAAATAGGTCGTGCCCCGAAACGAGACCAGATCGGCGTAGACGAACCAGTGATAGTCCGTCTGCACCCAGGTCAACAGGGCCAACGCCGCCACAAAGACGAAGCCGCTGAGCAACTTGCTGGCATGCCGGCCACTGGTCCAGCCGTCGAGCCGGGGCGGGTGCAGCCGCGGCATGGCCAACGCGGGCATTTGGATGCGGCCTGCGAGTTCGGGCAGGCGCGCTTCCAGTTTGCGCATGCGGTTGCCGGCCCGTCGCGTCTGGCGTTTGCGACGATAGGGGCTGGCATGGCGTTGGGCCGCGGATTCGGCACGATAGTTGCGTGTTGGCATGGCGACTGTTTGATCCGGGCAACGGTTGAAACCGTCGCCTGCTACGGGAAACAGGCTGAAGCCTGTTGTGCTCTCGACGAATAACGTGCTTCAGCACGTTTGCTGTAGCAGCATCGAATTCATTCGATGTTGCCGGCGGTCAGCGCAAACTCGGTACTGTTCTCCTGGCGTTCGGCGTAATGCTCCAACGCCAGGGCCAGGAGGCGATCCACCAGCTCCGGGTAGCTGACGCCGCTGGCTTCCCACAGCTTGGGATACATGCTGATGCGCGTGAAGCCCGGCATGGTGTTGAGCTCGTTTAGAAAAATCTCGCCGCTCCGGTCATCCAGCAGAAAGTCGACCCGCGCCAGCCCGGTGGCATCCACCGCTTGAAACGCCCGGACCGCCATGGCCCGTACGTACGCCGTCGTGGCGTCGTCCAGCGCGGCGGGAATGATGAGCCGGCTGTTGTCGCTGACGTACTTGGCGGCGTAATCGTAGAACTCGTTGCCGGGCACAATCTCGCCGGGCACGCTGGCCTCCGGGGCGTCGTTGCCCAGCACGCTCACCTCGATCTCACGCGCGTGGGGCACGGCCGCCTCCACCACGATCTTGGCGTCGTAGGCCGCGGCCAGATCCAGCGCCGTGGCCAGTTCGGTCCGGTTGCGGGCTTTGCTCACCCCCACGCTGCTGCCCAGGTTGGCCGGCTTGACGAAGACCGGATAGTCCAGCGCGTGCTCCACCGTCGCCACGACTGCGTTCGGGTCCGCACGCCATTGGCGGCGGCGCACGCCCACATACGCGACTTGGACCAGACCGGCCTGGGCGAAAAGTTGCTTGGCCACTAATTTGTCCATGGCCACCGCGCTGGCCAGCACGCCACATCCCACGTACGGAATGTTGGCCATCTCCAGCAGCCCTTGGACGGTGCCGTCTTCGCCGTAGGTACCGTGGAGCACCGGGAAGATCACGTCCAGTTCGGGCAGGGCCTCACGGGTGCCGGCTTGGGGCAACAGCGCCCATGATGTCTGCTCCCGTTCGTTCACGGGGCCGGCGTCGCCCGTCAATCCGTCGCTCAGGCGGGCCATGGGATCGCCGCCGGTCAGCCAGCGCCCACTGCGCCCGATGCCGATGGGGATCACCGTGTGCCCCGCGCGCTGCAGCGCATCCATGACGTTGCGCGCGCTATTGAGTGAGACTTCGTGCTCGCCGCTGCGCCCGCCGAAGAGGACGCCGACGCGCAACTTTCGTCCGTTGTTCATGCAGATTCCTTGCACATCCATTCAGTGACGGTCTGCGCAGTTGGCCGGTTGCTCCGGCCGTCGCCCGTACCGTCAACCGGCAAACGCCGGCATCACGTCCCAATCGCCGGCAAGTTGGATCTCCGGCTCCAGGTGTACGCCGCACCGGTCGGCGACGACCGCCTGTACATGCTCGATCAACGCCACCACATCGGCCGCCGTGGCCGCGCCCACCCCGCCGGGGTTGACGATGAAGTTGGCGTGCTTGGCGCTGATTTCCACGCCACCCTGACGTGCGCCCTTGAGCCCCGCGGCCTCGATGAGACGGCCGGCGTAGTCGCCCGGCGGGTTGACAAAGGTGCTGCCCAGGCTCGGCTCCACGGGCTGGGTGCTGCGCCGGTGGGCCAGAAAGCCGTCGGCCTTGGCCCGGATGGCGGCCGCGTCCCCCCGCTCCAGGCGGAAGTTGGCGCACAGCACCACCGGGTTGAAGCCGGGCTGCAACAGCCGCGTCCGCTTCAACGAACTGTGCCGGTAGGCGTAGGCAAACTCCTCGACGCGATACTCCACCAATTCACCTTGCTCGTCCAGCAGATCGGCGTAGGCCAGGTTGTCCTTGACCTCGCCGCCGTGGGCCCCCGCGTTGTTGACCACCGCACCGCCGATGGTCCCGGGCACGCTGACGGCCCATTCCAGTCCGGTCAGACCCGCATTGACGCTGAACCGGGCCACGCCGGCCATGGCCGCGCCGCTTTCGGCAAAGAGATAAGGTCGTCGATCCTCCTCGCAACAGGGCGGCTCGTCCACACGCATGGCTCGGCTGCGGTTGTCGATGACCAGCCCGCGCATGCCCCGGTCACTGATGAGCACGTTGCTGCCGCCGCCCAAAATGAAGTAGGGCAAGTCCATGCGCCGGGCCCAGCGCACCAGCTTCATCAATTGCGGCATGTCCGTGGCCGTGGCGAAGTAGTCGGCCGGACCGCCCACTTTCATGGTGGTGTAGGGCGCCAGCGCCACGTCGCGCTTGACCTCGACACCGAAGGCCGCGGCCGCCGCCAGATCCGGGCTTTGTGTGGCCACGTTCACGCCGTGCTCCCGGCGCGGGCCCGCAGCGCGTCCAGCAGCATGGCGCCCACGGAGTTCACATCGCCCGCGCCCAAGGTGATCACCACATCGCCCGGCGCCACGTTCTCCGCCAAAAAGTCGGCCGCGTCCGCCAGCCGGCGAATGTGGCGGATGTCCGGATGTGCGCTGGCGGCCACGAGCTCCGCGGCCGACACCGTGCCGTCGTCGGTCTCGCGCGCGGCGTAGATGTCGGTGACGATCACCCGGTCCGCCTTGGCGAAACTGTCGCCCATGCGATAGAGCATGCGCGCCGTGCGGCTGAAGGTGTGCGGCTGGAAGACGGCCCAGATGCGACGGGTGGGAAAGCGACCGCGCGCCGCCGCCAACGTGGCCATGATCTCGGTCGGATGATGGGCGTAGTCGTCGATGACGATCACGCCGGCGGCTTCGCCCTTGATCTCGAAACGCCGGTTCGAACCGGTGTACGCCTGAAGCGCGGCCGCGGCCGTGTCCATGGGCACGTTGGCCCAGTTGGCAATCGCCAGCGCGGCCATGGCGTTCTCCAGGTTGTGCGTGCCGGGCACCTGCAAGTCCAGGCGCACCGCCGGGGCATGCCACCAATGCACCGTGGCGCTGATGCCGCCACCGGGCGCAGCCGCGATGTCGGTCGCGCGCAGGTCGGCGGTCTCGGCCACGCCGTAGGTGAGCCACTGGGCGCGCCGTGTGCCGGCGAAGGCACGCAGCTTCTCTGCGCCCTCGTCATCGGCGCAGGTGACGACCATGCCGTCCCGGTCCACCCGGTCCACGAAGCGCATGAAGGCGCGACGGAAGCTGGCCGGGGTGGGATAGCAATCGGGGTGATCCCACTCCACGTTGGTGATGACGGCCGCGGCCGGTTGCAGCCCCAAGAACATGTAATCGTACTCGTCCGCCTCGATGACGAAGAGCGGATGACTGCCCGCGGCCGCGTTGCCCAGGCCAGGGATGTCCGCGCCGACGATGTAGCCCACGTCCAGCCCGGCGCCCCGCAGCGCGGTGACGATCATGGCCGTGGTGGTGGTCTTGCCGTGGGTGCCGGCCACGCCGACCACCCGCCGCGTCGCCAGCAGCACCGGCAGGAAATCGTCGCGCTTGACCACCGGAATGCCCTGGCTTGCCGCGGCCGCGCGCTCGGGATTTTCGACCCCGACCGCGCTGCTGATGAGCACCACGTCGGGGTGCAACCCTGCGGCCGGGTCCAGATTGGCAGCAGACTGCCCGATCAGC
>JAWKOK010000057.1:0-31814 GCA_041391205.1 Caldilineaceae bacterium
GGGATGCCGTCACCGTCGGTGTCGTCGTTGAGCGGATCGCCGTCGCCGTCGACATCCTCGTCGAGATTGGGGATGCCATCGCCGTCGAGATCGGCGGCGGCGGCTCCCACCGTCACCGCGATGTTGCCGGTGGTGCGCCCGCCGCGCCCGTCGGAAACGACATAGGTCAACGTCTCGACACCGATGAAATTGATGCCGGGTGTGTAGATGACAGAGCGCAAATCCACGGAAACGGCGGCGACGCCATGTTGCGGTGCACCCACGCTGAGGACGACCAAGGCGTCGCCGTCGATATCCTGATCGTTGGCCAACACAGGAATCGTCACCGGCAGGCCGGATTGCGTATTGGCTTGATCGGCAACCGCCGACGGTGCAGTGTTGGTCAAGAGTGGGATATTTCTGTTCTCGAAGACGGCAGTTTGCAGAGAGACAGTCCCCACGGCCGTCATCGGTTTGATGGCGTAGCCCCACAGCGTTTCTCGATACTCGCCCTGAATTTGCGACGAGTTTTCGCCGTCTACCGTGGCCGTCAGCGAGAATTGACGCGCCAGAGGACGCCCGGACACGGTGGCCGTGAAAATCTCGGAGGCAAGTGTCAACGTCGTGCCGTTGAGCGTGCCGTCCACGCGCGGCCCGACCGCCGTGTCGGTGAGGACATCACTGAGATCGACGGTGTACAACTCGGGATAGACCAAGGTGTCGTCGAGCAGGACGTAGCCGCTGACGGCGTTGCCGTTTGGAGTGAGATAGACGGCGAGCACGGTTTCACCGATGATCGCCGTCAAAGGTGTCGTGGGCAACTTTAGCGTACTGCTGAAAACGCCGGTGGCCACATAGTTGAGTTCGACAAGGCCTGTGTACGCGCCGTTGATGGGCGCGGCGGCAGCTTGTCCGGGGGGAGCTGCCGCTGTATCCGTGTGCGGCGCAGCCAAAGGGTTGGCCGCGGCTTCATCGACGGTCGATGAAGCCGCAGATTGTTCTACCTCCTGCACCGGCGCCTGGGCATCCGCCCGGTTTCCAGGCCGGGCGGCGATGCTTTGCAGAAGGAGCAACACCACGATGGCCGGCGCGGCGAGGGTCAGCGCCATGAGCCCGCGGGGTTGTCCACGTTTGATGCGTTTCATGTGGATCTCTCCAAGGTTGAAGGCAATGAGACGATTTCAGGACTGTCGGCTTGTTCCGCCGTGGTATCTACGCCGCCGTGTACTGAAGTCGCTGCGTACGCACTCTTCGGGACGAAGGCGCGCCGGTGTCCTCGCGCGAAGGCGCGTGGTGCTGAACAACAGTTGGATGTCGGTCAGTTGTTGCAGGTCGAGATCCGGCAGCCCCACTTCGGGCGCGCCCGCGAAGACCTCCACCCGCCAGTCCGTCGCCGATACCGGTCGCCCCAGGAAGGCCGCGCTCCGCTCACCGTTGGCGCCGTTGACGCTTGCCTTGAAGTCGGTGGTGGCCGCTTCGGCAGGTTGGTCCACCGGCCATTCACCGCCCACAAGTGCGGCAGGCGCCAGCAGACGGAAGTCGAAGATGCAACCGGCCAAGGTGCGCAGGTGTGTGGTTCCGGACTGGGTCATGGCCACGCGGCGATAGCCCAACCCGTCCTGCGCGGTGATGAGGTTCATGCCCACGCCGTTGCTGCCGGCTTTGGGCTGGCCGATGCCGCCGATCTGGAAGAGCCAGAACCGGTTGTACCCTTGCTGAATCACGTTGGAGAAGATGCCGTTGTCCGCCAGCGACGTGGTGAAGTTGAAACGCAAGACGGGTTTGCCGTCCGCGCCGGTGACCGTGTTCTCCGCCACCCAACGGCGGAAGCGCAACGTGCGCTCGGCGTCGGCCGCCGCGCCTGTCAACCCCAGGAACTCGTCGCTCAGCCCCAGCACATGTTGCGCCACCGACAGGGTGAAGTCTTCCTGGTTGATCTTTGCATCGACAACGCCCAGGTTATTTGTCACTGTCCCCAGTTCTTGCAGAAATGCAGGATGTCGTCGGCCAATGCGCGCGGTAGACGTCTGAGATGCGCACACCGTTGGCGGGCAGGCGGGCAGCGTACTCATATTCGGCGGCGCGCGGCCAGGTAGCTCACCCGGCGGGCATGGTCCAACTGTTTGGCCAGGTTGAGCCGGGCCGAGTCGCACCAGGCGATAGCTGGGATCGTTGGCCGGGCTGGCGACCAGGTATGCACGTTCGCGTTTGCCTTCGATCACGCTCGCGGCGGACCTGGTAGATGATGCCGTCATAGTTGTTGTAGGCGGTGTTGTATTCCTGGACGGCAACTTCGAGGTCGATCACCAGTTGGGCATGATCGAGGAAGAGGTTGCGGACTATGTTCTCCTTATCGGCGTCTTCGATGCGCATGTCGGTCGCCGCCTGCAATTGATGGAACTCATACGACACTAGCTATGACTATAGAATAGGGATTATACGAAATCGTGGCTCCCGACGTACCGAACTCGACAATTGACGCTCTCAAGCATCGTCTCCATTAGGGTGAAGACAGTCTGACCGCCGGCATTCTTCCAAACCGCGGACTTCACCTCAACATAGCGAATCTCTTCGGATGCGGCGCGTTTCTCGATATTGTCCAATTCTTCCTGTCCGCGTTTGATGCGTAGGAAGGCGGCCCGCAGTTCCAAGCCGGCCTGCTTCATGTCGCCGACGATGACATTGTCCATACAGGCTTCGTAGGCTTGCTGAGCTCGCCATGGTCGCATCGCACGCTTCCAACGCCGCGATGTTGTCTTCGATACAGGCGTAATAGGCGTCGCTGTCGGTGTTGAAGTCGTTGTAGTCGCAGCCGGCCACCGCCTGCAACGATTCATCGCGCCCGGTGACCAGCTCCTGAATGGCATCCTGCAAGTCGCTGCGCTTCTCGTCGAAGGTGCGCTTGGTGTTGGCGACATCTGCTGTAGGTTCCTTCGCATACTTGGCGGCTTCGGCTTCTTCGAGCAGTCCGCAGTCGTTGCTGCCGAACAGAGTATAGTAGGGCGCGCCGGGGTAAAGCGTACGTCGTAGCCGAAGATGTTGCGCCCGGCCTGCAGGTTCTGGTAGGCGAAGCGCAGTGTCGGCCATGCGAATGGCCATTTCGGCCAGCATGTCATTGGACGGGTCCTCGCCGCCGGTGTCGGCGACGGTACAGCGCTCTTCGGGCGGCCTGCCGGCAATGCCGTTTGTACCGATGAGGTTGATGTACTGGTTGATGGAAGTGGCGATAGTCATCTTCGGCCTTGCGCACGCCGTAGCCGTCGAGGTAGCTTTTGCGCGCGGCCATTTCGCTCAGCGCCATGCCTGCCGTCCACGGCGGAGGCAGCGCCCATTCGGCCGCGGTGTAGAAGTCGGAGACGTAGCAGCCGTTGCCGATGCCCCTGCGCAGGCCGTCCTGGACCACCTCCAACGCCAGGTCATACTGCGTGACTGCCATCTCAACTGTTTGACTTCGGTCAGCACCAGCGCTTCGGCGCCGACGGTGTCGGCGCTGAAATTGAGCCCAACGCGTCGGCCGCAAATTGCTGACCGAAGATCATGCAGGTAGGCGTTTTCGCGCAGACTCTCGCGCATGCGCGCCGCAAAGTTGCAGCGGTAGCGCGGCGGATTATCGGCGAAAGGATCTTCTTCGACGTCGTCAGGACATATAAAGTCTGGGGATGCGCGAAAGCGCGGCAGATCGGCATAGACCGCCAGGAAAGCGTAGATGTCTCGTGCCAGGCGCAGGTTTGCGTCTGCCTCTTCGATCCGTTGCGCCAACGTCACGCCCCCCTCGTACTCGACCTCGAAGCCCGCATCATAGTTGTATTGACGGACGATGGCATCGAAGCCGGGGCGCTCGTTGTGCGGCGAGATGTCCAGGCGGAAGGTGCGCGCGTCATTGAGTAGCTTGTGCGCCTCCGCTTCCATCGCCACCATATCGCCGTGTCTTGATCTGCCCGGACGTGGGCAAAAACACATGGTCAGCAGCCTCTTCCGACGAACTGCCACCAGAGATCGACTGGGGACCGCCGATCAGCGTATAGCCGGCCGAGCAACTGCCGCCTTCCTGCTCCACCGACATTGGGCCTGGGCCGCATGCAGGACAAGCCCGCCGAGCACGGCGCAAAGCAGTGCGGCCAATACCAGCGTCATGCGCCGGATCTGTCGTGTGAATCGCTGGACGAGTTGCATCACGCCCTCCGTTTGCGCAACATGAGGAAAGCCGCGGCGCCGGCCATCAGCATGCCCCCCATCAGCGGCAAGCCGGACTGCGCTGTCTGCGCGTTGGCGGTTGCCGGTGTTTGCGCCGCGGTTTGCGCCGGCAAGCTGATTCAGTGCGTCGAGTTGAGCGGGCGGCAGGTAGGCGCCCGGCTGTAGCCAGACCAGCAGCTTGCCGTCGACAGCCTCGTCAGATCTGCAACGCATAGCCGACGATGGGGCCCGGCCTGGGTGGCTTTCATGGCTGCGCCGGGAAGACTGGCGCTGGTCAACGGATCGCCCACGGCGATGGCGCCGTTTTCCAACGAGAATTTGGCCGGGACGCGGCCGATCATCGCTACCACCGTTTTGTCGTCGCTGATCAGATTCGAGTTGTCACCGGCCAGGTAGGTTTCGCCCTGATCGAAGACCAGGCCCGGGTTGCTGGAGACGATGCCGATCAGGCCCGGCGCATAGGCGCCGCCGGACACGGTCACCGCCGGCACGGCGCGGTCCTCGGGTAGGAGCACGACCAGATCGCCCGGTTCGGTGCGGCTGTCCGTGGCGAAGGTTTCAGCCACGTCCTGGTTACAGTCGATGGGATTGACGAGGGTTCCGCCGCCATTGGCGGCGGTTCGACAACGGCCATTAAATCCTCCGGTTGCCTGCACCGCGCCGTATACCTTAAAGACGGAGTACAGATCCGTCTCACCATCGCCCATTTCGTCCTCATCGGCCGGTAGTACAGGAATTGCCGAGAAGACCTTGTAGATGCCGGCGCCGCTGTTGGGGTGTTGGTCGACGCGGTAGAGCGTCAATGGCTGGCTGTATTCAGGTCCCGAGCGGGCGTCCTGTATCAGTCGCCACTGCGCATGGCGCTCTTGGTCGCCATCCATCCAGGTATCCTGCCAGATCACGCCGCCCCGTTCCGACGCATTGATCGTATTGGCGTAAAGGTAGCCGGTCATAGAGAGAGAGCGGTTGATTTGGGCCGTGGCGCCGCCCGGCAGCACAAAATCTCCGTTGACGGTCACCGGTCCATTCGCCGTGAGTTGGCTGTTCGCGGTCAGCCCACCGTTCACGGTCACCTGCCCGACGGTGGCGCCGTCCACCAGCGTTGTCGCTGTCCCCGCGGTGGCGGCATGGTGCGCCTGGGGCACAGGATGCAAGCGCTGGCGCGGCGTCATTTCCAGCGGGTCGGGACTCACGGTGACGCCGATGTAAAGCGGCGTCGACGTCTCGAAAAGCGCGGCCGGCAACCCGTCCAGGACGACGTTGAAGATGCCGTCGCGCACCTGTACATTGGTGAACGTCTTTTCGTACTCTGCGCTTCCTCCTACGACGAGCGTATAGATGCGGAATGTCATCGTGCGCGTGCCTGTGATGAGGTTCCCTTCACTGTCGCGCAATGTGCCCTGGTAGCTGATGGTGTCGGGTACAGTCTGCTCCGTTGGCGCAGCGCGTACCGGCGTCGGCGCCGACAGCATGAGGACAAGCCCCAACGCCGTCAGCAAGGCGGCCAGGCAGACGCTCAACGTGGCGGGTGCGTTACGAATGGTCGATTGCATAAGTGATTCCCCTGTGATCATGCTTGCGATAGACGACACGAATACATGCTTCTTCGGCAGAAGTGGATGCAGCATAGCGCGCCGCTGTTTGCAACGCGTTTGCACCTGTTTGCATCACGGCGATTGTCGGATTTGACGAACGCAACGGTGGCGCGTTCGCATGCGTATGCGTCGTGTGGTAAGCTACGGCGCATCCGAGGGTGTTTCGCTTCAGCGCTGCATAATCCAGGTGGACGCCGCCCGGGCGCGGGCCTCTTATCTCACACCCTCCGCACTATGATTTTCCACCTACACCTACTCGGATCTGTTGCTCTCGACGCACACGACGCCGCCCCCACCAAGATACGCCGCAAGTCGATTGCGCTACTGGCCTATCTCATCGCCGAGGAGCGGGCCTTGTCGCGCGATCATCTGGCCGATTTCTTCTGGCCGGATCTGTCCTTGGAGCGGGCGCGGCGCAACTTGAGTTGGACATTGAACAATTTGACGGCGCACCTGCCCCACTGTCTGCGTATCACCGCGCAGTCGATCTGCTTCACGCCGCATCCGGATCTTCGCATCGATAGCGTACAGGCGGCGGCCTGGCAGCATGCCTCCGATCCCGCGGTGCGCCGCCAGGCGCTCGACCTCTTCCGCGGCCCGTTCATGGACGGTTTCGACTTCGCCGGCCTGCCCGCCTGGGAAACGTGGCATCTGGCGCAGCAAGAATTGTGGCGTCAAAGGCAGGAACGCCTTTTCGCCCAAGTGATCGACGATCTGTGTGCGGTGGAGCGCTACGGTCGGGCTGTGACCTATGCCCGGCGATGGGTGAACCTCTCGCCTTGGGTGGAAGAGGCGCACCGCCATCTGATGACTTGTCTGGCGGCAGACGGGCGGCCCGATCTGGCGATGGAGCAGTACATCACATGCAGACGTGTGTTGCGCGAGGAGTTGGATGTCGATCCCGCGCCGGAGACGGAAGCGCTCTATCGCGAGCTTCAGTCGCAGCGGTCCGGCGCGGCCGCACGGTCCGTTGTTGTCGCCGGCGGGACGGCGACGACGTTGCCCGTCTTTCTTACTCCCTTGGTCGGCCGACGCGCCGAACAGGAGCAGCTTGTCCGCCGGCTCACCGATGCCGACTACCGGCTACTGTCGCTGGTTGGCGCGGGCGGCAGCGGCAAGACACGCCTGGCCGTGGCCGCCGCCGCCCGGCTGCGCAGCCATTTTGGTGACGGCGTCGTCTTTGTTCCCTGCGCGGATGTGCCGCCGCTCACAGCCGACGCACAGGCGGATGAACGACTGTACGGTGTGCTGGCCGATGCGCTGGGGTTGCCCCAGGCCGCGGGCAAACGGCGAGTGCAGGTGGCGCGTCACCTGCACTCGCAGCATCTGCTGCTGGTGCTCGACAACTTTGAGCATCTTGTCGGCGAGGCGGACTTCGTGCTGGATTTGCTGACGGCTGCGCCACGCGTGAGTGTGCTGCTGACCTCACGGCAGCCGTTGGGCGTGACGGCGGAGTTTGTGATGCCGCTGGCCGGGCTGGGCGTGCCGGACAATGACGACTGGAGTGAGGCGGCGGCGCACGGAAAGCGTGCAGTTGTTCGTGGAACGCATGGAACGCACCTTCTACGGCGCGCCCGCTGCCGCCGACGTGCACCGCGAGATCGTGAACCTTTGCCGCTTCGTCGAGGGCAGCCCGCTGGCAATTGAATTGCTGGCCCCGCTGGTGGCCCAGGATCCATCCGCACAGTGGACGGCGTTGCTCTCCCGCGATTTCGATCTGCTGTCGACACCGCGCGCCGACGTCCCGCGGCGGCAGCGCAGCCTGCGCACCGTCTTCGAGCAGACATGGGGGCTGTTGCTGGCCGATGAGAAACGGCTGCTGGCCGCGTGCGCCGTCTTCAGGGCGCCGTTTGCGGCGGATGCTGCAGGCGTTACAGGGCGAGGCGACGCAACCGCTCGGATCCGCAGGTTGTTGATGGCGTTGGTACAGCGGTCGCTAGTGACGGCAGACGGCAGCCGGTTTTCCATGCATCCACTCTTACGGCAGTTCGCAGCGGAAAAGCTGGCGGCGGATCCGCCGTGGCAGGCGACGGTCCGGCAAGCGCACGCCCGTTTCTTCATGGAGCGGCTGGCGCAGGCGCAAGACCAACTCTACACCGTCGACGAAGCCGAGACGATGCGGGCGCTGGCCGGCGTGCGCGAGGACCTCTTCGCCGCGTGGTCGTGGTGCGTGGAGCAAGGAGAGATCGACCTCCTGGCGGCCAACGCACCGTTGTGCGTCCTCTGCGATCTGCGCGGGTGGTGGCGGGAAGGCGAAAACTTGTTGGCTGCTGCGGCGGCTGACCACGGCACACGCCGCCCGTGCTCCCTATGGCCCGTTTGCAGGCCCGGCAGGCGGTGATGCTTTTCGCCAGAGCCGTTACGCCGAAGCGGATGCACTGGCGGGTGACGCGCTGGCCCGGTTGACGACGCTGAACGCAGTGGATTTGACCGATCCCGCCCCCGTGTCGCACGGCGCGGCGGACGTCCTGGCAGAGATTGCCTTTGCCGAGAAGACGCTGGGCAACATCGCCTACTTGCGGCGACACCCGCGGCGCTGCCGTTGTATCGGCAGAGTCTGGCCCATGCACGTCGTCTTGAACGCCCGATTGAGACGGCGCAGGCGCTCTCAAACCTGGGCATGACGCTGCGCGTGTTGGGCGGCGAAGAGCGCTTTGTCGAAGCCGAACGGATGTTGCGCGAGAGCCTGACATTGCGGTGCGACGCCGGGGATCTCGTGGGCGCGTCGGTTACACTGGCGAATCTTGGCGGATTGGCCGCGCAGCAGAACCATTGGGACGAGGCGCAGCGTCACTACCTCGACGTGCTGGACATGCGCCGGCGCATGGATGATCGCGCCGGCATCGTGCGTGCGCTGGATGGGTTGGCCAACAGCGCCTACAATCTGGGCGACTACGCAACATCCTGTGCCTGGGCGGAAGAAGGCGAGCAGTTGAGCCGCCGACTGCACGACATGGAAACGCTGTCTCGTCACCTGATCTTCAAGGGGCGAGCGTTGTGCGCCATGGGACGGTACCATGCGGCCCAGGCGCCGCTGCGCCAGTCGCTGGAGATCACGGCGACATTGGGGGTGAAGATGAACATGCTCTTCTCGCTCTACACTCTGGTTCGGGGGGATTCTCGACGGCGCCGCACAGCGATCCGGCTTGGATGCGGACCTGTGGCCCCGGCTCGTGCAGGTGGCCGCGAACGTGGCCCACAACCCGGCGACATTGCCCAGCACCGCCCACCGCGCGCGTACCGTGTTGGCGCGTCTCCTGGCGGCAGCGCCGGACACGCGACGTACGTCGACGTGGGCGTAACGTGTTCATTGGATGACGCCATGCAGGTGGGATACCAGATCGTTGCGCGGCTGTAAGAAGTCGGACTTCTGACGAAGTCCGACTTCTCGAGCAGGCAGAGGTAGCTCCCCTACCACCCCACAACCCTACACCCCACAACCTCACTACCGCGGCCATCGGCAAGAACACCCGCTGCAACCCCACCGAGCCGTCGACGTTGCGGTCCAGGTAGTCCGGGATGCCGTCGCCGTTGGTGTCGCGCGTCTCCAGCGCCGTGGGGAACGCCGTCGCCGTCGTCGTCCGCGTCCCGGTAGTTGGGCAGACCGTCGCCGTCGGTGTCGGCGAAGGCCTGGACCGCGGCGGCCTGCACGGCCACGGTCAACTCGGCACGGGTCGGGATGGTGTCGCCGTCGTCGTCCGGGTCGCGATAGTCGGCCACGCCGTCGCCGTCGGTGTCATCGTCGTCCAGATTGCCGTTGCCGTTGACATCCTCCTGTTGATCGGCGACGCCGTCGTCATCCTGGTCGGTGAGCGTGCTGTCGCGGCGCGCCATGCCGATGCGCAGATCGGTCACGGCTTGGCCCGTGCCGGTGATGCTGAACGGCAGCGGGCTGACCGTGGTCACCACATAGGACGGGTGACGGGCCACCAGCGCATAGTCGGCCAATGGCAGCTGCGCCAGGAAGAACTCGCCGTTGACGTTGCTCTGCACGGTGGTCATGACCGCACCGAACGCACTGAGCAGGTCCACGTCGATCTCCTGCAGCCGCGTCCCCTCACCGGGATCCTCCACGCCGTTGGCGTTGTCGTCCAGGAAGATGTAGCCGCTCACGCGCGTGTCCACGTTGACCTTGGGTCGGAGCACCCACAGGCGCACGGGCACGTAACGGGGCGCATTGAGCACCGGCCCGCTTGCCGACGCGGCGTCGATGCGCACCTGCCCGGTGTAGTAGCCCGGCGCCAGCCCGCTCACGTCCACGGTGACGGCGATGGACTCGGCGTCGTTCTCCGCCGCCAGCGGGCCGCCGTTGGTGCGGTCCAGGTGGATCCACGGCTGGTCGGCCGTCGCGCTCCAGGTGAGCTGGCCCACGCCCATGGCCTTGACGTGGATGAAGCGAGTGTCGTTGCTGCCGTCGTTGACGGCCCGGGAGTAGCGCAGGGCCACGCCCGCCGGCACGACCTCCAGTTGCGGCAGCGCACTGATGTCGGGCACGCTGGCCGGGTCGCACGGGTCGGTCAGCCAGACGGTGAGTTCGTCGCCGTCGCGCACGCCGTCGGCATCGCTGTCGTCGGCGCGGGGATCGAGGCCGTGGTTGCGTTCTTCGGCGTTGGTCACGCCGTCGTCGTCGCTGTCCTCACCCGCGCCGGTGACGTTGTAGCGCTGGGCCCAGTCGTCGGGCAGACCGTCGCCGTCGCCGTCCACGCCGTTGGTCACCACCACGTTGACGATGTTGGAGAAGTCGGTGATGCGCGTGATGCCCGCCTTGAGACCGGCGCGGTAGCCGCGCACGGCCACCCGGTAGCTGCCCGCGGGCAACCCGGTGATGTCATAGCCGGTGGCGCTGCCCACGGCCAGATTGGTCGCGCCTTGGTCCGCGGGCGGGCCGTCGAAGTTGGCGGCGCAGCCTTCGCCCCAGTGGAGCAGCGAACCGTCGGTGCCCGCACCCGCCTGCCATTGGGCGTTGAAGCCTGTGGCGGACGGCGTCACCGTGTTGAGTTGGGGCGTCACGAAGATCTCCAGGCCGCCGCCGGGTTCCTGGGGCGTGGCCTCCACGGGTGACGAGCATGCGCTGGCGTTGCCCGACGCGTCCACCGCCCGCACACAGACCGTGGACGCGCTGCCCGGCAGCGTGCCGACCAGACGCACCCGTTCGCGCGTCGGGTGGGTCACGGTGGGGTCGCTGGAGGGCACACGCAGCCGGCGCTCCATGCGGCCGTCGGGCGTGTCCAGACTCGGCGTGGTGTAGCCGATCTCGTAGAAGGCCAGGTCGGCTTCGCTGTTGCGCGTCCACGCCGCGACCAGACCGTCGCCCTCGGGCAGGACCAGCAGATCCACGGGCACGGCGGGCGGCTGTGTGTCCACGTAGGTGAAGGTGCCGGGCGAAACCGCGTAGGTCGACCCGTGCACCGGGTGGTCCAGACGGGCCACCACACGGTATGCGCCCGAGGCCAGCCCCACGGGCTGCCAGTTGGCCGCGCCCACGTTGGCCGCCACCTGCGGCACCATGATGACGCCGCTCAGCCGCCCCACCACGTCCGAGAGGACCGCGCCCGCGCCGATCTCGGCCACGTACTCGGCGTAGTCGCTCTCGGGGATGTAGGCGAGTTGCACCGGGGCAGTGCTGTCCGCCGGGGTGACGGTCCAGGTCACGTCCAGCGCGCCGGCCACGTTCACGTTGTTGGGCGCGGTCAAGTTGAGCGACGGCGCCGGTGAGTTGGCGGCGAAGAGCACGTTGTAGTTCTCCGCGCCGGTCAGGTTGCCCAGGGTGAGCGTCCACGCGCCCGGCTGGGGATTCACCACCGTGTAGAGGATCAGGCTGCCGCGCACGACAAAGCGCACGATGCCCGCGCCCGTGTCCACGGTGTAGACCAGCGCGCCCATGGTCGGCTCGACGGTGGGCGTCACCCCGATGGCGTTCACAGGCGTGCCGCCCGGCGTGACCAGGGTGGGCGTGGGCAGCGTGCCCTCGCTCCACGATGCCATGGCCAACAGTTGGCCCGCGCCGCTCGGCACCTCGAACGTGCAGGTCGCCACGCCGCCCGTTTCCGGACAGAGCGCGCCGGGGTTCACGTCCAGCGGTTGCCCGTCACCCATGTCGGAGATGGGCCCGGACGGGACGGCCGACAGCGCCGCGGCCGAGACGCCGAAGGCCTGGTCGATGAGCGTGTGGCCCTGGTCGCCCAGGATGAAGTCGACGCCGGTGCTCTTGCCGATGTAGAGGCCGATGTTGAATTCGAGCACGGTGATCTTGCCCTGCACGCCCCATTCGTAGCCGGTGCAGGCGTCGTTGGTGCAGAACTCGCCGAACGACACTTCCACGCTGATGACGAAGTCCGACGGCGGCAGCATGATGCCGAAGAACTCGCCGATGCGCCCCTCGGTGATGGTGAAGTGCGCGCCGATTACGCCGGTGAAGTGGGCGTCGTTGTTGTCCGGCAGCCACGGGTACGGCGCGGGATCGCCCCAGCCTTGGCCGCGCCAGACGTGCATGCGCATGTAGCCCTCAAACCAGTCCAGATAGCTGATGTTGGCCTCCTGCAGGATGTCCAGCGGACTCCACGCCACCACCAGCGAACCGTCCAGGCTGAAGGTGCCCACCAGCTTGACGCCGCCGGCCAGCTCGAAGTAGCCGCGCGTGTCGATGGTGATCGACGCGTCGCCCTTGGTGAGGGTGGCGCCGTCCGCGCTCTGGAAGGTGGTGCCGATGGTGATGTTGACGAACTCGGGGTCGATGAAGACCGTGCCGTCGATGCCCTTGATCACCATGCCGCTGGGGCCGACGGTGATGCCGGGTGGGTAGGCGTTGAACTGGACCATCACCTGGCGCAGCTTGGTCTGGCAGATGCGGAACTCGGCGCGCAGGCCGGGGCCGCTCTCGGAGCCGTCGCCCAGGGAAGGCAGCGCCAGATTGGTGACGCCGTGGATGACCATCACCTCGGGGAAGTCCTCGTCGGCCTCGCCGTCTTTGTTCACGTCGTAGGCGGGATCGCCGTCGACGATGCAGGGCTCGCGCCGGGTGCTCACCGCGCCGCTGAAGGTGCGGAAGTTGAAGTCCAGGTCCGGGGGCGCGAAATTGGCGCCCGCGCCGGCCGCAGGATGGTCGTTGGAATAGAGCTGCAACGCACCTGCCGCCTGCATCAGCACGCTGCCGGCCGCGCCGGAGACGTCCACGTCCGGCATGTCCCAGTCCGCACTCTCCATGTCGTCGGGATTGCGCACTTCGAGACAGGCGTCCGCGTCACAGGCGCCGCCGTCGCCCAGGAAGAGCGCGCCGTTGCGCATGATCTCGGCCTGGACGGGGCGATAGGCCGACCCCATGGCCGCGGACTGGTGGATGGTGGCGTCGGTGACCAGCAGGCGGTCGACGCGCGCGTTCTCATTGGCGAAGCTGGTGTCCAGCGTGACCGGCGCATGGGCGGGTGGTCAAGCTGGAGACGTTCATGTCCGGCGGCGTGGCCCCGGTGCTGGCCACGAAGTCAGCGCTGGTTGGCGAAGTCGCCCACCACGTGCCACGACGCGGCCACCGGGAAGGCGGTGACATCCGCGGCCGCGCCGGGTTGACCGCGAAGCGCCCTGGTCGTCGCCGTGGAGCTGCCGCTGGGCGATGTCGATGTAGCGGTCTACGGTGTCAACGCCGGTCCACTCGCCCCAGGGAAAGCGACCCAGTCGGCCTTGCCCGCGGTCACACGCAGGCGCAGCGGGTTGGCCGGATCCTGGGCCAGCGTGCCCGCCAGCGGATCGCCCAGCGCCGAAGAGCTTGCCGTGGTAGAAGAGCATGCCGCCGTGGAGCTCCGACGGCGAGCGCGTCGTAGCGGAAGGAGGGACCGGCGATGGCGCCGTAGCCCGCACCCGCGGTGATCTCGATGCGGTTGTCGTTGGTCACGCAGACGCTGCCCTGGTAGACCGCGGTCAGGCGCTGCGGCCCGGCCTGGCCTTCGGTGAAGGGCAGGTCGTCCTCGCTAGACCGATGAGGGGCATGCCCAGGTATTCGTCGGTGGTGCAGAACTGGTAATTGCCCAGTGCGGCCGTGTCGGTGGTGAAGCCGCCCTCGCTGTAGATGCGCACGGTCGTGCCGTTGAAGTTCACATCCTCCACGCTGGTGGCGGGGATGGGGAGCCGCCGCCCTCGCTCAGCACCTGGGCGCGGGGTAGAGCAGTTCCTGGCAGCCGCCGAAGCGTTCGGCGAAGTACGATCCTTGGGGGCAGGCGATGACCTCCAGGGGCACGGTCTGGCAGTTGGCCGATCCCTGGCAGCGACCGGTGTGGGGCACGGCCAGCGACCAGGATTGGACGCTTGCGCTCTCCACGCAGAACCGCATACTGGCGCGATGTTCCCCTGCTCGCGCACAAAGACGTCGTTAAAGCCGTCACCCTGGCGGGCGAAGTGGGCATAGGCCACCTCGTCCAGCCCGAAGCTGGGAAGCGTGGGGAAGAGTTCCAGGCCCGCGTAGACATCGGCGGGCACTGGTCAGGCTGACCCGAGATTGCTCTCCGCGGGCACGTCGAACTGGAACATCTCCAGCGGGCGGCCGTTCTGGAGCAGCACGTTGGAGCGCACACCCTGGGGCGTCGGCTGGGGCAGCGACGTGGCGGCCAGGGCGAGGACGCCGTACTGGGTGTCGGCCGCGTTGGCGGCGACGCCGTCCACACCGACCCAGGCGTCCGCGGCCAGCGTGTCGGAATTGTTGTCGATGACGAAGTAGTTGATGGCCTCGTTCTGGATCTGGCCGTCCTGGGCGCCGCGACCGAAGGCGGGCGTTTCGCCGAAGTCGGCATCGCTGAGCGCGTTGAGCGTGACCTGGCTGCCCGCCGGGTTCACGCTGCCCACGCTGCGCGCGTCCGGCCACGCCGACCCAGCCCGACATGTCCACACCCAGTTGGTAGCGGTGGGTGCCGACCTTGACTTCGCCGGCGACGGTGGGCGCGACGATGCTGTCGCGTGGGCCGCTCAACGTGGCCTCGTCAGTAGTAGATGACCAGTTCCACGCCGCCGTCGGCCTCGAAGGTGCACTCGGAGAGCATGGCGTCGGGCGTGATGCGGGAACGATGGGTCACACTCGCACCGTTGTTGGGCACTTGCAGGCGGATGCCCGCGTTGTTGCCCGCGTACCCTTGTCGCGCACCAGGAGAGCGGCAGTTCGATGTCGGCCTCCACCGGCACGCGCTGCTTGGGGCCGCAGTTGTTGCCCGAATGCTCGCGGTTGTAGCAGTAGTTGTCGGACGTCAGTTGTTGGCCCGGGACGAGCGTCGTCGCGGCGACCTGGGGGAAGTCGCCTTCGCTCAGGTCACGCACGCCGATCTCCAGCATGCGGCCATAGAGACCGCCGGTGAGCAGCAGATGGGCCGACGTCATGACCGCGTCCTGGGGCCGGGTGGGCAGCACGCCGAAGGTGATCTCGCTGGTGGCCTGGGCGTAGGCGAGGATGTCGTCGCCGAAGGTCTCGCCGTACTGGGTGCGGCGGCCCACCAGCGCGGTGTCCGATGCGGTGCAGTCAGGCTGCGGCGAAGGGCTCGTCCGCGGGCGTGACACAGTCTGACGTTGCGATGGCGGTCGGCTTGCCCACGTGCAGGTAGAACTCAGGATCCAGCACCGCGGGATAGGTGCGCGCCGGGTCCGTCCACCAACTCCAGGGCGTGACGGCACGCAGCCGCCAGATGCCCGGCTCGATCTCCTGGCCCTGGTAGGCACCGGCGATACGCTGGGCCGGATTGCGCGCTTCGTAGGCGACCACGGGCGCCAGACGCAGCACCACCGCACCGGCGGCGTCGCGCAGCTCCAGACCGTCATGGCTGACGAAGGTGACGGCCGCAGGCGCACCGTTGGACCCAAAGTTGCTCGCCGTGCAACAGCAGCAGGTCGGCTTCCAGGCTGAGCCAGGTGGGCGTGGCGCTGTCCACGTGGGGCGGCGTGCTCCAGCACCAGCGACTGTTCCACGCTACCCGCGCCGATGTCAAAGCGCTCGGCCAGCGTGCCGTCGCTCCAAGGCGCGATAGGCGGCTTGCGCGCGTCGGCAGCCAGCGCGGGACCCGCAGGCGTCGTTTCACCGTCAAGTGTCCAAGGCGTGGCGAGGACGTGCACCGGCGCGCCGGCGGCATCCAGCGCCTGCACCTGGGTGGGCCGCCAGCCCACGGTGGTCCCGGCGGCTTGGATCAGCGCCGCGCTGGTGGTGTCGTCCAGGCGCACGGTCAAGTCGGTGCCCTGGGTGGTCAGGCCGCCGTCGGCCGGACCGAAGCGGGGTCGTAGCTCTGCCAGAAGCCGGCCGTGACTTGGTAGTGGCGCGGCGTTTGGGAGACCACGGCCACGGTGCGGCCTTGGCCCATATCGTAGGCGCAGGTGAAGGCGTTGCGCCGCTCGACCAGTTCGGGATGGCCTGCCGGTGCGTGGGCGCCGCGGCAACGCCACGGGCGGAGACGACGTCCAGCGCGAAGGGGCGCGCCGCCGGAGCAGGAGCGGGCGTCCAGCGGCACGGTGACGGGGGCGTCGACCGCGTCGGTCGCGACCACGTCCGTGGCCGCCACGGTCCGGGCTGCCAGAGCGCGGGCAACGGCTCGGTGGCCAGCGGCAGCGCAATGCTCAGCAAGATCGCCGCGATGAGCAGCATGTTGCAGCAGCGCTGCCGCAGTCGTGGGCAAAATGCAAGAGAGACGGGTTGGGCATGGTCATACTCGACAGAAACGGTTGCATGATGGTTCCTCCTCTATGGAACGAGTTCAAGCGCGGCGTGCGCCCCGGCGGCGGAGCGCCCGAAGCAGACGTGCCTCACGTGTCCGCATGACACAGCGCATTGCCTGGGGCCGGACCAGCGCGACGGGCGACTTGAGCATGTGCTGCACGTAGCTCAGGGTCGCGGCCACCTCCGCGTCGCGTCATGGTGATGAGCGTGCGGTCGAAGTAGCGCTGAATCAAGCGCGTCATGGGGCGGGTCGTGGTGTGTGGGACATCGGGTTCTCCTCGGGCTTGGCAATGGCACCGTGCGTTTGGTGACGCAGCCATTGTGACACGATGGCGGGCCGTGTGATGCCTCACAAAAGGGGCCGATGCATCACGTTGCGCGATGCTCTAAACAAAAAGCCGGCAGCTCAGGCGAGCCACCGGCCGTTTCCGTTTCGCTGTACACCCGCCCCGGCGTGAACATCCGGGGCTACCAGGCTACGCCCGCTGAACCGGGCTCACTATCGCCGACTACCGAGCCCCGTTGACGGGGCGTCGTCGCGTAGCCCGGTGGGTTCACCCCCGGGCGATGGCTAGGCCCACATCACCCGACCACCCCAAACCCTCAATGCGCCGAATTCCCCGGATCGACGATCAAGTAGGACATGCTGCCGACGAAGGTATCGCCGCCGTCGCGACCGATGTCGAACGTCACCGGGCCGGTGGACCAGTTGACGCGCGTGCCGCCGACGACGGGTTGATTGGCGCTCATGGCGCTGGTCTGGAAGGCGGCGGTGCAGGGGCCGGCGTTGCTGCACCCGTAGTAGAACTCGACCTCCTCCCAGTTGCCGAGCGTCACGCCCACGAAGTTCTGGGACATGACCCCGACGCCGTTCCACAGCCGCTGCTCCATGTCCACCGCATAGGTGGCGGGATAGGTGACGCCGTAGCTGCCGTCCGGGTGGGTGAAGAGCGGCGCGGCCAGGGGCGTCGGGCCGGCCACGGGATTGATGCGTGTCTGCATGACAATGCTGCCGTAGTCGTCGACCGCGTCGATGTGCAGGCCGTGGTTCTGGCGCACGATGGTAGCCAGATCCATGCTACAGGTCAGGTAGCCGCCGTTGGCGAAGACGGCATCGCCGCCGCTCAAGGTGACGTCACCCACCGGCCGGCACTCCACGCGGCTGACCGAGGTTTCCTTGACGGCCGTCAGATTCCCGTTTTCCCAGGGGCCGACGTCGATGGTCAAGATGCCGTTGAAGTCGCTGTCGAACGCAAAATTGAGATTCCAGAGATAGCCGATTTCCGGCGCCGCCGCGTCCGGCGCTGCCGCTTCCGGCGCTGCCGCTGCGGCCGGTGTGACGTGGACGGGTGTGAACGTCAGTCCACAGACAATGGCGACCAGCAGCATCAGGCGAGCTACATAGCTCATGTTGGGTTCCTCCTTGAAAGATTGGGCGATCCGCAGAAACAGACGCACCGACACGAGACGGGTTTGCGGGTGGGTTCCCCGGTCGTCGGCGGGACGCCTGCGGTCGCCACGTACGCTCATTACAGTACGGCATTATCGCGTGCACGGCTGTGACCGATGCATCACGTTTGGTGTGTTTTGCATCACAGTTGCGGGGAATCGGTCCGGCAGCGCGGCGTCAGCCCGAGGTGACAGACTCGAGCAGCGCTTGGGTACGGCGGATCTCTTCGTCCATGTCCAGCCGCTGGAAGAGTTGGAGCGCGTGAGCGAGGGAGGAATGGGCGGCCGGTGCGTCGTCCAGCGCCTGGTGGACTTCGCCCAGCGCGCGCCAGGCATAGGCCAGCAGGTAGGTGTCGTCGTTCATCTCAGCAATGCGCCGGGACTGGTCGTAGTACTGCTGCGCGGTGGTCCACTGGCCGCGCAGGCCGTGGACTTTGCCCAGGGTGAACAGGGCGTACGGGTGGCTGTGAGGCTCCTCCTGCTGGAGGACCAGTTCGGCGTAGGTTGCGGCTGCGTCCAAGTTGCCCAGTTCGGCATGGGCCTCGGCCAGATTGAGCGTTCTGCGCCCGCGAAGGGTTTTCCACGGCCTCGAAAAAGCGCAGCGCGGCCGCGGCCGGCTCGATGGCGTCGTCAAAGCGGCCGACCTGGATGTACGCGCTGGCCAGGTTGCTGCGCACACACTCGCGGTTGACCCGATCGCCCACCCGTTCGTAGAACTCGATGGCCGCGTCGCCGTGGCGCAGGACGCCGGCCATGTCCTGGCGCCGCGTGGCCAGGATGAGGAGGTAGTGGTGCATCTGGGCGACGCCGGCCTGGTGGTCGATGGCGGTGGCGATGGCCAGCGCGGCGGCGTAGTGGGCGGCCGCGTCGTCGTAGTCGCCACGCTGATCGTTGACCACGCCGAGCATGGTTTCGGCGTGGTAGCGGGCCAGGTTTGCCTCGCGCCAGGCGTCAGCCATGTCGCGCCGGCGCAGTTTGGTCATGCTGCGCTGGACGTGCAGTTGCGTGCTCTGGCGCAACAGGTGCGCGATGGCGTCGAGGCCGGCCTGGTACGTGTCCAGGGCGACGTCGCTCCGGCCGCGCGCTTCCTGGGCGTCGCCCAGATGCAACATGGCCGCGGGTGTGGCCGCGTCGTCCGGCGGCCAGGACTCGCCGGCGAGGTCGTCGATCACCTGGCCGGCGGCGCCCGGTCAGCTCGTGGAGTTCGGCACGGATGAGCAGCAGCTGTTTGCGGAGCCGGGAAACGCGAGGCGTCGCTGGGAGATCTGGCTGAAGACGGCCAAGGCCGCGCCGCCCCGACCCCGGTTGATCTCCGGAGTGCGCTGGGAATACCAGAGTTCAACGGCTGCGTCATCAGAGCGGCGGTGGAGGTGATAGGCCGCGGCGGTGTATTCGCCGCGTGCCGCCCGAATCTGGGCCGCCTGCTGGTGCAATTCCTCCTGCATTTCCACGGGGAGATCGGCGTAGATCACCTCGCGAACTGGGCAACAGCGCCACACCGCCCCGCTCATCCCGCTGCACGAGGCGCCGCGCCGCCAGGTTGGGCCAGTGCCGTGGCGGCGGCGCGCACGCCCGCGCCTTCGTCAACAGCGTCATCCAGGCGTCGGCGGAAACGGGTGAACGGAAGACGGCCAAGGCGTGGACGAGTTGCCGCTCAGGGGGAGAGAGACGCCGGGCCAAGCGGTGCCAGATGGGGAGCAGCGTGGGACGGGGCAGTTGCGCCATGACCGCGGCCAGGCTGCTGCCCGCGCCGGCCTGGTAGAGGACGACGCAAGTTCGGCCAGAGGCGCAGGTTGCCGCCCGTGTGCGCGGTGGAAAGCGTCCACGTCGGCGGCGTGATGGGGAATGGCCAGCGACGTGAGCCAGGCGGCCAGTTGGGCATTGTGAATTCGGCCACGGGGTAGACCGCGTCGCTTTCCCAAAGGCGCGCTGGCCCATGAGGAGCACCGGTGCGTGTCCTCGCAGGCTGTCCAAGAACGCGGGTATGCTGGGGGTTCGGCTGCTCGGCGTGGGGTGGACGCAGAAAGTCCACGTCGTCGAAGCAGAGCAGGGGACGGTGCGGGCAGTCGCGCAGGGTCACCCAGGGCGAGGCCGAAGCGCGATGTTGATGTCGACGATGCGGCCGGCGTCGGCCACGAGCTGGTGCCAGAGGGTTGACGCCGTAAGGTGTGGAGGAAGTGGCCAGCGCGACGACTCTCAACTGGTCATTGAAGAATTAGGCCGGATGGTGTACCAGAAGACCGCGGGCGTGGGCCATTGGTCGGCCACGGTGGCGGCCAGCGCGCTCTTGCCCACACCACCGGCCCCGGTGAGGCTCACGCTGCGGTCGTCGGCCAGGGCCGCGTGCACCTGCGCCACCAGTTCGTCACGCCCGATGAGCGCGGGCGGCACAAACGGCTGTTCCACCCGCACCACCGGGCGCAGTTGCTGCAGAAGCGCGCCCAACGCGTCCACGGCGCTGCGCAGGTGGCGGTCATGGGTCGGCCGGGAGATGTGAAGAATGTCGTTGTAGATCTCGGATTGGGTGCGGGGACGGGTCGGTAGCGCTGCTTGAAATAGTTTAGCTCAGGATGAGGCAGTCGTAGCGGCTGCCGGGGCCGGTAATCAGCGCGGCGGCGAGCAGCGCGTGGCCGTCGGCGGGCAGCGGACCGTGCCACATGGCTTCCAGGGCGCGCTGCACTTCAGCGCAGAGCACGTCACCGCGCCCGCGTGGCGAGATGTCGGCGCCGTGGAGGCGTCACCGAGAAAGTAGGGCGCGGCCAGGGGCGACTCACGCCCGAGCCGGGCAGGGTCGTGGATCAGGTCGAGCGCATGCTTCAACTGTTCGATGAACGCGGCGGAGCGCGCGGTGGACGCCTTTTGTTTGGCTGGCATGGCAGACGGCCCGGGTGAACATACGCCAGGGGACACAAGTCACGGCAATGATTACAGGAAAACGGTCCGGCCACGCCACAGAGGCGTCATCCGTGTGAAGAATGCGTGTTGTATTTCCGGATAGATACTTATGTCAACAGTTACGACACGGTCGCGGCTTCTTGGGCGCGCGTGCGAATATACTCCACCATGGAGTTGAGGCCGTTGGCCCGGCTGGGCGTCAAGTGGTGGGCCAGGTCCAGTTCGGCGAAGAGTTCGCGCACGTCGTAGTCGAGGATGAAGGCGGGGGACTGGTCATTATAGACATCCAAGACGATGGCGATGAGGCCGCGCACGAGCTGGGCGTCGCTGTCGCCGACGAAGTGGAGCGTGGGGGGATCGCCGGGACGCAGTTCGTCGGTGATCCAGACGCGGCTCTGGCAACCGAGCACGCGGTGTTCTTCGGTCTTGGCGGCGTCGTCCATGGGTTCCAGTTCGCGGCCCATCTCGACGATGTAGCGGAAGCGCTCTTCCCAGTCGTCCAGGAAGGCGAAGTCTTCACGGAGTTCTTCGGCGGTCATGATTCGGTCTTTCGTGTCAAACGATGATCTGTGGAATGAATTCCACAGCTAAGTTGCGAAACGTGTTGAAACACGTTGAATGGGTGCGCGCGGTCAGTCTTGGCCCCAGTTGGCACGGGCGTAGTCGGGTTGTGTCAGGCGGTGTTCCAGGCCGGGAGCGATGAACTTTTCGTCAATGTCCCACGTGCGGCGCGGCACGGGTTGGTCGGCGCCTTCACGCGTGAAGATGCGGTTGACCACCAGCACGATGCTGGAGACGTAGACCAGGCTGCCGATGACCCAGACCACCGCGCCCGCGATCATCTGGTCCTCCTGCACGGTCACAGGCAGCGGGCCGATGACGCTGCGCGCGTCGACGTAGTGTGCGTAAAGCGGCGTGGCGATGAAGGCGATGGAGACGCCCGCCATCATGTTGGGAATTTCGGCCGCGAGCAAATAAGCGGCGGCGGCCCAGCCGGACATGGTCGAACCGAGGCCGGTTCCGGGCGGCGCGCCCGCGCCCACGATCTGCCGCCAATAGATCAACGCGGCCACCAACAGCAGCCAGAGCGACGTCACGTGCAACAGATTGTTGCGCAGGGAAAGCCCGACCATGGTGGGATCGTGCCAGAGCAAAAAGACGCTCACGAAGAGCATGACCGTCACCACCGGCTGCCGGAAGGGCGCGGTCACACCGTCGGTGGCGCGCAGGGCCGCGGCCAGGGGACGGGCACGGCGACGCCACGTCATGGGCACGCCGGCGCGCATCATCACCAACGGCGCGGCCAGCCAGAGCAGCGGCGGCGCCAGCATGCAGAGCAGCACCTTCTGCACCGCACGCGCGGTGAGCAGATAGTTGCTCCACCAGTAGAGCGGCGAGAGCATGGCCACCACCAGCAGCGCGACACCGGTCAAGAAGAGGGCTAAACGCCGACCGGTGGCAAAGGCGGGCATCCACCCGTGGATCCGGCGCCAGCCGCGCACGTAGGGCACGACCGTCAACAACAGGAGCACGAGCAAGAGCGGCTGGACCGTCCAGTTGGCCAATGCGTAGGACATGAAAGTTCCGTTCCACAAAGTCACAGTGTTACAGGATCAACGTGTTGCCGGGTCACAGTGGCGCACAGCGTCGGGACCCACAACCGAGGTGGGGCCTACTTTACCACAGAATCGGCCGCGCGTCTGTAATCAATTTTGGGGGCACTTCCCGAGGCTACTCGTGTGGCCCCTCGCGCGCGATGAACGGGAGATATTGGTCGAAGCCGCGCACGCGGGTCGTCACCGTCAAATCCGCGGCCGCGGCCACGTCTTCCATGGAGACCACGCGCAGGTCGACATCCACCGTTTGGCCGGGTGTGGCGTGGGCCGGGATCGTCACAGCGACGGCGAACACGGCAATGCCGCCCGGCGGCACGTCGCGCAATTCCTCCAGGCGTCTGCGCGACGTCCCAGGTCAACTCGGGCGGCAGGGTGTGAAACACGGTGAAGCTGTCGGTCATGACCCCGGTGTTGGTGAGCGCCAGGGTGTACGTGATGGTCTCGCCGGGCTTACCGGCCTGGGTGGTGACGCCGCCGAGGGCCACGGCGTGGGCGGCGAGCACGTCCACGAAGACGGCGGTGGGGACGCCCCAGTTGCCGTCGCTGTCCTGGGCTTCCACAAAAACGGTGTGGCGGCCGGCGGACCAGTCGGTGGTGTCAACGCTGGCCGTCAACGTGGCCGTGGTGGAGATGACCGCGGGCGCGTTCATGGCGTAGGTGACCGTGCCGGTGATCCACGCGGGCGCGTCGATGGTGTAGCGCGCCGCGGCGATGGTCTGGGACCGGTTCGTCGTCCTGGAGGGCGGAGTTGGACGCAAAGCGGGTGTCGTCGGCCACGGCGCTCAGTTACGCAGGCGTGCCGGCGGCGACGGTGGTGTCGTCCACGCTCACGTGCACCACCTCGGGACCGGCGGGCGTCAGGTAGGGACGCCACGCTGCCTTGAATGCGTACATGAGCGCGTCCATGCTCTGCTCGAGGATACTGTTCTCGAAAAAGGTACACGACTCGAAGAACCAGGTGCCCAGTTCGAAGGTATAGGACGCCACCCCCAACGTGCCGTAGGACCAGTCGTCGGTGGTGCCGTCGGTCTGGTAGAGACAGCCGGATGAGCCCGCCTGGCAGACTTCGTAGCCGGTAAAATAGCCGAACTTGCGCCCCAAGGTCTGGAGCGCGGTGAAGTTGGGCGACGCCTGCCCGGTCCAGCCCCAGGGGAAGAGCACCAGTTCGGAGTAGCTGTGCAGGCTGATGAAGAGGCCGTCCGTGTCCGCCGGCGCGACGGCGTCAATGGCCGCGCCGCGGCGGTCTGGGAATTGGGCGGCGAGATAGTCCTGGATGACATTGGTCTCCGGTTCCGACGCGGCGGACGGCCCGCGGTAGGTGAGGTCGCACGCGTAGCCGCTGGAGCAACCGAAGCCGTCGCACTGGTTCCACTGGAAAGAGCTGTTGCGGTTGAGATCGATCCCGTAAGAACTGGCCGGGCAGAACGCGGTCGCCTCGCTGTTCACGTTCTTACGCCAGAGCACACCGGCCTCGGCCCGTTTGCGCCCGTCCGGGTTGATCTGCGGGATCACGTGCAGTTCGTGGTAGTCGAGCAGCCAGGTGATGTCGGGATCCGTCCCGTAGCCCGCGATGAGGCGCTCGGCGAAACGGGTGGCCAGTTCAGCGGTGGTGTATTCGCGTGCGTGGATGGCGGCCATGAGCACGAACTTGGGCTTGGGGCCGGGAATCGCCCGGTTGGTCAGACGCAGCGCGAAGATGTCGTAGCCGCCCTCCCCCTGCTCCTTAGCCCAACTGTCGCCGATGTCGGTCCACGTGGCGAGATCGGGATGAGCGGCGGCCAGCGCGGCCAAATCGGCGTAGGTCTCCTCGACGGTGCGATAGCAGGCGAAACCGGGAATGCCGGACGCCTGGGTGGCGCCGGCGGCCCGCACCGCCCCATCCGCCACGCGGCGGTTGAGTTCCGCGTCCACCGCCGCGGTGAAGCCCTGCGCGCGCAGGTCGGCCAGTTGCGCCGGAGACCCAGAGCGGTCACGGCGCCGCCGGCAAGGTCCACCACCAGACGTCCAGCGTCGCCGCCAGCTCGTTGACCTGCGCCTGGGAGGCCACGTCAATGCGCACGACCACGTGGCTGTCGGTGTCCGGGGCCGCCCGTGTACAGTGCCTGCGGCCGCCGGTTCGATGTCGCCCCACGCCAGCCACATCAACGCCAGCGTCAAGAGCAGGGCGACACGCGCTGCAATGAAGAATCATGGTACGATTACGGTTGCCACGCGCGATTTACTGTCCAAAGCCGAACTCCGTTGCGCTAAAGAGCGGGACCATGGCCACCGCTCCCTTTAAGATGGCCGCAATTTCCAGAAACGCAGCCAGCAGGCCGCGCAGCGCCGTCGCTCCCACGTCGTCGCCATGCGCCGCACCGTGTCTTAGTAGACGTACTTGACCAGGTACTGTTCCTCCGGGGCGATAGGTGCCAAGGGCTGTGCGTCCCAGCCCGCGTGGTGGAAGAGCGCAGAGCCAACTGGTAACGATGCGGTGGGCGAGCAGGCCAGGCGGCGCTTTGATCCACGCCCACGAAGACGATCAGCCCGGGCGTAGTCCAGCAGCCGGGCGGCGTGTAGTAGGGGTTAATTCTACGCATCGGTGATCCAGAGCCAGGCCAGGAAGAGCAGCATGGGCGAAGCCAACACCCACTGCCCCAAGGGCATGGTTCCCCGGCGTCTGTTCGACAGAGATTCACGTTCACTCGGCGCTTTTCAATCTCTGGCGCTTGTCATGACGGTACTCCAGGTCTGGCGGACGTTGTGGGGTTTTGGGGTGGTGGGGTTTGGGGATACGGCATTCGCCCGCTCCACACGCGGCGGTTGCAGGCCCCAATCGACAAGGCAGATCTGTCCGTATTTCCCCCAAACGTCCGCATGCCCAATCTTCAATCTTCAGTCTTGAATTGCCGCGTCTCCCAAGCGCTCACGCCAGCGGGTTCGGATTCTGCCGATGACGCCGCCGCCACGCCACGCCCACGGGATAACCGGCCATCTTGGCCACGTCGCCCACCACACGGATGACGGGGACCAACGCCGCCGCAGCCAGACGTGTCGCCGGCGCTGAGATCCGCGCCGAGGATGCGCAGCCGCTGCCACGGTCGCCGGCAGTAAAGCCACACGCCCACCAGCAGACCGGCCCAGCCCAGCCAGCGGGCGAAGAAGCCGAAGAAGGCGTGGCCGAGCAGCGCGGGCAGCGCCACGCAGTAGGTCGCATAGCGCACGGCGTGGCGTTTGCGCCAGAGGTCGGCCTTGCCGTCGCCCCGGGCGTAGCGATAGTACTGGGTCCAAAACGACCGCAGCGACGTGCGCGGCTGAAAGTAGACCCGCGCGTCCGGCGCGTAGACAAACGCGCTGGGTTGTGCGGGCCGCTGCGCGTTGACGGCGAAGTCGAAGAGCAGATCCTCGCAGTAGTCCAGCCATTCGGGATAGCCGCCGGCGTCGGCCCACGCGGTCTTGGTGAAGGCGACCGAGCGGCTGCTGGGCAGAAAGGTGTCCGGGTCGATGTCGGCGGGCAGGGGCAGCACGGTGGCGGCCATGGCGATGGTGAAGATGTCGGCAGCGTCAGGCAGGAAGAAGCCGGCCACGGCCAGGATGGCGGGATCGCGCGTCCATGGCGCGACCAACTGCGCCAGCCAGTCCGAGTCCAGACGCACGCCCGCGTCCGTGGCCGCGATGATGGGGCCGGCCGCAGCGGCGATGGCCACGTTGCGCCCCCGGCTGATGTTGGCCCCCGGTTCCACCAGCAGCCGCACCGGCGGCAGATCGGCGGCGTGCTCGGCGACGAAGGCGCGGATCAACGCGGGCGTGCCGTCGCTGCTGCCGCCGTCACAGATGACGATTTCGTCGGGCCGGCGCGTCTGCGCGGCCAGCGACTCCAGGAGACGCCGGATGTTGGCCCGCTCGTTGTAGACGGTCGTGATGACGGAAACGTGCATGCCCGGCATTGTACCGTAGGTGCGCGCAATCGGGGAACGGCGGGGGCTTCCGGGAAGAGGTCCGCCGAACCTCGGTGCAACACGTCTTCGCGACCTCTTCCCGGAAGTTCTCGCCGAATCTACGGCCATTCTCCTCTTCGCACCGGACTGGGGTATAATCGCTCTAGTTCTTCATCGCACGACATTTTGCCTTCATTCACGTATCAGCAGCAATTTCTGCGGCAACCATCGGGCTTCTCGGAGAAATCCGACGCGGGTACGCCCACGCACGCTTGCTTGCGCACCTAGAAGGGACAAACAGATGGCCCCGCGTGCCTTCGTCGCGCTGGACCTGGAGACCACGGGCCTGGATGCCAACGCCGACGCCATCATCGAGATCGGCGCGGTGCGCATCGAGCAGGAACGTGTCACCGCGACATTTTCCACGCTGGTCAATCCCGGCCGCCGCATCCCCCTGCGCGTCCAACAGTTGACCGGCATCCGCGACGAGGACGTGGCCGTCGCACCCAGCCTGGCCATGGTGCTGCCGGAGTTACGCGCCTTCGTCGGGCCGGACGTGGTCGCGGTCGTGGCCCACAACGCCGCCTTCGACCTGGGCTTCCTGCGCGCCGCGGGGGTCAACTTTCAACGGCCGGCGCTGGACACCTTCGAGCTGGCGGGCATTCTGCTGCCGGGCCAGCCCAGCTACAGCCTGGGCGAACTCTGTCGCGCGCTGGCCATCACGCTGGACGACGCACACCGCGCGCTGGACGATGCGCTGGCCACCGCCGAGCTCTTCGTGACGCTGCGACAGTTGCTCTTCAGCGTACCCGGCCCGGTGATCCAGACGCTGCACACCGCGGGCGTGGATAGCAACTGGCCGCCCATGCTCCTGATCGACGAGGCGTGGGATCGGCTGGGCCGGCAGACGCAGGCCCCCGCGCGCACGGATCTCAGCGAGCTGGCGTTGCAGCCGGCGCCCCTCCCGCTCGTGCCCGAGACGCTCATCCGCGACGGCGGCCCGCCGTTGACGCCCGTGCCCGAGGCCGAGTTGCTGGACTTCTTTGCCGCGGACGGTCCACTGGCGGCCCAGTTTGACGGTGCGTTCGAGGCGCGCCCGGGCCAGGTGGAGATGGCGCGGCTGGTGTTGGCCGCGCTCAACGACGGCGAACAGATGCTGCTGGAAGCGGGGACCGGCGTGGGCAAGAGCCTGGCCTACCTGCTGCCCGCGGCGCTGTGGAGCCTGCGCAACCAGCGCCGGGTGGTCATCGCCACCAACACCATCGCGCTGCAAGACCAGCTCATCGACAAGGACATTCCCCAGGTCCAGGCCATGTTGCAGGGCGCGGACGGCGGCGAGCTCCACGCCGCGCTGCTCAAGGGCCGGGGCCAGTACCTGTGCGTACGCCGCCTCCACGCCTGGTACCAGGGCCGCGCCCTCGCGCCCCAGGAGCTGTCGGTGCTGGCCAAGGTGCTGGTCTGGTTGCCCGCCACCACCACCGGCGACGTGAGCGAACTCTTCCTGCCCAGCAGCGGCGAACGCGCCGTCTGGAGCCAGATCTGTTCGGATGCAGCCACCTGTCACCCCGGACGTTGCGGCGGCCCCAATCGCCGCGACTTCTATCTGGACGCGCGCCGCCGGGCCGACCACACGCATCTGCTGGTCATCAACCATGCGCTGCTGACGGTGGACATCGGCAACGAAGGGCGCGCGCTGCCCCGCTTCTCCCACCTGATCATCGACGAGGCCCATCACCTGGAAGACGTGACCACCGATGCGCAGACCCACATGGTCGACTGGCGCGTGTTGGATGCGCAACTGGCGCGGCTGGCCCTGGACGGGGCGCTCTTTGGTCAGGTGGCCACCCTGGCGCTGCACCACCGGGACGGTCCGGTGCAGGAGTTGCTGGCGCAGACGGCCGGCAGCGCGCGCCGGGCCCAACGTGCGCTGCGCCACTTCGCCGAGCAACTCCACAACTTCGCCGTCAACCACACCGATCTGCGCACCGACGCCGGCTATGCCCAGCGGCTGGCGCTGGACGGGCGCATGCGCAGCCAGCCCATGTGGAGTCAACTGGAGATCGAGTGGGAGCAGAGCGACGCCGCGCTGGGCGCCACGGTGCGGCGGCTGACGGAGTTGACCGCGCATCTGGCCGCGACCGGCTGGCGCGAGGAGGCGCTGGAAGGTGCGCTCCTGGCGGAATTGGAAGGACTGGCCGAGTCGCTGGGCGAGTTGCACGGCCACACCTGCGCCATCATCAACGGCCCGGCTCGGGGCGAGCAAGTGCGCCAGGTCGCCTGGCTGGAGTACACGCCCAACGCGGGGCAGGAGAGCCAGACGCTGCTGGCCGCCGCGCCGCTCTACGTGGGCGACGTCATCGGGGGGACGCTGGTGCAGCGGCTGCGCACCTGCGTGCTCACCGGCGCGACGTTGCGCAGCGGCGCGGATTTCCGCTACATCCGCGAGCGTCTGGGGCTGTGGGACGCGCACGCCGATGCGCTGCCCAGCCCCTTCGACTACCGCACCAGCACGTTGATCTACATGCCCGACGACCTGCCGCAGCCCAACCATCCCAGCTACCAGCGCGCCGTGGACGCGGCCATCATCGCCGCGGCGACGGCCGCGGGCGGGCGCACCATGGTGCTCTTCACCTCGTACGCGCACCTGCGCGCCACGGCCGAAGGCATCCGCGCGCCGCTGGATCGGCAGGGCATCACGGTGCTGCAACACGGGTCCAGCAGCCGGCGGCGGTTGCTGCGCGAATATCGGGCCACCGAGCGGGCCGTGCTCCTGGGCACGCGCAGCTTCTGGGAAGGCATCGACCTGCCGGGCGAGCAGTTGTCGGTGCTGGTCATCGTCAAGCTGCCCTTCGCCGTGCCCAGCGATCCGCTGGTGGCGGCGCGCAGCGCGGAATTCGAGAACAGCTTCATGGAGTACACGCTGCCCGACGCGATTCTGCGCTTCCGCCAGGGCTTCGGCCGCCTCATCCGCCGCGCCTCGGATCGGGGCGTGGTGCTGCTGCTGGACAGCCGCATCTGGCAGAAGCGCTACGGCCAGGCATTCCTCGAGGCGCTCCCCGCGTGCACCGTCCGTCGCGCGTCCATGGCCAATTTGGGCGAAGAAGTGGACCTGTGGCTGAATAAGGAGTGAGCCGCCGGCGCATTCGGTGCGGCGTAAATACCACGGCGGACAATCGGCATCTCGACTCCTGTTTCGCTCTGCCCATCCGCTTCCGCCGGGATTTACTCGAGAGACCATGCACGCAGAGACCGTTTCCGTTCCACCCACCACCAGTGAAGAGTCGCACGTCGGCCTGCCGGCGCGGCTGGCGTCGGCGGCTTGGCGGGTGGCCACCAGCAGCGTGTTGCTTCTGACCGTGGCCGCGGCCACGCTGGCCATGGTGCTGCTGGCGCTGTGGCTGCCCCAGATGCCCAACAATTTGCAGAGCAATCCTGCCGCGGCCACCCGCTGGCTCATGGGCATGGCCGCCAACTTCGGCTCACCGGGCGCGCCATTGCGGACGCTGGGCCTCTTCAATTTGCTCCACAGTCCCATCTTCGTGTTGGCGTTGGCGCTGCTGGCCTTTCTGTTGGCGGTCCAGCTTGCGCGCCAGGTCGGCATCGTCCTGGCGCTGCGCCAGATGCCCGCCATCGCGGCCGCGCCGCCGGCGACCCGGGCGCCGCTCGTGCTCCCCCCCATGCTCGACGTCTTCCGGCGCCGGACGCAGGTGGCCGACAGCGCGACGAACCTGGCCGACGATGTGGCAGCCGGCCTCACCGAGCGATGGGGCACGGTGGCGCGCGAGGATCTCGCCGCGACGCCCGCGGACGCGGACGACGCGCCGTCACCGGATCCGGCACCGGACCGCGGCGAGATTCGCCTCTTTGCGGCGCGACACTTGCCGTGGGCATGGCTACGCCCGGTGATGGTGACCGGTCTGCTGCTCAGTGTGCTCACGCTGTGGCTCAACTCCGCGTTCGGCTGGGAAGTCATCCCCGACACGCTGCCGCCGGGTGGCACCTATCGCTATCCACCCCGGGCGTTGGAACTCAGCTACGTGCTGGACGAAGCCGGCGCGACGCTGGCGGCCGGGCTCAAGGCGCGCCTGGGCGCAAGTGAACTCATCGTGCCCATCGAACCCGAGTCCGCGCACGAAGTCGGCCGCGCGCTCTTGCTTACCCGGGTCCAGTCGCCGGGGCTGGTGGTGCAGACCGAACCGGACCGGATGCGGATGGGCGTGCCGGGCGAACCGGCCAACGACGGGGCGATCGGGTTCAGTTTTCCCGAAGCCGGGAGCGAACAGTCGCTGCTGCTGCCGGATGCATCCATGGGCGTGCGTCTGGTGCGGCTGCCCCCGGACGAGAGCATGCGCAATCCCTACATGATCGAACTGTACGACGCCGGTCAGGCCACGGCCGCGCAACGGGAGATTGTGGACGTGACGGAGCCGCGCGTCATCCAGGTGGACGAGGCTGATTTTCAGTTCAAGCTGACGCCGGCCCCCACGGTGGACGCGATCGTGCGCTACCAGCCGCTGGCCTGGCTGGCCTGGGTGGGGCTGGCGCTGACGGTGCTGGGTCTGCCCGGCTTCCTTGTTCGGCCCGGCTTCGTGCTGGTCCAACTTGCGCCGCTGGACCAAGGGCGCACACAGCTCATCGTCCAATCCAACCAGCAACATGCGGTGGAGCAGGTGGCCGTGCCCGCCGCGGAGCAAGCCGCGTCCCCCGCGGCGGACATCGCGGCAGGAGCGCGCGCATGATCGACACACTCTCCAAACCGACGCCGCTGGTCATCGGCGTGGCCGGCGGCAGCGGCAGCGGCAAGACCACGGTGAGCACGCGCATCCAGGAGATCGTGGGGCGCACCCACATCACCTACATCCAGCACGACCACTACTACCGGGACCGCCCCGATTTGAGCCGGGCCGAGCGCGCCAAGGTCAACTACGATCACCCGGACAGCCTGGAGACGCCGCTCATGGTGGAGCATCTGCGCACGTTGCGCGCCGGGCAGCCGGTGGACGCGCCGCTCTACAACTTCGCCACCCACCGGCGCATGGAGGAGACCCAGCGGCTGGAGCCGGCGCGGGTCATTCTGGTGGAAGGCATCCTCATCTTCGTGGAGCCGGCGCTGCGCGAACTGCTGGACATGCGCATCTTCGTGGACACCGACGCCGACCTGCGCTTCATCCGCCGCCTGCAGCGGGACATCAACGAGCGCGGCCGCAGCCTGGACTCGGTGATCAACCAGTACCTGGAGACCGTGCGCCCCATGCACCTGGAGTTCGTGGAGCCGAGCAAACGCTACGCCGACATCATCGTCCCCGCCGGCGGCCACAACCGCGTCGCCATGGAGATGATCGTGAGCCGGATTCATGCGGTGTTGATGGGATGAAACGTGAAACGTGAAACGTGATGCGTGATGCCGTAAGTCGGGGGGCAGATCAATAAGAATTGAGCAATTACCAATCACCAATGAGAATTCTCCTGGACGCCGGCCCCGCGGTGCACCAGA
>JAWKOK010000058.1:0-31588 GCA_041391205.1 Caldilineaceae bacterium
CGGTTCCTCGCCCAGGGCGGCGGCGAGACCGATGGTCAGGATGCCGAAGGGCGACTGGAAGAGGGGGCCGAAGAGCTCCTCCGACAATGCCTGCACATCCGCGTTGGCGCCAAAGCCGACCAGCGACCCCAGGTACTCGATGAGCGCCACGATGGGCACCATGGCCAGCGCCAACCCCAATGCCAACAACACCTGCCGGCCCGACACGCGCGTGATGCCCAGGCGCGCCATGGCCTCGCCGAAGCTCCGCCGGGTCAACCAGCCCACGCCGACCACCGCCAGCAGCGCCATGAGACTCTGCTGCACCCACAGCGCGACCAACGCGCCGTCGGCGTCAGGGTTGGCACTGTTCTGGGCTTCCAGCATGGTGGTGAGGTTGCCCAGGCCAAAGCCCAGGGTGACCAGCAGGTTGATGATGATCAGCATGGACATGGCCAACGCCACGGCATGGACCGGGCTGGCCGGATCCAGCTTGGTGACGGCGGCGGCTGCACGGCGCACCGGCGGCAGCAACAAAATCATCCCCACGAGCGACGGCAGCCACAAACCCAGCCCCAGCATCCCCACCGAATCGAGGCTGATCCCGGCGTCGGCCAGGCCCAGCACGTCCAGAAGCTCGGGCTGCTGTTGCAGCATGGGGCCGGCGGCCTGCAAGCCCACGCCGAACAAGATGCCCAACAGGTAGAGAAAGGCCAGACTGATGTAGGCCAGCAGGGCCAACGCCTGATACGGCTGGTCCGTGGTACGGCGCGCTTCCGCCGCGTTGGCGATCAACATGATAAAAAAGAGCGGGACAAACATCACAATCACGCCGGCAGATTCGGCCATAAAGTCATCCTATCTGGTACTCTTCAACGCGTATGCTATAATCGACCTTCAGTTCGGTTGCCAAGGATGCGCACAGATCCACCCACGCATTCCTCGGGCCGATTCCACACGCACAGATTTTGCGGCAACACCCATACGCCGCAAGTGTACTGCCGATCCAAAGCGAGGGCAAGGGAGGAAACGTTGACCACGCCACAGACCATCGAGACGTTCGGCCAAGTGACCAATGGGCATGCCCACGAACTGACGGCGCCCGGCACCGCAGATGCACCCTGGACGCCGCCCGAGGATGTGGTGCTGCCCGAGGTGCGCGCCTACGTGCCCGACGTGGATCTGGCCACCCTGTCGCTGGACGAACTGAGCACATCCGAGATGGTCTACAACCGGGAGCTGGCGTGGCTGGACTTCAACTGGCGGGTGCTCTACCAGGCGCTGGACCGGCGGCATCCGCTGCTGGAGCGGCTCAAGTACCTGGCCATCACCGCCAGCAATCTGGACGAGTTCTTCCGCAAGCGCGTGGGTGGCCTCAAGCGGCAGAAGGCCGCGGGCATGGCCAATCTCAATCTCAAGGGCTGGTCGCCCGACACCCAGTTGGAGCTGGTGGCCAAAGCCGTGCGCCCCATGGTGGAGCGCCAGGGCGAGTGCCTCCTCAACGACGTGCTGCCCGCGCTGGCCGAGCACGGTCTGCGCATCTACAGCTACGACGAGTTGAGCGACGTGGAGAAGGCCTCGCTGGAACAGTACTATCGCCGGGAGATCTACCCCGTGCTGACGCCGCTGGCCGTGGACGCGGGCCATCCGTTCCCTTTCCTGTCGAACTTGAGTCTCAGCCTGGGCGTCTTCCTGACCGACCCGGTGAGCGACGAAATGGTCTTCGCCCGGGTGAAGATACCGCCCAGTCGGCCCCGTTGGGTGCCGCTGGATGACCCGCTCCATTTCGTGCCACTGGAGGAGATCATTCTCCACAACCTGGGCACGCTCTTCCCCGGCATGCGCATCGTGGCCGCGTATCCCTTCCGGGTGACGCGCAACGCGGACGTGGCCCGCAGCGAGGATGAGGCCGACGATCTGGTGGACATGATCGCGGAGGAGTTGCGCGAGCAGAAGTTTGCGCCGGTGGTACGGCTGGAGGTGGCCGAGAACATGCCACGCAGCATGGCCAACTTCCTCCAGCGCGAGTTGGAACTGGAGAACAACGACGTCTACTACGTGCGCGGACCGCTGCGCCAGGCCGACTTCATGGCGTTGGCCGACATCAATTTGCCCCAGCTCAAATTCCGCCCGTGGACGCCGCTCACGCCGCCGCGCCTCTCCGGCCTGGACAGCGCGACCGCCCCGGGGAAATCTTCTCCATCATGCGCCAGGGCGATCACATGGTCCACCATCCCTACGTGAGCTTCGGGGCGAGCACCCAGCAGTTCATCGAAGCCGCCTCGCGCGATCCGCAAGTGCTGGCCATCAAGCAGACGCTCTACCGCACCAGCGCGGACTCGCCCGTGGTGGAGGCGCTGATCAACGCGGCCGAGCGGGGCAAACAGGTGGCGGTGCTCATCGAGGTCAAGGCGCGCTTTGACGAGGCGCAGAACATCGAATGGGCGCGCAAGCTGGAGAACGCGGGCTGTCACGTGGCCTACGGCTTGGTCGGCCTCAAGACCCACACCAAGACGTCGCTGGTGATTCGCCAGGAAGAAGAGGGGCTGATGGCGTACTATCACATCGGCACCGGCAACTACAACCCCAAAACCGCCACGCTCTACACCGATCTGGGCATCTTCGGCTGCCGCCGCGACGTGGGTGCGGACCTCATGGATCTCTTCAACTATCTGACCGGCTACAGCCGGCAGGTCGACTATCAGAAACTGCTGGTGGCGCCGGTGAACATGCGCCAGCGTTTCCTGGACCTGATCGATATGGAGATCGCCAACGCCTTGGCCGGACGGCCGGCGCGCATCGTCTGCAAGATGAACGGGCTGGAGGATTCCCGCCTGGTGCGCAAACTCTACGAAGCCAGTCAAGCAGGCGTGCGCATCAGCCTGATCGTGCGCGGCGTCTGCCGGCTGCGGCCCGGGCTGCCCGGCATCAGCGAAAACATCACCGTGCTGAGCATCATCGGCCGCTTCCTGGAACACTCGCGCATCTACTATTTCGAGAACGGCGGCTTCCCCCACTACTTCATCGGCAGCGCCGACTGGATGCGGCGCAACTTGAGCGACCGCGTCGAAGCGGTGGTGCCGGTGGAAGACCCGCGCCTCAAAGAGCAACTGGACGTGATCATCAACGCCGAGCTCAACGACTACCGGCAAGCGTGGGAGATGCTGCCTGACGGCCGCTACCGCCTGCGCTTCCCCGGCCCCGACGCCGACGACTCCGCCCGCATCGGCTCCCAGGAAACGCTCATGCGCTATACTCGGGCTTTTGCCACAGGTTTTGAAGAAGTGAGTTGAGTGGGGGGGAGAAAAAAAGAGATTGGGAGATTAGGAGATTGTGAGATCGGCGCAGCAACGTCTCGACAACGCCCCAATCTCTCAATCTCACCTTAATCTCCCCTTTCACGCACACGTTTCACGCATCACGTTTCACGCAACACGCCCTAAATCATCTCCGCGACCGCGTCCCGCTCCTCCAACAACTCATCGCCCGTGCGCTTGATCATCTCGCGGTCGAAGTCGCTCAGCTCCAGGCCGTCCACGATGCGATAGACGCCGTTCTCCACCGTGACCGGATAGCTGAAGATGACGCCCTCCGGCGAGCCGTACTGGCCGGTGCTGGGCACGCCCATGCTCACCCAATCGCCCGTGGGCGTGCCGGTGTACCACGTCTGCACGTGGTTGATGGCGGCATTGGCGGCGCTGGCCGCGCTGCTCTGCCCGCGCGCTTCGATCACCTCGGCGCCGCGCTTCTGCACCCGCGGGATGAACTCGTTCTTGATCCACGCATCGTCGTCGATGACCTCGGCCGCGGGCATGCCCTTGATGGCGGCATGGTACGCGTCCGGGTACTGGGTCGCGCTGTGGTTGCCCCAGATGGACACGTTGGTCACGTCCGTCACGTGGACGCCCGCCTTGTTGGCCAGTTGGAAGCGCGCCCGGTTGTGGTCCAGGCGGGTCATGGCGGTGAAGCGCGCCCGCGGCACGTCCGGCGCATTGGACATGGCGATGAGACAATTGGTGTTGGCCGGGTTGCCCACCACCAGCACGCGCACATCGGACGCCGCATTTTTGTTGATGGCCTGGCCCTGGGGCTTGAAGATCTGCCCGTTGGCGCCCAGGAGATCCTTGCGTTCCATGCCCTTGCCGCGCGGGCGTGCGCCCACCAACAGCGCCCAGTTGACGCCGTCAAACGCGGTGTCGGCGCTGTCGGTCAGCACGAGATCGTCGAGCAGCGGGAAGGCGCAGTCGACCAGCTCCATGGCCACCCCTTCCAGCGCTTTCATCGCGGGCGTGATTTCGAGGAGTTGCAGGATGACGGGTTGATCGGGGCCGAACAGATCGCCGTTGGCAATGCGGAAGACAATGGCATACCCAATGTTGCCCGCTGCTCCGGTGACGGCCACGCGAATCGGTGTCTTCATGAGAGTACCTCCTGGTCCGAGAAGACGGATGTTGGTATTGACCCCGGAAACGGGAACAGAAGCCCGTTCCGTTCGTTTATTGGTATGCGTATACGATGATGTAGAATGAACCCGGCCCTGACTTGATGGCAGTATGGCTAAGCATACCGTCAAACCATGGATTGATCAATGTTGAAGGGGCTGTGGCGACGCATGTTCGATGGGGTACCGCTTCCCGGCGTGGCACGTACGGCATTGACACATGCCGCCCGATCCATGTCCGGGAAGTCGTCTGTTGGCGCGGCAAGCGCCGTCCCCCAGTGCCATCCCATCGGCTTCCGTGCATACGCCCGGTCTTGTCACCGCGCAACGAGCCGTTGCACATTGTAAAGAAGGAGAATGACCTTCATGAGTACCATCCATCATCGCTCAGTTCGCTGGCCGATTCTTGCCTTGTTGACGATCGTGTTGGCCCAGTTGCCGTGGGCGCTGGCGCCGGTTCCCGTGGCGCAAGCCGCGCCGGTCTACCAGGACACGGACGTCATCAAAGACGACGAGCTCCTCTACATCGGCAGCGAGGACGAAAAGATCAGGGTGCTGGACACCAATCAGATCGGCCGCAACCCGTTGGTGCAGTGGGAAAGCCCGGACGGCGGCTGGCGTGCCTTTGACGTGGGCGATTTCAACGCCGACGGCGACATGGAGATCGTCGCCATCAAGGGTGGCGGCACCCGGAGCGGCGAAGTGGGCACACTGGCCATCTTCGATCCGGTGGTCGTCGACGGCACGCCCGGGCTGCCCGAGATCAACGGCATCCCGTGGCGGCTCCTCCACGAGCGTCTCATCCCCGGGCGCCCGACGCTGGTCCAGGCCGGCGACTTTGACCCCAATATCCCCGGCGACGAAATCGTCTACGGCTTTCTCGTCAACGAAGATGTGCCCGTGGATGACGACACCGACAAGTACCGCTTCACCATCATCAAATCGGCCTCGCCCACGCCTGACGGCATCCACTGGGTGGACCACATTTCGGCCAAGGACGAAGGCGTCGAATGGGATTTCATGACCGCCGGTGACATGGGTGACGGTGGCGCCGACGAGATCGTCCTCATCGAATTGGACGGCGGCGAACTCAACGTCTTCAAGATCGGGGCCGGCTGGGAGCGCATTTTCGATGCCGGTACCGACGACAACCCCTTCCGCTGGGCGACCATCGGCGATTACTACGAAGGCGGCTACAAGGAACTGTTGACCACGCGCAAGGCCGGCTCCTCGTTGGCGTCCATGATCTTCTATCTCTACACGCCCGGCTCGTCCGATGGGCTGAACTTCCACGCCGGGCTGGAGAACGAGGAGAACGTCCAGCCCTATCCACGCGTGGTGGTGGCCGCGGATGTGAACGGCAGCGGCGATGACGAAGCCTTCATGCTCCGGCGCGATCAAGGGCCGCGTCTCTTCTCCCGCAACGTGGGCACGGATCCCATGCCGCCGCTGGAGCGCGACCTGGACGGCGATGACGGCTATCGCATTGCCGTCGGCGGCGACTTCGATGCCGACGGGCGCGACGATGTGGCGATTTTGCGCAACGACAATCTGCGCATCTACTCGCTGAAAGAACTGACCTGGACGGAAGCCAACTACACGGTGGGCGCGGACACCGACGTCTTCCGGGCCGGCGACCTGGATGCGGCCGGCTTCAGCGCCGGCCCCCACTTCGCGCTGCGTGACATCGACCCGGCGCTCATCGAAGGCACCTTGGAGCCCAACCAGCAGGGGCCGACCGTCGCCTACGACCTGATCAACGACGGCAGCGATGATCTGCTCTCGTTCAACTATCTCGTTGCGGGCGAACCGGACTGGGTCACCATCACCTTCGACAAGACGACCGCCTCGGAAGCAAGCCCGGCGCGGATTTTCGCCACCTTCGATTCCACCGGGTTGACGCCCGGGACATACTCGACCGCGTTGATTGTGACCGGCAGCAATCCCGACATCGTCAACAACCCGTTCAACATTCCGGTGGAACTGACGGTCGAGCCGGCGCGCATTCAGGCGAATCCCGGCGCCGCCTGGTTCGTCTACTATCCGTGTAGCGACGGCCAAAGCGGACTGCGTGAGCAAGAGATCACCCTCAGCGGCAGCCAGGGCGTCACCTACAATGCGGCCATCATCGAGCGGCCGGTGATCGAGGACGTCAACGCTGCGTTGGCGGGCGACATCCTGGATGTGACCTTTGATGCGGCCGGCGCCGCGACGTTCCGCGACGGTTTGGGCAACAGCGCCACCGTGACGCTGCCCGCCCAGCCCCAAGTCTCCGCCAGCGCCACCAACATCGACTGGCCGGGAACGCTGACCTGGGTGACAGCCAGCTCCCAGACCGGCGTCATCCCGGATGTGATTACCGTCACCGTGGACGGCGATCAGCTCAGCCAGGTCTACCAGGAAGCGGTGTTGGTCGTCGTGGGTGACGAGACCGCGGGCAACAACCCGACCAACGTGCGGCTGATTCCTATCTCGGCTCTCTGCGCCTCCGGCCAGAGTTTCCTGCCCTACGTCATACGATAGTTTTTACGGCAGCCGGGCGCGGATTCGTCCGCGCCCGGCTGCGTTCGTGTGGCATGCCACTTTGTGGCGCGCTCTGGCAGGGCCGGCGCGCGGTTCGTCAGGGTCTATCTCAATTTGGGAGCAACGACGCGGGCTGCCCGTTTCGTTCGCACGCCCTCGTGCGAATCGGTTTGCGGAGCGCATTTCAGGATGGGAGCACGCGCGCAACTTCCCGGAAGAGGTCAGCACGCCTTCAGTCACCCGGGAGGTCCCGACCTCTTCCGGGAAGTGATTCGCCCCCAGTGTGAAATACATCCCGCTTCGCCGGATCGTTTGACTTGCCAAATGGCACCGTGTAAGATGCTGATATCATTTCAGCGCAAGCGCATGATCCGTCAGCATCCGTTTTTTGGTTGCGATTTTGGCATCCGGCATTGTAGAAGGCTCATCACATGTTCTCGGACGTTGGTCGCAAGTTCTTCGCCACGCCGCTCAGCCGGCTCGTGCCGTGGATCGAACGGACAGGGATCACACCCAACGGGCTGACGCTCCTGGGCTTTGTCCTGACCGTGGTGGCGGCCTATCTGCTGGCAACCGGTATCTTTGTCTGGGGCGCCGTCGTGTTGACCGTCGGCTCCATCTTCGACATGATGGACGGTCACCTGGCCCGGGCCACGGGACAGACCAGCGTCTTCGGCGCCTTCCTGGACAGCTCGCTGGACCGCTATTCGGAAAGCGTCATTCTCATCGGCCTCACCTACTACTTTGCGGGCCAAGGGCGGCCCACGGAAGTTGTCCTGTTGAGCGCAACGCTGGTGGGATCGCTCATGGTGAGCTATACACGGGCGCGCGCCGAGGGGCTTGGCATCGAGTGCAAGGTGGGCATGTTCCAGCGCCCGGAACGCGTGGTGCTTTTGGTGGTCGGTCTCCTGTTTGGGTGGATCGTGCCCGTGCTCTGGATTCTTGCCGTCTTCACCAACATTACGGCCTTGCAGCGCATCTACGAAGTCTTTCAGCAGACCAAGGATCGTGCGGCTCCTGCACCGCCCTTGCCCATCGAAGCCGAGGATCAACACTGACACCTCTCACCCCATCCGCGAGACCAATCGGTAAATTGGTCGTAATTTTTCGGATCCTTCAACGTCTTGATGAGTGAAGGGCTTTTGTACAACACCGCAGCCACATCGATGACCATGCTCTCAGAACCCGAGCTTTTGGCAAAAGCCATGGATTTCGACGCATCGGCAATCACTGAATTGTACGATCGCTACGAGTCCAAAGTCTATAGCTACATCTACCGACGCACAGGTGAGCCGGCGCTGGCCGAAGATTTGACCGCGCAAGTTTTCCTGAAGATGCTCGAAGCGATCCGCGCGGGAAATGCGTGGCACAGTTCGTTCTCGGGCTGGCTCTTTCGGATTGCACACAACATGGTGATTGACTATTATCGGCGCCGCGACCGTCACTCCCAAGTCTCCATTGACGACGCGCCGCCCCTTCCCGAACCCGGCCAAAATCCGGTCTCTTCCACCCAGCGCAAGCTTGATGCCGAAGAATTGCGTTCGGCCATCTACCGCCTGACCGAAGAACAGGCGCAGGTGGTAAGCCTCCGTTTTCTTGAAGGGTACAGCATCAACGAAGTCGCGGAGATGATGGACAAGACCGAAGGTGCGATCAAGGCGCTGCAGTACCGCGCCGTAGCCACCCTGCGCCAAATGCTACCTGTCGAAATCTGGCAGGGGTGATCAACACTTGACCCAGAGTCATGAGAATGTCTAACGGCAACGGATACGATCACACGAACGTCGAAGAACTGCTGGAACTTGCCCTGACGCGCATGGCGGCAGGGGAGGGCTACGCCGATATCATCGCTGCGATCCCGCCCGAGAATCTTGATGAGTTCGAGGGAATCCTTCAAATGGTTCAGGATCTGGAGATGCTGGCGGATGTCGATGTCCCGCGCGATCCGGTGGCGCAGGCTGCGTCGCGCCGGAGTTTCGTGGCTGAAGCCGAGGCCATGTGCGCGCAACATGCCGCGACGTCCGCCTCAGAAGACGGAGACGCGCCCGGCTTCATGGCGCGCGTGCAGACCGTGTGGACGGACGTGGTCAACGGTCTGCGCGGGAACAGTGTCAGACTTGCCCCCATCGCCATGCTCTTGGCCGTCATCCTGGGGCTCGGCGCGCTCTACATGGTCTCCCAGGCAGAGCCCGGCGATCCCGGCTACAGCATGCAGATGTGGTTCCAAAATCAGCGCCTGAAACTGGCCTCGCCCGACCTGCGCGAGGAGATTCTTGAGCGGCAGGAAGCGGAACTCGCCCAGAAGGTGATCGCCGTCGCAGACCGGCAGGATCGTACCCCCGTGGCGGTGCGCGAACATTACATCGCCCGTGTGACCGAGGTGCTGCCCAACCGCATCGGCGTCGGCGACCTGTTGGTGACCCTCTTCTACCAGCCCGACCCGAACCTGGAACAGTTCGTGCCCATCGTCATGTCGGCCGCGCCTCAGATTGGGGACTGGGTGCGGATTGAGTACCAGATCCTCCCCGGCCAGAGCGGCGAGGGCACGCCGTTGGTGCAAGGCGTGTCGCTCGAAGTGCTGCCCGAGCCGGTGGCCGAGATTCCAGCCCACGATGCGGGTGAGACCACCACCAGTGACAGCGGCCGCGACCGGGACCGTGATCGCAACAATGATGCGCCTGCCGCGTCGCAACCGGCGTCGGCGCTTCCGCAGGTCTACGGCGGCAACTGTGACGGGCCGGGCGGTTGGCATTGTATCGTCATCGAACGGGGCGATACCTTGTGGGCCATTTCCCAGCGCACCGGCTTCACTGTTCAGGAGTTGATGCAGGCGAACAAGCTGACATCCGACAAGATCATCGCCGGCGATCTTCTGCGCCCAGGGGCGCCGGTCGCCCGGCCCCGGTCGGGTACCACAATCAACCGCCGCTTGCCGGCCCGTCGGCAAGTGCACCTGCCGCGCGGCGCGACCGCAACCAGCGCGACGCAGACCGATCCCAGCAACGATTTCGACCGGACACCGGAGAACAACTCCACGGTTGTCCGGCCCCCGTCAGCCGAGCCGGTCCGGATGCCGGTACGTCCTCGGACGACAGCAGTGCGTCTACCCAGCCGGATTCCACCACGACCGGTGGGACGTCATCCGGCGCGCCGACACTTTCGACCGAAAGCGGCGGCTTTGATGACAGTTCCAAGAGCACCGTCAGTTCGGAAGCGTCGACGACCGATGGCGGTGAAGGTGCGACGACCGATGCGACCGGCGAGGGAACCGGCGATGCGACCGGCGCCGGCACAGCCGGTGGCGGTGAAGAGACCGGCGGTACCGGCGGTGAGGCCGCGGCAGAAGGCGGCGAATCGACTGCGGGTGACGGCGCGACCGCATCAGGCGGTGATGCCGGCACAGCCACAGGCGAAGAGACCGGCACACGTGATGAGGCAAGTACAGGCGACGCCGGTAGTGAGACCGGCGGTGAAACCGGGACCGGTGACGGCGGTGAGGTGACCGGCACCTCAAGCGGTGGCGGGTCGGACGATGCGGGTTCAGGCAGCGCCATGCGCAATTCGTTCCGGCGCACGGGTTCGTCAACCACAGGCACGGAGACGATTGGCGCTCGCCGGCAACCGAGCCCGGCGACGAGAATGCCTCCTCCACCCAGGGCGCCGGCACAGAGTCGGGGACAACGGCCGGTGGAGCCACCGATGCCGGCGATGAGACCGGCGGCAGCACGGCCGGCACCGACGACGAATCTGGCAGCACGGTCCAGACCGGCGACGGCGCGGAGGAAGCTACGGGAACATCGCCCACAGGATCATCGACGGCGGGCGAGAGCGGCGGCAGCACCGCCACGCTTGGCGGCTCCGGCGCAAGCGAATGGGGGCAATGAGACCGGCAGCAGCGGCTCCGGCGGCGACAACGCCTCATCCGGTGGCTCCACTGCGCCGGGCGAGTCCGGCACATCCGGCTCTGCAGGTACAGGGTCATCCGGCGGCACATCTGGTGGCGCTGGTTCAACCGGCGGCACGTCAGGTACTGGCTCAACCGGCGGCACGGGAAGCGGCAGCGGCGCACCCGGCGCCGGTTCATCAGGCGGCGGCACGTCGGGCAGTGACGCGGGATCCGGCGCGGATTCCGGCGGCGGCTCGACGGTGGTCGACAACGCGGGCTCGTCTTCCGGCACGGGTTCATCCGGCAGCAGCACATCCGGCGACAACAGTTCCGGCGGCGGCCAATCGTCCGGCGGCAGTGACTCGTCGGGGAGTGACGGCTCGTCAAGCGGCCCCGGTCCCTCCGGCGGCGACTCGTCGGGCAGCGGCTCATCAAGCGGCGGCAGCACGTCGGGCGGCAGCTCGGGCGATCCGTCCGGTGGTGATTCGTCGAGTGGCAGTAGCTCATCCGGTGGCAGCAGTTCCGGCGGCTCGTCGGGCAGCGGCTCATCAAGCGGCGGCACGTCGGGCGGCAGTAGCTCATCTGGCGGCAGCAGTTCCGGTGGCTCGTCGGGCAGCGGCTCATCGAGTGGCGGCAGTTCATCCAGCGGCGGCAGTGCGTCCGGTGGTGATTCGTCGAGCAGTAGCTCGTCGGGCAGTAGCAGTTCCGGCGGCTCGTCGGGCAGCGGCTCATCGAGTGGCGGCAGTTCATCCAGCGGTGGAAGCTCGTCGGGCGGCAGCAGTTCCGGCGGTTCGTCGGGCAGCGTCAGATATCGAGTGGCGGCAGTTCATCCAGCGGCGGAAGCTCGTCGGGCGGCAGCAGTTCCGGCGGCTCGTCGGGCAGCGGCTCATCAGTGGCGGCAGTTCATCCAGCGGCAGCAGCACGTCGGGCGGCAGCAGCTCATCCGGTGGCAGCAGTTCCGGCGGCTCGTCGGGCAGCGGCTCATCGAGTGGCGGTAGTTCATCCAGCGGCGGCAGCTCGTCGGGCGGCAGCAGTTCCGGTGACTCGTCGGGCAGCGGCTCATCGAGTGGCGGAAGCTCGTCCGGTGGCAAGTGGTTCATCGGGCGGGAGCCCGGCGGTTCGTCCGGCAGCGGTGATTCGACCGGTAGTTCGTCTGGCCGCAGTTCGAGTTCATCAAGTAGCTCATCCGGTTCGGGCAGTTCGTCATCCGGTCGCAGCCGGGTTCATCGAGTTCGAGTTCACTGGCTCCTTCGGGCAGTGGCTCATCCGGTTCGAGCGGTTCGTCGTCCAGTCGCGGCTCGAGTTCATCGAGCTCAAGTTCGTCGAGCAGCAGTTCATCCAATCGCGGCTCAGGCGGGAGCGGCGGTGCTTCCGGGTCGAGTGGATCGTCGTCAGGATACAGTGGCGGTGGGTCCGGCAGCGGTGGCGCCGGTGGCAGCGCTGCCGGGGCCGGCGGCTCATCCGGTAGCAGCGGTTCTTCCGGCGGCGGTGGCGCCGGGCGGTGGCGCCGCGGGCGGCGGCGGATCATCGTCCTCGTCATCGGGCTCCGGTTCTGCTGGCTCTGGGTCGTCATCGTCCGAGTCAAGCGGCGGCAGTGGTGGCGAGTCAAGCGCACCGTAGCCAACCGCGACAGGCGTGCCGTTGACATGGCCACGTGAATCACGTTCCCGGTGCGGGTCACATTTGACCCGCACCGGTCTTCACAGTACAATAGCGTTCATTCTGTGTTGTTCCTGAATCGTCGGCACCCGTGCCCTCGCTTTGGGAGCAAATTTTTGTTGCCATCGACCATGTGTCAACGGCCGAGACAAGCGAGCGACACAGTGTTTGAGAGTCTTACTGACAAACTCCAAGCTGTCTTTGACAAGCTGGGCAGCAAGGGCAAACTGACGGAAGCGGACGTCAACGCGGCCATGCGCGAGGTGCGCCTGGCTCTGCTGGAAGCGGACGTCAACTTCAAGGTGGTCAAGGATTTTGTGGCCGCGGTCAAGGAACGGGCCGTGGGCGCGGAAGTCATGAGCAGCCTGACGCCGGCACAACAGGTCGTCAAGATTGTGCATGAAGAGTTGATCGCCCTGTTGGGAAACGCCGCGCCGCTCAACCTCTCCGGGCCGCCGCCGAATGTCATCATGCTGGTGGGCTTGCAGGGCGCAGGCAAGACGACCATGGCGGCCAAGTTGGCGCTGCGTCTGCGCAAGAACGGCCAGCGTCCCCTGCTGGTGGCCGGTGACATCTACCGCCCGGCCGCGATCCAGCAGCTGCAGATCCTGGGCAACCAGATCGATGTGCCCGTCTACAGCGAAGGCACCGAGGTGGCAGCCTCGACCATTGCCAAGAACGCGCTGCGCCAGGCCCGGGAGAAGGCCTACACCGTCGTCATCATGGACACCGCCGGGCGCCTGCAGATCGATGAGCAGATGATGCAGGAACTGGAGCAGGTGCGCATGGTCACCCGTCCCGGCGAAATTCTGCTGGTGGTGGACGCCATGACCGGCCAGGAAGCAGTCAACGTGGCCGAGGGCTTCAACGCCCGCGTGCCGCTCACCGGCCTCATCATGACCAAGATCGACGGCGATGCCCGCGGCGGCGCCGCGCTGAGCGTGCGCGAGGTGACGGGCGTGCCCATCAAATTCCTGGGCACCGGCGAAAAGCTGCCCGACATCGAGCCGTTCGAGCCGGAGCGGCTGGCCGGCCGCATTTTGGGCATGGGCGACATGTTGACGCTCATCGAACGCGCGCAGGACTCGATCTCGGAAGATGAGGCCGCGTCCATGCAACGCAAGCTGGACGAGGGCCAGTTCGACTTTGAGGATTTCCTGGATCAGTTGCGCCAGGTGAAAAAGCTCGGCCCGCTTACCGACATTCTGTCCATGTTGCCCGGGGCCAACCGCATGATGAAGGATGTCGATCCCAACATGGCGGAGGACAGCCTCAAGCGCACCGAGGCCATCATCAACAGCATGACGGCGCAGGAGCGGCGCAGTCCCGACATTCTCAACGGCAGCCGGCGCCGGCGCATTGCCACGGGCAGCGGCACCACCGTGCAGGATGTGAACACGCTGATCAAGCAGTTCCGCGAAATGCAGAAGATGATGAAACAGATGGGCATCATGGGCGGCGGCAAAAAGGGCAAAGGCGGTCGCCGCGCCCGGGGCGCCATGTCTGACGTGATGAAGATGTTCAATATGAATTAGCCGAAACCTCTTTTCAAACGAAGCATTTTCGATTGTGACTTAAAGGAGAAACAACACGTGGTTCGTATTCGCCTGCGCCGCATGGGCGCCAAGAAGAAGCCGTTCTATCGCATCGTCGTGGCTGACAAGCGCTCACCGCGCGATGGCCGCTTTATCGAGACCATCGGCACCTACAACCCGCTGACCGAGCCGGAGACCGTGACGCTTCAGGTTGACCGCGCGGCGCACTGGTTGAGTGTCGGGGCGCAGCCCACCGAGGCGGTGGCGCGTCTGCTGCGCAACCATAACTTGCTGGACGAGAACGGCAAGGCGATTCCGCTGGCCGACGAAGCAGCACCCGTTGCCGCCGAAGCGCCTGCCGAAGAGCCGGCGGCTGCTGAGCCGGTTGCGGAAGGCGCCTAACGCCAGGCCGAAAACGTCGATCTGATCCCGGCGCGTGGCTGCAATGCAAGCAGCCACAGATGAACGCAGATAAACACAGAGGATTCGAATTCAAATCTCAGTAGTTCACGATTCTAGCCGTAGTGACGACTTCAGTCGTGCTTTCACTCTGGAATGACGAAAGTCATCACGACAAATCGTGAAATACTGAATCTGTGTTTTGCTGTTCTATCCGTGTTTATCTGTGTCCATCTGTGGATTGCCCTTGCTCTGTGCAGTGAACCGCCGGTCTGTCCATTTCTGGGAGGACGTTCATGGAAGAGTTAGTTCAGTTCATCGCCGAGGCGCTGGTGGAAGAGCCGCAGGCCGTGCGTGTTTACCGCAAAGAAACCCGGCGCACGACCATCCTCAAGCTGCGCGTCGCCCCGGACGACACCGGCCGCGTCATCGGTCGCAACGGGCGCGTGGCCAATGCCATGCGCACGCTGCTCGACGTCTCCACGCGCCAAAGCGACCGTGACGTCATCCTCGAGATCGATTAGTAAATCCCGGCGGAAGTGAACCGACAGATCCTACCAAGTGTTGGGAAGTCGAATTTCCGCCGTGGTATTTGCGCCGAAATGTGCCAGTAAATCCCGGCGGAAATGGCCCCACGGTTTCTACCTGTGGTACAAGTGCCGATTTTCCGCCATGGTATTTGCGTCGAAATGAACGAATAAATCCCGGCGGACACCTCTTGAGTCCTAAGCAAACACCGCACAAGCGCAACAGTTACCAATACCGCAATCGCGAAGTCATCGTGCCCGACCAGCACCTCGCGGTCGGCGTGATCGTCAATGTGCACGGCCTGGGCGGCGAGGTGAAAGTCGAGCTCCACACCGACTTTCCCGAGCGTTTCACACCCGGAGCCGTGCTCTACATGGGCGAAGAACTCGTGCCGGTGACGGTGGTGGGTGCGCGCCCGCACAAGGGCCATATGCTGCTGCGCCTGGAGGGCGTGACCGATCGCGACACGGCCGAGTCCCTGCGCGGCAACTGGCTCTTTGTGCCCGAGAGCGAAGCGGCCGACCTGGAAGAAGACACCTACTGGATCCACGACCTGGTGGGGCTGACCGTCAAGGATGAAGAGGGCACGGTGCTGGGCGAGCTGCAGGATGTGCTCGTCACCGGCGCCAACGACGTCTACCTGGTCAAGCCCACGCCCGAGCTCGGCGTGCGCGAACTGTTGTTGCCCGCCGTGGCCTCCGTCGTGCTGGACGTGGACATCGACAACGGTGTCATGACCGTCTCCCTGCCACCGGGGCTGATTGACGATTAACCCAACCTGACGACAGCCCATCCCCCAGCGAGGTCATGGTGAACGAGAAAGCATTTTGGGTGGCATTGAGCAGTGTCAGCGGCATCGGCCCGGCCCGTCTCACGGCGCTGCTCGACCGCTTCGGCAGCGCCGAAGCCGTGTGGACCGCGCCGCGTGAGGAGCTCGCCGCCGCCGGCCTGGACCGCCGGTCCCTGACCAATCTCGTCCAGGCGCGCCGGACCAGCGACCCGGCCAAGCTGTGGCGCAATGTGGAGCGACGCGGACTCGACTGCGTCACCTGGGACGACGAGGCCTACCCGCAGAACCTGCGCAATGTGTCCGGTGCGCCGCCGGTGCTCTACGTGGACGGTACGTTGGTGGCGCGTGACCAGTGGGCGGTGGCCATCGTGGGCACGCGGCGGGCCAGCGTCTACGGCCGCGAAGTGGCGCACCGGCTGGCCACCGAGTTGGCCCGCAATGAGGTGACGGTGGTCAGCGGCCTGGCGCTCGGCATCGACACCACGGCGCACCAGGCGGCCATCGACGCCGGCGGCCGCACCATTGCCGTGCTCGGCTGTGGCCTGGATCAGGTCTACCCGGCGCAGAACCGCAACTTGGCCGCCGCCATCCGGCAGCAAGGTGCGTGCTGGTCAGCGACTATCCGCTGGGCACACGGCCGGAGCCACGCAACTTTCCGCCGCGCAACCGCATCATCAGCGGGCTGAGCACGTGTGTGGTGATTGTGGAAGCGGGCACGCGCAGCGGTGCGTTGATCACGGCCGAGTTTGCCGCCGACCAGGGCCGAGAAGTTTTTGCCGTGCCGGGCAGCATTTTGCACCCCGGCAGCGTAGGTTGTAACCGTTTGATTCAGGATGGAGCCACGCCGCTGCTCTCCATCGATGACCTGTTGGCGCAACTGGATCTGGACCGCAAACGAGAGTTGGCCGAAGTGCGGCGGACGATGCCGTCCGACCCGCTGGAAGCACGAGTGCTGGAGCGTCTGAACATGATTCCCCAGCACGTGGACGATCTGGCCCGGAGATCTGGCGCTCAATCCCGGCGTATTGACCGGCGTACTCACCACGTTGGAGTTGAAGGATTGGTGCGTCATGGTTTCATGTCCTACGTGCAAGCGTGAACAGATCAGGACATCACCATCGGCGCAAAGGAGCAAACCGATGACAGTCTATGCGGCAATTTTGGCCGGCGGCGTGGGGACGCGCCTGTGGCCGCGCAGTCGCCAATCGCAACCCAAACAGTTCGCCGACATCACCGGTGACGGCCAGACCATGATCCAGGACACCCTGGCGCGGCTCGACGGCATGGTCACACCCGACGACGTCTACATCCTCACCGGCGAGCGCTATCGCGAACTGACGACGCAGCAACTGCCGACCGTGCCGGCGGCCAACGTGCTGGTCGAACCCAGTGGCCGCAACACCGCTCCCGGCCATCGGGCTGGCGTGCCTCCACCTGCAGCGGCGCGACCCGGAAGGCGTGGTCGTCATTCTGCCCGCCGACCACGTGATCGTCTACGTGGATCGTGCGCTCCAGGCCGCGCTGGACAAGGCGGTGGCCGCGGCGGCGTCGGGCTACATCGTCACCCTGGGCATTGAGCCGCACGCACCCCACACCGGCTACGGCTACATTCAGCACGGCGCGGTGGTCGACGGTTTTGACCATGACGACCTGCCGGTCTACCATGTGGCGGGCTTTCACGAGAAGCCCGATCTCGACACCGCGGTGCGATTTTTGGCCACGGGCAAGTTCTTCTGGAACGGCGGCATCTTCGTGGCGCAGGTCAACTGTCTGCTGGAGGAATTCCGGCGCCAGTTGCCCGAAGTCCATGCGCTGCTCCAGACCATCGACGCCGGGCTGGACGGGGATGACGCCACCGGCGTGTTGGCGGCCGCGTGGGAAGAGATGCCGAGCATCAGCATTGACTACGGCATCATGGAACATGCCGAGCGTGTGGCCGTGGTGCCGCTGCGCGCCGGGTGGAACGACGTGGGCAGTTGGGATGCGCTGGAGTCGATCCTCATGCCCGACGCCATGGGCAACCGGTCGGCGCAGACGGCCACCGTGGCCGTGGACAGCCGCAACAACATCGTCTACTGCGGCGACAAGTTGGTGGCGCTGGTGGGCGTGGATGACCTGGTGGTCGTCGACACCGGCGACGCGCTGCTCATCGGCCACCACAACCAGATGCAGAGCGTGCGTGACGTGGTTGAGCAGCTGCGCACCCACAATCGCACCGACCTGCTGTAAACGACAGGCAACTTCGCCAGACCGCGCAAGGAGACCAGATGTCGGGTCCGCAATCCTTCCTCGACAGACTTCGTGAGTACGTGTCGGGGACACCGCCTCAAGACGACTACGATGCACCATCCGGCGGTTCCGGTCTACCCGGTTGGGTCACTGCGCTCATCGGCGCCGTGCTCGGTCTGGTGCTCGGTCTGCTCATCGGCTGGGTGCTCTGGCCCGCCGGAGTGGACCGGTGCGCTCCCGCCCGATCTTGACCAGGGCCGCGCGGCGCCGACTACATCAGCAGCGTGGCCGATGCGTATGTGGTTGCGCGCAACGAGCAGGCGGTTACGGTGGCGCAGCAACGGCGTTACTGGCGCGCCGGACGTCGCGGCGGCCATCGAGGATGCGCAGCCTCTGGTACGCCGAGAACCGGCGGCGCGATGCGGGTGTGCGCATCAACAACATGAACGAACTGGCCAGCGCTACAACTGCAACTGGAGGCTGCGCCCGAGGCCGCTGCGCCGCCACAGCGTCTCCTTCTGCTGTACCGCCCACGGCGCCGGCCCAAGAGAAATTCTGACATAACGCCCGTGCCGGGATCTGGCTGAACCGGCGCCCGCCGATCAGCTGGGCACGGTGGCTGCTGGTGATGTTGACGGGCCTGCTCCTCATCGCCGGCGGCATCCTGGTGATCCGCCGGCTGCTGGCTGCGTCCCAGGCGCAAGAGTCGTCCGCTCCCGCCGACGAGGACGCCGGCTTCGACGCGGAGGAGCGCGAAACGTACGCGACGGCCGCGCCGGTGGACGTGGACTACAGCGATGCCGGCCGGGAAATCGACGCATACGCGCAGCGACGACCGGCCGTCGACACCCACCGCGTCTGACGCCGATGCGGAGGCCTATGCCTTGAAGAGGAGCGTTCGGACGCCGTCAGCGCAGGCACGGCGCCGATACACCGACGCCGCCGACGAGGATCGCCGTTACGTCGTCGCCCCCGACGATGAGGACGACGACGACTTTGCGGAGGATGATTTTGCCGAGGACGACGTCACTGACGACGGTTCTCGCGTGACGGTGACTTGGATGAGAACGACTTCGATGATGAAACCTTTGATGACGAAGATGTTGCAGAAGACCTCCGGCAAGACCACCGGTTCAGAGGCGACTCGGCCGCTGCCGCTCTGGCAGCCGGCGCAGGCAAGCGCAGCACCGGCCGCGTGCTGGGCGAGTACACGGTGCGTTACGACCACGGTGACCCCGACTACGACGCTTCGTTCAACATCATGGATGCCGAGGGCGGCGCCTACATCGGCGAATGCGGCATGGGCGTCAACATGAAGAACGGGGATCCCGCAGAACAACCCCGAGAATGTGGTGGCGCTGGATGTGTGGCTCTTCGACAAGACCGACGAGCGCAAGCTGGAGACCAAGACGGCCGTGCTGGTCAGCCCCCAGGTGATCGCGCGCGACATGGCCAAGATTTTCGGCGGCGAGCGCGAGTCGTTCGACCTGCTTCAGCCCGAACTCCAATCTTCGCTTCCAACTGGAAGGCGGCTATCTGCGCTCGACTGCCTGGTCAAAGAGGCGGCCTTCTTCGATGCCAACAGCGGTGACGACACCGCCACCGGCGTCTTCCGCACGCTGGAAATCGCCATGACCGTGCTGCGCCGGCGCTGATATTGGCAACGTTTCGGCCGCGTAAATCCCGGCGGAAATGGACCCCTGGTTCCCACCGCAGATAGAGATGTCGAATTTCCGTCGTGGTACTTACGCCACAAGAAACTACGCCTCGCTCCTCCGGGTCGAAGAGGCGTTTGTGCTCCTGGATGGCGTAGCGGTCGGTCATGCCGGCCAGGTAGTCGCAGACGGCGCGCTCCAGTGGCACCTCTCCGCTTTGCACACGCGTCTGGACCGACGGCGGCAACTGTAGCGGCTTTGTGACATAGGCGTCGAATAGCTGGGGTCAACAGCCGCTCTGCCTTGTTGGCCATGCGCATGACCCGGTAGTTGCGATAGAAGCTGGCGTAGAGAAACGCCTTCAACTCGCGATTGAGACGGGCAAACTCCGCCGAATAGGTCGCCACGTTGTGATCGCACCGGCGCAGATCAGTCCAGCGTGCGAATGCCACGCGCCGATGGCCAGCCTCGGTCGTGCTGAGCACATCCGTCACCTGCAAGCCGATCAGCGGCGAATGAACTGGTGGCGGATGATGTCGGAGCGTAAGTCCCCCGGCGTGCCGTAGCCCAGGCTCGCCCACGCCACCCCGGCGATGTCCAGCCGGTTCACCTCGTCCGGGCTCAAAATGCTGCTGCGCAGCCCGTCGTCCAGATCGCTCGTGTTGTACGCGATTTCGTCCGCCAGATTCGCCAACTGGCACTCCAAGGTGCCCCGCTCCTCCGGCGCATAGTTGCGCGCGTCGGTCACATCGTAATCGGTGTCGTGCTTCACCACCCCCTCGCGTACTTCGTAGGTCAGATTTAGCCCCGCGTACTCCGGATAGCGATGCTCCAACTCGGTCAAAATGCGATAGGTTTGGCGTTGATGGTCGAAGCCGCCGTGATCCTGCATGAGCGCGTTGAGCGTGTCTTCGCCCACGTGGCCGAAGGGCGGATGGCCCAGGTCATGGGCCAGGCAGATGGCTTCGGCCAGATCCTCGTTGCCGGCCAGCGTGCGCGCCAACGTGCGCCCGATCTGTGACACTTCGATGCTGTGGGTGAGCCGGTTGCGATAGTGGTCGCCCTCGGAGTAGACGAAGACCTGGGTCTTGTACTCCAGCCGGCGAAAGGGTGTCGTGTGGATGATGCGGTCCCGGTCGCGCTGATAACAGGTGCGGTACGGGTGCTCTTCCTCGGGGGTGACGCGGCCGCGGGTGTCGCGGCTGTGCATGGCGTAGGGCGCCAGCCACGCGGCTTCCCGTTCTTCCAGTTGGTTGCGGTCAACGATCATGCTGCCTCCTCTGCTGGGTGAGTTCGACGCTCATATCGGTCGGGGCCCGTAGCGCTCGCCGCCGTCCACGCGCAAGCACTCTCCGGTGACGTAGTCCGCTTCGATGAGATAGCGGACGGCTTGAGTCGCATCGTCGGGCGTGCCGATGCGGCCCAGGAGCGTGCGCGCCGCGGCCCGGTCGAGCTTCGCCTGGGTGTGGCCTGCGGGCGGCAGCACCATGCCCAGCACCACCGCGTTGACGCGCACGGCGGGCGCAAATTCCAGGGCGAACTGGCGGGTCAACGCCTCCATGCCCGCCTTGCCCGCGGCATGGGCCGAGAAGTGACGCCACAGCGTCGATGCTGGTGTCCAACACATTGACGATGACGCCCGTTCCGCTGGCGAGCATGCTGGGCGCAAGCACGTTGGTGACGAAGAACGTGCCGTGGATCGACGTGTCGACCACGCGTCCAGGTGGCCACATCCTCGGTGGGCAGGCGCGTCACCTGGAAGAGGCCCGCACTGTTGACCAGAATGTCCGGCGGGCCAGGCCGCCGTCACCGCGGCGGCCATGGCCGTCACCGCCTCGGCGTCGCGGATGTCGCACTGGTACTTGGCTGCGTCCACGCCGCAGGCACGCGCGTCGTCCACGGTGTGCTAGGCCGCTTCAGCGGACTGGTGATAATTGACGGCCACGTGCGCGCCGCCTGGGCCAGCATCAACGTGATGGCGCGCCCGATGCGCCGGGCGCCGCCGGTGACCAGCGCCACTTTTCCTTGCATGTCCATGACGGCATTGCAGCACAGAGACGGTCTTCAGGAGAGACGGCGTCAGGGGGGACGGACCTGCGGAGCGGGAGACGCCGTCAACAAAAAAGCCGCCGGCAGCAGCAATTGCTGCGCCGGCGGCCTATCTACAAACGTGGATGACTACTCGCGACCTTCCAGGGTGCGGGCGATGATCTCGTCCTGGATGGCCCGTTGTTCGGCTCGGCAGGCCCTTGCCCTTCTTCCTGCGCATGCCGGTCACATCGTCCTCGTTCTCGGCCATGGCCTTCTGGAAGGCGAGCTCAATGGGCGACAGCACCTCGACGTCGGCGAAGGGATCCTCGAGTTCCTCGTCCTCATCCGGCGGCGGCCGTGGCTTCTTCCACCGGCGCGGCCGCTTCCGGCTCGGGTCGCAGCCCCTTGATGCTCAGGTCGATGCGCCCGCGGCGCCTGCTCAGGTCGATGATGCGCTTCCAGTTCTTCGCCCACCTGGACCACGTCTTCGGGGCGCTTGACATAGCCTTCGGCCATCTCGCGGATGTGCAGCAGCGCATCCCGGCCCACGCCGATGTCTACAAAGGCGCCGTAGGGCACGATGCGCGTCACGGTGCCGTTGACCAGGTCGCCCTTCTCCAGGTCGCGAATGGTGACGACACCCGGCGGGATGAGCGTGAGGCTGATGCGGTTGCGTTCGCGGTCCAACTGCTTGATCCAGGCCTTGACTTCCTGGCCTTCCTTGAGCACGTCGCTGACCTTGGCGACCCGGCGCACGGACAGCTCGGAAATGTGGATCAGGCCGTCGCGGCCGACGCCGATGTCCACGAAGGCGCCGAAGTCGGTGATGCGCTTGACGGTGCCGTCCACTTCCATGCCCACGCTGAGCACGCGCACCACGCGGCCGGATTCATCGTCGGTCTCGGTCGCCGCCGCACCGTCATCGCTGCCCGTCTCGGCTGCGGCCGCAACCTCGGCAACGGCTTCTTCCACGGCTTCAGCGGCAGCCTCTTCCACCGCTTCTTCCACGACGGCAGCTTCGGCAACGGCTTCTTCCACGGCCTCGGCGGCGATTTCTTCCACGGCCTCGGCCTCTGCCACCGCTTCTTCGACGGCTTCAACCGCGACTTCCTCGACGGCTTCAGCCTCAGCAACCACTTCGGCGATGGCCTCAGCCGCGGCCTCAGCCGCAGCCTCTTCGACCACTTCTTCCACCGCGTCCGCTTCGGCAATCACTTCAGCGACGCTCTCTTCCGCGGCTTCTTCAATCTCCGCGGCGGCGTCGATCATTTCGGCAACGGTTTCGTCGTCGACACCTTCATCGATGGCCTCGGCCACCGCTTCTTCGACGCTCTCTTCGATCTCGGCGGCTTCCTCCACAGCGTCGGCCACTGCTTCTTCGACGCTCGCCTCGATTTCGGCAGCTTCTTCTACGATCTCGGCCACTGCTTCTTCCGCGGCTGCTTCGACCTCTGCAACCTCTGCCGCAGCGTCAGCCGTAATCTCGGCAACGTCTTCTTCAACCGCATCAGCGGCCGCATCAGCGACCGCATCAGCGGCTTCGATTGTAGCCTCAACAGCTTCTTCCGCCGCTGCGATGGCTTCCTCTTCCGTGGCCTTGGACTCTACTTGCTCGCTCATCTTCGCCTCCTGGACAACCAGCACAACATCCGCCATATGCGCTGCCATGCTGCATTCCGAACAGTGAATTGGTTTCCAGCCATTATAACTGGTGTGCCGAGTGAACGCCAAAGATTCCGGTTGTTTGTGAACGCTGGAACACATGCGCCCAACCGTATCAATTGGCCGTCGCTGCCACACTGCGGGGGCATTGACTGGAGCGAGTGTGCGTCAATTCTTTGGGCGCGGCTTGGGAAAAACCCCGGCATTCGTGGCAAAATGGACAGGTTCCATAGGAATCAACGTTTTTCTCAACCCAACGGTGTCGCGGTGGTCCGCATCCGGCGGGCTACGTGGCCGTGACCCCCGACTCTTCAAGCAAAGGATGTCGACGATGACAGCACCAACCGAACTCCAGGAACTGCGCACGCTGCTGGCCGAGATCTCCGATCTGCGCGGGATCGAAGCGCTGCTCTACTGGGATCAGGCCACCTATCTGCCGCCCAAGGCCGGCGACGGGCGCAGCAGCCAACTGGCCACCATGGCCGCCGCCATCCACGAAAAGCAGACCAGCCCGGCGTTGGGCCGGCTGCTGGACAAACTTGCGCCCTACGCCGAACAACTGCCGCCCGACGACGATGTGCGCGCCCTCATCGATGTAGCACGCTACGACTTCGACCGCGCCACGCGCGTCCCCGGTCCGTTCATGGCCGAACTGGCGGCCCACACCGGTCACTCGTACGTGGCCTGGGCCAAGGCGCGCCCGGCCAATGATTTCGCGGCGGTCCAGCCGTATCTGGAGAAGACGCTGGACTTGAGTCGCCGCTACGCAGAGTACTTCCCGGGCTACGCCCACATCGCCGATCCGCTCATCGACAGCGCGGACCGGGGCATGACCGTGGCCGACATCCAGCCGGTCTTCGCCGAACTGGAAGCCGAACTGGTGCCGCTGGTCCAGGCCATTGTGGAGCGGGACGGCCCCGATGATGCGATCCTGGGCAAATACTACCCCGAGGCCGGGCAGTGGGCGTTCAGCCTGGAGGTGCTCGCGCAACTGGGCTACGACTTCGACCGCGGGCGCCAGGACAAGACCCACCACCCGTTCATGATCCGCCTGGGCCACGACGACAACCGCGTCACCACGCGCGTGGACGAGCACCGGCTGGACGGGCTGCTCTACAGCTCGGTGCACGAGTGCGGCCACGCCCTCTACGAGATGGGGACGGCCGACACGTGGCGCGGCACGCCCGTGGACAGCGGCACGTCGTCGGGCATCCACGAGAGCCAGTCCCGACTTTGGGAGAACCTGGTGGGGCGTAGCCGGGGCTTTTGGGAGCACTTCCTGCCCACGTTGCAGGGCTATTTCCCCGAGCAACTGGCCGGGGTGGACGTGGACACGATCTACGGCGCGGTCAACACGGTGCGCCGCTCGCTCATCCGCACCGAGTCCGACGAGGTGACCTACAACCTGCACGTGCTCATCCGCTTCGGGCTGGAACTCGACCTGCTGGAGGGGCGTCTGGCCGTGGCCGACTTGCCCGCGGCCTGGCACGAGCGTTACCAGGCGAGCCTGGGTGTGCATGCGCCCAGCGACGTGGACGGCGTGCTCCAGGACGTGCATTGGTACGGCGGTCTCATCGGCGGCGCGTTCCAGGGCTACACCCTGGGCACCATCATGGCCTCCCAGTTCTACGCCGCCGCGCTGGCCGCACATCCCGAGATTCCCGACCAGATTCGCGCCGGTCAATTCGACACGCTCCACACCTGGCTGCGCACCAACATCTACGCCCGGGCGCAAATACACCGCCAACGAACTCCTGGCGCGTGTCACCGGCGGCGGCCTCGATCTGGCGCCCTACCTCGGCTATTTGCGGAGGTAAGTTTGGGGCGTTGTATGGGGTGGATGCGTGATGCGTGAAACGTGATGCGTGAAGGGTGAGGTGCGATGTAGAGAGATGAGGTCGTATGCACGCCATCCTGTAATCTCTCAGTCTCCTATCGCTCACATATCACGTTTCGTATCACGTATCACGTTTCACGCATCACGCATCACGTTTCACGGAAACCGATTCCACTTCATCCCCAGCACCACACCCGTCACGGCGATGAGGGCGCCGAAGATGGAGAAGAAGGCGCTGATCTCGATGGATTCCTTCTGCAGCGTGACGTATGTGGGCAGGCTGAGGAAGACGTCCAGCAGTTGCTCGGCGTTTTCGGCCTCGAAGTATTCACCGCCGGTCATTTCGGCCATGCCGCGCAGGGTCGGTTCGTCCAGCACGATGAAACGTCGGAAGCCGCCGCCACCGCCGCCCCGGTCGAAATCACCGCCGGGGAAGCCGCCGCCGCCCCGCCCGAAGACGTCGCTGCCCAGTTGCTCGCGCGTGCAGGACATCTCGCCGGGATTGGTGGTGCCGAAGCCGATGGTGTAGACGCGCACGCGGCGGTCCGCAGCCTGTTGCGCCGCCGCCAACGGCAAGGGCCCGCGGCTGTTGGCCCCGTCGGTGAGCAGCACGATGATATCCGGCTGGTAGACCTCCTCCACGTTGTCCAGCGTCGCCAACTCATCCTCGGTCAGCCCGGCGCGCAGGTTGACGCCGCTGGGCGCCACGTTCTCGTTGATCTCGGCGATGGCGTCGATGGACTTGAGCACCGCACTGCCGATGGCGGTGCCGAACGCGGTGGTAAAGTTGTCGATGGCCGCCAGCAGATCGTCCTTGTCGGTGGTGGGCGCCACCACGATCTCAGCCAGCCCGGTGAAGGCGACGATGCCGATCTGGGTGCCGTCGCTCTGGTCCTCCACGAAGGCGCGGGCCGCGTCCTGGGCCACGGTGAGCCGGTTGGGCGGCACGTCGGTGGCGCACATGCTGCGCGAGACGTCCATGGCCAGGATGATGGTGGCCCGGTTCATGGGCACCGTTACCTCGGCCACGGGGCGACCGAACGCGGTGATCAGCCCGGTGACGGCCAGCATGAAGAGCGCAAAGGGCAGATGCCGCCGCCAGCGCGTGCGGCGCGGCATGGCCGCGCGCAGCAACGCCAAGTTGGAATAGCGCACGGTGAAACGTTGCCGGCGCTTGAGCATCCAGATATACGCCGCGATGCCCGCCGGCACCAGCAGCAACAACAACAAGTTCCAGGGCCACAGCCAAGCCATGTCTCCCCCTTTACTACGGAATGCGTCCGAACCAGAGCATGGACAGGACGCCGCCGGCGAGGAGAAAGAGCAGACCCACGCCCGCGAAGAGCGCGGTGACCTCCATCATCTCGGCGCGGACGGTCAGTTGCAGGTCCACGTTCTGGTAGATGTCGCGCAGCGCTTGCGTGTCGTCGGCCCGGTAGTAGGCGCCGTTGGTCACACTGGCGATCTCCTGGAGCAGCGGCTCGTCGAGACGCGTGACCAGGGAGAAGCCGTCGATCTCCACCTGCGCGCCCTCTTCGCTGCCCACGCCGACGGTGTAGACGCGCACGCCCGCCTCCGCGGCCACTTGCGCGATGTTGAGCGGGTCCGGGTTGCCCGTATTCTCGCCGTCGGTGAGCAGCAGGATCACGGCCGACGGGAAGGCGCCGATACCCAGGTTCTCCACCAAAATCGTGCCGGAGTCCGGGTCCACCGCGTCTTCGTTCAACACCAGCCGTTCCCCAGCGATGGCGTTGAGCGAGGTGAAGATGCCCTGCCCCAGCGACGTGCCGCCTTCGGCCGACAGCCGCTGGATCGCGTTGCCCACCTCGGCCGGGTCGTTGGTGGGCTGCTGCACGATCAGGCCGCCGTTGCTGAAGGCCACCACGCCGACACGCACGGTGCTCGGCTGGTTCTCCACAAAAAGTTGGGCCGCTTCCTTGGCCGCGTCCATGCGCGTCGGCGCCAGATCGTCGGCCGTCATGCTGTTGGACGTGTCGAAGGCCAGCACCACCGTGCCTTCGATGCGGGGCAGACTCACCATCATCTCGGGGCGGGCCGCGGCCAGGCAGAGCATGGCCAGCCCGGCCAGATAGAGCGCGGGCGGCACGTGACGGCGGCGCCCCATGGCCGCGCCCTGCGCGTTCTGGAGCACGCCGAAGGGGCCGAGATCCACCGTGGCCGCCCGGCGCCGGCGCCACGTGCGCACATAGAGCCACGCGAGCAGCGGCACGCTCAGCAGCGTCAACAGCAGCAGCGGCCAGAGAAAGCGGATGAACTCGGTCATGCGCGCCTGCGCTTGCGCAACGTGGCCATGCGCACGATGGCCTCGGTCAACGGCTCTTCGGTGGAGATGGAAAAGAGGTCGACGCCCGCCTGCTTGATCTGCGCCTGCAAGGTCGCCTTGCGCTCCGCCGTCACAGCCTGGAAGCGGCGGCGAAAGGCCGGGTCGCCGGTGTCGATGTAGAGATGCTCGCCGGTCTCTGCGTCCTCCACCACCAGCATGCCCACGTTGGGCAGCGTCTCCTCCCGGGGATCCCACAGGCGCACCGCGATCAGCTCATGCCGCCGGTTGAGCAGAGCCAGCGGTCGCTCCCAGCCCGGCTCGCTGATGAAGTCCGACAGCACGAAGACCAGGGCGCGGCGCTTAAAGGTGTTCAGCCCCGCGTTGAGCAGATCGGCCAGGTTGGTGGCCGCGCCCCGGGGCGGCGTTCCCGGGCGCTGCAAGTCGCGGATCAGGCGCAGCACCTGGTTGCGCCCACTCAGCGGCGGGATGGTGCGCTCGACCCGGTTGTTGTAGAGGATGGCGCCCATGCGGTTGCCGTTGCGGCTCAACAGGCGCGCCAGCGTGCCCACGAAGTCGATGAGCACCTGCTCCTTGGGCCGCTCCTGGGGGCCGAAGGTCATGGACGGGCTGCGGTCGATGAGAAACCACGCGGTGATCTCCCGGTCCTCCACGTACTGGCGCACGTAGGGGCTGTTCATGCGCGCCGTCACGTTCCAGTCGATGTGCCGGATGTCGTCGTTGGGTTGGTATTCGCGCAGGTCCGCAAAGTCGATGCCTGTGCCGTAGAAGAGCGTGCGGTAGTCGCCCTGAAAAAGTCCGTCCAGGTGGCGGATCACACGCCATTCCAAGCGGCGCAGGATCCGTTCAGGCGTGGCTGCGCCGGACGAAGGGGTTGCGGTCACTGAAGGAGACCTCCGGCAGCGGAATCGCGTTGAGAATCCGGTCCAAAATGGCGTCGGCGGTGACGTTGTCGGCCAGGGCTTCGTAGGAGAGCACCAGGCGGTGGCGGATGACGTCGGTGGCGATGTCGCGCACGTCTTGGGGCAGGGCGTAGGCGCGGCCGCGCATGTAGGCCATGGCGCGCCCGGCCAGGATCAGGTTGATGGAGGCGCGCGGGCTGGCCCCGAAGAGGACGAACGGCGCCAGATCGCCTTCGCCCACCAAGGCCGGTTGCCGCGTGGCGTTGACCAGCTTGACTGCGTACTCGATAATGGCCGGGTCCACGTAGACGTTGGCCGTCTCCTGCTGGAGCGCGAGCAGTTGCTCCGGGTCGAGCACCCGCTGGATGGCCTGCACCGCGCCCGTCATCCGTTCGACGATGACGAACTCCTCGGTCACGCTGGGGTAGCCCACCAGCACCTTGAGCATGAAACGGTCCACCTGAGCCTCGGGCAGTGGTAGGTGCCTTCGGACTCGATGGGGTTCTGGGTGGCCATGACCAGGAAGGGATTGGGCACCTTGTGGGTGTCGCGGCCGATGGTCACCTGGCGCTCCTGCATCACCTCGAGCAGCGCACCTGCACCAAGGCCGGCGCCCGGTTGATCTCGTCGGCCAGGAGCAAGTTGGTGAAGACCGGCCCGAGCGACGTGTTGAAGTCGCCCGTCTTCTGGTTGTAGATGCGCGCCGATGAGGTCCGCGGGCACCAGGTCGGGCGTGAACTGGATGCGCTGGAACTGGCCGCCGATGGCCTCGGCCAGCGTCTTCACGGCCATGGTCTTGGCCAGCCCGGGCACGCCTTCCACCAGAATGGCCCCGGGCCAACAGCGCCACCATCAGCCGTTCCAGCAAAATGTCCTGCCCCACGATGATCTTCTTGACCTCGTAGAGCACCCGCTCCATGGGTTTCTTGGTGTCGAAGCTCTGTCCTGTCTCCATGCGCTCCTTTTTCTATAGGTTCCGGTGCGCCCGCAGCCGCGACGGCTTGATCGATGCGCACGGCGAAGCCGATGCCGCTGAAGGCCTCCTGTGCGGTGGGGTTGACCAGGCCGACGACGATGCCCACCACTTCGCCGTTGCGATTGAGCAGCGGTCCGCCCGAACTGCCGATGTTCACGGCTGCGTCAAACTGGATGAGCCGCTCGAGATATGCGTCCTGGTTCGCCAGCCGGTAGCGCCGGTCGAAGCCCGAAATCACGCCCGTGTCGATGGACCCGGTCAGACCCAGCGGGTTGCCGACCACGAACGCTTCATCGCCCACGCGCAGCGTGCCGGGGTTGCCCAGCGTGGCCGGAGCGAAGGTCTCGGGCAGCGTGTCCGGCAGCAGCACCGCAATGTCGTTGTCCGGCATGACGGCCGCGATCTGGGCTTTGGCCTCGGTGCCGTCGGCAAAGGTGACGAGGATCTCGTCGGCGTACTCGACCACGTGCAGCGCGGTCAGGATGGCGCCGTCGCCGCTGATGATGACGCCGCTGCCGAAAATGATGTCATCGCCCTCTTGCGCATTGGCACGGCGCGTTCGTCGGTGGGCAGGAGCGCGGGTCCGGATCGGCTTGCGACATGTCGGATGTTGCCGCCGCCTTCCTGCGGCGGCGCGCCTTGAATCGCGATGAAGACCAGCGAGGGCAGGATGATCTGATACGCTTCGGCCGACTGGGCGGCATGGGCGTGGCTTCGGCCATGGCCGTGGTGATGATGGCGTTCACATCACCGGTGGTCAGCGGCGTGGGTTTTGTCGCAGTTGATCGTAGGCCAAGAGCGCGAGCAGCGTCACCGCAACGGTGGCGACATAAGGTAGACGCCGCACGCCGCTGCGCAGCCGCGCCGGTCTCAGCGGCGTAGCCGGGCTTGGCGGGAGTGAGGGCTGTCAGTTGTGGGACTCGCGGTCGATGGTCATGGGCCGTCGCAGAAGAATGACGCACGGTCGCTTGCGTCGCGCGGCATTGTGACATGGTTGAGGCTGCGGCGCAAGTGGGCCAATCATCGTGGTTCGCGGCCGGGGGTGCTGTAAGCCCTGCTCCGAACGGGTCAAGCGGCGGACGTATCGGCGCTGCCGTCGCCGCCACTCTGATCGCCGTGCGCGCCCAGTTCCGCGTCAAGGCGTGCCAGATAGCGGGTGCGGTAGTCGATCTGATACGGTACATTGGTGACAACCACGCGATCCATGTCGCGCATGATCAGGTCGATGAGCACGTTGGTGTTGCGATGCAGACTTTGCTCCCAATACGTGGGCATGGAGAGCTGGCCCACCACCAATTGCACGAAGATGCCCGGGTCCGCCGCGCGCAGTTCGTTGATATAGGTGCGGATCGGCTCGGTCAACGAGCGGTACGGTGAGTCGAGCACGATGAGTTCACCGATGCCGACCTGGTCGTGCCATTTGGCGCGTACCCGTTCCGCCTTCTCCGGATCAATGCCGACGTGCACGGCTCGCCACGGGTTGCCCAGCGACTGGGTGAAGTTGAGTAGGCGCATGGTGCCGGCATGCACGTCTTCGATCATGACCAAGGTGATGACGTTGCTCACCCGCGGAAGATAGTGCTGTCCATCCAGGCGCAATTGGTCGGCTACCCGCCGGTAGTGACGGTGAATGGTGGTGAAGACCAGCACCAGGCTCGGGATGAGAATGATGACCATCCACGCGCCGTCGCGGAACTTGGTGGTGGCGAAGACCACCATCACAATGGCGGTCATCGTGGCGCCGATGCCGTTGACCGCGAGTTTGCGTCGCCATGCGCGGTCATAGGTGAGGATTTCGCCGTGACGCGAATGGCCGATCTCGCCTGGTTGCAGCTTGCTCACCCGCCGCCAACGCAAGACCATGCCCGTCTGGGAGAGGGAGAAGCTGAGAAAGACGCCAATGGCATAGAGCGGGATCAGGCGGGTCGTATTGGCCCGGAGGAGCAGCAGAAGCATGATGGCCAACAGGGCCAGCACCATGATACCCCAGGAGAAAACCAGGCGTGAACCGCGGTACGTGAGCTGCCGCGGCAGGAAGCCGTCGGACGCGGCCAACGCGGCAAGGCGCGGGAAATCGGCGAAGCTGGTGTTGGCGGCCATGATGAGGATGAGTGTGGTTGCGCCGAGCAAGATCAAGCGGCCCACACCTGTGCCATAGACGGCGCGCCCTAATTGGGAGATGACCGTCTCGGTTTCCGAGGGTACCGCGCCGATGTGATAGGCCAAGAATGTGATGCTCACAAAGATGGTGGTG
>JAWKOK010000059.1:0-31397 GCA_041391205.1 Caldilineaceae bacterium
CTTTCAACTCGCGCAGGATTACGACGGCTTCTACAGCCAGATTGTCTTCGACGACGTAAGCCTGGTCATGTGCAACGCCGACCAGACGGCGCCCACGCCCACGGTCGCGCCCACCAACACGCCCACGGCGACGCCGATCCAGCCCACCAGCACGCCCTCCCCCACGCCCACGCTGCTGCCCACCAACACGCCCACGCTCGTACCCACGCCGACCAACACGCCCGAAACCGGCGGCGCGACCGCAGATCTCTCGGTCTCCCGCGTGCAGATCGGCCAGGCGCTCATGGCCGACAACGATCCCGTGATCAACGCGGCCATTCCGTTGGTCGCAGGCAAACCGGCGCTGGTGCGGGTCTACGTTGCGCTGCAAGGGGCGACGACCGTGGACAACGTGGATGCCACCCTCTTTATTCGCGACAGCCGGAACGTGACCCATGCGCTGCAGTCGCTCAACGGCCCCGTCCAACTGGCGGGGAATTCCAGTGAAGGCGACGCGCGCACCACGCTGAATTTCGTGCCGGATGTGGCGTTGCTCAACGGCAGCATCGCCATCTGGGCCGAGGTGGATCCGGCCAATGCCGTCGCCGAGTCCAACGAAAACAACAATGTCGCGGCCGAGGTGACGCGCAGCTTCGCCCCCGGCAAACGGACGCGCATCGCCTGGGTGGAAGCCAGCCCCGGCGTGGACCGGGAGATTGCGCAGACCGGCGACACCGATCTGCGAAAGTTCTATCCCCTGGGCGTCAGTGACGTGGAGTACTTCTTCCAGCCCGGGTTCAACCAGCAACTGGGTGTGCCGCTCACGGTCGAAACCTATCCCCAATACTTCAACGCCCTCAACCGCTTCTGGGACCGCATGACCCATGAAGGCAACTGGGTGGGCGGTGCGCCGCCGGACCGACTCTACGGCTGGGCGGGCGGGCAACCGGGCACGCTCTGCGGCGTGGCTGATGCCGCCTGGGTAGGAGGACGCGGGCGTCTCGCCACGGGGTATGCGCTCGGTTGTGGCGCCGAAACCATGGCCCACGAACTCGGGCACGTCTTCGACAACCGCGGCCTGCGCCATTCGCCCAACAGTTCCCGGGAACAGGACCCCAATTGCGTGGGCGAACCCGGCGGTCCCGAGCCCACCTACCCGCTCTATCCCAACCTGCCCCTGGGCTCCATCGGCGTGACCGGCTTTGACGCCGTGCGCCTCCAGTTGCTGCGCCCGGAGACCACCTACGACTTCATGTCCTACTGCGAACCCAGTTGGATTTCGCCCTTCAACTACGTGCGCATGTTGGGCGGCTTCGGGCCCACGGTGACGGCGGCGGGCGCGGGGGCCGACGGGCTCGTGCGCGAGGCAGAGGAGACGGCCAAGCTGCTGGTCTCCGGCCTGGTCTACACGCCCACGCTCGAGACGGAACTCGACCCCTTCTACGTCATCCGGTCCGACGTCGCCCCGGACCCCAGCATCGGCACCGACTACTGTATCGAGCTGCGGGACGGCGATGACGCCGTGCTGGACAGCCGCTGCTTCGATCTGGCGTTCTACGACATCGAGACCGGGCAATCGACCGAGGTGGACGGCTTCTCCATGGTTGTGCCCTACCCGGCGGGCACGGCCGGCGTGGTGCTGACCCATGCCGGCACGGACCTGGCCGCCCGTACTGTGAGCCGGTCCCAGCCCTTTGTGCGCCTGACCCAGCCCAGCGGCAACGCCTCGTTCACGGGCAGTGACACGGTCACGGTCATGTGGAACGCGGCCGATCTGGATGACGACCCGCTCTTCTTCTCGCTGGACTACAGCATCGACGCGGGCGCGTCGTGGTTGCCCATCGCCACCGACCTGACGGCGCAATCCTTCGACGTCGACCTGGGCACGCTGCCGGGCAGCAACCAGGTGCAGTTCCGGGTCGGGGCCAGCGACGGCATCAACACGACCTACGCCGCCTCGGGCAGTCTGGAAATCGGCTTCGTGGGCGACCAGACCATCACGGTCACGGGCAAAGCGCCGACGGCCGCGATTCGCACCGCCACGGACCGGATCGACGCGGGCAGCGCGCTGATTCTGGAGGGCACCGGCTACGATCTGGAGGACGGGCTGCTGCCGGAAGACGATCTGGTCTGGTGGTCAAGCCGTGACGGCGACTTGGGCGCAGGCAGTTGGCTGACGGCCCGACTCTCCACCGGGCAGCACACCATCACGCTCACGGTGGAGGACAGCGACGGCAACACGGCCACGGACAGCATCACCGTCCGGGTCGGCGACCAGATGCCGCAGATCTACCTGCCGTTGGTGCAGACCCAATAGCGCGTTCGCCGCAGGGCGCGGGCTTGCCCCTGCCCGCCACGGGCGACCGGACGCATGGTCGACCGGACGGGCGACCGCGAGGGTCGCTCACGCGCTGTGACGGCTTGTTCAACTTCGCCAGTGCTTGGGTGACGAACCAGCGGTGTTGCTCACGCATGGTGCGTGCGGTTGCGGCGTCCAATCCCCACGACGACAGCTTGCCCGCAGGTCGCAGCGCTGCGCACAGATCCCAGTAGGGCAGGTGCGGCGTCGACCGGAGCGGCTGCCAGGTAGTCGACCGTGAACGCCGCCATGGCCGCGGGTCCCCACGCCCACAAAAGCTCCAGGTGCGCATTGGCCACGTCGGCCAGGGATCCCCACGCGCTTGCGCCTTCCCAGTCGATGACGCCGGTGAGGCGGCCGTCCTGCCACAGGACGTTGCCCGGCCAGAAGTCGCCGTGGAGCAGCACCGGCGCATGCTGGGACGGCAGCGGCCACACCGGCGTCAGCGCGGATCGAATCTCGCCTTCGCTGAGGGTGGCGTCAATGTGTGCTGGGGTTCGCCTGCCGCATGCTAACGCGGGCGGCGGCGTCGGGCAAAAAGGCGGGGACGTCGGCGAGGGCGTGGAGACGCACCAGGAACGCGGCCATCTGCCGTGCGGCCGCGACGGTCCGCGGGCGCAGGCGTGGATGCACCGGCCAGCCGTTCCAGGACGATGGCGGACGCCGCACCGGTCACCGCGCCATCGTACGCAACCGGCTTCGGCACCGACAGGCCGGCGGCGTGCAGGTGCGCCAGCAGCCGGAACTCGTCTGCGGCCACGTGGGCATTGGCGGTCACGTCGGCCGGACCGTGTTCGGCAGCACGTACTCGCCGTTGGCTGTCGGGCAACAGCACGTCCAGCGCCGTCACCTGCGCGGAGACGCCGCCGCCAGCGGCCAGGGCACCAGCCGCCAGGTGGGGTCCAGGCGACGGATGAGGGCGGCAACGGCCAAGAACTCAGTTGGCGACACAGATGACGACTCAGTCATGGAAACACGTTCCGGCCGATGGACCAGGTTCAGCAGCAGGGCGGGCGCGATGCGGCGTTTTTCATGTGACAGCCTACAATGATGTGGGATGAACAGAAAATCACACCAGGAAAGATACGATGTCAGACGCCGTGTACCAACGCATCCAACTTGCCGACGGCCAACCGTTGGCCTACGTGGACGTGGGGTCCGGGCCGCCGGTGGTGCTGCTGCATGGGTTCACTGGCCGCGCCGACCCACATGGCGCTGCTGCTGGACGTCTTGCACACCGATCACCGCGCCATCGCCCCCGACCTGCGCGGCTACGGCTTGAGCGTTCCGCCGTCGCGCACCTTCCGCCCGATTTCTACCAACAGGATGCAGACGACGTGACCGCACTGCTCCGGCGCCTTGCGTGTGGCCCGGCGGTGGCCATGGGGTTCAGCGACGGCGCCGAAAGCGCACTGCTGTTGGCGGCGCGCCATCCGGATCTGGTGGCGGGCGTGGTGGCCTGGGGCGTTTCGGGCGTCATTTCCGGGAGATGGCGCAATCGGTCACCGGCTGGCTGGAGCCGGACGATTGGGCCGCGTCCCATCCCGATTGGGCGGCCGAGATCGCACGCGAGCACGGGGCCGCACAGGTCGAGCCGCTGGTGGCCGGTTGGGCGCGGGCGGCCCATGCGATCTACGCCGGCGGGGGCAACATCTGTCGCGACGAGGCCGCGGCCATCCGCTGCCCGGTGCTGTTGCTCAACGGCGAAGGCGAGGTCAACAACACCCGCGCCGACACTCTTGCCCTCCAGGAACGCATCGCTGACTGCCGCCTGCGGTTGATCCCCGGCGCGGGCCACGGCATCCAGTGGGATCAGCCGGACGCGCTCGTGGCGGAGATCACCCGTTTCTTGGCCGCGCGCCACACGTCCGGGTGATCGTGTCCAATCAAAAACAGCGGCACAGTCGATATCGACTGTGCCGCTGTTTGCTTTAGCTACATCGTTCGTCCACGTCGGACGGACCCGATGCGAGCTTACTCGACCTCGAATTGCAGGACTTCCCCGCTATCCTTGGCGACGATGATGGTGGCCACGTTGCCGTCCTCATCGGTCAGTTCAACGTTCCACGTCTCCTGTCCGTCCAACTCACCGGGAGTGGCCAGCTTCTGGGCAATCGACGACTGGAGCAAGTTGTCCTTCTCCGCCAGATCCGTGGCGATGGCGATGGCTTCACGGGCATTGACTGCACCCTTTGCCTCGGTCGTCAGCACCGGACCGGCCTGGCCCGGGCGCTCGCCCAGGGTGACCGGCACGTCCATGGACTTGCCGTCGCGCCGGATGGTCAGCGTCACTTCCTGGCCGGGGGCAGCATCCGTCACCAGATAGCCGACCAAGTCCTCGAAGCGGCGCACGGACACACCGTCGATGGCGGTGATGATGTCGCCGCCGATGCCGGCTTCACCCGTGTCGGTCTGGATGGTGCGCGTGGCGCCCTGGAGTCCGGCGCCTGCCGACGGGCCGCCGTCGATGACGGTCGAGACGTAGACGCCCGTCTGGTTGTTGGGCAGATCCAACTGCTTGGCCAACTGGGGCGAAATCGACGCACCGCTCAGACCCAGGTAGGCGTACTCGTACTTGCCATCCTTGATCAGCTCGGGCACGACCCTGCGCACAATGGACACCGGAATGGTGAAGCCCACGCCCGAGTTGGAGCGCACGGGCGACTCGATGGCAAAGTTCACGCCCACGACGTTGCCCTGCAGGTCCAACAGCGGGCCGCCCGAGTTACCCGGGTTGATCGCCGCGTCGGTCTGGATGATTTCGGGCAAAGTGTAGGTGGTCGGCCCCAGATCGCCCACGGGCATGCCGCGGCCGATGGCGCTGACGATGCCACGGGTCATGGTGCCTTCCAGGCCGAAGGGGTTGCCGATGGCGATGACCAGGTGGCCCACCCGCAGCGAATCCGGCGCGGCCAGCGTCAGCGGACGCCACTCCATGCCCTCGGGCGGCGTGACCTTGAGCACCGCCAGGTCGGCCTGGGGATCGGTGGCGACGACGTCGGCATCGGCCCAGAAGCCGTTGGAGAAGACGACGGTCACCTCGACCGCGTTATCGACAACGTGGTTGTTGGTCACGATGTGGCCGTCATTATCATAGATAAAACCGGAGCCCTGGCCGAAGACGTCGGGCGTCTCGCTATTGGGCAGGCCGAAGGGCGTGATCGTGCTGGCACTGTTGGCACGCGCCCGCACCTGAATGTTGACGACCGACGGCAGCACCTGGTCATAGAGATTGGCCAGCGCTTCCTGGTCATCCAGAAGCGAACTCGGCGTCAACTGCGCAGCTTGTAGCGCCGGTGTGGCCGGCGTCGTACCGGTGGCATGGCTCCACGCCATCGGCCCCACGATGACGGCCACGATCAGCGCAAGCGCGATGAGCGTGCCGCTGACAATGCGCACCGCCCGATTGCTGCTGCGCCGGGGGCCGTCCGGCGGAATCAATTCATATTGCGTATCGGTTGACATAGATGGTACTCCTCAAATGGACTTGACACCGATTTGAACGTCAGGCCGTCACGGACGACGGTCTGATTTGGGTGCGTACCCGGTCGGCACGCACCGGCCTGACTACCTGTACATGACAGCCTATTTTCATGCGCCATCGTTAAGATCAACTTAGACGCATATGAATTGATCGTGAGAGATGCGAGTGTCCCCATTCACAAACCCGGTTTCTGGCAGAAACCGGGTTTGTCGTCGCAGACTCGTCCACCCTGTCGGCCCACTTTCGCCGAGATTTGCGGGTCCATCAGCCGCCGGTCGCTTCGCCTTCCCCCGCGGGAGCCGGCGTTGCGTCCGGTGCGACTTCGGATGCAGGCGCCTCGGGCGTGGGCGTGGCCACTCCCGTCACTTCCATGAGCTGCTCCAGCGTACTCTGCAGCGCCTCGATCTGCTGGCCGTAGGCGGTCCAGTCGCCGTCACGCAGCGAGGACTGGGCGTTGCCGTATTGTTCATTGGCCAGCAGAATCAGGTTTTCCAGGCTCACGCCGGCCAGATCGGTCTCCGCGCCCGGCAATGCGCTGGGGGCGGGCAGGCCGTCGGATGGGGCATTGGCGGCCAGTTCCGCCAGTTCCGCGTCGGCCAGCACGTCGTTGCCGAAGAGGCCGGCCAGCGCCAAGCCCAGGTTTTCCGCCATCACGACGCGGTCGACCGTAGCCAGGATGACCCGTTTGAGTTCGGGAATCTTGCCGTTGGCTGCCTGCAAGTAGAGCGGCTCCACGTAGAGCAGGCTGTCGGAGACGGGGATCACCAACAGGTTGCCGCGGATGACGTTGCTGCCCTGCTGATTCCACAGGCTCAACTGGGCGCTGATCACGGGATCCTGATCGATGCGGGCCTCCACCTGCTGCGGGCCGAAGTAGAGCGAGTCCTTGCCGAATTCGTAGACGATCTTCTCGCCGTACTTGGCCGGATCGTTCTGGGCCGCCAGCCACGCGATCATGTTCTCGCGGTTGGCCGGTGTGAAGGGCAGAATCTGCACGAAGTCCAGCTCATTGCTGTCCGGCAGCTCCATGAGCACGTAGTACGGCTCCATGCGCTGGGGCTCGTTGTCAAAGAGTTCTTCGGGCCACGCCCACATGTCCTCTTTGTTATAGAACTCGGTGGCGTCGGTCATGTGATAGGTGCGGTAGACCTCAGCCTGCACCGAAAAGAAATCATTGGGATAGCGCACGTTGTCGAGCAGATCCGGCGGCATCTCGCTCAGCGGCTTGAAGAGCACCGGGAAGATCTTGCGATAGGCGTTGAGGATCGGCTCGTTCTCGTTGACCATGTAGAAGGTCATGGTGCCGTCGTACGCGTTGGTCACCACCTTGACCGGGTTGCGAATGTAGTTGATGCGTCCGTACGGCTCGCTGTAGGGGAAGCGATCGGTGACGGTGTACGCGTCCTGGAACCAGTAGAGTTGGCCGTCATCGCTGACGACGATGTACGGATCGCGATCGTACTGGAGGAAAGGCGCGACCTCGCGCATGCGATCCGCGATTTCACGCCGCCACAGCAACTGGCTGTCCGCGCTGATGTCCTGGTTGAGCAGGATGTTGATGTCGGCAAAGCGCAGGGCAAAGAGCAGCCGGTGCCACAGCGTCATGTTGATGCCGGTGTCGGCGTCGAACTGGGTGGTCACGTTGCCATCGCCCCGAGGATAGTCGAACTCGGGTGTGTTCGTGCGCCCGATGACGTAGGAGGTGGTGCGCTCGCCGAAGTAGATCTGCGGCCGCGTCACGTCGATGACGCCCTGGGTCGGCAGATCCTTGAGGTAGAACTCGGGCAAGCCGTCGCGCGTGATCTGGGCCACGGGCGAGGCAGCCACGCCGTAGCCGTGGGTGTAGACCAGCCGTTGGTTGACCCATGTCTGCGCGTTTTCGTTGAGCCGGTCGGGCACCAGTTCGCGGGCCGCGACCATCATCTGTCGCCGCTCGCCGTCGATGACATAGCGGTCGATGTCGATGTCGTTGAACTCGTAGTATTGACGCAGGGCCTGCACCTGGTTGTACGTCTGCAAGAGCGGCCGGTAGTCCCACAGGCGGATGTTGCGCACGGTCGGCGCTTCGTCCAGCAGCGCGTCCGCGGTCAACTCCTGGGACGCATCAAAGTCGCGCACCTGGATTTCGTCCAAATCGAAGGCGTAGCGGGTGAAGGCGATGTTATGCTCGATGTAGGGCCGCTCCAGAGTCAACTCGTTGGGGCTGACCTGGAAGCGCTGCACCAGTCCGGGGTAGACATTGCCCGCCAACACCGCCACGCCGGCCCAGACCACCAGCACGACGACGATGGCGCGCCACGCGCCGCGCAGGTATGCGGAGACGACCAGGAGCACCGCCGCGATCAACGTGATGAAGAAGAGCACGTTGTACGCGGGCAATTGGGCGTGGACGTCGGTGTAGCCGGCGCCGAAGACCGCGCCGCGCGCGCTGTAGACCAGTTGGAAGGCGTCCAGCCGGTATTGCCAGGCGATGAGCAGCAGCACCAGCGCGCCCAGCACGCTCAGGTGCACAAGGACGCGCGTGCGAAACCGCCAGCCACGCATGCCCACCCCGTAGACCACCGCGGTCGCGGCCAAGGTCGCCAGCACCATGAAGGTCAGCCAACCGCGCAGCGCCTCCCAGACCGGAAGGGAGAAGACGAAGAAGCTGGCGTCACGCATGAAGATCGGGTCCATCTTCCCGAAGTCGGTCTGGTTGAGGAAGAGCAGCAGCGTCTCCCAGTTGGACGACGCGCTCAGACCCAACAGGAGGGCGAGTATGGCCCCCGCGATCAAGATCACCTTGGTCACGCTCACGCCGAACGCATCGGCCACCTGCTGCAACGGCGTGTCCACCAGACCGTACGGTTCCATCCGGCGGGCCAACCAGACGTTCACGGCCAGGAAGAGCCAGAAGACCAACGCCGCCGTCACAAAGAGGCCGAACGAGGCGTAGACGCGCGTCGTGAAGACGCTGGCAAAGCCGAGACTGTCGTACCAGATATAGTCGGTGAAAAAGCCGAGGATCCGGTTGAAGAAGAGAAAGATGAGCAGCGGGATCAGAATCCACAGCCACCGTCGTCCGCCGCCTGCTTGTGGGGTGCGCGGTTCACGCGGCGGTTGGTCATCCGGGGAATCCAGTCGTCCCCTTCACGCTGAAGGTTCTCCTCGATGGAGCGAATCAGATCGGAGAACGGGTCCGAGTTACGCATAGAGCCTCATTTCTTGGATAGATAAACAGCGCCGGCTGCCGGTGGCGTACCGCACAGTCGGGCCGGTTGGAAGCATGCTCTGCTGCCTGATTGTACCAAATTGCGCGTTTATGCGGGTGTGACTTGGCTCCCGTTTACGCCGCATACGCAATGTCGACTTCCCGGAAGCCCCCAAGCGATCTGCGGTGAGCCTTGACGGCTCGGGGCTTCCGGGAAGTCCACCCCGCATCTACGTGCGACGCATTCGCCGCCGCCAATCGCCCTTTGCTATAATGCGCCCATGATGGAACAGACAGGAACTGACGACATGCCCACCTGGCCCGATGCGCTGGAAGCGCCCACACCGGCCGCGGTCGAGGCGCTGCTGCACACATTTTGGGACGTGCTCACGCAGGTGGGTGACCGCCTGGTGCGCGCCGAGTTGCTGCTGGCCGATGAAGCGATCGGTGAATTGCGCCGCACCGTGCTCGCCATGATGCTCGCGCTCAATGGGATTCGCCGCCCGCCGGCCACGGAACATCTCAACGGCTACCTGGGCGCCAGCCAACGCCAGGCCATGGAGCGCACGCTCTACCGCGCCGACCCCGGGCGTGAAGGCATGATCGGTCAGGCAGTGGCGCTGGTGGTCATCTACCGCTGGTACGCGCCCCAACTGGCGGCGCGCTTCGGCTTCACGGAGCCGGCCGCCCGGGAAGCCGCCGTCTTGCAACAGCTTGAGGCCACGCTTTTCGACTGGCCCGCCGCCATCACCACCGACTGATCCCGCCATGAACATCGTCTACGTCGCGCCCTTCGGCTTGGGCCAGAAGACCACCGTCTGGGCGCGCACGCTGCCATTGGCGCAGCAGATGGTGGCACGCGGTCACCGCGCCGCCATCATCATCCCGCCGTGGGACACGCCGGCGGACGCCGGGACGCAGCGCACGGACGGCGGCGTCGACCTGGTCAACGTGACGCTGGGCGGCGGTCCGGTCATAGTCACCCGGCGCATGTTGCGGGAGATCCACGCGCGGCAGCCGGACATCGTCCACGTGGTCAAGCCCCGGGCCCACGCCGGGCTGGTCCAGTGGTGGCTGTGGCAGCAGCGGCGGCTGGGACGGTCCGTCCCGATGCTCATTCTGGACGTGGACGATTGGGAGCAGGCCTGGAACGCGGTCAACGACTACGGCCCGGCCATGAGCCGCTTCCTCACGTGGCAGGAGGAGTGGGGCATTCGTCACGCCGACGGCATCACCGCGGCCAGCCGCTGGCTGGAAAACCGCGCCCAGAGCTACGCCCCGGCCACGCCCGTGCACTATCTCCCCAACGGCGTCACGCTGCCTCCGGTCGCCAAAAATGTGTCTGCAGCGGAGGCCGTGCAGGCACGCGACGCGCAGCCGAGCGTGCTCTACTACACGCGCTTCGTGGAAGTGGACCCTTCGTGGCTGGCCCGCTGCTGGCAGACGGTGTTGAGCCATGTGCCCCAGGCGCAACTCCTGGTGGCCGGGACGCCGCTCCAACCCGGCCTGGATGCGCCGTTCCACGCGGCCATGGCCGACCGTCTCGGCGCAGAGGCGGCGAGTGTGACGTGGCTCGGCTTTGTGACGCCGGCCATGCAGACCGATCTCTACGCACGTGTCCACTGCGCCATCTTCCCCGCCCGGGAGGAGCTGTTGCAGCAGGCCAAGTGCAGCGTGCGCCTGGCCACCACACTGCTCAACGGCGTGCCCGTGGTCGCCTCGGCCGTGGGCGAGCAGCAGGGCTACGGTGCGGACGGCGCCGCCGCGCTGGTCTCCGCGCGCGCGGCGCCCGAGGAGTTCGGCCTGGCCGTGGTCGCCCTGCTGGCGGATGCGGCCGAGCAAGCGGCTATGCCCACGCGCGCCGCCGCCCATCTCGCCGCCCACTACACCTGGGACCGGTTGGGTGGCACGCTGGACGCCTTCTACCAGACGATAGATGGACAACAACATAGCGGTCAGGAACGAGTCAAAAGAAAAAACAGGCCAGCCACAGATAAACACGGATGAACACGGATTAAACAGCAAAAACAGAGATTTGAACAAATTTTTTCGGGAATGATTTAATTCGACAGACGAATTCAAATCTCCTGCTCGAATCTATATTTTCTGGTTCTATCCGTGTTCATCAGTGTTCATCTGTGGCCCAGTTTTGCATTTCGGTCGCAGGGCGATCAGGGCAAGGGCATGGGTGGGTACTTGCGCGCGTCCGCTTCGTGAGCGCGGCTGCGGGCTTCGATCTCGGCAGCGGCACGACGCCGGGCCAGATAGCGCCGCCGCTCCTTGCTCTGCCAACGGGCCGGGTCCAGGTGCGCGGTGATGTGCTGCGCGGAGACCAGAAACCCGGTGTGGGCCACCATAGAATCCTCGGGGCGTAAGCGCTCGGGCACCGGCTTGTAGGCGCGCACGAAGACCTCCTCCACCGCGATCTCGCCGAAGCCGTGATCCTCCAGTCCGTTGAGCAGATCCACCACCTGGTTGGTCGTGGGCACCAGCGCGGCGAACGATCCACCCGGGCGCAGCGCCGTGCGCACGTGGGCCAGATGCTCCCACGGCGCGCGCACGTCCAGGAAGAGCGCGTCGGCGCCCTGCTCCAGGAAACCGTCGTCGATGGTGCGCTCGTGCAGGGTGACATAGGGCAGCAGATTGGTGCGCTCCAAGTTGCGTCGGGCGACCTGCGCGTTCTCGCTGCGTGCCTCGTAGCTGTAGACGTGGCCCGTGGGTGCGACTGCCCACGCCAGCGCAATGGTGAGGCCGCCGCTGCCCGTCCCCGCTTCCAGCACGGTGCCGCCCGCGCGCAGGTTGAGCCGCTGCACCAGCATGGCCGCGTCCTTGGGATAGATGATCTGGGTGCCACGTTTGATGTGCTTGATCAGGTCGGCTAGGGACGGCTCGATGAGCAGCGCTTCCTGGCCGGCCTGGCTGAGCACCAGCGAACCGCGCGTCTGCCCCACCAGGTCATCGTGGGCGTAGGCGCCCTGGTGGGTGTGCAGACGCTGCCTGGGCGCCAGTTTCAGCAGATAGCGCTTCTGGTCCGCGGTCACAAGCATGACGAGATCGCCGTAGGCCAGTTGCTCGGTGTGCGGTTCAAACCAGCGCGACGACGCGACAGTCATGCAAACATTCCTTCCCTAAGACATGGATGAGTCCACAGCAGAAACAAGAGCGGGCCACAGATGGTAACACCGATGGACACGGATAAACAGCGAATATAGAGAGCAGAACTTTCCTTGTTCACGCCGGGCGGCGCGCCCACGTCTTTGCAGTATACTGCGAAAACGGAATGGAACCCGAATCGCGGCTAGACAGGGATAACCTGCATCGGTATAATGACACTGAATCTCCGATGGTATACCACAAATTGCGTGAAGGCGGCCACGGCCCACTGGTGACAACCAGATTTCCACGCAATTTGAGATACCACTGAATTTCCTACCACCGATTTCGCAATCAAGCGATACTCGCAATCAAGGAGGAATTGTATGTCTCATCGACAACGCTCCGCAGTGGTGGCGCTGTTGCTTGTCGCCGTCTTGCTGGTCGCCGGCTGTGCGCCGCGTCCAGGCGCCGGCGATGTTCTCAGTCAAGCCGGCGAAGGTGAAATCGTCGTCGATCTGCCCGCCATGGTCATCGATTACGATCTCGAAGGCCAGCCGAGCGTGGGTGGTGTGCCGCTGAGTTCGCTGGGCATGTTGCCTGCGTCGGTGGTGGAACAGATTACCCTGGATGCGGACATCATCGGCCAACTGCAGGACGCCAACATCCAGAACCTGCAAGTCAACAACCAGACCAGCGGCCTGACCCTCTTCGTCAACGGCGCGCAGATTCCGTCCTTGAGTTGGGACAAGGATAGCCTGGCCACGCTGGCGTCGTTGGCCGGCGCCATGGGCCCGGACATGGCCGTGGTCGCCGACATCGCGCCGCTGCTCACGAATCTCGGCTTTGCCGCGGTGTTGCGCATTCCGCCGGCGGAGGGCGTGGAAGAGTTGCCCATCACCACCGAAAGTGAAGCGGCCACCGCGGCCCAAGCCGCCGCCGACGCCTTTGTGAGCGAAGTCGGCACGCCGCCGCAGATCCACATCCCAGTCACCTACGACGCCATGGGCGACTGGACCGTCTCCGGCATCACCGCGGACCAGTGGACCGAGATGACCGGCGCGCCCTTCGATGCGCTCAAGCTGACGGAAGAGACCGTGACGGCGCTCAAGGACGCGGGCGTCACATCCATCACCGTGGCCAGCGGCTCTGAGGGTCTGCAAATGGCGCTCAACGGCAACAATCTGCCCTATCTGGACTGGAGCGGCGGCAAGCTCGGCCCGGCCATCGAATTGCTGGCCGCCTCGGGCCAACTGGATTCACTGGCCGAGCAGGGCATGAATTTGGACGCGCTGATGGCCGTGCTGGACCAGTTGCTGCCGGTCGTCACGTCGTCCAACGTCAGCATCGACGTGACGCTGGAATAGGCGCCACGCTCACAACATCGTAGCGTTCCGGCGGGGCGGTCCTTGTGACCGCCCCGCTTTGCATTGGCCCGCCGAACTGCGATGCCCCGGCCGTTCTCCCCACAGTTCTTCAGATGACCGCGCCACCGTCCCCATTGGATCGGCCCACACTCAAAACCGGGCCGCACGTCCCATGGCGCGCACCAGGCCCACCAGTTTCGGCACATCAGGCCCGTTCAACGCGGCCGACCGCACCATCAGCCGGACGTGGTAGGCGTCATCGCGGTAGACGGTCACCTGCTCCATCTGCGGGCCGAAGCGCGTCTGCAACTCCACGAAAACATGGCTGACACCGTTGGGATTGTCGCCGCGGGTCGTGTATTCACCGTCGATGACGTCCTGGTGGTGGAGCGTCCACAGCGTGTGATCCGGGGCGCGACTGAGCGCGGCCGGCGGCGTGCGCCGGCGCGCCCAGGCCAGTTCCTGGGTCGGCGGCTCGGGCAGATTGGCGAAGAAGAAGAGGTACTCACGCCGGGGCGTGGTGGTGGGAAAGAGCCAGGCCAGTGGATTGTAGACAGGCCCGGCTTCGTGGCTCACCTCGAAGCGACGGAACGGTTCCGGGGCCGGCTCCACGGTGGCGACGAACCCACGCGTCCCCGGGGCATGGCTTGCCACGGGCGTGCCCCATGCGCTATCGTTGACCGCAGCGAAGAGCTCGGCGCTGCGCCGGGCCGTGGCGATGCGATCGACGATGAAGCCGACGACCAGCAGCACCGCCGCGGCCACGCACAGCCCGGCCACGATCAGCCCCAATTGCGAGGAGTTCGCGATGGCGTTCAAGAACAATGTCACCCGGTTGCTGGACAGCAAGCGCGTCCGCTACGACGTGCACGAATACGACTACGATGCGGGCATCCATGCCGCCGTGGATGTGGCCGCCGCGGTCAACCTGCCGCCGGAACAGGTCTACAAGACCCTGGTCGTCCTGGCGGAACAGCCGGGCAAGAAACCCATGCTCATGGTCATTCCCGGCCCCGACACGCTGGACCTGAAGCAGGCGGCCAAAGCGCTGGGCCAGAAGAAGGTGCGCATGTCCACCCACGCCCAGGCCGAAGAGTTGACCGGTCTTCAGACGGGCGGCATCAGTCCCCTGGCGTTGGTCAACAAGGGCTTCGACATCTACCTGGACGACCGCGCCAAACAGTGGGAGACCATCGCCGTCAGCGCAGGAGAGCGCGGGGCACAGGTCCAACTGGCGGTAGCGGATTTGGTCAAACTCACCCGCGCCCGCTGGATCACGTTGGGCGGCGAGGCGTAGGGATCGTCCCTTGCGGACGCCCGCACCGCACTCGACTCAGCGCGTCTCCGTCACCTTGCGCAGGCCGCGCGGGTGGTCGGGATCGTAGTCACGGGCGGCGGCCAGGTACATGGCCAACAACTGGCCCGGCACGATGCTCGCAATGGGTGACAACCACTCGGGCAACGATGCGGGCAGACGGATGGGCGTCCGTGCCAGCGCCAACGCCGCGTCATCGTCGCTGATCACAATTGGTTCCGCCTCCCGCGCCCGCAACACCTGGATGAACTCCCGCATCTCGGGCAGCATGACGCCGGTGGGCGCGACGACGATGGCGGGGAAGCCGTGTTCAATCAGCGCCAGCGGCCCGTGGAGGAAGTCGGCGCTGCTGTACGGCTCGGCGATGGTGTAGGTCAACTCCTTGAGCTTGAGCGCGAGTTCAAACGCGGTGGCATAGTTGTAGCCGCGCCCGATGACCACGCAGTCGCGCATGTAGCGGTAGCGCTCAGCGATCCGCGCCATGGACGGTGCGGTGGTCAGCGCCGCGGCCACCGCATCCGGCACCTCAGTCAGTTCGGCGCGCATGGCCGCGTCATCACCCAGCAACGCACCCAGCAGCGCCACCGCGGCCAGCGAACTGGTGTATGTCTTGCTGGCCGCGACCGCTTTTTCCTCCCCGGCGCACAAATCGATCACATGGTCGGCCTGGCGCCCCAAATCCGAATCGACCACATTGGTGAACGCGGCGGTCAACGCGCCCTGCCGCCGCGCCTCGGCCAAGACACTGACGATGTCGGGACTCTTGCCGCTCTGGCTGATGCCCAGGACCAGGGCATTGCGCAGGCGCGGCGGCCGCTGGTAGATGGTGTACAGGCTCGGAGTCGCCAGCGCCACGGGCAGCCCCGCGGCTGCGCCGAGGAGATAGTTGGCGTAGCGGCCGGCGTTGTCACTGGTGCCGCGCGCCGCGATCACCACGTAGTCGATGTCGCGGCCGTGGATGGCGTCCACGAGCGCCTGCATGGGGTCCACTTGCTCGTGGAGAAAACGCCGCAACACATCCGGCTGCTCGTGGATCTCCCGGTAGAGATTGGTCTGTTGGATGTCGTTCATGTTCGCCTCGTGCGGAGGTATATGTGGGTTGACGCCCGCGCGTCCGACCGATAATCCGCCTGCAATTCCCGTTCGGACGTAGGCTGGAGTTTCGGTTTGGATCCACGGGCGGATGGACTTGCGAGAAACAGGTTGGCAACAGTGCCAGAATAAGCCATGGGTTCAATATGGTCAAACCCGGCCTATTCACCCAAATGGACCTTGTATCACCCTGACCCGCAAAAGGAAGCGACCCATGTTGAACGTCAAAGAGGAAGTGGCCACGGGCATCAACTTCGCGCTCAACGAAGACCAGAAGATGCTCCAGCAATTGGCGCGAGACTTCGCCGCCAAGGAGATCATGCCCAAGGCAGAGGAATACGACCGCAGCGGCGAATTCCCCATGGACATCATGCACAAGGCGCGCGAAGTCGGCCTTGTGAATCTGAACATCCCCGAGGAGTACGGCGGCTTGGGCGCGAGTGTGTTGGAAGAATGTATCGTCGGCGAGGAGTTCGCCTACGCCTGTTCCGGCATCCAGACCGGGATGATGATCAACCAGCTCGCGGTGCTGCCGATCTTGATCGCCGGCAACGAAGAGCAGAAGCAGCGCTACTTTCCGCTGCTGACCGAAGAGGGCAAGATCATGTCCTACTGCATGACCGAACCGGACGCGGGCTCGGATGTGGCGGGCATCAAGACCACGGCCGTCAAGAAGGGCGACCGCTACGTGCTCAACGGCGCCAAGACCTGGATCACCGCGGGCACCGTGGCCGACTATTTCACCGTCTTCGTCAAGACCGATCCCGGTGCGGGCCACAAGGGCATGAGCTGCTTCATCGTCGAGCGCGATTTCGGCGGCGTGACGACGAGCAAGCCGCTGGAGAAGTTGGGCCAACACGCGGCGCAGACCGCCATGGTCTTCTTCGAAGATGTGGAAGTGCCCGAGGAGAATCTGTTGGGCCGTGAAGGCGACGGCTTCATGATCGGCATGAAGGTCTTCGACAAGAGCCGTCCGCCGGTGGCCGCGGCCGCGGCCGGCGTGGCCCGGCGTGCCCTAGACGAAGCGGTGAAGTACGCGGGCGAGCGTCACACCTTCGGCCAGCCCATCGCCCAGTACCAGGGGGTCGGCTTCATGCTCGCCGACATGAAGATCCGCTACGAAGGCGCGCACCAGTTGGCCTTCCGTGCCGCCTGGGATGTGGACAACGGGCAGCGCAACACCATGTCGGCGGCCGTGGCCAAGGCGTACGCCGCCGACGCCGCGGTGCTCAACGCCGTGGACGCGGTGCAAGTCTTCGGCGGCAACGGCTACAGCAAGGAATACCCGGTGGAGAAGCTCCTGCGCGATTCGAAGATCTACCAGATCTACGAGGGGACGACCCAGATCCAGAAGATGATCATTCTGCGCGAGCTTTACCGCAACGGGCGCTAGATTTTCGCCGGGAAGAGCCAACACAAATCGTGGGTGACAACCCAGGTTTCTCGGAGAAACCTGGGTTGTGTATTAGCGGTGGAGGTCGGTCGGGCGCGTTAATCCGCCTGCGCTGCCGGGGCCGGCTTGACGGCGCGGATGTAGTACAAGTACTGCTTGAAGGAGATCTGCTCGCCTTCTCGCCGCGCCTGAATGCCCGCCGCGTCGGTTTCGATACTGGCCTCGATCATCTCACGCACGATGATGGCCTGGCTGTCCTCGGCCGGAAACTCGGCCAGCCACTCGTCGAGGGCACGCTCGAACGTGGCCTCGGCTTCCTCGTTGATCGCGAAGCCGGCCTCCGCCACCAGATCCCGATACTGCTGCTTGGAGCGGGCGGCAATGTGCGCGGGATTGCGCTTTTCTTCGATGGCGTTCTGGGTCGCGCGCTTGACGGGGTCGTCGTCGCTGCGCAGGTCGGCCAGCACCAGAATGCCGCCCGGTTTGAGCACACGCCAGATCTCGGCCAGGATGCGCTCCGGCTTGCGGTTCAGGTGGAGCATGAGCCGGCACGTGACCGCGTCGAAGCGTTCGTTGCGGAAGGGCAACTGTTGCGCCGCGGCCAGCCGGAAGTCCACCCGGCGCGCCAGCTTGCGGTCACCCTGGAGACGTTCCAGTTCGGCCCGCTCCAACATGGCCGGGCTGATGTCGATGCCGACCACGGTGACGTCGGCCCGTTTGGCCAACTGCATGGCCAATCCCCCGGTACCCGCGCCCAAATCCAGCACGGAACTGCCCGCCGGCAAGTCGGCGAACTCGATGAAGTCCTCCAGCCGCTTGTGGCGCGCTTCATCCCCGCTGTCGACCGCGGCCGCCACCGCGCTGTTGTAGACCGACGTCAATTGCGCCAGCGCTTCCGGGGGCTCGGCCACGCCGCCCGCAGGCTTGACCTGTTCGGAGCGGGCCAGTTCCGGCATGGGCAGATGTTGCCGGCGGTTGACGCACACCAACCGCCACCGGTCAGCGCGCATGGTTAGCTCGGTCACGCTGCTGTAGTCGACGTCCACCTGTAATGACGCCGCGTCGAAAATGCAGGCCAGCGCTTGAGAGATGACCGTCGCGTCCAAAAAGAGTGCGACGGTCTTTTGGGCGTACTCGCCGGCCAGCCGCTCGATCAGCCCGGTCAGATCGGTGCAGAAGTCGCCGTCCGTCGCCGCCGCGGCGACGCTCTCTCCGTCCGCCTCATCGGGCGCGGAGGGCAGGCCCTGGTGCACCGTTACCGGCAGCCCCATGGCCTGGCCGACGCGTTGCGCCGTGAGCCGATTGCGCAGCGAGGGCGTGCTGACCAACACATCGATCACATAGTGTTTTTTGAGCCAGTCCGCCAGGGCATCGGCCTGTTTCCACCCCTGCGCGGTCAGACCGCTGTCCTCGGCGCTCAGATTGCCGTAGCGGTTGACCATGCCCTCGGCATGACAAACGAGCAGCAAGCGCAGTTGGTCGACACTGCGCCGCGCTGGGGCGTTGGATGGGGATTTCCCCCCGGACGAGCCGGAAGGCTGCACGTTTGCGTCTGTGTTCGTCAAGATGATCGGTAGAAGGTGGTGGACAACGACGGGCAAGACCCGAGCCAAGCTCAGGCCCGAGCTTAACTCGGGATGTCGGATGTCGACGACGCAGGGTTCGGGGCGGCCGCGTCGGTGACGGAATCGGCAACAGCATCGGTGACGGCAGATGCCACAGCGTCCCGGCGGGCGCGTTCCCGCGCGGCTTCGCGCTGGGCATCCAGGCTCTTTTCCACTTGCTTGACCGCTTGGACCGCGTCGGGGTAGCCGTCGGTCTCCTTATTGTTGCCGGCCGGCAAGTCAAAGCGCAAACGCTCGACCGGCTCATCGCCCAGAATGTGGGACTCGAAGATCTCGTCGGCGTCATCGGCCTGCACGCCGCTGTACCAGACGTCGTCAGGGTAGACCACCATCATCGGGCCGTGGCCACATTGGTTCAGACACCCGGCCCGGTTGATGCGGACGTCATCCTTGAGGCCGGCTGCGGCCACACGACGTTTCAGATTTTTCAGCAGCCCCTCCGGGTCGCCGTCGTACCAACAATAGGGTCCATATGTGCAGATGAAGACATGCTTCTTGAATTGTGACATTGGGGCATCATACCAAAGGCGCGCACGGCGCACAAACACTCATGCACGCAATCGAGTCAACCACGGTGACGGCGGGCGGTAGAGGCCCGGCGTCGGGCAGGGCGGCGGCCGGCGATCGGGCCATGAACGGTGTAGGTGAAGACGAAGGCACGAATCGCGTTGACACACCGGGGCTTTTTCAGTACAATCCACTGAGTTTTGTTGGCCGACCGTAGGCAGGCTCACCACGCGTAAATCCCGGCGGAAATGAACCCACGATTTCTCACAGTGGGAGAGAAACCGAATTTCCGCCGTGGTATGTACGCAGAGTTAGACCAGTAATGCTCTCCAGGCGTGGACACCAATCCCCAGTGATCGTGTGACGCCTTCAGATAAGCGTAAACTCAACGAAGTCATTGACATCAGATTTGAATACCACTCTGCTTTAAGGGGGAAGCATGGCAAAGTATGGAACCGACCAAATCCGCAACGTTGCGCTGTTGGGCCACGGCGGCTCCGGCAAGACGACGTTGGCGGAGGCGCTTCTCTACTCCACCGGCGCCATCAGCCGTATGGGCCGGGTCGAAGACGGCTCCACAGTCTCGGACTGGGATGCCGAAGAACAGCGCCGTGGGATTTCCATTAACCTCTCAGTGATTCCGGTCACCACGGGCGACACGAAAGTCAACTTGATCGACACGCCAGGTTACATCGATTTCGTGGGTGAAATGATCAGCGCGCTGCACGTGGCCGAGGCGGGACTGGTGGTGATCGACGCCGTGGCCGGTGCGGAAGTCGGCACCGAACTCGCCATGAACCGGCTCGACGAGTTGAACAAGCCCACGATCTTTTTTGTCAATCGCATGGACCGGGAGAACGCCGATTTCGGCAAGGCCGTGGATAGCCTGCGAAACACGTTTGCCGACGCCAACATCGTGCCGTTCCAACTGCCCATCGGCCAGGGCGAGACCTTCAAAGGCGTGATCAGCCTGGTCAGCCTCAAGGCGTATGTCGGCCCGGAGGGCAAGGAAGCGCCCATTCCCGAGGACATGGCCGACGCGGTGGAAACCGCGCGGCTGGCGTTGATCGAAGCTGCGGCCGAGGCCGACGACGAACTCATTCTAAAGTACTTCGACGGCGAGGAGTTGACGGCCGAGGAAGTGCGCCGGGGGCTGCACAAGGGCGTGCGCAGCCGGGCCATCATGCCCGTCTACTGCGGCACGGCGTTGGGCAACATCGGCATGGAGCGCATGCTCAAGGCGTTGCCCCGCTACGTCCCGGCGCCCAGCGAGCGCACCGTCAGCGTGAGCAAGTCCGGCGAGTCGACCGAGTTGAGCGCCGAGGCCGGCGGTCCCGAAATTGCGCAGGTCTTCAAGACCATCATCGACCGCTACGTGGGCCGCATGAGCTACGTGCGCATCTTCTCGGGCACGCTCAAGCAGGGCGACCAGGTCATCGACACGCGCACGGGCAACCATGCCCGCGTCGCCAACCTGTTCACGCCCAGCGGCAAAGAACTGAGTGCCGTCAACGAGGTGGTGGCCGGCGACATCTGCGTCATCACCAAGATCGAAGATGTGCTCACGGGCGATACGCTGAGCAACGACGAGTCCTACACGCTGCCCACGCCCGACTACCCGCGCCCGCTCTATTCGGTGGCCGTCTCCCCTGCCACCAAGGCCGACTCGGCCAAGATGGGCCAGGCGCTGCACGCCCTCACCGAAGAGGATCCGACCGTGCGCGTGCAGACCATTTCGGCCACCAAGCAGAACGTCCTGCAAGGCATGGGCGAAGTCCACGTGGACGTCAACGTGCGCCGGCTGGAGAGCAAGTACGGCGTCTCCGTGGAGACCGCGGTGCCCAAGGTGCCTTACCAAGAGACCATTGCCAAGAAGGGCCAGGCCCAGTACCGTCACAAGAAGCAGAGCGGCGGCGCGGGCCAGTTCGCCGAAGTGCACATGCGCGTGGAACCCATGGAGCGTGGCGCAGGCTTCGAGTATACCAGCGAGATCTTCGGCGGCTCCATCAGCGGCGTCTACCTGCCCTCCATCGAAAAAGGCATCAAGTCGGTCCTGGAAAACGGCTTCATCGCCGGCTACCCCGTGGTCGACGTGAAGGCTGTGGTCTACGACGGCAAGGAGCATCCGGTCGACTCTAAGGACATCGCCTTCCAGACGGCCGGGCGCGAAGCGTTCAAACTGGCCATGGAACAGGCCGGCGCGGTGTTGCTGGAGCCGATCTACACGGTGGACGTCACCGTGCCCGAGGAGTACATGGGCGACGTGATGGGCGACTTCAACACCCGGCGCGGGCGTGTGCTGGGCATGGAGCAGAAGGGCAACCGGACGATCATCCGGGCCATGGTGCCCCTGGCCGAGATCATGCGCTACGGCACCGACCTGCGCTCCATGACCCAGGGCCGCGGCATCTACACCATCGAGTTCGACCACTACGATCCGGTGCCGAGCAACATGATGGATGACGTGATCGCCCATAGCCGCCAGGAGATGGCCGAGGAAGATTAGCCAATCGGGACGTTTTTGGACCCACCATCCCTTTGCGCTATACTGACGAAAATTGGTGGTAGTCCACAACTTGCGTAAAGGCGGCCCTGGTTCTCCGACGAATGCCGCCTTTACGCAAGTTGGGACTCCACACAAAAAATGGCTGGCGGTCACGTCGGCCATTTTTTTGCCGCGGATAACACTGGACAATCCTCACAACGATGTATGCGTTGCTAGTTGTACTCCTGCAAGTCCTATACGCTCTCTGTGTGCTGGGCCTGGCCGTCTATGGCGCCCATGCCCTGGCACTGACCTGGGTCGCCCGCCGTCGGATTCGGCAGGGCGACGCGGTGATTGCCGCGTCGGTTGAACAAGGTGCGCCTCACCCACAGGTCGATAACAGTGACACGAACCTGCCGTTTGTCACCATCCAGTTGCCCATCTACAACGAACGCCACGTCATCGAACGGTTGATCGAGGCGTGCGTGCGCCAGGACTATCCGCGCACACGCCTGAAATTCAGGTTTTGGACGACTCCACCGACCAGACGCGTGCTGGTGACGCAGACGGTCCAGCGCTGGCAGGAGGCGGGCTACAACATCAGCGCAGTGCACCGCGCCGACCGCACCGGCTACAAGGCGGGCGCGCTGGCCCACGCGCTGCCCCTGGCGCAGGGTGAGTTCATCGCGCTCTTCGACGCCGACTTCGTGCCGCCGCCCGACTTTTTGCGCCACACCATCCCCCATTTTCTGGCCCCGGATGCCGCACGGATCGGTTTCTGCGCAGGCGCGCTGGGATCACCTGAATCGGGACTATTCACCGCTGACGGCGAGCCAGGCGCTGGCCCTGGACGGCCATTTCGCCGTGGAGCAAGAGGGGCGGCAGTTAGCGGGCTTCTACTTCGGCTTCAACGGCTCGGCCGGGGTCTGGCGACGCGCCTGCATCGACGACCCGGCCGTGGGCGGTTGGCAGATCGACACGCTCTGCGAGGATCTGGACCTGAGCTACCGCGCGCAGATGGCCGGCTGGCAGCCACGCTACGTCAACGACGTGACGGCGCCGGCCGAGATTCCGCCGCAACTGTCCGCATTCAAGCGGCAGCAAGCGCGCTGGGCCAAGGGCAGCATCCAAACCTTGCGCAAACTGGGCGGTGATGTCTGGCGCAGCGACCGCCCGCTGACGACGCGGCTCTTCGCCCTCTTCCACCTGAGCAGCTATTTGCTGCACCCGTTGCTGCTCCTGCTGCTGCTCATCGCCGGGCCGCTCATGCTGCTGGGCGTGGACCCGGCCGCGCCGCTGGCGCTCCTGAGCATCACCACCGTGGGGCCGCCGCTGCTCTATGCCGCGGCCCAGTGGCGTCTGCACCGGCGGCGCTGGTGGCGGCACTTCGCCTATCTGCCCATTCTCATGCTGTTGGGCACGGGGCTGTGCGTCAACAACAGTTGGGCCGTCTGGCAGGGGCTGCGCGGCGGCGGCGGACAATTCCTGCGCACGCCCAAGTTTCAGGTCGAGCGCGCCGGCGATCGCTGGCAGCAGAGTGCGTACCGGCTGGCCCTGGAGCCCATCTTCTTTGCCGAATTCTCCATGCTCGTCTACGCGCTCACGGTGGCGGGCATGGCCATGGCCCAGGGCAAGTGGCTCTCCGCGCCCTTCCTGCTGCTCTACGCCGGCGGCTTCGCCATCATGGTCACGGTCGATCTGTGGCAAGCGCGGCCCATCAGCACGCGCCACAAGCCGGTGCGCGGCCGCCGGCCCTTGCGCGATCGGTGGAGTGCGTAGACGCAGCGGCAGGCTTCCGGGAAGCCCTCTGATGTGCACCATTCACGATCGATCCGGTGAGGGCTTCCCGGAAGTCTGTCACCGTTCACGCCGGGCGGCACACGGCAAAATTTCTTGTCAAATGGCGAGCGCACCTGTAAAATAGCAAGATTGACCGGCCACGTTGGACCGGAAATCGCACAATCGGCACGCAGATTTGAGGATGCACACCATGGACTTGGTCAACGGCAATACTTGGCAGGAAAACCCGGACGACATCATCATTCTTGCCAACCATTCCAAGAACAACTACATCATCGAGATGCCGTCGGGGCGCTGCCGTCTCGACGCCGGTCGCAAAATCCGCACGTTGCGCTCGATCATCGATATTGAGCAGGTGCGCGACCTGGTGGAAGAAGGCATTCTCACCATCGAGTAGTCGACCGGACGAACCGTCCCGGCGCAACCGGGTTGGACAAATGAGCACGCCATGCCCACACTCCTGCTGATCGATGGACATTCGCAGGCGTACCGTGCCTACTTTGGCATGAAAACGCCCCTGAGCACGCGCGACGGCGAACTGACGGCCGCCGTCTACGGCTTTGCGCGCAAGCTGCTCAGCGTCCTCCGCGACTACAAGCCGGATCACGTGGCCGTGGCGTTCGACCTGGGCGACACCTGGCGGACATGCCACCTTCCCCTGAGTACAAGGCCACGCGCGAACGCATGCCCGACGACATGCGCACTCAACTCGACCGCATCCAGAATTGGTCACCGCCTTCAACATTCCCATCGTGACCTACCCTGACTACGAAGCCGACGACGTGCTCGGCACTCTGGCGCGCCAGGCCGCAGCCCAAGGCAGCGACGTGCTCATCCTCACGGGCGACCGGGACATGTTCCAGTTGGTGGACGACCGGGTGAAGATCCTCTACACGTCGGGCGGCCCCAATCCCAAGACGTCGGTCTACGGCCCGGACGAGGTGGCCGAACGCTACGGTCTGACGCCGACCCAGTTCATCGACCTCAAGGCGCTGACAGGCGACACGTCCGACAACATCCCCGGTGTGCCCGGCGTGGGCGACAAGACCGCGGCCAAGTTTCTCACCGAGTACGGCACGCTGGAGAATCTCTACGCGCACATCGACGACGTGAGCGGCCCCAAGACGCGCCAAAATTTGATCGACGCCAAGGAGCAGGTGGAGCTCAACAAGCAGCTTGTCACCATCGTCACCGACCTGGACATGACGTACGACGCGGACGCGTGCAAGCTGCGCGACTATGACCGGCAAAAGGTGGTGGACCTCTTCAACGCGCTGGAGTTCCGCAGCCTGCTCAAAGAGCTGCCCCAGTCGGAGCATGACGACGCCACGTCGGCAGACGCCACGTCGGCAGACGTAGTGCCGAGCGACGACGCGAGCGGGCAGATGGCGCTCTTCGCCGACGAGACGTCGGCCGGTGACGCGGCTGACGCCGTCACGGTGCCGCTGCCTGCCGGTCCGCCCACCGATGCGTACCGGTTGATCCAGGATGACGCCGCGCTGGCCGCGCTGGCGGAGACTTTGGCCTCGGCCCAGCGCATCAGCTTTGACGTGGAGACCGACAGCACCGACGCCATGGCCGCCACCTTGGTCGGCCTGGGGCTGGCGTGGGACACGGGCGCCGCGGCCTACATTCCCGTCGGTCACAGCGAGGGCGCGCAGGTGCCGTGGGATGCGGTGCGCGCGGCGCTCCAGCCCGCGTTTGCCGACGCCGCCATTCCCAAGCTGGCCCACAACGCCAAGTACGATCTCACCGTCTGCCGCCGCCACGGGCTGGAGGTGGCCGGTCCCATCCACGATACCATGGTCATGGCCTGGCTGCTGGACCCGGCCAGTCGCAGCCTCGGGCTGAAGGCGCAGGCAGATGCGGAGCTGGACTGGACCATGACGGAGCTGACCGACTTGATCGGCACCGGGCGCAAGCAGATCACCATGGACGCGGTGGCCATTGAACCCGCGGGCATGTATTGCTGCGCCGACGTGGACGCCACCATTCGCCTCTACGACGCGCTGGCGCCCCGGCTCCACGACGCCGATCTCTGGCCCATCTACGCCGACATTGAGCTGCCGCTCATCCCGGTGTTGACCGACATGGAAATGACGGGCATCTCGTTGGACACCGAGTTTTTGGCCGAGATGTCGGACACATTGGGCACGCGGCTGGCCGCGCTGGAAGAGGAGTTGATGACCTTAGTGGGTCACGACTTCAACCTGCGCAGTACCCAGCAACTCAGCGACGTGCTCTTCAACGAACTGGGCTTCCCCACCAAGGGCATCAAGAAGACCAGCTCCGGCCACTACAGCACCGCCGTCGCCACCTTGGACGCGTTGGCCGCCAACACCGGCGACCTGACCGACGAACAGAAGCGCGTGCTCGACATCATCTTCGAGCAGCGCCAGTTGGAAAAGCTGCGCGGCACCTATGTGGACGCGCTGCCGGCGCTGGTCAACCCGGCCACGGGACGGGTGCACACCAGCTTCAACCAGACCGGCGCGGTCACCGGGCGCATGAGCAGCAGCAACCCGAACCTGCAGAACATCCCCATCCGCACCGAGCTCGGGCGCGAGATTCGGCGGGCCTTTTTGCCTGCGGACGGCTGGGTGCTGCTCTCGGCCGACTACAGCCAGGTGGAGTTGCGGGTGCTGGCCCACGTGGCCCAGGAACAGGGACTCATCGACGCGTTCCGGGCGGACCAGGACATCCACGTGGCCACGGCAGCGCGCCTGTTCGACGTGCCCATGGCCGAAGTGACGCGGCAACAGCGCGGTCTGGCCAAGACCATCAACTTTGCCACGGTCTACGGCTCCAGCGCGTTCGGCATCAGCACGCGCACGGAGATGGACACCAAGCAGGCGCAGCAATTCCTGGACCAATATTTCATCATGTATCCGCAGATCAAGGCGTACGTGGCGGACACCATGACCGCGGCCGCGGACAAGGGCTACGTGGAGACGCTGCTTGGCCGCAAGCGCTTCTTCCCGGAGCTGCTCAGCGGACGCCTGCCCTACAACCAGCGCATGGCTGTGGAACGAGCCGCGATCAATGCACCCATCCAGGGCACCGCGGCCGACATCATGAAGATCGCCATGATCCGTCTGCACGAACGCTTGCGTACCGACGGCCTGCACGCGCGCATGCTCCTGCAGGTCCACGACGAACTGGTGCTCGAGGTGCCGCCGGAGGAAGTGGAGACCGTGGCGGCACTGGTGCGCGACGTCATGGAGCACGCCTACACGCTGGACGTGCCGCTGAAGGCCGACGTCGAGACGGGACCGAACTGGTACAATTTAACGCCTGCCTGACAGACGGCTGCACAGAGACGGCGAGTCCGCCTGCCGCGCAAGTCCGGACAGGTTTTCAGGAAAGTGTAACGAACCGATCATGCTGAAAGACACTTTGCGCGTCGTCGTCGAACAGGCCATCGTGGCCGCCCAGGCCGACGGCACGCTGCCCACATTTCCCATGCCCGACATTCAGATCCTGCGGCCCAAGCAGGCCGACCACGGCGACTACAGCTGCAACGTGGCCATGATCACCGCGGCTGCCATCCGCCAGGCCACCGGCGAAAAGGTCAACCCGCGCCAGATTGCCCAGGCCATCGTCGACCACATGACGCTGGGCGAACTCATCGACTCGGTGGAACTGGCGGGACCGGGCTTCATCAACATTCACCTGGCGACGGGCTGGCTGCAAAGTCAGGTGGCCACCATTCTGGCCGCGGGCGATGCCTACGGCAATTTGACCCAGGGCGAGGGCCAGCACTGGCAGGTGGAGTACGTGAGCGCCAATCCCACCGGGCCGATCCACTACGGCGGCGGCCGCAACGCCGTGCTGGGCGACAGCCTGGCCAACGTGCTGGAAGCGGCCGGCTACGCCGTGCAGCGCGAGTATTACGTCAACGACGGCGGCACCCAATTCCGCCTCTTCGTGGAGACGCTCTATGCGCGCTACATGCAGGCCCTGGGCCACGATGTGCCCATCCCCGAAGACGGCTATCAGGGCGCGTACATGGCCGACTACGGGCGCATGCTCGCCGACGCACACGGCGACCGCTTTGCGCAGATGGATCGGGACGCGGCGCTGGCGGAGATCCGGCCGCTGGGGCGCGCCATCGTCCTCGACGTGCTCGAGCGAGAGTTGGGCGCGCTGGGCGTGGTCTTCGACAACTGGTTCAGCGAGCAGAGCCTCCACGACAGCGGGCTGGTGGAGCAGTCGCTCAACTACCTGGACGAGCGGGGCGAGTTGGTGCGCCGCGACGGTGCGATCTGGTTTGCCGCCAGCCGCTATCCCAAGAATGAAAAGGACGAGGTCGTCATCCGCTCCAACGGCCAGCCGACCTACTTTGCGTCGGACATCGCCTATCATTACGACAAGTTCATCAACCGCGGCTTCGACAAGGTCGTCGACGTGTGGGGCGTGGACCATCAAGGCCACGTGCCGCGCATGAACGCCATGATGCAGGCCTTCGGGCTGGACCCGGATCGCCTGGTCATCCTCATGCACGATCTGGTCAAGCTGGTGCGTGACGGCAAGGAGACGCGCATGAGCAAACGCGCCGGCACGCTGCTGAGCATCGGCGACGTGGTCGAAGAGGTAGGCGCGGACGCGGTGCGCTTCAATCTGCTCATGCGCGCGCCCGAAAGCACCATCGAGTTCGACCTGGATCTGGCGGTCAAGGAAGAGAACGACAACCCGGTTCATTACGTGCGCTACGGCCATGCGCGCATCTCGTCCATCATCGACAAGGCGCGGGAAAAGGGCTTCGTGATTGAACCGACGGTGGGGCGAGACGATGTGGCGCTGCTGGCCATGCTGGACCATCCGTCGGAACTGGCGCTGATTCGCAAGTTGATCGAGTTGGAAGAGCAACTCGAGATCGCCATCGACAAGCTGTCGCCCCACAACTTGCCGCACTACGCGCTGGACTTGACCAAGACCTTCAGCGGCTTCTACCGCGATTGCCTGGTGGTCGACGTGGACCACCCGGAGATGAGCCGGGCGCGCCTCTACCTGACCCAGGCGACGCGCACGGTGCTGGCCAAAACGCTCGGTCTCATGGGCGTGAGCGCGCCGGAATCCATGTAGACGCGCACCCGTGTGCCCGCCCGGTGTGCGGACGCGGCGTGGACGTGCCGCGGAACCGCACCCGCAACCTGATTCGTTCATCGCTTGGCGCCGGAGTTTGCGCCGTAGCGTACGCCATATTGAACTAGAACTGAGCTGACTGTGATGACGCAACCGTATCGTGTGCTGGTAAGCGATGCCTTGTCCGAAGCCGGTCTGGCCCCGTTGGTGGGCCGCCCGGAGATCGAAATCGACCAGAAGACCGACTTGACGCCTGCCCAATTGCTGACCGAGATCGGCAGCTACGACGCGCTCCTCGTGCGCAGCGCCACCCAGGTGACGGCCGACGTAATCGCGGCCGGCAAGAAGCTGCGCGTCATCGGGCGCGCCGGCGTAGGCGTGGACAACATTGACATCGACGCGGCCACCCAGGCCGGCGTCATCGTGGTGAATGCGCCCACCGGCAACGTGGTCGCCGCGGCCGAACATACGGTGGCCATGCTCATGTCCCTGGCCCGCAACATTCCCCAGGCCGACCAGCACGTGCGCGGCGGCCAGTGGAAGCGGGCCAAGTTCATGGGCACCGAGGTGCGCGACAAGACGCTGGGTACGGTGGGGCTCGGCCGCATCGCCCAGGAAGTGGCGCAACGAGCCAAGGCGCTGGGCATGCGCGTGCTCGCCTTCGACCCCTACGTGACCGGGGAATACGCGCAGCAACGGGGCGTGGAACTGGTCGAGTTGCCCGACTTGCTGGCCGCGGCGGACTTCATCACCTTCCACGTGCCGCTCACCGAGCAGACGCGCAACCTGCTCAACAAGGAGCGGCTGGCGTTGACCAAGCCGGGCGTGCGCATCCTCAACGTCTCGCGCGGCGGCGTCATCGACGAGGAGGCGCTGGCCGAGGCGCTGCAAAGCGGCCACGTTGCCGGCGCGGCGCTGGACGTCTTCGCCGAAGAGCCGCTGCCTGCAGACAGCCCGCTGCGCGCCTGTGCCAACACCATCTTCACGCCCCACCTGGGCGGCAGCACGGTGGAGGCGCAGGAGAAAGTGGCCGTCGACGTGGCGGTCCAGGTGCTGGACGTGCTCAACGATCGGCCGGCCAGCTATGCCGTCAATGCGCCGCTGCTCCCGCCTAAGGATCTGGAATTCTTGGTTCCCTACATCGAGCTGGCCGAGCGCATGGGCCGCTTCCTGCGGCAACTGACCACCCATCGCGGCATGGGCGATCTGGAAGTGACCGCCCACGGCGAATTGGCCAATTTCGATCTTACCTACATCAATGCCGCCGTGATCAAGGGCATGCTGATGGATGTGGTCGACACACGCGTCAATCTGGTCAACGCCCTGCTGCTGGCCGAACGCCGCGGCCTGAACCTGATGGAGCGCAAGAAGCATCAGGATGACGACCGCTACGCCGCCATGCTCACCCTGCGCGCCACATCCGACGGCAGACGCTGGACCGTGCGCGGCGCCATGGTGCAGGGCGAACCGCACATCGTGGACATCAACGACCTGTGGATCGACTTTCCGGCCACGGGCGGCATTCTGCTCACCTCTCATCGTGACATGCCGGGCATCATCGGCAAGGTGGGCACGATGATGGGCGAAATGGACATCAACATCAGCTTCATGCACGTGGGCCGGCGCGGCCCGCGCGAAGAAGCCATCATGGCGCTGGGGCTGGACGATATGCCGCCGCCCGGACTGCTGGACGCAATCGACAAACTCTCCAATATTTCGTGGAGCAAGCTCATCCTTTTGTAGGCACGACATGACAAACCACGGGAACGACCCCGCTCCACCGTCCCCAACGCGGGTATGGTGGCGCCAACTGAGTCAAACCTGGCACGTCCGCGTGCTCTTTGCCGTCTCGCTGATCTGGCTGCTGCCGGCGTTGGCCTGTGGCAGCTTTGCGCCGCGCCCCACGCCCACGCCGACCGCGCCCGCCGATGTGCAGGTGTTGCCGGTGGTGGGCACCGAGGATGCGGAGGCGCAGGCCCAGGTTCAATCAACACCGGCCCTGGCCTTGCCCACCGCAACGCCTGCTCCCGAAGCGACGCCCACGTTCACGCCCACGCCGGAGCCGGGCACGGCCTTGGCCGTGGGCCAGCCGGCGCGCGTCATTGCACCGGGCGGGCTCAACATGCGCGATGCGCCCTCGACCGGCGGGACACTGGTGCTGCAGCTGGGCACGGGTCAACGCGTGGATGTGGTCGAAGGGCCGACGCAGGCAGACGGCTACACGTGGTGGCGCGTCGATGACGGCGGCGGCAACCAGGGCTGGGTCGTGCAGGGTGACGGCGAGACCGAGTGGCTGGGTCCGACGACCGCCGGAGCCGATCCCCAACCGGTCAATCGCCCGCCGCGGGTGGGCGACCGCGTGGTCGTGAACATCCAGCTTTCATTGCGCAGCCAGCCGGGGACGGGCGCGACGCTCATCACCCAGATTCCCGCCGGCTCCCAGTTCACGGTGCTGGCCGGTCCCCAGCCGGCCGACGGCTACAACTGGTATCAAATTCGCAGCGACGACGGCAATCAGGAAGGCTGGGCCGCAGACGGCGATCCCACCGACCGGTGGCTGAGTCCGCTGGAATAAGTGGGCACATGGTGAATGACGGTGGTCGAGCATTTGGCTCGGCCACCT
>JAWKOK010000060.1:0-30729 GCA_041391205.1 Caldilineaceae bacterium
TACGAAGTGGCCACCGCCCTGAGCGAACTGAGGGGCGACATTGCCGACGTGCGCCAGAGCGTGCTCTGCGGCTACTTCACCATGATTCTCCTGGTCACCTTCCCGCCGGAGGTGACGCCGCGCGCGGTGGAACGGAAGCTCTCCGAACTGGACGCCAACAGCGAGACCGCCATCGCCGCCACCGTCACGTCGGTTCATAACGCCGCGGTCGCGGCGCCCGGCGTTGTGCCCGCCCACAGCTACGTGCTCACCGCCATCGGCCGCGATCGCATCGGCTTTGTGGCCGCGGTGGCCGGCTTCTGCGCGGACCACGCCATCAACATTCTCGACCTCTCGACCACGGTCAAGGACGGCTCCTACGTCATGATCCTGCTGGTGGACCTGAGCGGCTGCGCCTCCATCCAACAGGTGCGCGCCGACCTGGCCCGCTTTGCCGCCGCGACCGAATTCAGCCTGGTCCTCCAGCACCACGACATCTTCCGCGCCACCAACGAGATCGCCTGACACGCCCGCCCGTGTCGCTGCACCGGAGAAACGCCCATGATCCGCTCCGACCAGATCCTCAACACCGTCGACATGATCCAGAAAGAAAACCTGGACGTGCGCACCGTCACCTTGGGACTCAGCCTGCTGGACTGTCGCCGGGACACGGTGGACGCCACCTGCGCTGCCGTCCGCGCCAAGATCGAACGGGTGGCCGGCCGGCTGGTGGACACGTGCGACGCCATCGGCGCGGAGTACGCCATCCCCGTGGTCAACAAGCGCATCGCGGTCACGCCCATCGCGCTGGTCGGCAGCAACTGTGACGCCGACGGCTTCGTGGCGCTGGCCCACGCGCTGGACGAGGCCGCCGGCGCGGTGGGCATCGACATCCTCGGCGGCTTTTCGGCGGATGTGGCGGGCGGCTTCACCGCGGCCGACCGTGCCTACATCGACGCGCTGCCCCGGGCGCTGAGCGCAACGGCCAAGGTCTGCGGCTCGGTCAATGTGGGCTCCACCCGCTACGGCATCAACATGGATGCGGTCGTCATGCTGGGCGCGGCGGTCAAAGCGCTGGCGGCGCGGAGTGCGGACAGCGGCGGCTTTGCCGCGGCCAAGTTCGTCGTCTTCACCAACCAGCCGGGCGACAACCCGTTCATGGCCGGCGCCGTCCACGGCGTGGGCCAGCCCGACGCGGTCATCAACGTGGGCGTCAGCGGCCCCGGCGTCATCGCCCGCGCCCTGGCCCGGCGCATCGAACGGGACGGCGCCGAAAACCTGGGCCTCCACGACCTGGCCGACGAGATCAAGCGCACGGCGTTCCGCGTCACCCGCAGCGGCGAACTCATCGGCCGGCGCGTGGCGGACGCGCTGGAGCTCCCCTTCGGCATCGTCGACCTCTCCCTGGCGCCGACGCCCAACGTGGGCGACAGCGTGGGCGAAATCCTGCGCATCCTCGGCGTGGACGCCATCGGCGCACCCGGCTCCACCGCCATCGTGGCTCTGCTCAACGACGCGGTCAAAAAGGGCGGCTCCTTTGCCAGCCAATCGGTGGGCGGGCTGAGCGGCGCCTTCATCCCCGTCTGCGAGGACCGGGAACTGGCCGCCGCGGTGGAGAGCGGCGCGCTCACCCTGGAAAAGCTCGAAGCCATGACCAGCGTCTGCTCGGTCGGCCTGGACATGATCGCCATCCCCGGGTCGGTGGACGCCGCCACCATCGCCGCCTTGATTGCGGATGAGATGGCCATCGGCCTGATCAACAACAAGACCACCGCCGTGCGTGTCATCCCCGTGCCGGGCAAGGAGGCGGGCGACTTCGTGGCCTTCGGCGGCCTCTTCGGCGAAAGCGTCATCGCGCCGGTGCGCAACGCGGGGCAGTCGGCGCGCTTCGCCGCGTTCGGCGGCAAGATCCCCGCGCCCATCCACAGCCTGCGCAACTAGGTTCCGTTGCCGTTTCGTGCTGCACGGGTTGGAAACCCGGCGCTGACAACGAGAAGTGCCTGAGGGCACTCACACGAAGTCGCTGAGGCGACTTTTCGCTGTTAGTATCGGTTTCCAACCGTGAATGTCGGCAGGTGGCAACCGAACCTCGTGATGCGCCAACTGTGAATTGACGAAAAGTTGAGTGCGCACGCCCACGTGCGCACGTGTCCACCTTCCATCATATGATGCTTGACGCGTCACTATCACACCGGGGTCCAAACACCATAAATTGAGAATCTTCTATATTGACAAACTTCGATCTATCTGCTAAACTGGGCAACCATGATGGTCGAAGGCAAGGCACGGGAAGGTTTGGGGCATGACTGAGCAACAGTTGACGGCGACAATCGATCTGAATGTGGACGTAGATGCGGCGGGCTGCTGCGCGCTGGAGGCGGAACTGCGTCTGCCTGACGGCGAGGCGGCGCGCTTGGCCGATCTCTTCAAGGCCGTGGGTCATCCGGTCCGTTTGCAGATCGTGGACCTGCTCAGCCGTTACGGGCGCCAGGCCTGCGTCTGCGACATCGAGCACCAGTTCGACCTCAGCCAACCGACCATCTCCCACCATCTCAAGATTCTGCGCCAGGCCGGCTTGATAGACTGCGAGAAGCGGGGTGTGTGGTACTACTACTTCGTGCGTCCGCAGATGCTGGGCGAATTGCGCCAGTTGCTCGGCGCGTGGAGCGTCCTGCAGGTTCGTTAACGGGATCTTTTTGCTTCGATATATCGAAGAATTTCAATCTATCTCAGGAGGAATGACCCATGTCCAATGTGAAGGATCAACAAGTACCCGTCCATGACGCCGCCGACAAGGAGGCCATCCACGCGGACGTGCGCAGCTACTACGGTGCCGGGCGCAGGCCGTGGCCACAAGCTGTTGCGAGCCCGGCAGCGACGGGCCGTGTTGCGACCAAGAGGCCATCGGTGTGGATGTGCGTGATGAGAGCGGTGCGCGGGCGCAAGCCGTGGCCGCAAGCTGTTGCGAACCCGGCGCCGGCGAGGACAACTGTTGCGACATGGGGGCGCGTCTCTATTCGGCCGAAGAGTTGGCGCAGGCGCCCGACGATGCCGGCGCAAGCTCCCTGGGCTGCGGCAATCCCACGGCGCTGGCGTCGCTGCGTCCCGGCGAAGTCGTGGTCGATCTTGGCGCCGGCGGCGGGCTGGACGCGTTCCTGGCATCCCGCCGCGTGGGGCCGGACGGCTTCGTCTACGGCGTGGACATGACGGACGCGATGTTGGAGCTGGCCCGGCGCAACGCGGCACGGGGCGGCTTCACCAACGTGGAGTTCCGCAAGGGGCAAATCGAGGATCTGCCGTTGCCCGACGCCACGGCCGATGTGATCATCTCCAACTGTGTCATCAACCTGTCGCCGGACAAGGGGCAGACGCTGCACGAGGCCTTGCGCGTGCTGAAGCCGGGCGGGCGCCTGGCCGTGTCCGACATCGTCATCGACGGCGACTTGGACGACCTGCCGGTCAGCGAGGGTGAGGTGCGTGCGGCGCTGCGTTGGGCCGGTTGTATTGCCGGCGCGTTGACGATAGCGCAGTTCCGCGAACTTTTGGCCGAAGCCGGGTTTAGCGAGATCGACATCGAGATCAAGCACCGGTATCGGTTGGAGGATCTGGGGCAGGATATGGAGAGCGTGGCGGCGACGTTATCGCCGGACGTGGCGGCGCAGTTGGTGTCGCGTGTTGTGAGCGCCAACATCAGCGCGGTGCGGCCGGGTTAATGGTGAATCGAGAATAGATAATTGGAAATGGCTAATGGCGTGCCCTCCGCCATTGGCCGTTTTTCATTGGTTGACAAGTGGGGGCGGCGCTGTAAAATACACGGCGTACGCTAGACGACATCGCCGATCCTGCCACCCCAGACACAGGAGGCCCCGACCATGTGCAAAGCCACCATCGATCTCATCAGCCCGGCGGGCGTGCCCGTCACGCTGGAAGTGACCAACGACGACGAGCAGCACCAGATCCTCGAGTTGCTGGAACGCGCCGAGAAGATCGGTCTCTACTTCGGCAGCAAAGGCTGGACCTTCGCGCACTCTGAGCCGACCGGGCCCAGCGCGACGGAGTTGGCCCAAGGTCCCACCTTTGCCGGCTACCCCTGCTCCCCCACCGTGGACGAGCGCGGCCTCCCCACCTGGCTCATCATTGACGGCAAGCAGGCCCAGCGGCGCGAAAAGCAGGGCGACGTCTGGTACAGCCTGCGTCTCAGCGACGGCAGCTACGAGCAAGTGCTGCGCCTCCCCAAAGGCGAAAAGCCGCCCGCGGTCAAGGGGCTTTAGGCGTGCACGACCCGCCCCGGGCGTTCACCCCGGGGCGATGACCGCGGCGATCCGATGCTGTCGCGCGGGTCTCTGACGTCTATCCCAACGCAGCGTCTTAACCTTGTTGCCGCGATCCTCAACCAAGCCAACGTGCGTTTAACCGCCATGACAAGATTGCCGCGGGCTTGCCAAAGCCGTTTTCCTCAAAAACCTCGCAAATTGGCCATTGAAATGACTGCGTTCGCATCGTAGACTAAACCCCTGTTTTGCACCGAAAGAAACGTCACGGGACGGCAAGTGCCAACTGCCGCCGCCGCATGCCCTTGGGAGGGGAGAATGCGTCCGCTGCATTTCACATCGAACATCGTACCGAACACCCGGGCCGCGCCTGGGCTATTTTTTGCTTTTGCTGATGCTGGCTGTGCTGCCGGCCGCGTGTGGCCGGGGGGACACCGCCGAGCCCGTCCCGGCGGCAAGCACCGCAACAAGTGCCGTCTCGTCGGCAGAACTGGACGCTGACGTCCAGGCGGCGGCTACGACGTATGCCGACATTGTCTACACCACCTATGCCGACACATTGGCCGGCGCCACCGCTTTGCAGACGGCCGTGGATGCGTTCGTGGCCGCACCCTCGGAGGAGACCCTGGCCGCGGCCAAGGACGCTTGGCTGGCTGCGCGCGACTCCTACGGCCAGAGCGAGGCGTTCCGTTTCTACGGCGGCCCCATCGACGCCGTCGAGGGGCCGGAGCCGCTGCTCAACGCCTGGCCGCTGGATGAAGCGTACATCGACTACGTGGAGGGCGCACCCGACGCCGGCATCATCAACAACGTGGCCGACTACCCCGAGATCACCCAGGATCTGCTCATTTCCCTCAACGAGGTCGGCGCGGAGGAGAACGTCAGCACCGGCTACCACGCCATTGAATTTCTGCTCTGGGGCCAGGATCTACGCGCCGACGGCAGTGGGGAACGTCCCTACACCGACTACGTGGAGGGCGGCGCCGCGGCCAATCCGGTGCGTCGCGGCCAGTACCTCACCGTCGCCGCCGATCTGCTGGTGCAACAACTCAGCGGGCTGGTCGCGGCCTGGGATCCCGCCGGGACCGACACCTACTCGCCGAGTTTCTGGCGCTGCCCGCCCACGACGTCCTGCAAAAGATGCTCACCGGAATCGGCGTCCTCAGCAAGTCGGAACTGGCCGGAGAGCGCATCTTCACCGCCTACGACAACCAGGATCAGGAGGACGAGCATTCCTGCTTCAGCGACAACACCCACCGCGACATCATCGCCAACGCGCAGGGGATCGCCAACGTCTACCTGGGCCGCTATGTGCGCACGGACGGCAGCGTGGTGGAAGGCGCCGGCCTGCGTGACATCGTCGCCGCGGTCGACCCCGACCTCAATGCCGAGATCGTCGCCATGCTCGACTCGACCCTGGCGCACGCCCAGGCCATTCACGTGCCCTTCGACCAGGCCATCGTCCGGCCCGACACACGGCCCGCGGTGCTGGAGACGGTCTATGCGCTTCAGGATCAGGGCGACAAGTTCGCTCAGGTCGCCCGCGAACTGGGCGTTGCCATCGACACTGCGTTGCCGGAGTAGGACGCGTCCCATGATGACATTGTCGTTGCCGCGCATGCGCCGCGTGGGTGCAGTGCTGGCGGCCGTATTCGTCCTGGCCGCGTGCACCAGGACCTCCGCGCCGGATGTCGCCGGCGTGGACGTCGCAGGCGAGGAGTTGGCCGGCGGCATGGCCACCATCTTCAACACCACGCCCAACGCCTTCGGCCAACCGGCGCCGGGTCTGGAACGGGAGGATGAGTTGCTCTTCTTCGTGGGCAACTCGTTCTTCAACCAGAACTGGGTGCAGGCGCCCGCGTCCACCACCGCGCGCGACGGGTTGGGGCCGCTCTTCAACTCCCGCTCCTGTGCGGGATGTCACTTCAAAGACGGGCGCGGGCGGCCGCCCGCGTTTCAGGGTGAACTGTCGGTGGGCTTCCTCCTGCGCCTGAGTGTGCCGGGCCACGATCTCCATCATGCGCCCGCGCCGGAGCCGAACTCCGGTCTGCAACTCCAGGAGGCGGCCATCGACGGCGTGGCGGCCGAAGGGTCGGTGCGCATCGAGTACACGCCCGTCGCCGGCGCATTTGTCGACGGCACGCCGTACGAACTGCGCCGGCCCTCCTATACCGTCGATGACTTGGCCTATGGCCCACTGGACCCCGAGGTGATGCTGTCGCCGCGAGTGGCGAATCAAATGATCGGGCTCGGGCTGCTGGAAGCCATCGACGAGGCGGACTTGCTCGCCAACGCGGATCCCACGGACCGGGACGGCGACGGCATTTCCGGCCGCCCCAATCAGGTGTGGGATATCTACAACAACCGCATGGCTTTGGGCCGCTTCGGCTGGAAGGCGAATCAGCCCCACGTGCTGCAACAGGTGGCCTCCGCCTTTGCCGGCGACATGGGCATCACCACCGGGCTGCTGCCCCAGGTTGCGTGCCGACCCGCCCAGACCGATTGTCTGGCCGCGCCGGACGGCGGCGCGCCCGAAATTGCCGACGATGATCTGCTCAAGGTGGTGCTCTATGCCGGCGCCCTGGCCGTGCCCGCGCGCCGGGATTGGGATGACGCCACGGTGCGCCGCGGCCAGACGCTCTTCCACGAACTGGGCTGCGCGAGTTGTCACACGCCCAAGTTCACGACCGGCATCCACCCGACTATCCCGGCGCTCTCCCACCAAACCATCTACCCGTACACCGATCTGCTGCTCCACGACATGGGCGAGGAACTGGCCGACGGACGCCCGGATTTTCTGGCTACCGGGCAGGAGTGGCGCACGCCGCCGCTCTGGGGCATCGGCCTGGTGCCGACCGTCAACGGCCACACACGGTACCTGCACGACGGGCGGGCGCGCACGCTCATGGAAGCCGTGCTCTGGCATGGCGGCGAAGCTGCGCCCGCGCGCGACCGGGTGCTCACGTTGCCCGCAGAGGATCGGGATGCATTGATCCGTTTCTTGGAGTCACTTTAGCAAATGTGGAAAAGACTGCTGTGTTCTCTCTTGATCCTGGGTTCGCTGGCCGGCTGCGGCCGCGGCGCGCAGGCTCCGTTCGACCGGGAAGCCATGTTGAACGGCTTGGTCCAGCGGGTCATCGTGCCCGTGCATGACGCGGCTGCGGCCGAGGCCGCCACGTTGGCCGCAGCCGCGCACGCCTTCGCCGGCGCGCCCACACCGGCCAATTTGGCCGCGTTGCAGGAACAGTGGCGACGCACGGCCCTGGCCTGGAAAGAGGCCGAACTCTACGCCTTTCGCGACGTGATGATCCTGCACAGCCAGATCGACAAGTGGCCGACCAACGAGCGCTTCATCGAAGGCTTCATCGCCGGGACGGAGCGTCTGGACGCGGCCTTCGCCGCCGACGTCGGCTCCACGTCCAAGGGGCTGCCCGCGGTGGAATACCTCATCTTTGACCCGAAGCGCCCGCCCGACGCCCTCGTGGCCGACTTCACCGCGGGCGCGGCCGGAGAACGCCGGCGACAATACGTGGCCGCGTTGGCCCAGGATCTGGCCGCCAAGACCGCCGAACTGGCCGCCATGTGGGCCGGGCCGGACGGTCAGGGCGCGGCCTTCATCGCCGCGGCCACGCCCGGCGAAGACCTCAACGGCTCCATCAGCATGTTGACCAACGAAATGATCGTCCTGCTGGAAGACATCGCGCAGCACAAGCTGGGCGATCCCATGGGCCATCTCAGCTTCGGCGTGCCCGCGCCCACCTTTGTGGAAGCGGGACGCAGCGGCGCATCGTTGGCGCTCATCCGCGCCGACTTGCAGGGCCTGACCCGCGCCTTCCACGGCGGCGACGCCCCGGACGACGTCGGCCTGGACGATTACTTGACCTATCTCGACGCTGAGTACGAAGGCCAACCATTGGCTGCGGTCATCTCCGCCCAGATCGATGCCGCGCTGGCCGCGGTGGACGCCGTCGACCCGCCCCTGCGCGTGGCGGTGGAGACGGACCCCGACGCGGTGCAGGCCGCCTACGACGCGATTGAGCAACTGTTGGTCCTGGTCAAGGTGGACATGGCCAACCATCTCGGCGTGACTGTCACATTCAGCGACAACGACGGCGACTAGATGGCGACGCTGCGCATTCCGGTGCGTTCGGACAAGGCGGAGGTGGCGGGGCGCACGGACGCGCTACGCACGTGGCTTGCGCGGCCGGCCGACATCCTGCCGCTGGTGGTGCTGCGCGTCGCGTTCGGCGCGCTCATGCTGTGGAGCACGGCGCGTTTTGTCGCGCGCGACTGGGTGCACGAATTCTATATCGCGCCCCAGTTTCACTTCACGTACTTGGGCTTCGGCTGGGTCAAGCCGCTGCCGCCTGCGGGCATGTATCTGGTCTTTGGGCTGCTGGCCGGTTGCGCCGTGGCTGTCCTTCTCGGTTGGCGCTACCGGCTGGGCGTGACGCTCTTCTTCCTGCTCTTCACTTACGTGGAGTTGCTGGACAAGAGCTACTATCTCAACCACTACTACTTCATCTCGCTGCTGAGCTTTCTGCTGATCTGGCTGCCGGCCAACGGCGCATGGTCGCTGGACGCGCGCCGGCAGCCTGCGTTGGTCCGGTCGACCGTCCCCGCGTGGACCGTGCGTGCGCTGCAAGTGCAGATCGGGCTGGTCTACGTCTTTGCCGGGCTGGCCAAGTTGACGCCCGACTGGCTCATCCATGCCCTGCCGCTGCGCATCTGGCTCCCCGCGCACAGCGACTTCCCCCTGCTCGGCCCCCTCTTCGACCAAGTCTGGACGGCCTACGCGTTCAGTTGGGCCGGCGCGCTTTACGACTTGATGATCCCGTTTCTGCTGCTTTGGCGGCCGACGCGCCGGCCCGCGTTCGCGGCCGTGGTCGCCTTTCATGTGACCACGCGTCTGCTCTTTCCCATCGGCATGTTTCCGTGGATCATGATCACGGCCACGCTGGTCTTCTTCACGCGGGAGGATTTCGCACAAGCCCTACGTTGGCTCGGCGTGCATCATTTCTGCACGTGGACAGTTGCACCTGTGCCGCAGCCGGATCAAGGACCGGTTGCACGCTCCAAACGCGGGTGGATGACCTGGGCCGTCGTTGGCGTATTGCCCCTTTTCTTCGTCTACCAACTGGTCATGCCGCTGCGCCATTGGGCCTATCCGGGCGACGTCCATTGGACCGAGGAGGGCTACCGTTTTGCTTGGAAAGTGATGTTGGTTGAGAAGACCGGTCATGTGCGCTTTCTCGTCACCGAGACGGCCACAGGACGCAAGTGGCCGGTGACGGCGCGCACCGAACTCACGCCTCAACAGGAGAAGCAGATGGCGTTTCAGCCGGACATGATCCTGCAATACGCCCGGCATCTGGCCGCACAGTACGCGGCCGCGGGTCATGCCGTGGAGGTGCGGGCGGAAGCATATGTCAGCCTCAACGGCCGCACCGGTCGGCTTCTCCTGGATCCCACCGTAAATCTGGCTGCCGCGCACAACGACCTCGGCCACAAACGGTGGATCCTCCCGTAGCCACGCAAGCTGCCGGCCACAGACGGCTGCCCACTGCGTCGTCACATGCAGGCTACAGTACGGGAACGGGACGGCTGTTATAATGATGGGCACTGAATAGACTCTGCAACGCCCATGGGAGGAAATCATGAACAAACGTGAGGCCATGTTCCGTGTGCTGGACGGGACGCTGCCCGAGGGATACACGCCCGCGGCCTTCTTTTTGCACTTCGACCCGGAGTACCATCGCGGCAAACCGGCGGTGGACAAGCACCTGGAGTACTTCCGCTACCGACATGGATTTTGTGAAGATCCAGTATGAGCACAAGTTCCCGGTGATCGAGGGCATCAAGCGGCCTGAAGATCGGGCCAAGCTGCCGGTCTACGATCGGAACTTTTTTGCGGTGCCGCTGGAGGTGGTGAAGGGGCTGGTCGAGTCGGCCAAGGCGGAGGCGCTCATCATCGTGACGCTCTACTCGCCTTTCATGTGCGCCGGGCATGCGAGTGCGGACGGTCTTCTCACCGAGCACCTGCGCCAGGATCCCGAGGCCGTCAAACCGGCGTTGGAAGCGGCGACCGCCAGCCTGCTGAACTTCGCGCGCGGCTGCATCGACCTGGGCGTGGACGGCTTTTACACGTCAACGCAGGGCGGCGAGGCCCACCGTTTCGCCGACCGCAACATCTTCGAGCAGTACATCAAGCCGACCGATCTGGTCTTGATGGAGGAGATCAACCGGCGCTGCGACTTCAACATCCTGCACGTCTGCGACTACCACGACAGCTACGATGATCTGGCGCTCTTCCTGGACTATCCCGGCCACGTGGTCAATTGCAGCCAACGCATCGGCGGCGTCGACGTGTCCATGGCCGAGCTGGCCCGGCTCTTCGATCGTCCCTTCATGGGCGGCATGGATCGCCACGGCGTCATCGCACAGGGCAACGAGGCGGAGATCCTCGTGGAGACGCAGCGTGCTCGACGCGGCCCCGTCCCGTTTCATCCTCGGCGTGGACTGCACCGTCCCCAGCGACACGAGTTGGACGGGGATTCGGACGGCGATTGGGCGGGCGCATGGGGAGTGAACGGAGCGTGAAGCGTGAAACGTGATGACGTGGAGATTACGGAGATTGAGAGACTGGGAGATTGGTTCGGAGACATCGAGGGCAATCTCTCAATCTCCCAATCTCAATCCCACGTTTACGCATCACGTTTCACGTTTCACGTTTCACGTTTCACGCATCACGTTTCACGCATCACGTCATCACGTCTCAAATCTTCCGCACCACGTCGCCCACCCGAATGGTCCCCGGCCGGACGACCTTGGCATTGATGCCGCGCAGGTGGAGTTCTTTGCCCACGGGCGAGTTGACGAATTTCATCGCGTCCAGGCCGAAACGGGCCACGAACTTCTTGCAGCCGTTGTGGGGGATGGGCGTGATTTCGACGACGGCGTCGCCGATGGCCAAGCGCGTCCCCGGCGGCAGATTGGCCTCGCTCAGGTCCATATCCACGTAGAGTTGATCGCCCGCCAGCGGCCAGCGCTCCTTGGACTGGGCCACCAGCATGGTAGAACGCACGTTCATAATGTTCAACTGCATCTCGGGATGGGCGGAGCCGTCGGAGGTGGCGCTGCTGCCCCGGGCGCGCCAGTTGTCGCCCACGAGACCGTCGGCCAGGTCCAGTTCGCCCACGTCCAGGACTTCGCGTGCGTCCACGGTGGGCCGGCGTACGATCAACGCCAGCACCCCGTTGTCCTTAGGTGCGCGCCGGATTTCATCCAGCCCGGCCTCCAATTCTGCCGTTGTCAAATGTTTCACCTCGGTCATCGCCATACGGTTCTCTCCTTGTGTACGGACCGCGCATGCCCCCGGGTGCGATTACCACGGTGGCTTGACGCCGAACTCGGCTGCGACTGTCGCCAGCTTCTCCTGATGCTCCGGCCCCACGGGAATGCCGTCCCGGCTGAATGCCTGCGCTGGCCGCTTCCACGCCGCCGGCCAGATAGCTTGCGTCGAAGCCCTCCAGCGGGGCCAACGTCCGCGCCGCGCGCACGTACTCGTCCACCTCGCGCTTGAATTGGGCGGGGTCGGCGAAGAGGTCGATGCGGAAGGCCATGACCAGCGAGCCTTGATTGGCGCCGCTGTACGTGCGGTCGGCCCGGGCGGGATCCAGCGGCACGCCGGCCAGCAAGCCGCCCCAGCTTTGGCAGATCGTGCCCAGGCCGATGGCGCGGAAGACCAGGCCCGGCGCCAAGCGCGCGATCTCGTCACGATGGGGCGACGTGGCGTAGAGATCGTGCATCGCGCCGAAGTCGACCAAGATGGACGTCTCTTCCGCGGCCGGCGCACTGAAGGACATGGGCGAGCCGCCCGCGGCGCTGTAGATGGGATCGCCCGCGTGCAGGTGAAGTTGGTGCCCGGAGGTCACGTAACAGAGCAGGTCGTGGGGCAGGGTCATGCGTGCGTAGAGGCCGGCCGCGCCGAAGTGGCCGTGGTTGCGCGTCATGCCCACCGCGATGCCCTGGTCCTTGGCCTTCTCAATCACGCGCTCGGTCATGGCGTGGGCCGGGAAGTAGCCCAGGCCGCCGTCGCCGTCCACCAGCACACTGACCGGCGTCTCCTGGACCACGTGCACCGCGGGCTGCGCGTTGAGGACGCCGTCGCGCAGGAGGCGCGCGTAGGTGGCCATCTGCACCGTGCCGTGGCTGAAGACGCCGCGCAGATCGTTGGCGGTGAGCAGGTCGGCCAGCAGCGCAGCCCGTGCCGGCGGCAGCCCGGCGGCATGCCCCAGCGTCTCCACAAAGTGCTGCATGGCGGTGGCTTGGACTCGAATGGATTGTTCCGGCGGCAGATTCATCGGTTTGGCTCCCCGGTGCGGATGGGGTGAGATGCAGGTTGAACGGGCGTATGCTTGCGACGGTCGCAGGCGTAGTATAGCATAGTACGTAGCCGGAAATACCTATCACGGTTCTCACAGCCTTCAGGAGGAAGCACATGCCATACGTGGCTGACGACACACGCTACGAGCGGATGCAGTACCGGCGCAGCGGTCGCAGCGGGCTCAAGTTGCCCGCGGTTACCCTGGGCCTCTGGTACAACTTCGGCGGCATCGACCCGGAAGAAAACGCCCGGGCCATGGTGCGCCGTGCCTTTGATCTGGGCATCACCCACTTCGATCTGGCCAACAACTACGGCCCGCCCCCGGGATCGGCCGAGTCGACCTTCGGCCGCATTTTGGCCACCGACCTCGCGCCCTATCGGGACGAACTGGTCATTTCCAGCAAGGCGGGCTACTTCATGTGGCCCGGTCCCTACGGCGAATGGGGATCGCGCAAGTACCTGGTCGCCAGCCTGGACCAGAGCCTGGAACGCATGGGGCTGGACTACGTGGACATCTTCTACAGCCACCGGCCCGATCCCGACACGCCGCTGGAAGAGACCATGGGCGCGCTGGATTACATCGTGCGCAGCGGGCGGGCGCTCTACGTGGGCATCTCCACCTACGACCCCGAGCAGACACGCCAGGCCGCGGCCATCCTGCGCGACTTGGGCACGCCCTGCCTCATCCACCAGCCGCGCTACAACATGTTCGACCGCTGGATCGAAGACGGGTTGCTGGACGTGCTCGCGGACGAGGGCATCGGCTGCATCGGCTTTTCGCCGCTCTGCCAGGGCATTCTCACCGACAAGTATCTCAACGAGATTCCCGACGATTCACGCGCGGACAAGATCGGCGGCCAGTTCCACTGGGGCGACAGCGTGTCGGCGGCGCGCATCGCCAAAGTGCGCCGGCTCAATCAACTGGCCCAGGCGCGGGGCCAGAGCATGGCGCAGATGGCCATCGCCTGGGTGCTGCGCCACCCCGGCATGACGTCGGCCCTCATCGGCGCCAGCAAGGTGCGCCACGTGGAAGACGCGGTCGGCGCGCTGGACAATCTCGACTTCACCGCGGAGGAACTGGCCGAGATCGACGCGATCCTGGCGGACTAGCCGACCGGTGTCGGTCGTTTCAGGCGTTCACGAATCTAGCCGTAGTAACGATTTCAGGTTCAGTTGACGTTTCAAGATACACGGGTTAGAAACCCGGCGCTGACAATGAAAAGTGCCCTCAGGCACTGGTTCTGTAGTCGCTGAGGTGACTTTTCGGTGTCAGCATCGGTTTCCAACCGGGGAAATCTACAGATCGTGAACGCCTGAGTTTAGATTTCCGCTTCGTCGGTCTGGATCGGCGCGCCGTGTAGCACCGTGTCGTCTTCCCCGGCGGGGAGATCCGCCAGGTGGTCGATGCGGTTGTGGTAGTGGAGACGCCACGTCTCGCGGCCGGGCAGTTCCACGTACTCGAAGTGGGTCACGCCGGTGTTGTGGTCCCACACCTCGGCGCGCCGCCACGGACCGATGTTGAAGATGTGGTCGAAGGCGCACTCCACCACGCCGCCGTGGCAGACGGCGAGAATGGTCTCGTTCCGGTGGCGGGCCACCATCTCTTCGATGAAGAGGCCGACGCGTGTGCGGAAGTGCATCAACGACTCGCCGCCGGCCGTGGCAGGCGTGACCGACGCAAAGGGGCGCTCGCTGGCCCAGTAGTCGGCGTAGTCGGTGGGCAAGCCGTCGTTGGGGAAGGGCGAGTGGTCGGCGCGATTGTTGCCGATCTCACGCAGGCGGTCGTCGGGGCGCACGGTCATAGCGTACGCCGCGGCCACCAGCGCCGCGGTCTCCGTGGCCCGGCGCATGGTGCTGCCGTAGATGGCGTCCACCGCGGGGAGCACACCGGGCAGCCACGCCGCCAATGCCTCGGCCTGCATGCGGCCCTTGGGCGTCAACGCCGTGTCCACGTTGCCCTGCGACCAGCTTTTGAGATTGACAAAACTCTGGCCGTGGCGGATGAAGTAGAGGTTCATGGAACGATGTCCTATTCTGTGCTGTCCGCCGGCACCGTGCTGTCGCCGGCGGCAGCAGGCGAGGGCGCTGTGACGGAGACCGGCGCCAGCCCCAGGGCTGTGCGTAGACGGGCCGAGAGCGTGGCCGACACGGTGGCGGGCGGCAGCGCCCGGTAGAGGTGCACCGTCTCGCTCAATGTGTCCACCACCGTGCGACAGTTCTCGCAGTCAGCCACGTGCGTCTCCAGCGCGGACACAACTCGGGGTCCAGATCGCCGTCGATGTAGGCGGACAGTTGACCGAGCAGGTCTTCACATGTCTCATGCGTCATGGCTTTCCTCCGCGGTTTCCTCCCGGGTGTTTCCGGCTGTGTCCCCGCCGTTGCGCTCGGCGAAGTAGTCGGACAGCAGGTCGCGCAGTTGCAGGCGCCTGCAGCCGCACCTTGGTCGCGCTTTCGGAAATGCCCACGGCCTCCGCCGTCTCGGCTGTGGACAGCCCCTCCAACTCGCGCCAGATGAAGACGATGCGCAGCGTCTCGGGCAGCTTGAGGATGGCCTCCTCGAGAAAGTCCTGCAACTCGCGGTCGAGCAGAATGTCGTCGGGGCGGTAGGTCCAGTCCACGAAATAGCGGGGCAACGGGTCGCCTCCGTCTTCGTCCGGCTCCATCAGCAGGGTGGGATCCCGGGACTCGCGGCGTTTGCGCATCAAGCAGGCGTTGGAGGCGATGCGGTAGAGCCATGTGGACAACTGGCTGCGTCCCTCGAGCGGCAGCGCCTCAATGGCGCTGAGAAAGGTCTCTTGCAGCGTCTCTTCCGCATCCTGGGATTGCCGCACATGCGCAGCGCCACGTTGTAGATGCGCTGCTGATGGGTCTCAACCAGCGTCGCCAGCGCGTCCTGATCGCCCTGCTGTGCCAGGGAGACGAGCTGCGTTTCGTCAATTTGCGTCTCAAGCATCTCTTGTTCACTCATGTGATGGATTATACAGGATCGGTCAACGCCGGAACAACGAAGGCGCGGACGAGGTGAATGTCACGTTAGACTTCCCGGAAGACATCTGGAGCACTTACAGCGGGCGACAACCCCGAGATGTCTTCCCGGGAAGTCTCCTGGGCCGATTCCATGTAACGAACCGCGTGGCGCGGGCACTAACCGCGACAACGCAGACTAACCAAGAAGGAGACCTTCATGGCCAAGCAAATCGTAGTCATCGGCGCCGGGCCGGCCGGCATTGCCAGGCGGCACTGCGGCCAAGGCGGGCGCTAATGCGACCCTGGTCAGCGATGCGCCGGTGGGCGGGCGCGCCGGCTGGCACAGCCTCGTCCCCAGCAAGGTGTGGCTCAACACGGCCGATCTCATGGGCGCGCTGGGCGACGCCGCAGCCCAGGGCGTGGACGTTGCGGATGTGCGCGTCAACGCGCCCAACGTGCTGGCGCGCATCCATGTGGCCAGGTTGAACGATCGTCTGGCCGCGAGCTGACGAACTCGCGTCACCGTGCGCTGCACAGCGACGTTGGGGGGATCACACCGCGTCGAAATCACCTACGACGGCGAAACCCAAGCGCTGGACGCCGACGCGATCATCCTCGCACCCGGCTCGGTGCCCGTCTTCCCCGAAGGCATGCGACCCGACGTCGGCGCGCAGTTGGCCCTGCGCTTGCGCCTCAAGCCGACAAGCTGCCCGCGAGTTAATTGTCGTCGTCGGCGCCGGCAGACCGGCACCGAGTTCGTCTATCTCTTCAACCGCCTGGGCGTGGACGTGACCTGGGTGGTCGACCCTTTCGGTGTGCTGCCGCCTTTGACCGGGACGCCGCGGCCACGCTGGCCGCGCTGGAGCGCCGCGGGTCAAGATCGTCTCCGGGCGGTTCGCAGAGCATCGTGAGCGACGACGACGGCGTCACCGTGACGCTGGAGGACGGCACTGCGCTCGGCCGAGGGCGCCTTCCGCCATCGGCCGGCGCTGGACTTGAGCCGCTGCGAGTGGACGTGGCGGGGCTGACGCCGGGCGAGCGGGCGGTGCGCTGCTGGCTGACGAGTTCGCCGGACCAGTGTGCCTGGCATCTACGCCGTGGGTGACGCCGCGGGCGCGCCCATGTTGGCCAACCAGGCCGTGCGGCAGGCGCAGGTGGCAGCGCGGCACGCCGCGGGCGCGCCCACGTTGCCCTATCGCGCCGCGACCACCGTGCATGCCATCTACTCGGACCCGCAAGTGGCCCAGGTCGGCACGGTGAACGATCCCGCGGATGCCAAGGTGCGCGTGCCCTTCGCCGCCGGTCTCAAGGCCCACATCGGCCACGACGACGGCGGTTTCCTCACGCTCTTCTTCGATCCTGCGACCCGGGCCGTCCGCGGCGCAGTTGCCGTGGGCCATCATGCCGCGGACGCGCTGGCGCCGGTGGCCGTGGCCATCCAGACCGACGCCACGGTGGAGCAGCTCGCCGCGCCCGCCGCAGCCTATCCCACGGTGAGCGAGGTCGCGTTCCTGGCCGCGCAGGCCGCGGCGTCTTGAGGTGGACTGTTGACCCGTCTCCCGCGCGGCTGTTAAAATTTCCGGCCATGCGTGCGTTAGTCATCAGCGACAAAGTTGAACCGATCCTGTACAGCCCGGGGGTTGTCCAGCGCGCCGGTGATGTGGACTTGGTGTTGAGTTGCGGGGATATTCCCTTCTACTACCTCGAGTACATCATCAGCATGCTGAACAAGCCGACCTACTACGTCTTTGGCAACCACGGGCGTGAGGTGGAGTACACCAGCGGGAAGGGCGAGACTTGGGAACGCAAGACCGAACCGCAAGGCGCCATGAACCTGCACCAGCGCACGGCCAAGGAGGGTGACCTCCTGTTGGCCGGGCTGGAAGGGTCCATCCGCTACAACCGCGCGCCCCGCTTTCAGTACACCAACACGGAGATGTGGGGCAACATCATGCGCATGATTCCGGGGCTGGTGTCCAATCGTCTGCGCTACGACGCGCTACCTGGACGTGTTGGTGGCCCATTCCCCGCCGGCCGGCATCCATGACAAGCCGGACCTTCCCCACCAGGGGTTCCCCAGTTTTCTGCGCTTCATGCGCCTGTTTCGCCCGCGCTACCTGCTGCATGGCCACATTCACCTCTATCGACATGACGAAATCACCTGCACGCGCTATCATGACACCAGTGTGATCAATGTCTATCCGTTTCGATTCTGGAGCTGGAACCGCAGACCTTCCATGAATGTGGAGTCAGAGCACCGCCCCACGCACAGTGACGCCGCTTCCGGTGATGCTGTCCCACCGCGCCGCCGATCGACCGGTCTGGCGGCGCTGTCTGCCGGCAACGGGCGTGTCGTTGCCGAAGCTGAAGCCCGCTTCAAATGGCGTGGCCGACGACGACATGATTCCGTTTAACTACCGCTGGGAACATGTGCAGCACGTGGTGGGCTGGCCCGCTGGCTGGTGACGGAAACCGGCGCGGACGCGGAGATCGTCGAGGCGGCCGCGTGGCTGCACGACGTGCGTCGAGCCGAGTTAATCGCGCTGCGCGGCGTTTATGCCGCCCAGAGATCCTGGGTGGGCACCGATCTCCCGCCCCATTAAGGTCGACGCCGTGGCCGACGCTTATCTGGCAGCACGAGGGGCTTGTCGCGACGAACTGAGCCGCTCACGCCACTGGAAGCAGGCGTGCGCTGTGGGATGCGGACAAAAGACCCAAGATTGGGGTGCAGGCGCTCATCTACGCGCTGAGCACGTTACGCGCGGACAGACGCTGGACGAGCGACAGTTCACGGAACCAACGCTTCCTTGACGACGTCCTGGTGCGCACTGGCGAGTATGAACACGGCCTCCGGCGTTAGCGTCCAGTCTGGCGAAACAAGGTCTGCACCAGAACCAGTTGGTCATGGACCTGTGGGCCGCGGACGAAGTGCTGGTCCGCAAACATCTGCCGTAGACGAAAAACGCTCAGCCACAGATGAACACAGATGGCACAGATAAAAGCGGATGAGTTCAGAGTGTTTTGATCCATCGTTTGATCTGTTTGAGCGCCGTGTATATTGGAAAACCTATGCTTTGCTATTTAATCTGTGTTTGTCTGTGTCCATCTGTGGCTCAACTTTCTTTTGGAGAATTGCACTTGAAATACCATCTCATCACCATGGGTTGTCCCAAAAAATCAGGTCGACAGCGACGGCATGGAAATGTTGCTGCGCAACGCCGACTTCGGCACCGCAGCCACGCCCGAGCAGGCCGACGTGCTGATCGTCAACACCTGCGGCTTCTTGGAGGCGGCCAAGGAGGAGTCGATCGGCGTCCTCCAAGAATTGGCCGCGGGCAAGCGTCACGACCAGATTCTGGTGGCGGCCGGCCGTCTGCCCAGCGCAACGGCGACGAAGTGCTGGCACGCGTCCCCGCCATCGACGGGCTGCTGGGCACCCGGCGCTGGATGGAGGTGCTGGAGCTGCTCCAGGGCATCCGCGCCGCGGCAACGGCCGTTACTTGCTCGCTACAATCTTCCTGGGCGACCCGGACCATGATCTGCTTCGCGCAGTGCCGCTCGCCCGTACGGCGGCAGCGCCTACCTCAAGATCTCCGACGGCGCAACGCACCCTGTGCCTTCTGCACCATCCCCAGCTTCAAGGGCAAGCTGCGCAGTCGCCCGCTGGAGGCGGTGGTCAATGAGGCCACAGGCCTGGTGGAGGCCGGCGCCAAGGAACTGGTCATCGTGGCCCAGGACACGACGGACTACGGCCGCGATTGGGGTGAGCCGGACAGCCTGGCGCGTCTGTTGGCCGCCATCTGCAACCGGACCGGTGACGACCTGCGCTGGGTGCGGCTCATGTACGCCTATCCCGGCCATGTGAGCGATGCGCTGATCGAAGTCATGGCCGCGCAGCCCAAGATTGTGCCGTACCTGGACATGCCGCTCCAGCACGGCGACCCCCGTACCCTGCGGCGGATGCGTCGTCCCAGCCGCGTGGAGATGGTCTACGCGCACATGGAGAAGCTGCGCGCCGCCATGCCCGACATCGCGCTGCGCTCCACCTTCATCGTCGGCTACCCCGGCGAGACGGAGGAAGAGTTCCAGGGCCTGCTGGACTTCGTGGACGCGATCGAGTTCGACAAGGTCGGCGCGTTCACCTTCAGCCCCGAGCCGGGCACACCGTCGGCGCTGCTGCCGGACCCGGTGGACGACGAGGTCAAGGAGGAACGCTACGGCCGGCTCATGGAACGGCAACAGGCCATCAGCCTGCGCAAGAATCAAGCGCAGGTGGGCAAGATGCTGGAGATTCTGATTGAGGGCGAAGGCGAGATCGAGGGGTCGGGCGTGCCGCTCCTGCTGGGCCGCAGCTATCGCGACGCGCCGGAAGTCGACGGATTGGTCCTGGTGCCGGGCGTCTCCGGTGTGCCGGCCGGCGAGATGCTCGAAGTCTACATCAACGGCGCCATGGAGTACGATCTGGTGGGCGAGCCGTTGGTGACGGAGACGATTCGGAGTGTGAGGCGTGAGGCGTGAAACGTGAGGCGTGACGACGTGCTTGAGAGAGTCGTAGAGATTGGGAGATTAAGAGATTGGCCTGCGCACCGACGAATCCCCCAAATCTCTTAATCTCCCAATCTCCCAGTCTCTAGTTCACGCATCACGTTTCACGTCGTCACGTTTCACCAAAACAACCCACGTTTCTTTTTCCGAATAATCTGCACCAGTTGAGCAATCTGTTGTTGCAGGCCGCCGGTGGTGGTTTCCAGGGCGCGTAGGCGGCTTTCCAGGCGTTCTTTGCGCAATTCTTCGCGCCGCTGATACTCCGCCAGCGCCCGCTCCAACTCGAGCATTCGCTCGCGCAGTTTGCGATTTTCTTCCTTGAGATTAAAATTGTCCTGCACCACGACACCGACGATTTCACGGACGGTGGTCTGGTTACTGAGGATGGTACGCTGATTGTCGGCGAGCGCACCGAAGACGTCATTGAGTGACTGTGCCAGTACGTGGTCACGCCCGCGCATGGCCGTGAGATCATGGACCTGGGCGTGTTCTTCCTCTGGTGCACGTTCGGCCGATTGGCGCAGGGTCAGGTGCTGGTGGATCTGTTCTTCGGTGAACCCCTGGGTGAGCAGCGTCTGGACGATGCTGAGTGTGATGATGTCCGCCGCGCCAAAGCGCGGACTGTCACCGTCCGTGTTGTCGCCGAGGAAACGGGCATACTTCCGTGTCCATTGGCGCAGCACGTACGGCTCCGTGTGCAGTTGCCGCGCGACTTCAGCCGCGGGCAACAGCCGGTTTTCGGTTGACGTGTCACCGCGTGACGGATCACTGCGCGACTGATCGCTACGTGCGAATTCGCTCATGTTCGCTCGACAGAGCCGGTTCCGCCTGGAGAGAGACGAGGTCTATTCCTCGACGACCTTCCAGGTGGTATCCACCACATCCCGGTCGTCCGGGCGTTGGCTGCCATTGGGTTGGGCCGTTCGATTTCCCGACCACGCGCCTTGGGTTGCATCACGCGCTTCCGGCGGCGCCAGGGAAATGAACATCTTCAGGGCAATGATCAGGAGCGCGATGTCGTCAAAGACGATTCCCGGCAGCAGGTCGATGGGAGAGACCCAGTAGACCAATGCCGCAACCGGCAGCAGAATCTTCAACGCCGCGGGCACCTGCGGGTTCCAAAAGAGACGCCACGCGGTGGCCGCATCGCTCATGATGCCGGAAAGATTCCAGCGTCCCGTTCCTTGTGTGTAGTTCGACATTCTTTCAATTCTCCCTATTCGAACAACTTCAGTATATACGAAATGTGGATCGGCTGACAATAATTGAAAATTGCCCCGACCATCTTCTTTCCGCCGCAGTGTACCGGACTTTTGTGACGCCTATGCCTACCACCGCCCAGATGCTGACTGACTATCCCGACGTCCTGATCCAGGTCCTCGGCGAACTGCGCGGCGCGTTCTTGGACGCGGCCGACAGCCGTCACGAGGCGGTGCAGTTGCTGGCCGCACAGATCACCGATCCCACGTCAATCCAGTTCGCGTACCAGGAAATCATCGACATGGCCGACAGCGCCAAGGACGCCGTGGACGCGCTCCTGCGTGAAAGCGGCGAGATGACCGAGGCCCAGTTCAGTCGCGAGTTCGGCGCGATTCGGCAGATGGGGCCGGCCAAGCTGGAACGTGAGTCGCCCTGGCTCTATCCCGAAAGCGTCGCCGAAATTCTCTACTACTACGGCCTGCTCGGCCGCGGCTTCAAAGGGCTGGGCCGGGAAGCCAACGCCATCGTCTACATCCCCAGTGACGTCATGCCCTGGTTGCCCCAGCCGCAGAACACGCAAAGTGAAAACGGTCTGCCGGTCACGCCTGTTCCGCCGCCGCCGGCCGGCCGGACGATTCCGGCCGATACCAGTTTTTTGGCGGACATGGGGACGCTGCTCGGGTTCATCCATACCGACCAATTGCACATCATGCATGACGGCCCCAATGCTGATGATATCGAACGGCTGGTCGAACGTCTGCAATTTCCCTTCACATCCGACGACGCGGATTTGAACACGCGGCTGGCGCTGATGTTACATCTGGCCAATCGCCTGGGTTGGCTGCGCCGTGGCGACGACGATGTGATCCAACTGGCGGGCAACAATGTGCGCATCTTCCTGGAGCGTTCCTCCAATGACCAGCGCGCGGCGCTCTTCGCCGCGTGGCGCGAATCGCCCGAGTGGAACGATCTGTGCCGCACGCCCGGGCTGGAATGCCGCGAGACCGGCGCATGGCAGAACAATCCGCGCCAGACGCGCGAGAGTTTGCTCCACGTCCTGGGCCGCCTGCCCCACTCGACGTGGTACAGCCAGGCCGATTTGGTCGCGACCGTGAAACAGGTTGAGCCCGATTTTCAGCGCCCGGCCGGCAACTATGACACCTGGTACATCCGCGATCTATCTACGCAGGAGTTCCTCAAAGGTTTCGAACAGTGGGACGCCGTGGAAGGGCGTCTGATCGGCTTTTTGCTGCAAGGCCCGCTGCACTGGCTGGGCGTCTTCGACGTGGCCGAGCCGTCGGCCGGCGATGACATGCAGGTGGCGCTGACGCAGTTGGGCGCGCGCTGGTTGGGCCAAGAGGTGGACGAGCCTGCGGAGCCGTCGCGCCGTCCGCTGCAGGTGGGCGAGGATTTCACCATTCGGCTGGACATTGCCGCCCCTCTCGCCGAGCGATTCCGGGTGGAACGCTTTGCCAGTTGGACGCGCAGCTATCCCCACTATGTCTACCAGATCAACCAGCGGAGCTTGAAACGCGCCCTGGATGAAGGGATTCCACCGGACCGGATTCTCAGTTTTCTGGGCCAGCGCGCCCGTACCGTGCCCGACAACGTGGCCGCGGCGCTGACCCGGATGGCCACGGCGTAGGGCCGTTGCGGTCCTGCGGGCTGACGCTGTGGGTCATGTTCGGCAACTATCCAACATTTGTTCAACCGCTTGTCATCGTTGTTGACACGCGCCGCAAATTTATGTACCATGTGCCCGCCTGCAACGGCACTGCAAGTGGGATCGTAAGCATCTGTACAAACCCCCACGGTATTCTGCGCTAATGTGGCCGCGCAGCGTATCACCCCGTCGGTCAAGCGATAACGTTGAAAACTGAGTGGCCAATCCACGACCACAGTCTACATCGCTGCCGACATCCTGGTTCAGAACAAATACCTACCAGTACTGTTCGCCAACCGTCGTTCGTCATGGGCGCATCTGCGTTCATATCGCACCACTACAACATCAGAAGGAGACACTACTTATGAAGGGACTGAGGAAGTTCACTCTCATCGGTCTGCTACTCGTAGCGGCGATGGTCTTTGCCGCGTGCGCCGGCGGCGCGCCGGCTGCACCCGCGGCTGATACCGGCGGCGAAGCAGCCGCTGAGTCCGGTGGCGAGGCCGCGGCCGATACCGGCGGCGAAGCCGCTGCTGCCGACGGCGAGCAAGTCCTGACCATCCTCTATTGGCAGGCGCCGTCAATTCCCATGGCACATCTCTCCGGCGGCACCAAGGACCAGGACGTGTCTGCGCTCATCCACGAGCCGCTGGCCAATATCACGCCCGAGGGCGAACTCGTGCCTGACCTGGCCGTTGAGATTCCCACCGTGGAAAATGGTGGCATCTCTGAGGATCTGACGACCATCACGTGGAAGTTGAAGGAAGGCGTGAAGTGGTCGGACGGCAGTGACTTTACCGCGGACGATGTCGTGTTCACCTGGGAATACTGCACGAACGTCGACACCGGTTGTGTCAACATCTCCGCCTTTGACGGCGTGCAGACCGTTGAGGCCGTCGACCCCCTCACCGTAAAGATCACGTTTGAGGGCCCGACTCCCTACCCGTACCTCCCCTTCGTCACGAACTACAGCGGCGACATCATCCAGAAGGCACAGTTTGCGGACTGTGTCGGCGCCGCTGCCCAGACCTGTAGCGAGCAGAACCTGGCTCCGCATGGCACCGGCCCCTACATGCTCGAAGACTTCAAGGTCAACGACGTGGCCACCTTTGTGCGCAACCCGTACTGGCGCGGCGAACCTGCCTTCTTCGACCGTGTGATCTTCAAGGGCGGCGGTGACGCGGCGTCGGCCGCCCGTGCCGTGCTCGAGACCGGCGAAGCCGACTACGCCTGGAACCTGCAGGTGGAGCCGCAGATCTTGGACGAAATGGAAGCGGCCGGCAACGGCGAGATCATGGTCAACCTGGCCACCAACGTGGAGCGTCTGCTCGTGCAGCAGGCCAACGTGGATCCGGCGTTGGGCGACATGCGCGGTGAATGGGACAACGGCAACAATCCCCATCCGTTCCTGACCTTCAAGCCGATTCCGCAGGCCATGTCCATGGCGATTGATCGCAACCTGATCGCCGAGCAGCTGTATGGTCGCGCCGGCGTCGCTACCTGTAACGTCATCCCCAACCCGCCGAACTATGTCTCCACGGCCAATGACGACTGTCTGGTCCAGGACATCGAAGGCGCCAAGGCGCTGCTGGATGAGAACGGCGTGGTTGACACCGACGGCGACGGCATCCGCGAGTACAACGGTATCCCGCTGCGGGTGCTCTACCAGACCTCGACCAACTCTGTGCGCCAGAAGACCCAGGCGCTCATCAAGCAGTGGTGGAGCGAGATTGGCATCGAAACCGAACTGAAGAACGTGGATGCCGGCGTCTTCTTCGGCACCGATCCCAACAGCCCGGACACCTACGTGAAGTTCTTCGCCGACATCGAGATGTACACCACCGGCGCTGCCGTGGATCCGCAGGACCATCTGGCCCAGTGGCAGTGTGAGTTCATCGCCAGCAAGGCCAATGGCTGGGCGGGCGGCAACAACTTCCGCGGCTGCAGCCCGGAATTTGACGAACTCTTCGCCCAGTTGACCCAGACACCCGTCGGCCCGGAACGCGACGAGATCGTCAAGCGGCTTAACGACATCAACGTGCAGGAATTCTTCCAGATCCCGTTGGTCCACCGTGGCAGCGTTTCGGCTCGCGTCAACAACCTCCAGGGTGTGCGCATGAACGGCGGCTGGGAGTCTGAGATGTGGAATATCGAGGAGTGGTACCGCGAGTAGGCCTCCTTATCAGCGGGCTAGGATCGTGGCTGTGCTTCTGACCTAGACCGCATTCTCACTGTGTTGGTTGGGCGGGCTGTGTGACGTCACACCGCCCGCCCATTCCACGTCCAAAATGAAAGAACGTTCTGCAACAGGGACTTGGTTGTTGAGGCAAGCTACATGGGTCAATATCTTGTTCGTCGCATCCTGCTGGCAATTCCCACCCTCATCGTCATCAGCTTTGTGATCTTCGCGGTGCTCGAACTGGCGCCCGGCGATCCGACCGGCGCCCTGCCGGAGACAATTCGGCCCGAAGTACGCGCCATGATCCGCGAAGCAATGGGGCTGGACAAACCGATGCCGGTGAAATATGTGCTGTGGCTCAAACAGTTTTTCTACACCGAGCCCATGTACTACTTGCAGAAATCCACCGGGATCCAGGTCCTAAACCCTGAAACAACCGTGCGTCTCACATCTTGGGGAAGCCGTGGTGCGCCCGTCTTTGATCTCGTCGCCGAGCGGATTCCACAGACCCTGTGGGTGGTCGGACTCGCCTACCTCGTGGCGATTCTCATCGCCGTTCCCGTGGGGGTGATCTCGGCCGTAAGGCAGTATTCGATCTTCGATCAAGTCGGTACGTTTTTCTCACTCGTCGGGTATTCGATCCCCACCTTCTTCACCGGTCTCCTCTTCATCATTATCTTTAGTGTGAAGCTGGGCTGGTTCCCATCCATTTACGATACGAACCTCAAAGTCACCGACTGGAACAGTTTTGTCGCGCAGCTCAAACAGATGATCATGCCGGTCATGGTGCTGGCGCTCTTCCAGGCGGCCGCCCTGGCGCGTTTCACGCGCTCGTCCATGCTGGACAACCTGCCCCAGGACTACGTGCGCACGGCGCGTGCCAAGGGCTTCCGTGAACGCTACGTCGTGGTCCGGCATGTGTTGCGCAACAGCCTGATTCCTGTCGTCACCCTGATTGCACTGGGCATTCCCGCCATTTTTGGCGGCGCGATCATCACCGAGCAGATCTTTCGGGTCAACGGTCTCGGTGCGCTTCTCATCAATGCGATCTATGTGAACGATATCCCTCTGATCCAGACTGTCACCTTCATGTTTGCCTTCCTGATCGTCATGTTCAATTTGGTGGCTGACATTGTGTATGGCTTTCTCGATCCACGCATTCGCTACGACTAATCCGTCGTTACGTGCGGAATCATGGGGAAAATTTAACGAACCTGGCCCTGACTACGGACAAATTCTGCCAGGATTCTTTACCTATCAGATGATGTGGGATGAATGACCATGGCTGTCCAATCTGAAGTCTCCGCGGGCGCACTCACCTTAGCTGCTCCTGAACGAAAACAGCGCACGTTGTGGGGTGACGTGTGGCGTCGCTTCCGGCGTCATAAGTTGGCGATTTTGGGCCTGATTGTCTTTGTGATCCTCTTGTTCGGCTCCGCCTTCGGCCCCATGATCTATGACGTCGATCCGGAAGCCATCGACATCATCGCCTCCAGCCAACCGCCGAGTCTGGAACATCCCTTCGGCACTGACGATCTCGGCCGCGATCTGCTGGCGCGTAATCTTTACGGCGGGCGCATTTCGCTCTCGGTGGGCGTGGTGGCCATGCTCGTCGCCATGACCTTCGGCACGCTGGTCGGCATTCTTTCCGGCTACTTCCGCGCGCTCGACGGCCCGCTCATGCGCTTCACCGACATGATGCTGGCGCTGCCCCAACTGCCGCTGCTCCTGGTCATCATCATGCTCTTCCGCGACACCTTGCGCCAATGGCTCGGCCCCGAATTGGGCATCTTTATTTTGGTCGTCTTCGTCATCGGGATTCTCGGGTGGATGCCCACTTCACGCGTCGTGCGCGGTTCGGTGCTCTCCATCAAACAGAAGGAATTTGTGGAAGCGTCGGTGAGCGTGGGCACCAATGAATCGCGCATCTTGAGCCGCCACATCTTCCCCAACGTGCTCAGCCCCATCATCGTCTCGGCCACGCTGGGCATCGCCGCCGCCATCATCACCGAGTCGGCGCTCTCGTTCCTCGGCCTCGGCTTCCCCTCCGACGTGCCGACCTGGGGCCGCCTGCTCTACGACGGCAAGGATTTCATGACCTTCACACCGTGGGTCATCCTCTGGCCCGGCTTGCTGATTTCGTTAACCGTGCTCAGCATCAACTTCATCGGCGACGGCCTGCGCGATGCGTTGGATCCGCGCACGCGCAAGTAGCGGGCAGGACAGCATACGGGCACACCCACAATCGAATGCATATCGGCGACGGGCTGTCATAGCGACAGCCCGTCCCTCTATTCACTTGCCACGATGGCGCGTTTCGGTATAAAGTAGGTTCTGCACTTTGTGACGCCTCCTACATTGTGAACCTTACTGCCCACGTTCGGGGGCGACACGTTCATTTCCAACTGTTCCTCACGAAAGGAGTCCACATGAAAAGCCGTAGAATTGCACTCTTGATGAGTGTGGTCCTGCTGCTTGGCATTCTGGCCGGTTGTGGCGCCCCCGCAGCACCGACCGGAAGCGAAACCGCCGCAGAGGCCACCGAAGCCCCCGCGGAAGAAGCGCCGGCAGCAACACCGTTTTCGCCCATGGCCGTGTCCGCGGAAAACTGCGATTACGGCGGCGAATTCCAGTCCATCGAGTCGATTGACGAGATGACCGTCAAGTTCACCCTCTGCTACCCGGATCCGGCGTTCCCGTCCAAGGTTGCGTTCTCATCCTTCGCCATCAACGACGCGGATTATCTGGAAGCCACCGGCGGCGGCGGTGACCTGGTCGAGCAGCCCAACGGTACCGGCCCCTACGAGATGGTCGAATGGCGGCGCGGCGATCAGATCATCTACAATCGCTTCGATGACTATTGGGGCGATCCGGCCATTGCCGAAAACTTGATCTTCCGCTGGAGCGCCGAAAGTGCGCAGCGCCTGGTCGAGTTGCAGGCCGGCACGGTCGACGGCATCGACAACCCCGGCCCCGATGACTTCGAGGCCATCGAAGCGGACGAGAATCTGCAGTTGGCGCTGCGCAACGGCACCAACATCTTCTACCTGGGGATGAACAACACCTACCCGCCGTTCGACAACGAGCGTGTGCGCCAGGCCTTTGCCATGGCCATCGATCGCCAACGGCTGGTCGACAACTTCTACCCGCCGGGCTCCTCCGTGGCCACCCAGTTCATGCCGCCGTCCATCTTCGGGTATTCCGAGGGCCAGACATGGTATGACTACGATCCCGAGATGGCCAAGCAGATCCTGGAAGAAGAGGGTGTTCTGCCCGACTTCAACACCACCATCACCTATCGTGACGTGGTGCGTGGCTACCTGCCCAATCCGGGCGTCGTCGCCCAGGACATCCAGGCTCAGTTGGCTGAGATCGGCGTGAACGCTGAAATCGTGGTCATGGAATCCGGCTCCTTCCTGGACGCGGCCGACCGCGGCGAGTTGGACGGCTTCCACATGCTGGGCTGGGGCGCCGACTATCCGGACGCCACCAACTTCCTGGACTTCCACTTCGGCCCCGGCTCATCTGATCAGTTTGGCGAAGGCTTCCCGGACATCTGGGACGCGTTGAAGGAAGGCGCCACCAAGGCCGACCCGGCCGATCGCCAACCCTTCTACGACCAGGCCAACGAGTTGATCAAGCAGCACGTGCCCATGATCCCGATCGCCCACGGCGGCAACGGCGCGGCCTATCTGGCTGACGTCGAGGGCGCCTACGCATCGGACATCGGCGCGGAGAAGTTCGCGCTCATGAACCCGGGCGGCCGCGACACCTTCGTCTGGATGCAGAACGGCGAACCGCCGGGACTCTACTGCGCCGACGAGAGTGACGGCGAAGCGCTGCGCGCCTGTGAGCAGGCCATGGAATCGCTCCTGGCCTACGAGCCGGGCACCGGTGCGGTCGTGGCCTCGCTGGCCACCGACTGGAGCGCCAACGATGAGTTGACCGAGTGGACCTTCACCCTGCGTGACGGTGTGAAATTCCACAACGGCGCCATGTTGGACGCCAACGACGTCGTCATGTCCTACGTGGTGCAGTGGGATGCGTCCCATCCGCTCCACACCGGCCGCGACGGCAGCTTCACCTACTTCCCCGGTCTCTTCGGCCAGTTCTTGAACGCCCGAATAGACGACGGTACGCAGGTGACTTGATTGACCCAGGGGCCACAAACCAGATCCCACAGAGAGTCCGGTTTGTGGCGCCCGTTCGTACGCAGTCCCTATCCGGAAGTGACAGTGCGCAGAAGATGTTGGCGCCCAACCAGATGCGTCGCGCCGGTCTGTCGTAACTTTCCGGATATGTTCATCCGATTTCCGGGCGGTGACCCGTCCTGATGGCTTAGGAAACGCACGTGTTTCGTTACATTCTTCGCAAACTCGTCCTTGCCGTGCCGGTGATTCTGGGCATTCTCTTCGTGACCTTTGCCCTGGCGCGTCTCATCCCCGGCGATCCGTGCCGCGCCGTCTTGGGCGAGAAGGCCACCGATCAGGTCTGTGACGCGTTCATGGAGCGCTACGGCCTGAACAAGCCCATTCCCACGCAGTTCGGCATCTACCTGCGCGACGTGTCGCGGGGCAACCTGGGCGAGTCCATCCGTTTTGGCCGCCCCGTCACCGCCATGATGTCCGAACGCCTGCCGGTGACGATTGAACTGGCGGTCGGCGCCTTGCTGTTTGCCACCTTTTTCGGCGTGATCTTGGGTGTGATTGCCGCCTACTGGCACAACTCGCCTATCGATGCGGGTACCATGATTCTGGCCAATCTGGGCGTGTCCATCCCCATTTTTGTGCTCGGTCTGCTCTTGGCCTATCTCTTTGCGGTGGTGCTCAGGGACACACCCTTTGCCCTGCCGCCGTCCGGGCGCATCAAGGCCGGCATGGCCATTCCGCCGCTGGCCGAGAGCTGGGGCATGCCCAATTTGAGCGGCCCGCCGCGCGGCGTTCTGGATTTCCTGACCCAGATGTACGTGGTCAACGGCCTGCTTTCGTTCAACTGGGAACTGGCCGGCAACGCCATGCAGCATCTCATCCTGCCCATCGTCGCCCTCGGCACCATCCCCATGTCAGTCATCGCCCGCATGACGCGTTCCAGCCTGCTCGAAGTGATGAGCCTGGACTACATGCGTACCGCCCGGGCCAAGGGGCTGAACGAGCGACGGGTGGTCTTCGGCCACGCCATGCGCAACGCCCTGCTGCCTGTGGTCACCGTGGTTGGTCTGTCGCTGGGCGGCCTGCTCAGCGGCGCCGTGTTGACGGAGACCATCTTCGGCCTGACCGGCGTCGGCAAAACGCTCTTTGACGCCATCGCCTCGCGTGACTACGTCGTGGTGCAGGCGTTCACGCTGGTCATCGCCGTCATGTTCGTGGTCATCAATTTGCTGGTCGACATTTCCTATGCATTCCTCGACCCTCGTATCCGGTTTGACTAATCCATAAAGAAACGATTTTCATGGCAGTTGCAGACATTTCCACGACCGATTCAAAACTGTTCCGTTCCAAGCCGCGCAGCGCCTGGAGCCAGGCCATGCGCAGCCTGCTCC
>JAWKOK010000061.1:0-30522 GCA_041391205.1 Caldilineaceae bacterium
CGAAGTCACCACCACGTTGCCCGTGGGCTCCATCGGCGACTTCATCTTCTACGACAACCCGACCAGTCCCAACGGGCTGCCGGACGGGGGCGAAGCGGGCATCCCGGATGTGACCGTCACGCTCTACCGCGTGGTCAACGGTGTGCCCCAGGTCTACGCCATCCAGATCACGGACAACTCGGGGTTGTACCAGTTCAACAACCTGCCCTTCGGCGAGTACATCGTGGAGGCGGAAGAGCAGACGGTCAACGCGCCGTGTGACGCCGCGATCCCGCCGCAGGTGCCGTGCAACCCGGCCGAAGTCGGGCGCATGGTGCCCACCACCGGCGAGCAGACCTTCACCCTCACCGCGGCCAATCCCAATGTGACCACGGCGGATCAGGGCTTCATCGAAGGCGCGCTGCTGGAAGGGCACGTCTTCCATGACGTGGACCACAACGGCGTGCTCAACATCGGCGAGCCGGGCCTCCCCAATGTGACCGTGGGGCTGTACGCTGCCGACTGTACCACCGCGATCTTGGACACCGGCAACCAGCCGGTGACGACCCAGACCAATGCGGCGGGCGAGTACGACTTCCTGGTGGCGCCCGGCGACTACTGCGTGGCCTACGACACCAATGACGGCGACATTCCGGGGAACCTCACCGAGCAGACAACCCCGACCCAACTGCTGGTCCAGAATGTGGTCTCCGGGCAAGAGCGCAAGAACATCGACTTCGGTCTGGACGACCCGGGCAAGATCGGCGGCACGGTCTATCTGGACCCGGCCAACCCGGGCGTGCAGGATCCCAACGAACCGGGGCTGGAGGGCGTGACCGTCATCCTCAAGGACAGCAACGGCAACACCATCGACATTCAGGCCACCGATGCCAACGGCGACTATCTCTTCGTCGGCCTGCCCACCAACACGACCTACACGGTGGAAGCGGTGCCGCCCGGCGGCTACACGCCGACTGTGCCGAATCCCAGCATCACCACGGGCGTCACACCGGACGATCTGGATGTGAACTTCGGCATGAATGTCCTCACCGTGACGCTGAGCGGGCGTGTCTACGACGACCAGAACAACAGCGGTAACGACGAGGGCGAACCCGGCTTCCCCAATGTGGATGTCACCGTGGTCTGTGACGGCAAGTCTTACGGCGTCACCACGGACGGCAACGGCGATTGGAGCGTCAACGTGCCGTCGGGCAGCGACTGCACCGCCATTCAAGTGGACGAGACCGACGTGCCGCCGACGTATCAACCCAACGAAACCGCCACGCCGCCCGGCATCGTCAACAGCAACGTGACGGGACTCGACTTCGGCTTCGTCAACACGCCCGGCAGCATCACCGGCACGGTCTGTGACGTGGCAAGCAGCGGCTCGGCGGGCAACGGCACCTGTGACGGCAACCTGGATGAGCCGGGCATCAGCGGCGTCACCGTGACGCTGGTCGGGGCTGGGACGGACGGCATCCTCGGCACCACGGACGACATCACCCGGACGACCACGACCAACGGCAGCGGCATCTACAGCTTCGCCGATCTGGGGCCGGGCCTCTACCAAATCGTGGAGACCAATCTGGCCAACTACGCCAGCGTGGCCGATGTGGACGGCGGCAACCCGGACATCATCAATCGCATGAGCGGGCCGAGCATCCCGCTGCTGGCGGGCGAGGATGCCACCGGCCGCGACTTCGAGGACGCCCTGTTGGGCACGCCTGACTTCGCCATCGAGAAGGTTTTGCTTGGGCAGGATCCGTTCCGCCCCGGCGATCTCCTCTCGTTCCGGATTCGCATCACCAACACGGGCGATTTCCCCATCACGTTCCTGGCGCTCCGGGACACGTACGACACGGTCTACCTGACCTACGCGGGCAGCACGCCGCCGTCCGACGACAACATCGGTGACGGCGTGATCGACTGGAGCGACCTGACCGCGGGCCAACAGGTGAACGGCTGCGGCGTGGATCTGGCGGTCAACGCCGTGTGCGAGGTGGTCGTCGACTTCGTGGCCAGACTGGACACGTCGTTGCTCCAGCCGGACTCGAAGACTGAAAACACGGCCACAACCAACGGCGTGGAGGCGGGCAATCTCACGATTCCCGACAAATCCAACAGCGCGCGGGTCCAGGTCACCTCGCCGACGGCGGTGCTCGTGATCAACCGCGCGGCCACGGCTGACGGCGACGCGATCCTGTTGCACTGGGAAACCACCAACGAAAGCAACATGGCCACCTTCATGCTTTACCGTGTGCAGGCGGACGGGACCGCGTCGCCGTGACGGCTCAGCCGCTCCCGGCCAAGTATGCCGGCCAGCCGACCGGCGCGGTCTATGACGCGGCGGACGAGTACGCGGCGTCGGGTGGATTCTATCGCTATGAGTTGGAGGTCACCGGGCTTGACGGCGGCGTGTCCCTGCTGGACATGGGTGCGGTCACCACCGGCGAGCACACCTATCTGCCGCTAGTCTATCATCGTTAGCGGTCAAGCGACATCTTCATCAGGATTCTCTGCAAGGTAAGGTTCACAGCCGAGTAGAGACATCGACCCGAGATCGCAGTGGTTGAGGTATGCCACTGCGATCTCGGGTCTTTTACAGAAGGAACAGTGTCCGACGCAAACAGATCGTCGCCGTGATGCAAGGAGATCGCCTCCCCTCCGCAAGCCTGCCCTTCCGGACACACGAACGTCGTGCCAAACGTCTACTTCATTGCGGCGTAAATACACCGGCGTAAATACCACGGCCGAAATTCGGCACTTGTACCTCTGGTGGGAACCGTGGGTCCATTTCCGCCGGGATTTACTACTTGGCCACAAAGGGCAGGAAGATGCAGTTTCCCGTGCAACTGGCGCTGCCGGAACCGGAGGCTCGTACCGGGGCCGGCCGGTAGTTGATCCCCTTGTTGTTCTCCGTACGCGGGTTCCCGGCCCGATCGACTGCCGTCACATAGAAGACGGTGTTGGGGCCGCCGGGGAACGAACCGACCCACTTGATGAGGCTTTTGTCATAACGGAGGTCGACGCTCTTGACCGTGGTGACTGCCTGGCGATCATCCTCGATGTAATGCAGCGTCACTTTGGCGATGCCGGACGGATCGAGCACGCCGACTTTGGCCGTGACTCGTTGGCTCTGTGGATCGTAGAGACCGTCGACAATGACAAATTCCGGCTGGGCTTCATCGGTGCTCGTGCTGTAGTAGAGGTCCACCTGAATGTTGTCGAAGACTCGTTGTTGTTGCGTGCTCGGGTTGTATTGGCCGAGCTGAGCCGACAGCAGCGACTGGTTGTCCACGGCCAGCGCCGTCACATTGAGCGGGGGATACCAGCGGCGGTCATCTTGCGCCTGTGGATTGCCGGACCCCGGCTCAAGTCGGCTTTCCCCATTGTCCACAAACTCGTTGTCCGCCGTGGCGATGATCGGGTTGAAGCCTTCCCGCAGTTGCTCCTGGTTGACGGTGGCGCTGCGTAGCACCGCCCCCCGCACCGGCGCGGTGGGCGCAGAGACATTGCGGAAGAAGAGCGGTTGAATCGGCTGGTCGGTGGCGGCAACGCTGTAGTCGGCCAGCGCCAGGAAGTCGCCCCCCTCCTCGGACGAGAGGCTGAGCACCGACTGTTCGCCGGTGATGGCCCGCGTGAAGGTGTAGCTGGTCGTGGTCGAGATGACCAGCGACGGATCGCCGAGCGCTTGACCAATGTCGAAGTCATCGTCGACACCCGGGAAGGGATCATCCCCGGGCAGCGACGCCGGGATGCGGAACATGGGCAGCCCGTAGAAGGTCAACTGCTGCATGACTTTCTCATCGTAGGGCGTCTCGGCGTTGGTGACCCGGTAGTAGTTCTGTTTTGCCTTGGTCAGCGCGACGCCGATATCGCCGCCTTTGGCCAGTTCTTTGGTGAAGAGGTTGATGAGCGTTTCGGACAGCCCCATGCCATAGAGATAGCCCCAACCGTAGCCCGTATTGCCGATGTAGTTCGTTTTCCGGGTGAACGCCTGCACAAGATCGAGGGGTTCCACGCTGTTCTCGTCGGGTACGTTGAGGCCGGCGTGACATGCCAGCGTGTAGATGAGGCCGCCGTTGTAGTTCAGGCCGCCCACGGCATCGATCACACTTCCTTTGATTTCGCCGCCGCCGCCACCGGCCGGGACCTTGGCGATAGTGATCGGCGTGACCGTTGATGGACTGGAGCGTGAACGTGGATTCCGTGTTCAGTTGGCGCTGGATAAATTGGTCACGTGTCCAATTCTCGCCCACGATGCACTCGACGCGCTCTTCGGACAGTTGCTTGCGCCAGAGCTTGCAGTCTTCGCCGGCCGTGCCTTTGACGAAATCGTAGCCGGAGACGAAGGCACGCTGAAGCTCGGGTTCCGGGTTGGCCAGGTAGGTGTCAATCATGCCGATGATGTCGTCGGCTGTCTCCAACAGACGGCCCGTGGTGAGGTCGGGCACGTAGAGTTCGCGGCCTCGTGGGCAATCGGTCTCTTGGTCGAGTAAAATCATCGGACAAGAAATAGTTAGCCCGCAGCGCCGCTCCCGTGGGATGATTGTCGCTGACCAGTTCGTAGGTCTTTTCCGACTGCTGCGGCGTGTTGTCCTGGATACGGCGGAAGGGCAGCACCCGATCATCGCCCACCAGGACCAGGAACTTCACGCCGCCGCGCTCGGACAGGTAGGTCATGATGACTTTGCGAATCTCGTTGGTGACCAGATTGGCGCGTTCAACACTCTTGTAGTTGGTCTCGTTGCCGGTCCAGTTGGCGTACGCCTGGTTGACCTGCTGGTTGCGATCCAGCCGGATGATTTCGCCCCTGACGCCGTCGTCCGCGGCCAGTTCATCCAATTTGGCCATGAGCCTGGAGGCCGCCTCTTCGCCGTATAATTGGGCGAAACGTGCGCGGTTCACGAGAATCAGGGTGCGCACATTGGAGGGGGACGGGTCTTCTTCCTCGCGTGGCTGGGGATCCTGGGCATTCTCCTCGGGATCGACCGGCTCGTCCGGTTCACCCTGTCTGAAGCTGACTTCGTACTCGGTGCCGCTGCCGTAGTAGGTGGGGTTGTAGAGCTGCACCTTGGCATGATAGGTTCCGGTCTTCTGCGCAGTGAAGCTCACCTGCGAGTTGACCGATTGGCTGAAGTCATCATTGCGCCCGACCAGATTGTTGTCCGGGTCGTAGACTTCGAGAACGGTGTCGCTCTCGCCGCCCACCGGTGACGTTTGGACCACGTAGTGATTGCCGCTGGTCACGTCGAGCGCGAGCCAATCGGCGTCATCCGCGCCGCAGATGTTGTGTTGCTGCTTCGTGCCGTCACCTGCCAGCGCGGTCGAACTCGCGGCCAGATTGTTGGGTTCAAACTGATCGGGCGTGCACGAACCGGAGACGGCCTGAAGCTTATACTCGGTCGAGTCGCCCGCGACCTCGGCGCTTTCGTCCTGGACGCTGAAATAGTAGGTTCCCTCGGGTGCATCGGCCATGACCAGTCGCGATCCCACGCCCGCGCCCGAATCCAGATCGCAGCGTAACTTTTCGCCGTTGGCATCGTGAAGACACAATTTGGTGTCGGCGTCCGCGGCAAGATCGACGGTCTCCACGGTGAAGGTCATGCGTTTGCTTGCCTCGATCTTGAACCAGTCCACATCACCTTTGGGGCAGATGTTGTGGGTCGGTTTGGTTGAGTCAATCGAGACCGGTTGCGCGTCGGCAACGCTGTCGTCTTCCTCGTAGCGATCGGGCGAGCAGCCTTTCTCCAGCTCTTCGATCTGCACCTTGTAGTTCGTATCGCTGCCGAAGACATCGCCGTCGTTGTTCTTGAGTTCAATGTAGTAGTAGCCGGACGCGGGCGCGACAAAGGTCAACTGGCTTTCGGCCAACCCCCCGGTACAATCTTTGAAGAGCGAGAGCTGTGCATCGGCGCGACTGCCGACGTTCTCGGTGGAGACGCGGTACTTGCCGCCGGCCTGCACCTCAAACCGGACCCAGTCGACGTCATTCGCCGCGCAGAAATCATGCTCCTGTTCTCCCAATGACAGGGGGAAATCCACGGGGACGCTGCACTGGTTGTTCGGCTCAAAGAAGGTGCTGCACGCGGCGTAGCGCGTGACCTTGAACGTATAGGCTGTGTCGGGGCCGTAGGTCTCCTCCAGATGCGTCACTTTGAGATAGTAGATGCCTGACGACGGGGCTGTGAACGTGAGTTTGTTGCCCGCGCCGAAACTGCCGGGCGACGTGCAGGTGCCGTACAACTCAAGGTTTGTGTCAGCGGCGTCTTCACCCACCGGTGTCACTTCTGCCGTGTATTCCACACCGCTTTCCACCGTGAGCGAGATCCAGTCGGTATCCACCACGACACCTTGCGGCTTATCCCGGCGCGAGAGGTTGCGCTCTTGGCTTTGATTGACCCCAATCTCTTTGGCGTTGGTACACGCGCCGTCATCTTCGTAGACGTCCGGCGGGGGCTTGGGCGGGCGGCGACTTGACGCAGAAGAGGTTGTTGTCCTCGTTCGACTCGGCCACCTGGTTGTCCGGATCGACCAATACACAGATTTGTGGATTGTCCTGGGTGATGGGGAATGACGTGCGCGCCAGCCGTCGAACGTCCTCGGCGGCCAGCCCCAGGCCAAAGGTGGTCTGGCCGTCGACGGTGGTTTCCGATGTCGGCGGATCCTGTTCCGGCTCGACGTACAGATAAAGCTTGATGACGGCGGCGTCCGCGCCGCCTTGGTTCTTCACGACGGGCGTGATATCTACCTCGTCACCGGCGCCGAATTCGGGAGGCAGAAAGCGGATCTCCGTGACGACCAGGTCGGGGGCGGCATTCAGCGCGTTGTCCGATTCGGGAGGGATTGGGCGCTGACCACGTGCGCAAGCGCGAGGAGCAGGACCAATCCGGCCATACCTCCCGCCAGCACGCGCTGCAAGCTTTTGCTGATTCGGCGTTTCATGTGGTGCCCTCCGGATGGTTGCGTCTCAGGTGAGTTGCGTGGCTTTGTGTGGGTAGCCATGTGGGTCGGCCCCGGCGATGTGCGCCTTGTGTGATGTTGTCGCAGGTTTGTGTGATTCGACGTCTTTGTGTTTTGTCGCCGTGGCTGCTGAAGGCGGATGGACATGGCATCTCGCTTGCCACGTCCATCCGCCCACGGCTTCCAGTCTTTCAGCGTGACGTCAATACTCCGGGGGAATGGGCGGCTGTCGCACCAGCAGCAACCGCCGCCCATTCCCCCGGATTGACTCGTCAGCGATGCTGTCCGTTGCGTACCGGATTGCCGGGGGTGTTTTTTACCAACATCGCACCAGCAATCTGTACTCCACTTGTCCCACGCTAAACGATGCCAACGTGCCTTCGAACACTCGCTTCCAGTAGACGAAGAAGAAGGCATCGACACCGACGTCAGCGAAACCGTAGATGCGGCCGCTGAGCGGATACGAAACGATGCGCACATCCGAACAGAAGCGGAACGTCGAACCGTTGTAGCTCAGGGTAAGGCTGCTGGGCATCAGCGTGTACAAGATCTTGGCGTTGATGCCGACACCGCCACGTGCCAGACGCAGATTCAGATACGCTTCGGCCGATGCATTGGCGCCGACACGGGGTGTAATGCCGCCCGTCAGGGATGAATTGTTGATGTTACACACATTGGCGCTGTAGCGATAGTCCAGCGCCGCATTGACGGAAACCCGCACATCCACGCCAACCGTGATGACCCAGACAACCGGAATCTGAACGCTCTTCTTCCAACTGTAGCTGCCGGAGTAGAGTGTGCCGTTTTGCGAGTAGGAGCAAGGCAGATAGCGCACGTAGCTCTTGCGAACCAGGTTCCCGCCCAGATTGAGATAGGCGCCGAACTTCTGGTAGGAGCCGTACCGATGGCTCAGCAACTGGCCCCGTGCGAGCGGAATCTTGTTGTTCCAAACGTAGGCGTTCGCCTGCTGATCTGCATACAGATAGAGCTGGTTGATGCTGGAGACGGTGAAGCGTCCGGGCAGATACGTGCCCAACTTGCTGTTGCCGAGCCAAGCGCCCCATTGCCGCGTGTACGTGCCGCTGGAGGCCAGATCGGCGATGTTGAAGTCGGCCAACGCCGCCGCACCTTCCTGGCTGAGATCGGGGCGATCGGCCAGGATGTCGGCCACGAGCAGACGCGTGCCATTGGGCTGCTCTTCATCGCCCAGCGCCGCGATCAGCAAGTCCTCCGCTTGATCGCCCGGAATCTTGCGCAGCGCGTTGAACGCCGCCGCTTCGATGGTGTCGGTCTCGCTGATCGATCCTGTGGCTTGAACGTCGGTGTAGTCCGCAATCGTGTCCAAGGTCGCGGGCATGCCGGCGTTGCCCAGGGCGTCCAGCAAGACTTCCACGTTGTCCTGCTCGGTGGCTTCATTGAGCCGGGCGACAAGCGCGTCGGCCAAGGATTGGGCCGTCGCAGCATCTTCGTCGGCCAGATTGTGGATCGCCGCACCGAGGACGGAGATGGCCGTGTCGTGGAAATCAGACTGCTCGTTGTCGCTCAACGATTCCAGCGCACCGACGGTCCCCTCGGTGGGTGACTCAACCAAGACCAGGTTGATCAGCGCCTGTTCCTGGGTCGTCATCGTCATCGTGGCGCCGATTGCCGCGGCTTGGGCCGCCGGGTTGACCACATCGACCAGGACGGCCTGAGCCTCGGCCGTACCGATGGAGGTCAGCAGGTCCACATAGCCATTGGCGATGGCCACATTGTCCGGGTTGGCGCGCAGTCGATCAACGATCTTGTCGAAGACGACTGTCTCCGTGTCGGCGTAGTAGAGCTGCATGATACGCTGGAACAGATCGGCGTTGTCCGGTTCGGCTTCAAACGCCGCGAACTCCTCGTCCAGATTGACTGTGGCCAGATCGATTGCCTGATCGTTGCCGATGTCCTCGCCGAAGATCGGCTCCAACCCGCCTTCGACATAGACGACGTCAGCCGCGGCCGCGTACATGTTGGTCGCATCTTTGACATCTTTGAGCGTGAGTTGACCCGTGCTGTTCACCGTCGACCAAGCGGTCGTGCCGTCGAAATCCAAGTCGTCCGTGTAGTCGTTGGGTTCGGCGTCGCCATCCCCGGTCGTCATGATTTCGCTGCTTTCGACCGACTCGATCACGCCCCGTGCGCCGTCCAAGACCAGCACGATCTCCGAGTCCAGCTTCAGCGAATCGATCTCGTCGCCCTTTTTGTTGGCCTCGTCGAAGCTGCCCTGATCATAGGTCTTGGTGATGTTCAGCTTGTCGTCCTGCTCAGAAAGTTCGTACTTCGCGGTAGACGTTCCTTGGCCGCCGACCTCATCCACCGTGTAGGAATCGTCTCCTGCAAGGTCGCTTGCAGGGCGTTGATGATGCCCTTCTGCAGGTTGATGACCGTGGCCGAGGCGTCGCTCGCATAGGAAACGGATGCGATCACGCCGTTCTTGCGCTGCTTGAAGACCAAAGGTGTCGTCAACGCCTCCGCCAGCTCAGCCGTGTCCGCAATCGACTCTTGGTTGTTTTCCAGATCGGCGCTGCAGACGAAGGGATCCAGCATGACGATCTGGCCCACAAACGTACCGTCTTCTTCTTGGTCGGTAATCGTCAACTCGGCATGGGCCTGCATCACCGTCTTGCTCTTGTCACTGGAGGTGACGCCCTCCGCGCTGCGACGATGACTGCGTGATGACGGTGACATCGTAGTCATAGACGTACGTCTTGCCGACTTCGCATTTCAGTTCACGGTCGACGACCAGCGGCCCGGCAATGCTGTTCTGGGCACTGGCCACGATGGACTGTGCGCTGCGTGTGATCAAGGGAGGAAGGAACGGTTGTTTTCCGTATCGTTGACCTGCTCGCACTGACCATTTGTCTTGATTTCTTGTGAGGACGGTGCGGCTGGCGGCGCCGCCATGGCCACTGCCGGTGCAACCGCCGAGAATAGGACTGCGAGAACAACGAAAACGTTGATCCCTTGCCATACACGTCTACGAATGGACTTTCTGCTAACCTTCATCGCGGATTTCCTCCTTTGTGGGCATAGAGCGATAGACAACATGCGCTGCGGGACGAGCTGCGTGCCATCGCGAGCACGGGCCGGCGTTGACCTCCTCTTCTGTTGCGGCGAAATGCAGGTTGCGCAGGTGAGCATCAGGTTGGACGGCCGGCAAATTCCGGCGAAAATGGGCGGACAGATTCTACCCGTGAAAGAGATGCCGAATTGTCGCCGTGGTCTTTACGCCGCACTGAAGTAGCGGTGTTGTTCCGACCTGATGGGTTCGGCAGTCAATCCGGGGATTTCTGCCGTTACCCAATCAAATGCACATTACAGAAAAATTCGCGCACATCCCAAGAAAATTCGCGGTAATGCCGGGAAGCAGCACGGGCGCAGACGGAATCTTTACGCCGCAAACATTGCGGCTGAAAGACGCCGATCACGCTCGGCAGAAATTCAGTAGTTCACGATTTCGGCTCACGCGAAGACGCGAAAAGGGCAAATACCGCGCGGCCGGCAGCGAATTTCAACCTGGAGTTCGACGGGTTTTCTTCGCGCTTTCGCGGCTTGGCAAATCGTGAACGACTGAAATCGGCTTCACCCTGTGATGTGGCGGAAATGGCGCGATGGGCAAAAACGTGCCGACGGGCATTTGCTATAAGTAGAGCGTCCGGCGGCTTGGGCATCTGTCCGAATGGTAGAGACTGCGGGGTATTCCCGCCGGAGTTTGCGTAGAAAGGCTGGGGTAGGTTGGGCAAAGTGAGGTCGCTTTTCGGTTTGGCGTTCTTCAGGTAGAATCCCTGGTGTCACAAAGCTGTAATCAAATTTCATTCTTGAGTCATAAACACCTGCATCCATGCAGGGGATGAATGCTGCGACAGCTTTGCGCTCCAAATTCGCGGTAAGGAACGGCGCTGCACGCCTGTTGTTCGACGAGTTTAGCCAACCCGGTAGACATACTCATGAAGCTCCCCAACCTGTCTGTCGCAGAACTGCGTGCTCTGTGCGCAGCGAATTCTGACGACGGCTCCCACGAGCGTTACTGCATCGAACTATTCCGCGGCGCCATCGTCGATGGCCGGCAGGAATGCTGGTCTGCGGTCTTTGAGAACTATCGTGGCTTGTGCAGAGTTGGGTTGTAGAATTTTGTCGTGAGGATGATATTCGCCGTTCGGACGAACTCGAGGATCTGATGATGGCCGCATTCGCAGCGTTTTGGCGGGGCTATACCACCGAGAAGCTGGACAAAGCCGACGGACTCGGCAGCGTCCTGCGCTATCTGAAGTCATGTGTGCTGACCGAGGTACTGCAGCGCAGGCGAAAAATACGGCGCCGCATTCGTGAGCATCACTTTGACGATGTCACCTCGGCCGGACAGCCTGCGGACGAGGCAATCCAAGCGTACAGTGGACAAGCTGATGCGGTGGATCAAGTTGTGTTGGGTCGGCAAGAGGCAAATCATCTGTGGATGTTGGTCGACAGCTGTTGCAGCGATCCACGTGAGCATGTGCTGGCTCGACTCAGCTTTGTCTGTGATTTGACCCCGGCAATGATTATCAGCCTGCTGCCCCACGAATTTGAGGACGTGCAAGAAATCTATCGCCTCAGACGCAATCTTCGCAACCGGCTCATGCGCAATCCGGAACTCCAATCTTTTGAGGATACCCACAGCTGAGCAGGCATTTCATGAATTCTCTGCGCCACCTCTATCGGTTTGATTGTCCGAATGCTGCCGTCTTGCGTGACTATGTGTGGCAAGATCTTGACCCCGCGACGCGACAAACGGTTCGGCAGCACCTGGACGTATGTCCGCTCTGCCGGGACGAGTTGTCCCAGTTGGAAGCGGTCTGGTCGGAATCGAAGCCTGCCGCCGCCAAGGATGAACTCTCGCGCTACCAGACCGCATTGCTGCGCGCCAAAGACTTTCTGGAGAATGTGCGCTGGGTCGTGGCGACAACAGTCTCCGGGTCGTCATTGGAGACAGCCGGCGCCTTTCGGGCGGATGTGCACCAAGTCGTCCGTCGCCCGTGGTCGATCTTGCTGGATGCTGAGGAAACGATGATCAGCGTCGTTGCCGTACCAGACGAACAAGATTGCTACACGTTGACCGTACATCCCCTGGCAGACAGACCGTCGGAGTCCATGCGATGCCAATTGATTCCCAACCGTCAAGATGCGCCGTACATGGTTGCGGACGGCCGGAATGAGAACGCGACGTTCCTGTCTGTTCCCCCGGGGACTACGTACTGGTTGTGCGCTTCCCCCAATCGACTGTGTTTGCGTCGGGCTTGAGCCTGAGATGACGCCCGGCGGTTGGGCAAGTTTGCGGACATGAATATACCCGAGATCCTCGCGACAGTTGATCAACTGGACGATAGCCAACTGCACGCATTCGTGCAATCGCAGGACTTGACGCAGGAAAGTGTGTGGCGCTTCAAGGACTACGGCGCGCAGTTTCACCTGACCGATCCGGCCCGTGCACTCCATATTGCCGAAGCAACATCTCGCGTCGCCACCGCGCTCGACCTTGCGCCACTTGGAGATTGGACGCGCGCCAATGCTCTGGTGTTCCTGGATCGGTATGCCGAGGCGCTGGCCCTGTTTGCGAAGACACGCGCCGCCTACTTGCAGGAAGGGAATGTGCTTGATGCCGCACGCGCGAGCGTCGGGTATGTGTTCGTGCTGGCCTACACTGGGCAATGTGAACGCGCGCTGACGCTGGCACAGACCATCGAACCCACGCTGCTGGCTGCTGCCGCGACCGATCCCGGCGATCAGAACCGTTTGCATCTCTTGTGGCTCAACGTCGGCGTCGCCTACGAATTCATGGGCGATTTTGAGGAATGCCTTGCCGTCAACGCACGCCTCTATACGGCAGCGGCGGCGCTCGACAACCGCGTGCTGATGGCGCAGGCGCTCCACAATCAGGCCGCCGCCCAGGTCCAGTTGAATCACGTGAACGATGCGCTCGACGCCTATGGGCGTGCCGAAGAGATTTTCGTGGCAACAGGCGACACCGAAGATCTGGCACGACTTTATGCCAATCTTCTCATCGTGCTGGCACGGTTGCAGCGCTTCGACGAAGTTCGGCGCACGTACCGCAAAGGCGAGGCGCAACTTGCGGGCAAAGACACGTCCCGGGAACTGACGCGACTTCGTCTGCTCTATGCCTTGGTCAGAATGGAGGGACAGGGCGACTTCGACGACGCCATGGTGGAACAACTTCAGCGGGCGGCGCAACGATTTCTGGCCACCGGCGCTTTGGTCGATGCCGGACTGGCGCACTACGCACTGGGCCTGTGGCACTTGCACCACCGCCAGGGTACGGCCGCAGCCGCCGCCTTTGGCGAAGCCCAGACATTGGCACAGCGCGGTGGCAATCGAGTGTTGGAGTGGCAAGCGCTCTATGGCCTTGGCCTGTTGGCACGCACGGAGGGTCGCCTAGACGCCGCCATCGGCTATCTGAAACAGGCTGTGGCTCGCATTGAATCCATGCGTCGCGAGCTCCGCGTTGAAGAGTTTCGGGCCAACTTCTTGACCGACAAACTCACCGTCTATCGAACCCTGGTCGGTCTTTATCTCACTCAAGGGCAGCCCGAACTGGCGTTTCAGGAGATCGAACGGATCAAATCCCGGCTGGTCTCGGAAAAGCTCACCTATCGCTTGCGTGCTGAACTCACTTGGCTCGATGACGAGCACGAGACGTCAGTGCGGATGCTGGTCCGTCGCCTTCAACAACGTTTCCAAGCGCTCGACGTGCTCTACGGCAAGATCCGCTTGAGTTGGGCGGATGAAGATGACGGCCAGGAAGCGGACGCTGTGGCCTTGCGTGGGGAACTGCGCGCGGCGGAAGAAGCCGTCAAGCACGATCTGCGTGCCCTGCAACGGCTGCGGCCACAGTTCGCCCCCTACGAATTCGTCACGCCGATTGATGTTGCGTCACTGGCCGCGGACCTGGATGGCAGCCTGTTTATCCAGTACTTTGTGTGCGACGGGCGCTTTGATGCCATGGTGGTGGGCGCCGGCAATCATGTGCAGGCTGTTCAGCTTGCTCCCGTGGACGATGTGCGCAGGTTGATTGACGCGTGGGATTTGGCCGTGACACGGATGGTGGATTTGAGCGCGCAGCTTGCCCCGGCGCAACTTGCACGTCTGCTCCCGGCCTTGATGCGCGAGGCGCAGACGCAATTGGCCGGTCTGTATGATGCGTTGTTGCGTCCGTTGGCGGCGCTCATTCCGCCTGAAGCAGAGATCGTGATCGCGCCGGACGACGTGTTGTTTGGCGCACCGTTTCATGCGTTTTACGACGGCGAACGATACTTGGCGACAGCGCATGTGGTTCGCTATGTTCCCAGCGGCACGGTCCGCAAGATGAGCCGCGTGCCGACGGCGGCGCCCAAGCACGCGCTGGTCATGGGGTCCGATCTGGACGGACGGCTGCCTGCCGTTGTCCATGAACTACACGCGGTGGCCCAACTGCTGCGCGCGCAAGCCGGCTACACGGTGACGCTGCGCGCCGGCGCCGAGGCCGATGTCGCCACGCTGCGGACCGGTCTGCCTGACTGTCGGCTCGTGCATATCGCCGCGCACGCCAATTTTCGGAGCGATGATCCCATGTTATCGACCATCGCATTTGCGGATCGAAGGCTGACATTGGCCGAACTGTCGGGCCTGCCCTGTCGCGCCGAATTGGTCGTGCTCAGCGGCTGCGAAACGGGGAGTGGACGCTTGCTCGGTTCTGACTGGTTGAGCCTGGCGGGTGGGTTCTTGGGCGCGGGCGCGCGCTCGCTTCTTGTCAGTCTTTGGCGTGCGGAGGACCGGGTCACGGCGCGATTGATGGCCGAATTCTACGGGCGCTGGCTGGGCGGCATGGACCGCGCCCATGCGTTGCAGCAGGCGCAGCTTGCCCTGTTGGACGCCGCGCGCGCTGAGGACGATCTATCCCACGCGGCACATCCCGCTCTTTGGGCGCCGTTCATTCTAATCGGTGGTTGACCCACCGCGCGGAGCGTGTTTCGGCCAACCGTGACGGTTCCCACGCCACGTTCGCCGCACTCTGCCTGGTCGCACTCTGCCTGGTCGCACTCTACTTGAAAGAGACGTCGTCATGAATTTTTGCCATGCATCCGTCCCTGCCAATCGGGCTTCCGCCATGGGACGCGGCCGCCACGGCACGCGCCGGACACGGCTGCTTGCGCGCTGCATGGTGATTTTGATCGGTCTGGTCTTGCCGGCCCTGGGCATCCTTTTGCTGCCGCGTGTTCTGCATGCGCAGGCACGCGTCGATCAGCCGAACGTTCCATTGGGCCGTTGCCGCGGCGTCGGTCCTTTGGAGGAAGTGCGCCCTGACTTCTGTGGCTGTACCTGGGCTACGTCTTCTACCGAGGCGCAGCGGTGGCAGGGGTTGACGTGGAACTCGCGCTCGGCTCCAGCACACGCACCGGCGTGACACAAAGCGTGGCCGGCCTCGATCCGACGCCGCACTACAGCGAGTCCGGGACGCAGATTGGCGCCAAACGCAACGACGTCATGACCGTCACACTGTCTTTGCCGGGACAGCCATTACGCGCGCCTTTCGTGCTGTCCCTGAGGACGACTACGAACAGCAGGTCAATCTTGTCCTGCCGTCGCTGGGAGATTGGACGCCCGTCCTCACCGGCGATCATGGGAACGCATTGCTGACGACGGATCAAACCCCGTGGGCAGCCGGCCCCGCAGAGTTGGTTGCGCTTGACCTCACCCATGGGGTCACCACGACGTATGCGCCGCCGCCCGGCGCCGTGACGGCACTGGCCGCAGCCTCTGACGGAACGCTCTGGGCCGCGGGTGACGCTGGGCTTTTCCGAAAAACAGCGGCCGGTTGGGCTGACACCACGCCCCCGATCCCGGGGCGGGTGTGGGCGTTACTGCGAATCGCCCGACGGTGGCGGCATGGGCCGCAGGCGGTGCGGAGAATGAGGGCGTGATCGCGCACTACGACGGCACATGGCATGAGCGCCACGGCCAATGCACCGGTCCGCGCTGGCCGCCGATGACCGCGGCAGGCTCTGGGCCGGTACGTGGGGCGACGGCGGTCTACACCAAGATGCGGCCGGCACCGGCGATGACGTGACCTGGTCCTCCTTCGCTGCCTCCAACGGGTTGGCTTCCGACTATGTGTACGCGGACTGCGGCCACGGACGGATATGTCTGGCTTGGGACGCGCCCCTATTTGTCGACGTCAGGCCCGCGCGGTGGCATCAGCCGCCACACGTTGGCCGACTCAACCTGGACGACGTTTGGCGTGGCAAACGGTCTGCCGCAGGACGAAACGTGGGCGGACGCACCTGCGGATGTCTATCGCCTGGCGGCACTGGACGACCGTGCAGTCTGGGCCGAAACCGAAGCCGGGCTGTACATCCTGGCGACCGACGCATGGTGGCTGCCGGAAGATGTGCCGACGCCCGAAGCGGCTTCATCGCTTGCCGGCGGCGCGGCTCTCGTGTTCGCCACCGAGGATGCAGTCTATCGCCTGACGCCGCCCGTGGACGATGCGCCCGCGCCGACGGTGACGATTTCGTCGACCGCACCGATCGATGTGTTGTGGCACCAAGTTTTTCAACTACAGGCGACGGCCAGCGTACCCGAAGACAGTGCCATTGTCGCGTGGGAATGGGACTCAGATCGTGACGGTCCGCTTTGCACGACCGCAGAGATATGTCGCGTGGATGCGCAGACCTTGTCGATCGGCGCGCATGACATACGCGTGCGCGTCCAGGACCAGGCCGGCCGTTGGTCAGCGGACGCGGCGACACAGGTCAATGTCATCGCGTCAACCGCGGCGTTCTTGCCGGTGACGGCCACGGCGGCGGGTGGGCAAGAGTGAGTTGCTGCGCTTACGCGTCGAGCATTCCTTGAGACATAGCGGGTGCCGCACGGGCTCGCTATCCGCCGTGGTATGGACACCGTTCTGTACTTGCAACAGGAGGTACCCCATGAGCGCCACTCGAAATCGACCTCATGTCAGCGGACGCGGGCATGGACTGCTGGTGTGCCTAGTCATCTTGGCCGCCATACTGATTTCGCACCAGGCTGTGCACGCCGCGCCGGCGATGGTCAATGTGCAGCGACCCAGTCTGCAGGGGAGCACGGGCTCCATCAACCAGGTTGTGACCGGCCAGAATCACACATGCATCTTGACATCTTCCGGCGATGTTCAATGCTGGGGTCGCAACCATGGCGGTCAGTTGGGCAACGGCAACAAAACGGATCAGATGACGCCTGTCGATGTCGTGGGCCTGGCGTCGGACATTGTGAAGCTGACGGCCGGTGACAATCACACGTGTGCGCTGACCCAATCCGGCGGCATGAAATGTTGGGGTGAAAACGTCGGGGGCCAGATTGGCGACGGCACCACCACGGATCGCACCGCGCCCGTCAACGTCACGGGCATGACGAGCGGCGTGGCGGAGATTATCGGCGGCTATCGTCACACATGCGCCGTGTTGACGACGGGGGCCGTGAAATGCTGGGGCACCAACACCTATGGCACGCTGGGTGACGGCACCACCACGGATCGCACCACGCCGCAGTCCGTTTCGGGAATGAATTCCGGCGCGGTTGCACTGGCTGCCGGCGGCGGCCATACGTGCGCGTTGATGAACAACGGGGGCGTCAAATGCTGGGGCCGCAACAACAACGGCCAACTGGGCGACGGCACCAAGACAAACCGCCTCACACCGGTGAATGTGTCCGGTCTCGCTGCGTGGGTCGCCGCCATCGCCGCCGAGAATGCCAACACCTGCGCACTGACAATCTCCGGCGGCTTGAAGTGCTGGGGCCGCAACAGTGACGGTCAGGTGGGCGACGGCACGACCACGGATCGCACGACACCGGTGAACGTCAGTGGCTTGACCTCCGGGTGTCGCCGTCCTCACGACACTCGGAGATGCGTTCTCCTGTGCCAATACCGAGAGCAACGGCGTCAAGTGTTGGGGTGACAATCAGTACAGCCAAGTCGGCGACGGCACGTCCACCGACCGCAGCACACCGGTCGACGTCAGCGGCCTGGGATCGGCGTTGGCACCGCTGGCGGTCGGCGATTTTCACGCGCAAGGCGCTTCATGGCGACCGGCGGCCTCAAGTGTTGGGGCCGCAACGACTATGGAAGCTCGGCGACGGCACGACGACGCAGCGATCACAGCCGGTTGACGCGCAGATTTCACTTCGGTTTCTCGGTAGCCGGCAACGGACATGGTCCCGGCCGACTGTACCGTGTTGCTGGATCTCTACGCGCCGACCAACGGGCGCGAGCTGGTCGGAAAACACGGGCTGGCTTGAGCAGAACGTCTCGCCGTGCGATTGGTACGAGGTGGTCTGTACCGCGCGAGCAGCAATCGCCGGGTGCCGAGCTATTGCTCTCATCGAATAACCTCACCGGCGTGCTCCCGGCGTCGCTCGGAGCTGGGCGCCATGACCGAAGTCAGCCTCTACACCAACGCGATCGGCGGCACGATCCCGCCTGAGTTGGGCAATCTCGCCAGTGTGAATGCGCTGCGTCTGGGCCACAATCAACTGGTGGGGTCGATTCCCAAGGAGCTGGGTCAACTCACGACCATGACGATTCTTGGCCTGGATGACAACAAACTGGTGGGCGATATTCCGTCCGAGCCTCGGCAATTTGGTCAATCTCACGCTCTTCAAACTCAATGAAAACCAACTCACCGGGTCGATCCCGGCGTCGTTCGGAAACCTGACCAAGATCACGACCGGCATGTGGCTGGAAAACAACATGCTTGACGGCAGCGTTCCGGCAACCTTGGGCAATTTGACCAAAGCACGCCGGCTGTCACTTGATCGAAATCGCCTTGTCGGTCCGCTGCCGTCCGCGCTGATGGACATGGCGAGCCTGCAAACCTTGACCACACAGTACAATGCGCTCTTCACCGACGACGCGGCGTTGGCTGCGTTCATCGAAAACCTGGACCCCGGGTGGGCTGATACACAGACTGTGGCTCCCACCGGCTTTCAGGTGGCCCAAGCGCAACAGACCGACGTGCGCCTGGCGTGGACGCCGATCGCCTACACCGGTGACGGCGGTTTCTACGAAATTCGCTATGGCACAAGCCCGGGCGGTCCTTATCCGTCCTCTGTCCGCACCGCAGACAAAGTCGCAGACAGCATCTGGCTCTCCGGACTGACGCCCGACACAACCTACTACTTTATTCGGTCACCGTCACGCCGGCGCACGACGCGCAACAGAACGACGTCGAGAGCCTGCCGGCGGCGGAAGTCTCGGCCAAGACATTGCCCGACGACCAGAACACGACGGACTGCTATCTGCTGCGCGCGTCCCATACGGGTGAAGGCGAGGAGATTGCCGTGACGCCGCCGAACTCGACAGGCTGCCCGATCGGCCAATATGTGGCGGGCGAAAGCCTGTCGCCTGTTGCCGCCCGCGCCGAATTGGCGCGTTGCCCGTGGACCGGCACCGACAATGATGCAACCACGTCGTCGACAAATTCCCTGACCATGCCGGCCGCCAGCCACGATGTGAGCGTCGTCTACGTGCAACTGCCGATGATCGTCTGGCGACGCAACTCAGCGTGTCGGAATCAGGCGATGCGGCACAAATCGTGCTGGTGCTCAACAAGGCTTGGGACGCACCGGTTTCCGTACGCGTCGTGACGGAAGACGGCTCCGCCACGGCCGGTGCCGACTACACGGCACTGGACCGGGAGGTTACGTTCAGCGGGCTCAACCCAGGCAAGCGTGACTTTGTCGATCCTCGATGACGACGTCGACGAGAGAACGAGACGGACTGTGCGCCTGCAAATCCCGCAAAACGGCATTCTCGGCCAGAGCACGACCACTGTCACCATCGGCGACAACGATTCCTCGGCGGCGGGGATGCCTACGAGAGCGACAATACCTGCGCCGACTTCAGCGTCATTTCCGTGACGGCAGTGTCCAGCGGCATACGTTCCATGTGCCCAATGACCAGGATTGGATTCGCTTTGATGCCGAGCAAGACGAACGCTACCTCATCCAAGCCACGATCCCGCCTGAGTCAGCCGCGGATCTTGTGCTCGAACTGTATCGCGATTGCGAGGCTCTGAACGACGACGGCCAGACAAGACCTTCGCCCCCGGCATCCGGCTGGAATTTACGGCACGCAGAGCGGGCCGATCTTCCTCAAGTTCGTCAACAGCGATCCCACCGTCGGGAGTGACAGCGTCAGCTACGATCTATCGGCATGCTTTGACCGGTGATCTCCAGGTCGGCGTCGCCATCGTCGTCGCCAGCATCAAACAGAACGACCCTGTCCAGCCCAACATCTACAACGTGACTGACGCCGCCTACCAGATGTTCCGCGACAACGGCTACACCGACGATCGCATCATCTATCTGGCGCCGGATCGCAATCACAGCCCCAATGTGATGCGTTGGCCACCGTCAATGCACTGCGCGCCGCCATCACCCAGGAGGCTGCCCAATGGGTGGATGACGAGCATGCCCTCACCATCTACATGATGGACCACGGGGATCGCGACGTGCTCTACCTGGACAAGCTGCGCAACGAACGGTTGAAGCCTGAAGACCTGGACGAAATGCTCGATATTCTGGAAGCCCAGAAGCCCGGCGTCAAGGTGAATGTCGTCATCGAAGCCTGCTACTCGGGAAGCTTCATCAGCGGGGACGACAGCATCAGCAAGGCCAACCGCGTCGTCGTGACTTCGGTCGATGACAACAACTTGGCGTGGGCGTCCAACGACGGCGTGGTCTTCTCCGACCATTTCCATGGCCGCTTCAGCCGAGGTGAAAGGTCTACAACAGCTTTGTCACGGCGCGCGGCGGCGCAGGTAGCCCATCCCACCCAGCTTGCTCTGGCTGGACGGCGACGGCGATGCCAGCGCGCTGGATGATGCCAGCCAGTCCGAAGCGGCCAAGCGCGGCTTCTCCGTCCCCGGCACCTTTCCGCCGGAACGCTGGCCTCCTACATTGCCGAGGTGGACACTTCCGCCGCGGTCGAGAATGAGAGCGCGGTGATTCGCGCCCGCGTGCTCGACGATGAGGAAGTCGACAACGTGCGCGCCGTCATCTATCCCCCGGACTATGCCGCGCCGACACAAGGCGAAGAAATGGTGCGGATCTCCGGGCAGGAGGTGTTGCGCACCGTGGTGCTGTTGGACCAGGGCAAGGACTGGTATGCCGTGACCTATCCCGGCTTCAGTGAACCGGGCGTCTACCGGATCGTGCTCTACGCCGAGGACAATAGCGGTTCAAGCGCAGCAGCCGCGTGCCTATGAACTTGTGGTCGGGGACACCGGTCCGATTTCGCCGTCGCAGCATTTTTCCTACTTGCCGCTGGTGCAGCGCGCAGCAACCCCGGCGGCGCCGGGGTGGACGCGCCAAACGTTCGTGGAGGGGCTTCGCATGCAGCGAGTTATTGCGCCGCCATTCTCGTCATTCTCATGTTGCTCGTCGCAGTAGGCGGCCGGCTGGTCAGTCCGGCTCCGGCCACCGCGGCGCCCGCGCCTGTGCCACAGCCGGATGCCGCGGCCGCGCCTTTGGCCGACGTCACCGACATGGGGGCCGGCGAGTATCATACATGCGCAGTGACCACAGACGGCGTCAAGTGCTGGGGCGACAATGAATTCGGCCAGGTCGGCGACGGCACGGTCGCGGATCGAGTCAGCCCGGTGGATGTCGCCGGCTTGACCGCCAATCTGCGGGTTATCGACGCGGGCGGTTCTCATACGTGCGCAGTGACCGTCAATGGCGCTGCGCAGTGTTGGGGCGCCAATCATCATGGACAACTGGGCAACGGTGCCACCGACGACCCGTTCGACGTGGTCGGTGTGGTCGGGCTGGAGAGCGGTGTCGAGGCCATTGCGGCCGGCTACCGGCATACGTGTGCACTGGTCGACGGCGGCGTGACGTGTTGGGGGCAAAATGACTACGGCCAGCTCGGTGACGGCAGTACGACGGAACGCACCACACCCGTGGCTGTCGCGGGCTTGACCGCCGGCGTGCGCGCCATCGCCGTCGGCTACTACCATAGCTGCGCTCTCACCGACGCCGGCAGCGTCAAGTGCTGGGGGCGCAACGATTGGGGCGCACTGGGCGACGACTCCAACACCGACCGCAGCACACCGGTGAGTGTGGTCGGTCTGAGCGCCGGCGTGGCCGAACTCGCTGCCGGTTTCAACCACACGTGCGCACGGATGAACAGCGGCGAAGTGCGCTGCTGGGGCAGCAATCGGTACGGTGAATTGGGCGACGGCACGACCACCAATCGCAAGACGCCGGTGGTCGTCATCGACCTGGCCGACGGCGTCAATGCCATCACCGCCGCCTACGGGCATACGTGTGCCGTCACCAAGACCAATGGCGCCAAGTGTTGGGGTCTCAATGAGTTTGGCGAATTGGGCGACGGCACGACGACCGACCGCAGCATCCCCGTGGACGTGACCGGCTTGACCAGCGGCGTAACTGCACTGCAAGCGGGCGACCATCACACGTGTGCGGTGGCCGGCGGCACGATGGCATGTTGGGGGTACAACGTCAAGGGTCAGCTTGGGAATGGCATCCACGTCGACAAGCGCACGCCTGTGGACGTGACCGGCTTGACCGCCGGGATGGAGGCCGTGGCTGCCGGTTATCAGCACACCTGCGCCTTGACCAACGAAGGCGGTGTCAAATGTTGGGGGGCGAATGACTACGGCGCGTTGGGCGACGGCACGACGGCAAGACGACGCCTCCCCGTCAACGTAAGCGGCCTCACCGCGGGCGTCACGGCCATTGTCGCGGGCGACGACTACACGTGTGCGCTGGTCGACGCGGGCGTCAAGTGCTGGGGCGCCAACAATCATGGCCAACTTGGCGACGATACCTTCGAAGACCGGACCACACCTGTGGACGTGGTCGGCCTCGCCGAAGGCGTCACGGCGCTTGTGGCCGGCAAGGAACATACCTGCGCACTGATTGGCGGCGGCGTCAAGTGTTGGGGACGTCGAGACTTCTTGGGCAACGATGCCTCAGCAGACAGCGCGACGCCGGTGACGGTGTTTCAGAGCGGCGTCACTGCGCTCGCAGCCGGGGAAGCCCATACGTGTGTTGTCGTCGGTGCCGGGGTGAAATGTTGGGGTAACAATGACGACGGTCAATTGGGCGACGGAGGCACTGCGGCCGCGCAGGTGCCTGTGGACGTGCTCGATCTCACCGGGGCGATCACCGGGCTCAGCGCAGGCTACGGCCATACATGTGCCATCGTCGACGGGGGCGCCAAGTGCTGGGGCAGGAATACGCTCGGCGAACTCGGCAACGGCGGAACAACGTCAAGTGGACTCCCCGTGGCGGTGACCGGGTTGACCTCCGGTGTGCAACAACTCGTGGCCGCGTACAAACATACGTGCGCGGTCGTTGCCGGCGACGCCATGCTTTGTTGGGGCGCGAATGATTACGGTGAGCTCGGCGACGGCACCACGATCGGGCGCAAGACGCCTGTCAGTGTAAGCGGTCTGGACAGTGACGTGACTGCCATGTCAGGTGGCTACGGTCACACGTGTGCGGTGGCGAATGACGGCGTCAAATGCTGGGGCTGGAACCAGGTCGGCCAACTCGGCGACGGCTCTGCCTGGACGACGACGCCCGGGGATGTGATTGACCCCTCGGCGCCGAACGTGACGCCGACGCCGACACGGACTGCCACATCGACAGCGACGCCTCCACAGGCAACCGCAACGCCGACCGCCACCAGTGAACCCGCGGTGGTCGACGCGTACGAAAATGACGACGAATGCAATGTCGCCGGGACGACTGCGGCCGACGCGGCGGCGCAGACCCACACCTTCCACGATGCGGCGGATGTGGACTGGCTCCGCTTCAACGCCACTGCCGGACGCACCTATCGCATCGACGTCGAGATTCCGGTCGGGTCGCGGGCCGACGTCGTGATCGAGTTGTACCGCGGTTGTGATCAGGCGTCGGTTGACCGCTGGAACGAGAACTTCACGCCGGGCGCGCGCTTGCAGGTCGAAGCAACCGAGGACGAAACACTCTTGGCAGTGGCTGAGCAACGTGGACGCAACGGGTGGCGGGAGGGGACGTGCGCTACACCGTGCGCATCACGGAGTTGGCCGGACGAGCCGGATCACGGTGCGCCTGACCATCGTCGCCGGTCGGCTGCGGTGCGGGCATCCGCTTCAGCAGAACATTCATACCGTGACCGACGCGGTCTTTCTATCTACCAGGCGGTGGGCATGCCGGCCGACCGCATTCGCTACCTGGCCACCGATTCGACGTCTGGGATGGACCGATTCGGCTGCCACGACGGCGAATCTGGAGGCTGCCATCACCGATTGGGGCGGTGGACCTGGTGGGCGATGGGCGCACTCACCCTTGTGCCATCACTGACCATGGCATCCAGGACCAACTCTACCTGGACGGAGTGTCGGGCCAGCGCTTGACACGGCCCACTGACGCATGGCTTGACGAACTGCAAGCGACCGTGCCCGATGTCAAGATCAATGTGATCATCGAAGCGTGCTATTCGGGCAGCTTCATCGAAGGTGCGGAGAGACTTAGCGACCGGACGGGTCGGATACGTCGGCCAACCAATTGTACCCGGCCTGGGCCAGCCTGACGGGCGCGAGTTCTCGGATCAATTCTTCGGACGGGTGCGCCAGGGCAATCTCTACTCCAGCTTTCTGGGAGGCGCACATCGGTGCAGGCGCGCCGGTGCAGCAAGATCCGTGGCTGGACGGCGACGGTGACGGCACAGCCAATGCAAGCGGAAGACTTCGCCATCGCCTCCGATCGGGGCTTCAGCTACGCCGGCACCTTGCCATGCGTGGCCGCCCCATATTTCGCCGCGCTATTGACCGGACCGATTCAAGACGCAAGCGGCGTGATCGAGGCCGACGTGCGCGACGACCAGGGCATCGACGACGTGTGGGCCGTGATCGTGCCGCCGTCGCAATGCCGAGACGTCCGATGAGTTGGTGCCGCTGGAGGGCGAGGATCCGCCTGCGCCCATTCGTCTCCAAGCCGTGGGCGACGGCATCTACCGCGCAACCTATGCCGGATTCGAGGAGCCGGGTGTCTACCGCGTCATCATCTACGCAGACGACAATACCGGTCTCCAAGCCCAACCGGTGACGGTGGAGGTGTCTACTGTGCGCGCAAGAGTTTTCTGCCGCTGATTCGGCAAGGCCGATGCAAAGAAACAACCGGTCTCCTGTGTAGGGTGCGACCTTGCGGTCGCCCGTGCATATACATACCGGGCGACCGCAAGGGTCGCACCCTACTGCACGGATATCTATTTCCTTGCCGTGGCCTAAGCATGTGTGGCGTCAATACGACATTTATTTCAGTACTTCACGATTTGCATTTTAAGCCGCGTAAAACGCGAAGAAAACCGTCGAACTCCAGGTTGGGAAATTCGCCGGCCGCGGTCTTCGGCCCTTTTTCGCGCCTTCGCGACTTCGCGAGCCGAAATCGTGAAGTACTGAAATTCGGCACTTCTTGCCCCTCTGGCAGGAATCGCGGGTCCGTTTCCACTGGACGACGGCCAATCCCAAGCGACCATCCTCCAACCAGCGCGCGCAATCGGGCGACAAGACGTCGGCCTTGGTCTGCTCATACATCGCCGGTTCCGCATCGGTGAGCACGTCGCGCCAGCGCCCGTTCGTCCCCTTGTGAAAAAAGGTCTTGGCGCCGTCACGAAATGGCGATGCCCCATCTGCGACTGCATCGGCGGCGACGGCCCGTTCGCGCATCGCGCCGAAGCTGGTCCGGTCGACGACGTTGGCCAACGCTTCAGTGGAAAGCGCAATGTTTAGGGTGATGAGCGGTGATGACGGGCTTCCCGCCCCTGATGAGAGAAGCGGGAAGCCTGTCCATGCGGGTGATGTCAGCCGGTGACATCAAGGCGTGAACCTCGACCAGAAAAATAGTGGGTGTCGAATTTCACCATGATCTCGCAAACCCTGGCGGACATAGGCCGACAGACATAGAGTAACCGCACTTCCGCCGTGGTATTTACGCCGAACTGAACTAACGAAGCGAAGACATCAGATCCAGCGCCTCTTCCCCAAGATCCAGCAGGAAGGGCTGGACAAGCGCCCACTGCTCCAGCACAACCTTCAGGTCGGCGCCGATCCGCGTCTCCACGGCACGCCGGCCGTCTTCGCTTTGCAGCGCACGACCACCCATGAGCGTTGCCCAGCCCACACCGATCGCCAGCGACGCGGTGGCGGCATAGCCAAAGCGCACGAGACGGAGGTCGCCATGCCAGCCGGCATCCGCCAATCCCTCCACATACGAGTCGAAGATGAACCGGTCCAGATCCCCGGCCAGCGCACCGTCAACCTCCAGCCAGCCAGGCCAGCGCCGCCGTAATACCGATCTCTTCACCCACGCCACCGTACCCGAACATTGCCCAGTCGACGGCCACAGTTTGCGCACGTCCCTGTGCATCGTGACGCGCCAGCAGATTGCGGCGGAAGGCGTCGTGGTGGTACAGACAGGAAAGGCAGGTGCGATCCAGTTGTGCCAATAGCGCTTGATGACTTCTCAACATGCGACGCATGCGTTGTACCTGCGCCGACAGCCAGACGCGCGCCGTGGCTGACGCTGCGTACTGCTCGAGGCGAGCGAACAGTGTCTCTGCCGACACCATCCACGCGTGCAACCGTCCCCGGCTGAGCCAAGGCGTCATTGGTTGAACGTGGCCACGGACCAGCGAACTCCCGTTGAACTGCTCCCAGATGGCGCGCCGCCAGCCCATGGCGTTCCAGACTCCACTGTACCGCCTCAATCTGCTCCACCAGAGATGCCATTCATCGGGGCGCTCACGGCTGCAGCGTGGCGCAACGAGATCGCCGGCCAAATCGGCCAGCAGCCCGGACTCAAACGCCAGGATTTCCCGCTTCCAATAGTTCCATGCGGCCGGGTCGTCTGTGAACTCTTTTCCGGCGGCATTCGCACCACCCAATGCCTTCATGACTGCCGACCACGGGCGTTGCCGCCCCGCCACGTGCGCAGTGCCGCTGACGCAGAAGACGCCCGATCCCCCCACGTGGGCACCGTCCGCGCCGTTCGTCATGGTGCGCACGCACCAATCCAGCGACTCAATCCGGGCGTCGCCGATGATCTGTGCGACGATGGATTCCACGTCATCCTGCCGCAATGCCGGTGAAGTTGACTGCCCGTCCGATTCCATCAGATCTGCCTTGGGAACAGTCCCCCTGCTGCGGCGCCGCGGACATGTGCTGCTCGGATTAAGGCACAAGCCCTCTCTTCAAAGCTCTGCGGCCGTGACCTCGCTGCGTTGTAACCTCACAAGCGTTCACACTGTAACGACCCGGCGTTACGTGGCCGTTACTTCATTGCAAAATGACGGCAATTTCGCTATCCTGTCAGCAGGTGCACAGGGTCATCTCGACAGGACGATGCCAAAGGACGGCGCACGTTGTCCGCCATGCAGCTGCGCTTTTTCGGTCAACCTCAGCTCTCGATCGACGGGCACACCGTCGACCTCAAGTCGCGCAAGGGGTGGGCGCTCTTGGCCTACCTGGCCGCCACCGACCGCGCCCACAGCCGCGATCTGCTGGCGACGCTGTTCTGGCCCGAGCACACACAGACACGCGCCCGCGGCAACTTGCGGCGTCTGCTCTTCACACTGAATCAAAGCCCCGCCGGCGCATGGTTGCAGGCAGACTCGGACACCATCGCCCTGCGCATGACGTCGGATGGACAGATCGATCTGTGGGACTTCGCCGCGCACATGGCCGAGGGAGATGTCATCGCCGCCGCCGCTCTCTACCGGGATGATTTCCTGGGCGGCGTCTTGCTGGGCGACAGCGACGACTTTGAACGCTGGGCCACGCAGCAGCGCGAATTTTATCGCCGCGAAGTCATCGGCGCGCTCGAAAACCTGACCCAAGCGGAGATCGCCGGTGGACAGTACGGCGCTGCGCTTGCCCACGCCCGCCGACAGCTCCGCATCGACCCGTTGCAGGAAAGCGCCTATCGCCAGGCCATGACGGCGTTGGCCCTCAGCGGGCGCCGCAGCGAAGCGTTGTTGCTCTTTGAACAGTGCCGACAACAGCTGCAAGACGCGTTGGGGCTGGACCCCGGCAGTGACACCGTCGCGCTCCAGGCGCGCATTCGCGCCGGTACGTTGGACGCTCCCGCTGCCGCGGAACCGGCACGCGGCGGCTGGGACGTCACACCCGCGCCGTGGACCGCGGGACCTTGCCGTCCCACGGCAGGCCTATCTTCGGCAAGCGCCGGCCTTTCCTCTGGTGGGGCGCGGCGAAGAACTGGCCCAGATCGAGTGGCAGTGGCAGCAGGCGCACGCCGGCCATGGCAGCATGCTCCTGCTGGACGGGGAACTGGCAATGGCAAGAGCCGGCTCGTCGAGGAGGTCCTCCACAAGGTGGCGGATGACGGCGGGCACGCCTTGCGCGCCACCTGCTTCCAGATGGAGCAAGCCATGCCCTACCATCCCATCATCGACCTGGTCGAGCAGATCCGCCGCGTGCAGCCGCCCGAGTTCTGGCGCGGTTGCCCACCGGCGCCGTGAACGACATCGCCCTGCTGGTCCCCGCGGTGGCGGACGATGCCGCCGGCGAGCACGTTGCCCCAACCGTGACGCCGGTCAACTCGGACGAGGCCCAGCAGACCCGTCTGCTGCGGGCGGTGACCCATCTACTGGAGCAGCTACTCCAGCAGCACACACTCCTCCTTGTCATCGACGACGTGCAGTGGGCCGATGAAGCCACCCTCAGTTTTCTCCATTACGTGGGCCGGCGGTTGGAGGCATGGCCGGCGCTCTTCATCTTCACCTACCGCCAGGAAGGCCGGCTCGACAGTCCTCATCTGGCCGACCTGATCCAGACGTTGGTACAAAACCGGCACGTGGCGCAACTGCACCTGCGCCCGTTGCACATCCACGAGACCGAAGAGCTGCTACGCGTCGCCACGGGCGCGACGCAGGCTGCCCAGGCACTGGCCGTCCGGCTGCGGCGCGAGAGCGACGGTAACCCGTTTTTTCTCCTTTCGATCCTGCAATCGTTGGAGGAAGAGGGGCTAATTCAGCCCCTTCCCGGCGGCGGCAAGGTCGTCAACACCGCGGCCATCGTGGCGGCTCATCGTCCGCAGGCCCTGTCCGAGGCGCTGAAGAACTCCGTCCGTGTGCGGCTGCAGCGCGTGCCGGACGGCGCGCGGCAACTGTTGGATGTGGCCGCCGTGTTCGGTGCATCGTTCTCCTTCCGCTTGTTGCAGGCGATCACCCAGCGGACGCCCCTGCTGCTGCTGGAACAACTCGAAGAACTGGTGCAGCGCCAACTGCTGCGTGAGGTGACAAACCAGGCGTACGACTTCAGCCACGACAAGATTCGCGAGGTGGTCTATGACGAACTGCGCGACAACCGGCGGCGCGTCCTGCACCGCGTGGTGGCGGAGACCCTTGAGCAGATGCCCGCCGCGTCGGACCAATTGATGCAGCTCGCCTATCACTACGAACAATCGGGCGTCGGGGAGAAAGCGCTGCTCTACCTCACCAAGGCTGCGGTGCGCGCGACGGAACTCTTTGCCGGCGCACAGGCTCTGGACTACTATGCGCGGGCGCTGACGTTCGTCCCCGCCGGCGATTGGGCGCAGCACTACGCGCTCCACGAGGCGTGCGAACGCATCCTTGGCGTGCTCGGGCAGCGGCGGCGTCAGTGGCAGGAACTGACCGTCTTGACGCAGTTGGCTTTGGACCTGGACGACGTCAGCCTGCGCGCGACGACCGCGCTCCGCCGGGCCGCCTATGCGCAACAGACCAGCCAGTACGCCAGGGCCATCGATGCCGCGCACGAAGCCCTGCAACTGGCCGCGAAGGCGGGGAACGATGCGCCGGCCGTGGAAGCAACGCTCATCCTTGGCCGCGCCTATCTGCGCCAGGGCAACTATGAACTCGCCCGTCGCTATGCGCACCGGACGCTGGACGGAGCAGTCGCGACCGGCCCCCAACTCCTGGAAGGCAAAGCGCGGCGCCTGCTTGGTCAGATCGCCCACGAGCAGGGCAGCCATGACGAAGCCCGCGCCCAACATCTCATGGCGTTGGAGTTGGCCCAGGCGGCGGGTGATCGGCTGATGGAGGCGGAGACGTTGAGCAGTCTCGGCGAACTGGCCCACGAGCAGGTCGATTACGACGCGGCCCAGCGCGACTACGAGCAGGGGCTGACGATCAGTCGTCAGGCAGGCTATCGCCGGCAGGAAGGGTTTGCCGCCAACAACCTGGGTTGGCTCGCCTGGCAAGTGGGCGACTATCCCGCCGCCGAGGTGCATCTGCGCCAGGCGTTGGCCATCGCCGACGAGATTGCTGACCGCCGCAACATGAGCTTGGTCCAGATCAATCTGGGCTATGTGGCCGAAGACACGGGCGACCTTGCCGCCGCCTGTCGGTGGCAGGAGCACGCGTTGGCCGTGGCGCGCGCGATCGGTGATCAACGGCTGGAGGGGTACGCCTTGACCGGCCTGGGCAGCGCGCTGACCGGCCTGGGCAGACCGGCGGATGCTGTGTCCCGGCTCGAC
>JAWKOK010000062.1:0-30262 GCA_041391205.1 Caldilineaceae bacterium
TGCCCGACCTGCGCGCATGAAAGTGGTGCTGAAATCACATGACGAGATCTGAGCGACCACCTGTCATCTCATCCCGCGTTATCTCTGAGAGAGTGAGCCTGTGAACACAACCCGCCCCACGCCCCATCCCACGCCGGCGACGTACGACGAACTGGGATTGGAGCGCATCGTCTTTTTCAGCGACGCCGTGATCGCCATCGCCATCACGCTGCTGGCGATTGAGATCCGGCTGCCGCCTCTGGAGGACGGGGCGCGTCTGGTTCCGGCGCTGTGGGCGCTCTGGCCCAGCTACCTGAGCTTTGCCATCAGCTTTCTGGTGATCGGCACCTACTGGATCGCGCATCACAACATGTTTGAGCACATCGACCGCTACACGCCGACGTTGATCTGGCTTAACCTGTTCTTTCTGCTGTGTGTCGCCTTCACGCCCTTTCCCACCGCAATCGTCGGGGAGTACGGCATGCTGGCGGGCGCCCAGATATTCTATGCCGGCAGCGTCGTCGTCACCGGCGTGGTCAAGCTGATCCTCTGGTGGTACGCTGCCCACAACCGCCGCCTGCTGGAGCCGGAGACCACTGACGCCCAGATTCGCGCCGTCACCATGCGCGGTTTTGTGACGCCGGCGGTCTTCCTAATCTCCATACCCTTTGCCTTGGTGCACCCCGCCATTCCCATTGTGTTGTGGATTTCGACGGCGATGATCTATGGGTTGACCCGGCTTCTGTTCCGCCGTTGACTGAATCGCGCCGTCGGCCAACGCCCCGCTAGCACAGAATGCACTGCGGTGGTTGACATCCAGCCGCACGAGTGAAGTGTATCTCCGTCGTCGTGCGTCCTGGATCCGTCGTTGCGCAGGCTGGTCCGGCAATTTGACGGCAGGTCGCAGAATCGTCCGAGTTGTATTATGCTGTGGTACCGGTCGCCATTTTCCACCGAGTTCGCTGTGCTCAACTGCCCAGGAGGGGGAGACGTACACGATGACAAACGCGATGACGAACATGTCGAGCCAGATTCCCATGCGAGCCGTGCCTGGTTACTGTTCGAGGACGGAGGGGATTCAGATCGCCGTACAGACCAACGCCGACGCCACCGACGAAGACCTGCAATTTTTTCAGCAACTCGGTGTGGAATGGACCATGGTGGGCGTGCGCAATCAGCGTGATCATTCCGCCGACTTCTACAAGCATCTGGTCAAACGATTCGGCGAGTTCGGCCTCAAGATCTACCGTATCGCCAACCTCGGCGTCCACAACGTGCCCGAGATCACGCTCAATTTGCCCGGCCGCGATGCCAAGATCGCGGAGTTCAAACAGTTCATCCGCAACCTGAGTGCGGCCGGCATCAAGTACAACACCTACGCGCACATGGCCAACGGCATCTGGACCACGGGCCGTGCCGTGGGCCGCGGCGGCATGGACGCACGCATGCTGGACATCGCCGACGCCAAGGGCTACTGGGACGGGCAAGTGTTTGCAGGCGAGCTGACCCACGGGCGGCGCTACACCGAAGAAGAGTTGTGGGACAACTTTGCCTATCTCATGCGTGAAATCGTGCCCGTGGCCGAAGACGAAGGCGTCTACATCGGCATTCACCCGGACGATCCGCCGGTCTACGCGCTGGGCGGCATACCCCGCTGCATCTTCGGCAACTTCGAGGGCTACAAACAGGCCATGGCCATCGCGGACAGTCCCAACATCGGTGTCTGCCTCTGCGTGGGCTGCTGGCTGGAAGGGGGCGTGGCAGGCATGGGCAACACGCCGGTGGACGCCATCAAGCACTTCGCCGCCAAGAACCAGCTCTTCAAGGTCCACTTCCGCAACGTGACCAATCCCATGCCCGAGCCGTGGGTCGAGACGCTCATCGACAACGGCTATCAGGACATGTACGCGGTCATGAAGGCGCTGCGCGAGGTCAACTTCGACGGCGCCGTCATTCCCGACCACATCCCGGCCATGTTGGGCGGTCCACGTGTGGGCACGGCATACTCCATCGCCTACATGCGGGCGCTGCTTCAGGCCGCCAATGGTGAGGTGGCAGGCGCGGCGTAGCCAGGCTGCTTCGTCCGCGTGCGATCCCAACTGGCATCTTCAGCGTCTGCCACCACTACGGCGTAGGCGGAACAGATGGGTACCCGCGCCATTTTTCAGGCGATTGACCCCATATCACCGCTGTGCTATGATCCACCCCGCACTTTTTCTGCCGTAACTCAATATGCAACCGATAGGCTGTGCCCCTTGTCGAGGGACCGATTCTCCGCCGCGGCCATTTCGCCGCGGTGTCGCAGAGACGGTTTAGGCCGCAACACTGGTCGGATCCACCGGTCGAACATGTACGACACCCACTCATGTCGCCCGGTTTCCCGAAACGCAAGACGCATCGACACACACCGATAGTACTCAGAGGAGGAACCATGCGTAGAGTACCAACGAAGTGGCAGCGGGCTTTGCAGATCATGACCTTGTTGCTGTTACTGGCTGTGGCGGCGGCATGTGCTGCGCCCGCGGCGGCGCCGGCACCTGCAGACGGAGGCGGAGAGGCTGCGGGCGAAACCGCAAGCGACATGCCCGCGGCTGAAGGCACCTTCACCTACTGGGGCGGCCTGATTTTTTCGGAAACGGCCAACCAGATGCTCGTGGATCGCATCGAGCAGTGGGGTGCGGAGCGGGGCGTTGACGTGGAAGTCGTCATGATCAACCAAAACGAGACCGTGCAGCGCGTTTCCGCCGCCATTGAAGCAGGCACCATGCCGGACGCGCTGGACGTGGGGCGCACCTTCATGGACTTGCTCGCCATCCAGGAGCAACTGGAACCGCTGGATGATCTGTACGCCGAGATCGGCGACTCTGTGGGCGGTTGGTTGCCGGCGGCCGACGAATCCACCAATCCTGATCGCATCGACGGTCATCGCTACGGGATTCCGTTCAGTTTGGGCGGCAATGTGCTGTATCGGCGTGCGGACGTCCTGGAACCGGCCGGCTTCACCGAAGCGCCCGCCACCTGGGAAGAGATCGCCGACATGTCGCGCGCGGCCCAGTCTCCTCCGGACACGTATGGCATGGGCTTCGCACTCTCAAATGTGGGCGATGCCAACATCACGACGACCATGTTGCAGGCGTGGGGTGGCCGCATTGCCGACGATGCGGGCACGACGTGCACGATTGACAGCGCAGAAACGCGCGCGTTCCTGGAGTGGATCACGACTGCTTTCAATGACGGGCTCTTCCCGCCGGGAGCGACCACGTGGGACGGTGCCGGCGACAATGTGGCGTATCAGTCCGGCAACGCAATTTTCATCGCCAACCCCGGCAGCGTCTATCTTTACATGCGCGATGAGGATCCGGAGTTGGGTGATGCGACACGGTACTCGGCATTCCCGGCGGGTCCTGCCATGCGCGTGGCGCCGGTGGATGCGAACTTGCGCGTGATTCCGACCAGCAGCAAGAACAAAGAACTCGCGGTGGATCTGCTGAAGTATCTTGCCGATCCGGAGTTCATGAAGGAGTACTACTACCACGCCATCTACGGTCCGGCCGCCCAAGGCTACGTGGATGCCCCCATCTTCACGGAAAGCCCCGTGCATCAGGGCTTGCTCGATCTTGCCCTGAACGGGACATTTGGCTCATTGCCCGATGTGAACAATCCGGCGCTGTCCGAGTATCAGACCAACTTCCTCACGCCGCGCATGATCCAGCGCATCGTCGTGGACGGCGTCAGCATTGACGACGCCATCGCGGAGACGCAGGAAGCGTGCCAGGCGATCTACGACAAGTACAACGAATAGCTCCGCAACCGCCGGGCCGGAGTACGTAGATGCGTGCTCCGGCCCCGTTTACGGACATCATCATGGCTGAACAAGCTGCTCCTGCTATCCCATCCGGTGAGACTCAACGCCGCCGCCTGACCCTGAGCCAGAGCAACGCGCTGCTTGGCTATTTCTTGGTGGCGCCGGTGGTCGTCTGCCTCCTGGTTCTCGTCGTCTACCCGTTCCTCTTTGCCATCTGGATCAGCTTCACCGATCGCATGGTGGGTCAACCGGGCAAATTCGTCGGGTTCGAAAACTACCTCTACTTGATGCGCCAGCCCAGCTTCCAGGCGACCATCCGCAACACGATCGTGCTCGTGGTTTCGGTGCAGACGCTGAAACTGGTTCTGGGCATGGGCATCGCGCTGCTGCTCAACCAGCCGATCCGCGGGCGGCAGATCTGGCGTGGGCTGATTCTGCTGCCGTGGGCCATGCCCGCGTTCGTGGCCTTCATCACGTGGAAGCTGCTCCTGGCGCCCCAGGGCGGAGCCATTAATCACATTTTGATTAGCTTGGGCCTCGTGGAGACCCACGTGGACTTCCTCAGCACCAAAGCATTGGCCATGCCCAGCGTGATTGCCGCGAGTTTCTGGCGCGGCTTTCCGTTCTGGGTCATCGCGTTCCTGGCGGCCCTGCAGAACGTGCCCAAGGAACTGTACGAAGCCGCGGCCATGGACGGTGCGGGCGCGTGGGCGCGCTTTCGCAACGTGACCATTCCGAGCATTCGCCATGTGGTGCTGGTGGTCATTCTGCTGTCGACGATCTGGACGACCAACAGCTTTGAGGCCGTCTGGCTCATGACCCAGGGTGGCCCGTCAGATGCGACCATGACCTTCCCGGTGCTGGCCTACTTTGGGCTGCAGAGCCTACGCATCGGCGAGGCCGCGGCCGTGTCCGTGTCGCTGCTGCCGGTCTTCGGCATTCTGATCTTCATCATTGCCAAGATGCTCCAGGAAGAGGATGCGTAGATGCTGACCCGACTCACGACCGGACAGAAGATCCTCTACTATTCGCTGCTGGTCCTGCTGGCGCTGGTGATCCTCTTCCCCATTTACTACATGCTGCTCATCTCGCTCAAGCTGCCCAAGGACATCTACCGCTCGCCGTCCATCCTGCCCATCAACGCGACGTTGCGGAACTATGTCGACTTGTTCGTCAAGATGGGTTTCCTGGTCAACTTGCGCAACAGTCTGATCGTGTGCGGCATGGCGACATTGATCTCGGTCTTCATCAGTTGCATGGCGGCCTACAGCCTGGTTCGGCTCAAGTACCGCTACCGCGACTGGATCGGGCGTCTGATTCTCTTCACGTACTTGACGCCCTCTGCCCTGTTGTTCATTCCTCTGGCCGTGATCATCGCGCGGCTGGGCATGGGCAACACGCTCTACGGGCTGATCTTCGTCTACCTTACCTTTGCTACGCCGCTGAGTACGTGGCTGCTCATGGGGTACTTCCGCGCGATTCCGGCCGATCTGGAGGAGCAGGCCATGGTGGACGGCTCCACGCGCCTCCAGGCGATGCTGCGCATTGTGCTGCCGCTGACCGCGCCGGGGCTGGTCGCGGTGAGCGTGTTCACCTTCACCGGCGCCTGGAACGAACTGCTGCTGGCGTTGATCTTCATCACGTCGCCCACAAAGCACACGGTGCCGGTGGCGGTCAGCTACCTCATCACCGGCGACGTGTTCCGCTGGGGACTCATCATGGCGGCGTCGGTCTCGGCCGCGGTGCCGGTGATGGTGCTCTACTTCCTGGCACAGCGCTTCGTGGTACAGGGGTTGGCGGCAGGCGCGGTGAAGGGTTAGCCGGCTGTGCGTCTTCAGGAGAGAGATGGCATGACACGCAAACTGCGAGTGGGGCTGGGGCAGTTCAATGAATTGACCGATGAGAAGTTGGCCTTCATCAAGCAGTGCGGCGCGGACGATTTTCTCATGAACACGCCCAAGCTGCCGGGCGACAAGCAGTGGGAATACGAGGATCTACTGGCGTTACGCCGGCGGGCCGACGCCGCCCAGTTGCGCCTCATGGCCCTGGAAAATGTGCCGGTCTCGTTCTACGACAAGGCCATGTTGGGCCTGCCCGGCCGGGACGAGCAGATTGCGCACATGCAGACGACGATTCGGAACATGGGCCGGGCCGGCATTCCCATCTTGGGCTACCATTGGATGCCCAATTCTGTCTGGCGCACGCCCGAAATGGCCGTACTGCGCGGCGGCGCGCGCGGCACGCGCTTCAACTTGGCCGAGCACGATCCCAACCAATTGACCCATGGACGCATCTATACCGAAGATGAAATGTGGGCCAACTACGAGTACTACCTGGCGCGCATCTTGCCGGTGGCGGAGGAGTCGAATGTCCAACTGGCGCTCCATCCCGACGATCCGCCGGTGCCGGCGCTGGGCGGCATCGCGCGCATCTTCCGGAACTTCGACGGCTTCAAGCGTGCCATGGACACCTTCGACAGCTCCTACCACGGGCTGGATTTCTGCATGGGGTGCTGGTCAGAGATGGGCGGCATGGAGAATGTGATCCGCGCGGTGCGCCATTTCGGCGCACGCGACAAAATCATCTACGTGCACTTCACGACGTCAGGGCACAGCCGACAATTTCAACGAGTGCTTCATCAACGAAGGCAACGTCAACCCGTTCGAAGTGGTCAAGACACTGCGAGACGTGGGTTTTACCGGTTTCATGATCACCGACCACGTGCCCCACATGGTGGACGACACAGACTGGGGGCATCGCGACCGCGCCTACGCCATCGGCTATATTGCTGCGTTGATCGAGGTGGCGGAGATGCAGGCGTAGTGCGGAATGCGTCAACCCAAAACACCGTGAGCGAAGAGAAACGCCGGGGACAATCGACGCTTCTCGCTCTGTCGATGAAGACGGAGGCACAGGATTTACTTTCGACGGGGTGCGTCTAGAGCGAACGTATCTGGTCCGTGGCGACGACGACCGTGCTTCCATCCCATTTCGGTTTGGTCCGGTCGCGTGGCTTGGGAAGGATGACCTGGCGGACGATATCGGTGAGTTGGTCGGAGTGCGGTCACGTCTGATTGGGTTAAATCGTTTGCGGCATGGTCAGTCAACTCCTCGCGACGATTCAGCATTAGCTCGTGCAATAGAGTACCTATCAAGTACGCAAGGGGCATTTTATGCCATCAATCCGGACCAACCCAGGCACATCTTCCATCTGTCATGCGTGTTGCGGCGGGTGAGGGATCGTTTTTGGCGAACAGCGGACTGGGCATTAGCGTCATTACGTTCAAGGTCGTGCCCCAGGACAGCGCTGGCCTGCTCGTCGTGAGAACAGTTTCGCCGCCAAAGGCGGTCCGTACGCCATCTTCACCACACGCAGGACGAATGGTTCTGCGCGGTGGAAGGCGAGTTTGTCATCGAAGTAGAGGGCAAGAACGTTCACTATGAAGCCGGGCGATTCATTGCTGGCGCCGCGTCAGGTCTTACGTCTGGGCCTATGTCGGGGACACCACAGGGCGGAATGTTGATCGCCTTCATGCCGGCGGGCAAATGGAGCATTCTTTCGGGAAGTCACCAAAGAAGATGCCATGCCCTTTGCAGGATCCAGAACTCTGGCAAGGTCATGGCATGGAGTTGTTGGGACCTCCCCCTCCCTGTAGGCACAACACCGGCATATAGTGATCCCCAATAACTGGACCACGTGCTAAACTCGGAGAAGGAGCAGTATCAAGCACGTGGAGGGATGACAAATGGCAGCGAAACGACGTCAACACAACGCTGAGTTCAAGTTTCGGGTGGCGTTGGCTGCGGTGCGAGAAGTGAACACGGTCAGCGAGTTGGCCAGTCAACATGATGTACACCACGACGCTGATTCGCAAATGGAAGCAGCAACTCCTGCGGGACAGGCCCCAGGTGTTCGTGCAGTCCAATGGGCAGGAAGAGCGAGAACAGACGGTCAAGGAAAACGAACTCTATGAACAGATTGGCGGCTGAAGATGGAACTTGAGTGGCTGAAAAAAGCTGCCCAGTTCGGTAGCGCCAAGCGCCAGTTGATCGAAGTCCGACCATCCTGACTTCAGCATGCGGCGACAATGCGAGCTGGTGGGACTCAACCGATCCACCTTGTACTATGCGCCAGGCAACGGAAACGGCATTCAATCTCTACCTGATGCGTCTGATTGATGCGGCGTACATGGACTGGCCCTTCTACGGCTGGCGACGCATGACCGAGTATCTCCAGCGACAGGGCTACGCCGTGAATCACAAACGTGTTCGGCGCCTGATGCGGAAGATGGGATTGCAGGCCATCTATCCAAAGCCTAGAACCAGTCAGCCGACCGCAGGGCACAAGATCTATCCGTATTTGCTACGCAACCTGGCAGTCACGCATGTCAATCAGGTCTGGAGCTACGGACATCACCTATGTGCCGATTCGTCGTGGCTTTGTATCTCGTCGCTGTCATCGACTGGTTCAGCCGCTACGTCTTGTCCTGGCGGTTGTCCAACACGCTGGACACTCAGTTCTGTCTCGATGCTCTGCAGAGGCGCTGTGTCTGGGCGAAGCCGGAGATATTCAACACCGATCGAAACCAGTTCACAGCACATGCCTTTACGTCAACGGTGGAAGAGGCTCAGATTCGCATCAGCATGGACGGCAAGGGTGAGCCCTGAACCCAACGTCTTCATCGAACGGCTCTGGCGGACGGTCAAATATGAGGACATCTATCTCCGTGATTACGAGACGGTTCCAATGCTCTATGCCGGCCTGGACAGCTACTTCCGCTTCTACAACGATGAGCAGTTCTCATCAGAGCCTGGACTATGCAACACCGGCTGAAGTCCATTTCGCAGGATCGGGACAGTCGTTTTCGACCAAGTCAGCAGCCCTCCAGAATAGCCCCGGCTCACAGGCGTCACAAGGGCTTCGCAAGTCGGCCAAACTGCCGGCCGACCCTTGACCCCTGCTGCGCTCCCGGCTGGCAGTCGGCTGCTGCTGCTTGGCCAAGCGAGCTTAGGTTGGGCATTTCGTGGTCTTGACATTGGGGCCCCACTATACTCTTGGCACCAGCGAATAAAAACGGTGAGTTTCGCGGTGTAGAATTGGCGTGTGGATGGCGTGAGCCCCTGCGCGCTTCGCAGTCCAACAGGAACATGTCGAGCGCATCAAAAAGTGTGGTAGTCCCACGCTGCATAAAAAAATCCGTCCCTTTCGGAAGAGAGACGGAAACACAACATACAGCGGTCTGGTCTGGAGTGACTACTAGATATTGCGGAGTGGTGGCGACGGAGTGGACTTGAACCACCGACCTAGGGATTATGAAGCCCTCGCTCTGACCACCTGAGCTACGTCGCCTTCCTGATGTAGAAAGCCGCCGGCGAGCCGACGGCTTGAGTAGCGGGGCAGGGATTCGAACCTACGACCTTCCGGGTTATGAGCCCGACGAGCTACCACTGCTCCACCCCGCATCAGATAGTAAAGAGTATAGCACACCGGCCATGGCCGGTCAAATTTCTCCGACCTTCATGCCGTTTGCTTCTTGCGCGGTCTGGCCTGCATGACCATATCAGTCGCCCTGTACCGTAAATAGCTCGACCCACTGGCGCCACACTGGCGGCGCTGCGGGCGTTGTCGCCGCACCGGCCGCGACCTCCGGCTCGGTGACCGCGGGCGCTGCGTCACCGGCTGCGACGCCGTCGCCTGCCTCGGGCGCATTGAGCAAGGTGACGACCGTGTCTCCGTCCCGGGTCATACCCAACTCCTCGACGGCCACCTGTTCTACATAGGCGTCACTGGTCTTGCGCTCTTGCTCGTCGTCCAGGACGCGCGCCTGGATTTCCGCCGCTTCCAGGCGTTCCTCCAACTTGGCCTGCTCGACCTGCAGCCGGCGCAGTGTGCCCAGCCGCGTCGTATAGCTGGCCACAAAGACCAGGCAGAGCACGATGAGGATCGCCAACAACGGCCGCCGGCGCTCTAACATGCCGCGCACGCCACGATCGTCAGGGTCGCGTGATGAGGACATGAAGACCTGACCTTTCGGAGGGAATCACCAAAAAGAAAGGAGACTTCCTGCGAAGTCTCCCCTGTGCGTTCTGCGCCTGTGCCGCAGGAGGGACTTGAACCCCCACGGGCTAATGCCCACTACGCCCTGAACGTAGCGCGTCTGCCAATTCCGCCACTGCGGCGAACACAAAAATGAGTGTAGCACGACCCCCCTGTCGTGTCAAATCACACACCGATTTTCACCGATTTTCGCTGCGCTTTTTCCCGCAAAACGGGGCGACGTCACGTCCTCCCCCGTCACTCCTGGGGGCCCGCTTCCTGCGGTTCCACCGGCGGCCCGGGCGGCGCCTGGTTGACGGGCACGCGCCGGGTCACGATGTACCAGTCCGGGAAGGTCTCAAAGCGTTCGGATGCGTGGTTGAGCGAGCCGACTTGCACATTGTGGACCCGGTCGCTCACGCCGTAGGTGTAGACCGGGTAGTAGAGCAGCAGCGCCGGCAACTCGTCGGTGAAGATGCGCTGGAACTCGGCGTAGAGTCCGCGCCGCTCCTCCAGATCCACGATGGCGCGGCCTTGCTCCAGCAACGTGTCGGCTTCGGCGTTGTCCCAGCCGCTGTAGTTCTGGCCGCCGCCTTCGATCTGGGTGCTGTGCCACAGCGGATAGGGATCCGGGTCACCCGTGAGTTCCCAGCCGATGAGCGCCGCCTCAAAACGCCGCGGCGTCAGCAGGTCGCCCACGAGGGTGGCAAAGGGCACCGGTGTCGCCACCACGTTCACGCCCAACGCCTGCCAATCCTCGGCGATCCGGGTGATGAGCGCACTCTGCACGCTCTCGTCGTTGGCGTGCAGCAAGAACTGCATGGGCTGCCCGTCCTTGTCACGGATGCCGTCGCCGTCGCTGTCCACCCAGCCGGCTTCATCCAGCATCTGGCGCGCCAGGTCCGGGTTGTAGTCGTACTTGGTCACATTGGGATTGTAGGCCCAGTTCTCCGGCAGCAGCAGGCTGTGAGCCACAATGCCCTGCCCGTTGATCACGTCGTCGATCAGCGCCTCCCGGTTTAGGCCGTAATAGAGGGCCTTGCGCACGTTGGGATCCTGCAGGAACGGCACGTCGGGATTGCGCAGGTTGAAGATGATATTCACGTAGGACGATTCCACCGACGAGAAGAGTTGGAGATCGTCGCGCGCCGCGGCCACGGGGAGCTCGGTGGGCAGAATCTGGCTGATCCCGTCGATTTCGCCCGCGTCAAAGGCGGCAAAGAGACTGGGGTGATCCGGGTAGTATTTGAGTTGCAGGCCGGACAGGTAGGGCGGGCGCGTCCCGGTGAACGGGTTCGGCTCCAGCGCAATGTGGTCGCTCTTGATATCCGCCACACGCATGGGGCCGGAGCCGATGGGCATCTCCGTCAGCGGGCTCGATGCCAGCACATTGGCCGGCGTCCCGGCCCAGATGTGCTCGGGCAGCAGGCCGATGGACGTGTAGTCCATGAAGGGCGTGAACGGCTCGCGCAGGCTGAAGCGCACGCTGTAGTCGTCCAATTTCTCCACGGTGACCGTGCGCCACAGGCTGGCGAGGTCGGGCAGGGCCACCAGATCGGGATCCTGCAACACGCCTGTGGTGAACAGGACATCGTCAGCCGTGATCGGCTCGCCGTCGTGCCAGAACTGGTCTTCGCGCAGGCGGAAGGTGTAGACGAGGCCGTTCTCCACCGTCCACGCCTGGGCCAGATCGGGGACCACGCGTCCCTGTTTGTCGATCTTGGTCAAGCCGCGGTAGAGCAGCGCACAGAGGTCTTCGTCGGTGGCGCTGGCCTGGCAGAGAAGCGGGTTCAAGTACTGGGGCGGACCTGCGACGCCTTCGCGGTAGACGCCGCCGTGGTCGGGGATGGTCACGGTTTCGACCGTGTAGGTGGAGAAGCCCAGCAGCACGCCCAGGATGACAAGCCCCACCAGCGCCAACAGAATCTGCCACCGAATATGCCTGCCCAGTGAATCGGTGGTCGCGGCGGGTGCGGTCGACGCCGTCAAATAGGTCTCTGGATAGGGTTTCATGTCAGCATAAAAAAGGCCCACGGCGCGCCGGGCGCGTGGGCTCATCACACATGGAATGCAGGCTGCTTACTCGAAAATGACGGTCAGCAGCGACATCAAGAGAAACAGACCGGCCAGGAGGAAGGTGCCGTTGTAGAGCGTCTTCTCCATGCCCCGGCGCGTGCGGTAGATGTCTGTGCCGCCGAACATACTGCCGAGGCCGCTGCTGGTCTGCCCCTGGACAATCACGATTCCGATGAGGGCGATCGCCACAATGCTGGTGGCAATCATGAGAAAATCGACGAATTGCATCTCTATCTGACTCCGTAACGGGTTTCAATAAGCGCAGCGGGCAGTATAGCAAGCAGCCACGCCATCGGCAAATTTGCCCTCTCGACACATGCACGTTCTCCCGCGTTCGGGACGCGCCCTGGCCGGCGCGCCGACGCGGTCAATCGTCCCAGCGTCCACGCGCAAAACGTGATGCACAAACCGGCCGGGTCTGTACATCACGTTGGCGTGCGTCCTGAATTCAATTCCAACGGGGGCGACGGAAAAGAGACTAGGAGACGGAACCGTTTTCAGCGGTTTCGGCAGGCTGCTGCGCAGGCGTAGCGGCCGTCGTCGTGCCGGCGGCGGGCGTTTCGGTCTTGGCTGCGTTGGCGTCTTCCAGCGTCGACTCTTTGCGGAATTCACGGATTCCCTTGCCGACCGCCCCAAAGACTTCAGGCAACTTACCCACGCCGAACAACATGGCCACGATCACAAGGATCAACACCAGTTCAAGTGGACCTGGTACAGGCATCTCAATACTCCTCCCCAAAAACGGGGCTACATATCTCACGTGTCGCGAGAATCGAAGGTACCGCACATGCAGTCGGACACGTCTCTACACGGACAACTTTGATGCACCGCTGCGCAACGTGTGCCGGCATTGTGTACGGAAGATTATAGGGCGGATTATAACACGCTTGCAAGTGCATGCAAAGACGGGTGCAAACCGGTCGCACATGCGGCTGCGACAGCAGCGCCGGCGTGCATCTCCATAAACGCTGCGCACGCGCCGATTTGTTCCCGCCGTCCGACCGTTTGTGCTAAAATAGCGCGCATGTTGCATGAGCTGCATATCCGCAATTTTGCCATCATCGACGACCTGTACCTGCAATTCGGGCCGGGTCTGAACATCCTCACCGGCGAAACCGGCGCGGGCAAGTCGATCATCATCGACGCCGTGGGGCTGCTGCTGGGCGACCGCGCCACCGCGGAGTGGGTGCGCGCCGGCTGCGACGTGGCCGAAATCGAAGCCACGTTCCGCATGCCGCCTGCGGGCGAACCGGCCGGCGAACTCCACGCGCTGCTCGAGGAGCAGGGGCTGGATGACCCCGACAACCCGGACTGGATCGTGCTGGCGCGCGAAGTGCGCCTGAGCGGACGCAACGTCTGCCGCGTCAACGGGCGCGCCGTCAGCTTGCAGATCCTCAGCGACATCACCGCGCAGTTGGTGGACGTCCACGGCCAGGGCGAGCACCTGAGCCTGTTGCAGCCGCGCACCCACATCCACCTGCTGGATCGCTACGCCGGGCTGCTGCCCCAACGGGCCAAGGTGGCCGACGAGGTGCGCGCTCTGCGCGCGGTACGCAGCGAACTCCACCGGCTGCAACAGGACGCGCGCACCATCGCCCAGCGTGTGGACATGCTCAGCTTTCAGGTCGAAGAGATCAGCGCGGCCGCCCTGCGTCCCGGCGAGGATGAGGAGCTGGAGAGCGAGCGCCGCCGGCTGGCCAATGCCGAAGCGTTGCTCAAACTGGCCCAGGACGTTCAGACCATTCTCGGCGACGGCGAAGGTGAACTGCCCGCCGCGCTGGATCTGGTCAGCGAGGCCGTGGGGCGGCTGGAACGCCTGGCCCGCATCGACCCCGACATGCAGGAGACCGCGGACGGCAGCCAGGGCCTGCTGGAACAGTTGGGCGATCTCGCCCGCACCATGCAGGATTACGCCGAGCAGTTGGAGTTCAATCCGGTGCGCCTCAACGAAGTCGAAGAGCGCATCGAGCTGATCAGCAACCTCAAGCGCAAGTACGGCGACACCATCGCGCAGATCAACGCGTTCGGGGCCGAGGCCCAGGCCGAATTGGACGATCTGGAAAACTGGGAGGCCAAGACCGAAGCCCTGGAGGCGGAAGAAGAGCGCCTGCTGCGCGCCATCGGTGCGTTGGCCGCCGAGTTGTCGACTCAACGCCAGGCCGCGGGCGAACAGATGGCCCGCCGCGTGGAACGGGAGCTGGCCGACCTGCGCATGGATCGGGCACGCTTCGGCGTCGCCGTCACCCAGAGCGACCACGCCGACGGTGCCATCCTGCCCGACGGCCGTCGCGTCGCCTTCGATGCGGGCGGCATTGATCAGGTGGCCTTTCTCATCAGCGCCATCCGGGTGAACCGCTCAAGCCCATGGCCAAGGTGGCATCCGGCGGCGAGACGGCCTGCTTCATGCTTGCGCTCAAGAGCGTGCTACCGCGGCCACGCCACGCCGACCCTCATCTTCGACGAAATCGACCAGGGCATCGGCGGGCGCGGGCGCCGGTGGGCCGCAAGCTGTGGGGCCTCACCGCCGGCCCGACCTCGGCGCCGGTCACCAGGTGTCCTGCATCACCCACCTGCCCCAACTGGCCGTGCTCGGTGACCAGCACTTCACCGTCAACAAACAGGTGCGCGCTTCGTCAACGGCGAGGAACGCACCAGCACGTTGGTACATGGCTGGACACGGCCGACCGTGCCGGCGAGTTGATGCAGATGCTGGGTGCGACCACCGCTGCGGGCCGCCGTTCCGTGGAAGAGATGTTGGCCGAGGTCGACCAGGCCAAATCCGGACAATGACATGAAATCTTTGCAAACGATCTGCTGTCTCTGCTCGCTCACGCTCATCGCTGGGGCTGTTCGGCGTGCTGACCGGACCGTCTCACTTCACCGGTGGCGGCCCAGTCCGCGCCGCCCGCCGTCATCGTGTTAATCCTCTGCGGGCCGGTCACGCCGGTGCTGGAGTTATCTCAACACCGGCATCAGCCGGGCCTTGGAACAGGGCGCGACCGCCGTCGTCCTGTGGCTGGACACGCCGGGCGGCAGTGTCAACGTCACTGCCATCACGCAGCGTATGTTGGCTGCACCGGTGCCCATCGTCGTCTACGTGGCGCCGTCCGGGGCCACTGCGGGCAGTGCCGGCACCTTTGTGACGCTGGCCGGACACGGCCGCTATGGCGCCCGACACCAGCATCGGCGCGGCCAGTCCCGTGGGCGGCCAGGGCGAGGACATCGGCGAGACCATGCAGGCCAAGGTCGAGAACATCCTCAGCGCCGACATCGAAAATCTGGCCGACCGCCGGGGCGATGCGGCCACCGAGTGGGCCATTGCCGCCGTGCGTGAGGCTCGGCCGCCACCGCGCACCAGGCGCTGGACCTGGGCGTCATCGACTTCGTGGCCGACAACGTGGACGACCTGCTCGCGCAGATGGACGGCTTCGTGGTCGACCTCAACGGTGTCGAGCGCAGCCTGGACACCGCGGGCGCGCAGCAGGTCCCTGTGGACCTGACGCCCATCGAGCGCTTCCTCAACTTCATCAGCGATCCGACCATCGCCTCGCTGCTGCTGTCGCTGGGCATCCTCGGCCTGATCATCGAGATCCGCACACCGGGGATCGGCGTGCCGGGCGTGGTCGGGGCCATCAGCCTGCTCCTGGCTTTCTACGCGCTCGGCCAGCTCGACGCCAACTTCGTGGGCATTGCGCTGATCGGACTGGCGGCGGCGCTCTTTGTGGCCGAGGCCTTCACGCCCACCTTCGGCATCTTGGCCGTCGGGGGCATCGCTGCGTTTATCTTCGGCGCGCTGCTCTTCAACGAGACCGGCTATCCGGTGCCGTGGCCGGCCATCATCGCGCTGGCCGTGGTCATGGGCGCCGTCACCATCTGGATCGGGGCCAAGGCCATGGCCGCGCAGCGCAGGCCCGTCCTCACCGGCAGCGAAGCGCTCATCGGCCAGACTGCGCGCGCAGGGAAGCCTTCCTGTGCCGGCGAGATCGGCCAGTTCGTGGCGGGCGCGAACTGGAACGCCAAGCTCGACCAGGGCGAAGTCGCGGCCGGCGACCAGGTCCGCATCACCGGCCGCGACGGCTACACGCTCAATGTGCGCAGCGCAAACGAGCAATAAACAATTACCGATTACCGATCAGCAATAAAAAATCAATTGCTCATTGCTGATCGGTAATTTTTCACTTTTTATTGGGATTGGCAATGACTGAGAACACGTGGGAACGGTATTTGACCGACTACAACGAGGGGCTGGGGCTGGTCTACGAGCGCTTCGTGTTGAACGATTTCTTGGACGACCTGCGCCGGCGCTACGCCATCCGCTCGGTGCTGGAGGCGCCGCTCTACGGCATGGCGGGCGTCAGCGGCATCAACGACGTGGTCTTTGCGCGCCGGGGCGTGGACGTGACCATGGTGGACGACACGCCCGTGCCTGAAGCAGCGTGCAGCGCATCTGGGACGAGGATCTGCGGCTGCGCGCCAATCTGGTCTGCATCGAACCGGATCAGTGGGGCGCACTGCCCTTCGCCGACAACAGCTTCGACTTCACATGGGAGTGGGCCGGGTTGTGGTATATCAACGACCCGGCCGGGTTGCTGCGCGAGCTGGTGCGCACCAGTCGCGACCTGGTCTTCGTGGCCATGCCCAACAACATCCAGGTGGGCTACTGGATGCGCAAACTGGTCATCGACCGGGAGTTCTTTGCGCAGCACGACGAAGGGTGGACCGACATCGCCGTATCCGCCGCATTTTGGAGCAGGCCGGCGTGGAGATCATCGACCAGGGTGTGCTGGACGTGCCGCCGTGGCCCGACACGGTCATGCCCGCTAACGAGGTGTTGCAGCGGCCGGGCATCCGCAGCAAGCAACTGGAAGAGCAGTTCACCGGTGAGGGCTGGCAGTGGAGCACCATGGCTTACTCACGCATGACGAGCCGGATCTCTACGACCGCGCCATGAAGTACGCCTGGCTGGATCAGCGGTTACCCTGGCAGGTCAAACTGTCTGGGCCCATCACCGCTATCTGCTCGGGCGCGCGGTGAAAAACAGGGGGCCACAGATGAACACAGATAAAAAACAGGTGAAAAAGCCGCTCTTGGCGAATATCATCTGCGAAACACAGAAGAAAATCTGTGTTTATCTGTGTCCATCCATGGCTAAGCTTTGTTACTCGATCAGCCCGTTGAGTCGGCCGCTGTTGTCGCCGTTGCCGGCGGCGAGGACGAAGTGCTCTTTGGCCCATGACCTGCTGCGCCAGTTCGGACGCGGCGCGTCGCCAGTTGTGATCGGGGCCGAACTGGGTGGCGTGGCAGCGGATGGCGGCCAACTTGCGCGCTGTCATGTCCGCCACATCCCACCGTAAGCGAGATGGCGTCGTCCTCCCAAATCATCCCGTTTTCTTCGAGATAGGTGTAGAACTTGCTTCCGCTCGGCCGCGTCCACCGCATCACGCATGGTGTTGAACTGGCTGCGTGACATGGCTCGGTAGAAGAGCCGCCGGCCGCCAGGGCGCGCCTGGGGCGATGGGCGGCGTCACCGGCCAGGCGAAACGCGGCCACCGTGTGGTCGTGGATGGCGATGTGATCGGGTGCCTGTAGCCGCCCTTTGGGGTCGAAGGTGACGACGGCGGTGGACGCACGCGCCGCATACCGTCACCAGCTTGGCCACGAGACTTCGGCGGGCGCATTGATGAAGGCGCGGATCGTCGTTTTCGGGCGTGCCCTTCATGCCCGAGTCCCGGTAACCGAGGAAGATGGGCGCAGGCGCCCAACGTCTGCGCCGCGCAGGTCAACTCCGCCTCGCGCACCTGGGCGATGGTCTCCGGCGTCGCCAGATGCGGCTCGAAATTTCTGCCCACTCTTCGTGCGGCGCACACCAGGTAGACATCTACGCCCTGCTCGGCGTAGCGCGCAACGTGCCACCTGTACCAAAAATCTCGTCATCGGGGTGGGCAAAGCAACCCAGAATCGCAGCCACGTCTCAATCTCCCAATCTCTCAATCTCCAATCGCAACGCCATTTTATTCGTACCCAAGTTCGGCGCAAGCCACCGCTCGACTCTCCACCGTCATGCTCCTTGTGCGCATATGTAGTCTTCGATCTGGTCACGGTCCAGCTTGCCCACGGTGAAGTAGCGCGCCGGGGTGGGCGAAGTAGAAGCCGCTCACCGACGCGGCCGGGTCCATGGCGCAGCTCTCGGTCAAGGTGATGCCCGTGGTCTCGGGGACGTTGAGCAGGTTGAAGAGCGTGCGCTTCTCGGTGTGATCCGGGCAGGCGGATAGGCCGGGCGCGGGCCGTATGCCCACGTACTGCTCGCGGATCAAGCCGTCGTTGTCCAACGCTTCGTCAGGCGCGCAGCCCCAGAACTCCCGGCGCACCTTGGCGTGCATCATCTCGGCCAGGGCTCCTCGGCCAGACGGTCGGCCAGCGCCTTGACCAGGATGGCGTGGTAGTCGTCGTGCTGGTCGGCGAAGGCCCGGGCGACTGTGCGCCATCGCCCGCAGACGGCGAAGCAGCCCATGTAGTCGGCCACGCCGCTCTGCGGCGACGAAATCGGCCAGGGCCAGCGGCGTTGCCGGTGTCGGTTCGCTGACGCAGCGTGTGGAAGCGGGTGAGGACCTGGGTGCGGCTTTCGTCCGCAGAGTTCGATGTCGTCGCCCACGCTGTTGGCGGGGAAGAAGCCGACCACTGCGTTGGCCGTCATGCCCGCGGGCGCATCGTGGCCGTTGGGCGCCAGCAACGGTTCTTCGGCGATCAATTTGTCCAGGATGGCCTGGGCGTCGGCAAAGCACGGCGCTCGTTCCCCCCTGACGATCATTGAGCTTCGACAGCAGCCGCGGCTCGACCGCATGGAAGAAGGCAACCAAATGATGTACCAGGCCAGCTCACAGGTCGATGGCCCGGTGACGCGGCCCTGCGCGCCGCGATGGATGCGCCAGATGGTCTCAGCGGATCGCGCCAGCCTCATCCACGGCATGCGGTTGCGTGCGCCGGTTGGCATGGTGATCGCAGCAACCGGCGTACGGCCTGACGCGGCGGAACGCGCCGGCATTTGGCGTTGAGCAGGCCGTTGACGCAGCGGCATCGTTCGACGTGTAGACAACAGCCGCTTAACACCGGCGCAATCTTGACTGCCGTGTGGATGCGCGAGGCGGGTCGTCGCTGATGAGCAGCGGCTGGGTGAAGCCTGGGCGCGCCATCTCCTTGGCCACGTGGACCATCTCGTCCAGCGACGGCGTGATCAAGCCGCTCAAGCCGATGATGTCGGCCTCCTCCCGGCGCGCCGTCTCCAGGATCTTCTCAGTGGGAACCATGACGCCCAGATCGACGATCTCGTAGTTGTTGCACGCCAGCACCACGCCCACGATGTTCTTGCCGATGTCGTGGACGTCGCCCTTGACGGTGGCGACACTGATCGCCCGCCTTGGTCGCTTCCTCGGTGCGGCTCGCTTCGATGTAGGGCTGGAGATAGGGGGCTTCACGGCCTTTTTCATGACTCGTGCGCTCTTGACCACCTGGGGCAGAAACATCTTGCCCGCGCCGAAGAGATCGCCCACCACGTTCATGCCGTCCATGAGCGGCCCTTCGATGACCTCCAGCGGGTCCGCCACTGCCTGGCGCGCCTCCTCGGTGTCCTCGATGATGAAGTCGAGAATGCCCTTGACCAGCGCGTGCTCCAGCCGCTTGTTCACCGGCAGGTCGCGCCAGGCATTGTCCTGCACCTGCTTCTTGTCCGTGGCCTTGACCGTCTCGGCAAAGACGACCATGCGTTCGGTGGCGTCGGGCCGGCGCGCAAAGATGACGTCCTCCACGTGCTCGCGCAGGTCGGGCGGATGTCGTCGTAGATGGCCAACTGTCCCGCGTTGACGATGCCCATGTCCATGCCCGCCTGGATGGCGTGGTAGAGGAAGGCCGCGTGCATGGCCTCGCGCACGGGATCGTTGCCCCGGAACGAGAAGGAGAGGTTGCTCACGCCGCCGCTGATCTTGGCATGGGGCAGCGTCGCCTTGATGATGCGCGTCGCCTCGATGTAGTTGATGGCGTAGCGGTCGTGCTCTTCGATGCCGGTGGCGATGGCCAGCATGTTGGGGTCGAAGATGATGTCCTCGGGCGCGAAGCCCACCTGCTCGGTGAGCAGCTTGTAGGCCCGGGTGCAGATCTCCACCTTGCGCTCGACGGTGTCGGCCTGGCCCGTTTCGTCGAAGGCCATGACGATGACGGCCGCGCCGTAGCGGCGGATGCGCGGCGTGGTGCAGGAACTCCGCTTCACCTTCCTTCAAGCTGATGGAATTGACCACCGGCTTGCCCTGCACGCACTTGAGCCCCGCCTCCAAAATCGACCACTTGACGAGTCAATAACCACCGGCACCCGCGATGTCCGGCTCGGTGGCGATGAGGCTGAGGAGTGGTCATGGCCGCTTCACTGTCCAGCATGGCGTCGTCAGCTGACGTCGATGAGCTGCGTCGTTCTCGATCTGCTGGGCGGCGACGCGGGTCGCCTCGTAGGCGCCCTCGGCGATCAGCCGCTTGAACTTGGCCGACCCGGCCACATTGGTGCGCTCGCCGATGTTGATTGCAGTTGGTCTCCTTGGTGAGGACCAACGGCTCCAAGCCGCTGAACTGGGTGCACCGGCAGCGTCGGCACAGCACGGCGTCGTCCCGCCACGGCCGCGGCGATGGCGTTTGATGTGGTCGGCGTGCCGCAGCAGCCGCCCACGATGTTGACGAAGCCGTCCCGGGCAAAGCCGTTGACGCACGCGGGTCATGTGCCTCGGCGTCATACTCGCCGAACTCGTTGGGCAGCCCGGCGTTGGGGTAGATGCTGGTCAGCGTGTCCGCCACGTTGGAGAGGGTCTCCGGGTAGGGCCGCCGCATCTGGTCCGCTTCCAGCGCACAGTTGAGGCCGATGCTGAAGGGCTTGGCGTGTTTCATGGAGATCCAGAAGGCCTCGGTGGTCTGGCCCGAGAGGGTGCGGCCGGACTGGTCGACGATGGTGCCCGAGATCATGATGGGCACGCCGGCGCGCTCTGGCGAAGAGTTCGTCCACGGCAAAGAACGCGGCCTTGGCGTTGAGCGTGTCGAAGATGGTCTCGATGAGCAGCAGGTCCACGCCGTCGTCCAGCAGCCCGCGCCTGTTCCTTGTACGCCGCCACCAGTTGATCGTAGCTGATGTTGCGGAATGACGGGTCGTTGACGTCGGGCGAGAGCGACGCGGTCTTGTTGGTCGGCCCCAGCGCACCGGCCACAAAGCGGGGCTTTTCCGGCGTGGCCGCGGTGACCTCGTCGACGACCGCGCGCGCCAGGGTGGCCGCGGCCACGTTCAGCTCGTAGGCCAGCGCTTCCATGCCGTAGTCGGCCTGGGAGATGGCCGTGGCATTGAACGTGTTGGTCTCGATGATGTCGGCGCCCGCGTCCAAGAACTGGCGGTGAATGTCCGCAATGATCTGCGGCTGGGTGAGGGAGAGCAGGTCGTTGTTGCCCTGCAGATTGCTGGGCCAATCGGCGAACCGGGCGCCGCGATAGTCCGCTTCGTCCAGATGATGGGCCTGGATCATGGTGCCCATGGCGCCGTCCAAGATGAGAATGCGCCGGCGCGCCAGGTCGAGCAGTTGGGTGCGTGCTGTCATGTGAAAGGTTCCTTCGCCGTGTCTCAACGCGCAAAGTCCGCCGTACTGTCCTCTTCCGGCGGCCGTGCCGTTATCTCTGTGCCGTGATTGCTACACTGTGCACTATCGTACAGGGTTAATCGGGCGCGGCCAAATGATTCCTTCGACCGTCTCTCCTGTGGGCGCTGTCCGTGCCATGACAGTTTGGCCGGTTGTTGCCGCCGGCCGCCTGCGCGGGTTAGCCAAAAGACCGTCTCAGCATGTCACAGAAACCGGTGGCCGTCCGGTACATTCTGTCCATTTGGCTCCGTAAGAAAATTACAACCGGAGCGAATTGGGCGCGACTTTTGGGGCCAATCTCCGTCATGACCGGTGCGAGCAACGTTTTCCTCTCATCGCCCTCGCACAGCGGCCGTCTTTTCCCAGCCTCAACGTTGCCCGATGGCCGGACGACCTCCATTGGTGAAGCGACTCTGCGGGGATGAATCTATGCGTCCATCCATTCGACATCTGTTGTTGGCGATCAGTGCACTGGCACTGGTCGGTTGCGGCGCGCCGGCGCCCACGCCGGTCCCGGCCACGGTGGCGCGTACAAACGGCGCCCCCGGCGTGCTGGTTCTGGAAGCGCTGGAGAATGTCGTGCTCTTCGACACACCCGGGACGCCCGCGGCCGGTGCGCCCGGCGCCAACAGCTATCTGTTGCCCGGTGCGCAGGTGGAGGTCTTGGAGATCAGCCCGGACGGCGCCTGGTATCGGGTCGATTGCTGGATGCTGGACGCGTGCTGGGTGCCGGTCCATGCCTATGCCGTGCGCCTGATCGACGCCACCGACAACGCCGTTGTCGACGCGCCCGTGGTGGCGCGGCTCGCGTCGACGGCGCCCGCGTTGGTGGAGACATCTGCTTCCGCCGGCGCAACGCCGTTGGAGACGCCCGCCAAAGCCGGTGACCCCGTCCGCGTCAACTTGGACTTGGACGATGCCGTCGAAATTCGTGACACGGTGACGCTGCTGACCATGGATCATTACGTGATCCGCGGCGAAAGCGGCGATGAACTGCTGGTGGCGTTGGACGGTTCCGACACCGTGAGCTTCGCCGTCGTGGGCGTGGCGGATGCGCAAGTCTACAAGGCGCTGGAGGAGGGGCAGACATCCGTGCGCATCATGGTGGCCGCGCCTCAAGACTTCATGGTTTCGGTGGCCACGTCCGCGCCCAACGCCGACTACGAACTCTACGTGAGCGCGCGCCAGACCGCGGCCGCCGACCAAGAGCCGCGCCGCCTGGCCATGGACGACGGCGACGGCAGCCAGATCTTCGGCCACTTGACCGGCGACGAACAGCACCGCTTCGTCGTCCGCGGCCCGGCGGACGGGCTGCTGTCGGTGGCCATCACCTCGCCTGCGGACCAGGCCTCCTTCGCCGTGGTGGGCATGGAGGACGGTCGCACCTACAAATGGCTCTACGATGCCCTCCCGTACTGGTCTTGGCGTTTGCCCAGCGAGCAGGATTATATGATACTCGTGGGGACGAACGGCGAGCCGGTGCCCTACTCCATCAGCGTGGCGCTCCACTGATCTCCGCCGGCGCCGTCCGGCCCGCCGACACACGGCAGCTTATCCGGCGCGCGTCCCGTTTTCTTCATCCGCCGCGGGCAAGCCGCGGGGACGTCGCGCGCAAGCATCGAGGAAAACCATGCAGACCATCCGCACCGCCATGATCGGCCTGGGCAACGTGGGCCGGAACTTCCTGCGCATTTTGGAGCTGAAAGAGGCGCGTCTGGCCGTCGACTACGGCCTCGCGTTCCAGCTTGTGGCCGTGGCCGACAGCAGCGGCGTGGCCGTGGAGCCGGCCGGTTTCGATCCCACCACCTTGCGCCTCCACAAAGAGGCCGGCCGCCGCGTGCGTGATCTGCCCGGTTTTCGCGCCGACCTCGCCACGGCCGAGGTGCCCACACCGGCCGCGGGCCTCGACTTGGATTTGGTGCTGGAATCATCGCCCGTGGACCTGGAGCACGGCGACCCGGGGCTGGGGGTGACGCGTGCGGCGCTAGGCCACGGCGTCTCCGTGGTGCTGGCCAACAAGGGACCGCTGGTGCTGGCCTTCCACGAACTGCACGCCCTGGCCCGTGAGCACGAGGCCGGGCTGGCCTTCAGCGCCACCGTCTGCGGCGCGCTGCCCGTCATCAACATCGGCCGCCGCGATCTCATCGCCGCGGACATCACCGAACTGCGCGGCATTTTCAACAGCACCACCAACTTCATCCTGGCCGAGATGGCCACGGGGCGCTCCTTCGCCGACGCACTGGCCGAGGCGCAGCGCCGCGGCATTGCCGAGGCCGACCCGACGCTGGACGTGGAAGGCTGGGACACGGCCAACAAACTGGTGATCATCGCCAACAGCTTCCTGGGGGTGCGCGCCACGTTGGATGATGTGACCGTGCGCGGCATCACCGACGTCACCACGGCCCAGTTGCAGGCGGAATTGGCCCAGGGCAACACCATCAAGCTGGTCGCGGCGGCCGTGCGCACGGGCGACCGCTACACATTCCGGGTCGCGCCCACGGTGGTGCCCGCGGACACCTTCTTGGGCCAATGTGACGGCTGGGAGATGGGCGTGGAGATCCACAGCGATCTCTATGGGCGCATGTATCACAAGATGTGGGAACGCGAGCCGCTGCCCACCGCCGCCGCCATGTTGCGCGACGCGGTCAACCTCTTCAATTCGGCTCCTCGCCCAGGGTGATCTCGGCCGCAAACGGCTCGCCGTTGCGGAAGCCGCTGATCGTGACGCTGTCGCCTACCGTGAAGTTGTCCTCCAGAAACGCGTCCAACTGTTCATAGCTCGTGATGGGCGTATCGTCGACCTTCGTCAGCAGATCGCCGCCCACATAGACGCGCTGATTGCCGATGATGGTCTCGCGTTGCGCGCCCTGCAAACCGGCGTCGCCCAACGGGCTCCCGTCCAGGAGTTGTACCAGCAGCAGCCCGTTCTCGGCCGGCAATTGGAGCGTTTGCGCCAGTCCCGACGTTACGGCATAGGCATAGCGAATGCCCAGCCACGGATGGCGATAGCGGCCGTACGCCAGCAGATCCGGCAGCACCCGGCGGATGGTGTCCACCGGCACGGCGAAACCCACGCCCGCATTGGTGCCCGACGGGCTGAAGATGGCCGTGTTGATGCCGATGACGCGGCCGCTGCTGTCCAGCAACGGCCCGCCCGAGTTGCCCCGGTTGATGGCCGCGTCGGTCTGGATCACGCCGGTGATGGTGCGCCCGTCCGAGCCCTCCAGCGACCGCCCCAACGCGCTGATGACGCCGGTGGTCAACGTGCGCTCGAACTGGCCGAAGGGGTTGCCGATGGCGATGGCGCGCTGGCCCACGCGCAGGTTGGCCGACGTGCCGAACTCCACCGGCACCAGTAGCTCCGCCGGCGCGTCCACCTGGACGACGGCCAGATCGTTGCGTGCGTCCAGCCCGATGACGCGACCCGGTAGCACAGTGTCATCGCTGAAGCCGACTTCGATGCGCTCGGCGCCGTTGACCACGTGGAAGTTGGTCAGGATGCGGCCCTCGGTGTCGATGACGAAGCCGGAGCCGGTGCCTTCTTCCGGCACGGGATTGTAGAAGTAGCTGCGGCGCAGCACTTGGGTGGTGATGTTGACCACCGACGGCGCCACCCGTTGATAGGCGTCGATGACCCGGCGCTCCGCAAAGTCGATGCCCATGGCGTCCACCAGCGCCGCAACATTGGCATTGTCCAGCGTTGTGGCAAGCGCTGCCGCCGGGACCGGTGTCGCGGTGGGCGGCGGCGTCCATGTGGGGACCAGCGTCGCAGTGGCCGGCGCTGGGATGAGTGACCGGGGCGTGCATGCCGTCACGAGCAGGAGTGTCGTCAGGAAGATCACGAGCCGCTGTGCCCGGCCCGCCGGTTTTGGCCTTGGATCGAGGTGTTGTTGTCTGTTCATGGTCCGCTTCTTGACCAACCATTGATAGGTGCGTTGGTTCCGTCTATGGTATACTACCGCGGATTTCACTTCGTCAAATACGTTGCGTTGGAGACCGCCCGCCCATTTGCGTCCGTTCCGCCGGGTTGCGTCGCCACGCCCATCCACCACTGCGACTTTATGTACGCCCAACGACTCATCCGCATTGTACCACTCCTGATCGCCCTGTTTTTTGTGACAGCCTGTGGCCGCGCCGGCGCCGAACCCACGCCGACGCCCACCAAAACGCCCGTGAATGCCGATGCCGCGGCCGCCGCGCCCACGGACACGCCCGTGCCCGTGGTGATCGAGCCGACGGCCACGCCTGTGCAAGTCGACGTGCCCACGCCCACACCCCAGCCCAGCAATGTGGCTCCGTACACGGGTCTGCCCGTCTCCGATCCCGCACTGCTCACCCAGCGCCCGGTCTTCATCTGCGTGAACAACGACGCCGTGGGCCGGGGCGCGCATCACGGTCTTGGGCTGGCCGACGTGGTCTACGAATACATCGTCGACGGCTTCACGCTGACGCGCATCACCGCCATGTACCAGAGCCAGAGCGCCGAACGAGTCGGGCCGATTCGCTCGGCGCGCATGCCCAACGTCTGGATGACGTACATGTACGACGGCGTGCTCGCCTGTTCCGGCGGCAGCGACGAGGTGCGCTACCTGCTCAAAAACGAGGTCGGCTTCCCGTATCTGGATGCGGACATCGACGACCCGTCCCAGACCCGCTATTTCTTCAGCCTGGGCGACGACTATCGCACGCGCATGCAGACGAGCACCGCGGGCGTGCGTCAATGGTTGACGGACAACGGCTTGAACAAGGAGTGGAGCCGCCCCGGCTTTGCCTTCAGCCCGGAACCGCCGGCCAATGCCGCGGGCCAGGCCAACACCGTCGCCATTCCCTATCCCGGCGGCAACGGCGTGGAATGGCGCTATGACCCGGGCCAGAACGCGTATCTGCGCTTCCAGGGCGGCCAGCAACAAGTGGACCAGGCCACCGGTCAGCCCATCGCGGCCAAAAACGTCATCGTGCTCAGCGCCGTCCACACCCTGACCGACATCGTGGAGGATTCGCTGGGTACCAAGGGCGTGGACATCGAACTCTACGGCTTTGGCGATTTGCGTGTGTTCCGTGACGGCCAAGTCTACGAGGGCACCTGGCGCGCAGACCCGGAGACGCCGCCCCGCTGGCTCGGCCCAGGCGAAGTGACGATTGACCTGCGTCCCGGCCAGAGTTGGGTGCAGGTTGTGCAGGATATCAAAGATATCAGCTACCAATGATCTCGCTTGAGATCCGGCGATGTCAACGCGTAAATCCCGGCGGAAATGGTCCAATGAGCCCGCCCAGTGGCAGAGATGCCGAAGTTCCGCCGCGGTATTTCCGCCATCGTGAACCAGAGGAGTGAACCACATGAAGATTATCGACGCTTGCTTTGCTCCTTTTCGGCGGCGGAGTCTCCGCTCGCTGGCCGTTGTGCTCGCGCTCCTGTTGACGGCGGCAGCACTCCTGTCGACGGGAACCCTGCCGCTGCTCGCCCAGTCCACGGTACAGGAGCCGGCCGCCCAGGGAGATGGGGACGGCGCAGTCTACACCGTCCAGCGCGGTGACTCCTGGAGCACGGTTGCCGAGGCCACGGGCGTGTCGGTGGCTGCGCTCAAGGAAGCAAACCCCGATGCGGTGCGCGCGACCGACTGGCTGATTGTGGGCGAAGAGCTCTTCATCCCCGCCGCCGCGGCGGATGAGACGACGGAGCCGAGCATTTACACTGTGGAGTCCGGCGAGTCGTGGAACAGCATCGCCGCGGCGGTGGGCCTGACCGCTGCCGAATTGAAGGCCGCCAATCCGCTGTCCGTGCGCACGGGCGACGTGCTGTACGTGGGCGAGCGCCTGGTCATCCCGTCGGCCACCGGCGAAGCTGCGGCAGACGCCGAGGCCACAGCCACCCCGACCGCCACCCCGGAGCCGGACGCGGGCGGCAACACCGGTCCGTCACCGCTGGTGCCGCCGCGCCAACTCACCCGCCAGCCCACGGCGACGCCCGCCGCACTCCCGACCCGGAGCACGAGCGCCACGCCGGAGTCAGCAGCCGATGCCACGCCTCTCCCCACCGAGGAGGCGGTTGAGGAACCGGCCGCTGAAGAAACGACCACAGAAGAGCCGGCGGCGGGAGCCACAGACACGGCCGGCCAACAGACCTACGTCGTGCAGGCCGGTGAGTCGTGGAACAGCATTGCCGCCAAACTCGGCATTGCGGCCCAGGCGCTGCGCGACGCCAATCCCGACCTGATCCGGCCGGGGCTGGTGCTCTACCGCGAGGACACGCTGATCATCCCCGGCGCGGCTGAAGCCACGCCCGCCGCCACCGCCACCGCAACCTCGGCCACAGAGAGCGATGCGGCTGGGGACGCGACCGAGGACGGTGCAACGGACGGCACGACCGACGCAGCTGCCGCCGGAGAGCGCGGCTGAGGTCGAACTGCCGGCCTGCCCCGCGGAGTTCGCCGACTATCCGGAGACCATTGACACGTTGCTCAACACGCCGGGCGCAAGCGTGGACACGCTGAACGCATTCCTGGCCGCGTGCAGCGACGCTGGCCGACGGCGTCACCGCAGTGGATCTCACCGGCGACGGGCTGGATGACCTGGTGGTGGTCTACGTCAACCCCACGTCCGACACCGCCGCGCTGGAAACGGAGTTGCTCATTTTCAACGCCGTTGCAGCCGACGCAGCCGACAGTGCCACCGCCGACAGCGCTGCCATCGGCGGTTATGAACTCGCCCATCGCGCCGGCGCGGCCGGTGAAGTGCGCGTGCTCGCCACCGAGGACATCAACGCCGACGAGCAGGCCGACGTGGTCTGGGTCGACACCAACTGCGGCGCCAGCACGTGCTTCGACACGGTCAAGATCTACAGTTGGACCGGCCAACGCTGGACCAACTGGGCCGAAGACAACATGACCATGGCCTATGCCGACGTGACCATCACCGACAGCAGCGAAGAGGGCCAGGGCCGCGAGATCGTTTTGGACGGCGGCGTCTACGGCAGCGTGGGCGCGGGGCCGCAACGCAGCCGCACCGAGACGTGGGGCAGCGTGGACGGCGCACCGTACGCGCTGCTGGACACGGTGTACGCGCAGAGCAACTGCCTCTATCACGTGGTGCTCGACGCCAACCGCGCCTTCGATGTTGCGCCCCAAGACGGCTTTGACGCGGCTGAAGCGCTCTACACCGAGGCCGTGAGTGACAACACGCTGGTCGGCTGCTGGGTGCGCGACAACGAAGTCGAGGAGTTGCAGAGCTTCAGCTACTTCCGCCTGGCGCTGATCGCCGCCTACCAGGAGCTGCCCGACGTGGCCAGCGACCTCATCGGTTCCATCGCCGTGCTCTATCCCGGCAACCCGTACAACGAAGTCGGCGACGTCTGGCTGAGCGCCTACGAAGAGGACCAGGACGTGGCCGCTGCCTGTGACGCGGTGCTCGCCTATCTCCAGGATGCGCCGGAAGCGTGGCAGATTTTGGCCGACTACGGCTACGCCAATCCCAGCTTTACCGCCGAGGACGTCTGCCCGGTGCTGGACCTTGAGACGCAGCCTGCGTCCACCGGGGCCACGGGCGCGGTCGCGACACCGGCGCCGGCCGCCGCGACGGATGCGGCCGATACCGCCACGGAGGACGCAGCCGCCGCTGACGCCGCCGAGAGTGACACGGACGCCGCTGACACAGCCGCGGCCGCCGCGCTTGCCCCGTGTCCCGAAAACGTGGACCGCTTCGCCACGGTGCTGCCCGATGTGCTGATCGCGGCCGCGGGGGACACGGGCGTCATCGACGGCGACGCCATCGACGGCTGGCTGCGGGCCTGCGGCGCCCTGGACGACGCCCGCGGTGACTTCCGCCTGGCCGACCTCAACGATGACGGCATCGAGGACGCGGTCTTCATGCCCACCATCGTGAGCGATCTGGGCTACGGTCCCGGCGGAAGCCAGGGCGCGGTGCTCATCTACCACGGCGCGGCCGACGGCACCTTCGACCTGGTCTTCGAGCCGGACATCTACGGCCAGCCCGCGCTGCTCGCCGTGGAGGATCTCAACGAGGACGGGCGTCTCGACGTGGCGTGGTCCGTGGAAAGTTGCTCCACCTTCTGCGTGCTGGAAGTGCAGATGGTCGCCTGGAACGGGACCGAGTATGTCTCCGGCATCGAGCCGGGCGCGACCATTGCCGAGGGCGAGGTGGAATTCGTCGACCTGGGCACCAGCGCACCGGGCCAGGGCAAGGCCATCCTCCTGAGCGGCGGCGTGAGCGGCGTGCCGGAGGGCGGTCTCAACGTGCCCCACACGGAGAACTGGCAGAGCGTGGACGGCGCACCCTACGCGCGCCTGGAGTGGGTCTACGACCGCGACGTGGAGGGCAATGACTGCGTCGGCCTGCGGTTGGTGGAAGCCGACGTGGCCATGCAGGCGGCCGATGTACTCGGTTGGGATGACGCCATCGGCATGTACACCAATGCGCTGGACAGTGAACTCAAGGCGTGCAGCCTCTTCGGCATCCCCGGCGACGAGGAACTCATCTTGCTCCAAGGGCTGGCCAGCTTCCGGCTGATTCAGGCCCAGGCGCTCAGCGGCGATGACGCCGGCGCGCAGGCCACGCTGCTGGCGCTCCAGTCCGGCCAGCCCGAGAGCGACTACACCGAAGCCGCCGCCACGTGGCTGGCGAGCTACAACGCAACCGGCGACGCGGACGCGGCCTGCGACACGGTGGACGCTATCTTCACCGGCAACGACGAAC
>JAWKOK010000063.1:0-30105 GCA_041391205.1 Caldilineaceae bacterium
ACCTGGCGCGGGTCGGCCACCTGCTGCACGGTGCGGTTCAGGACGTCGGCGAAGATCTGGCACCAGAGCGCCGGCTGCGCACCGCCGCCCGCCGCGTTGATGGTGACCAGCGGCCGTTTGATGAAGCGTTCCACGTAGCCCAGCAGCCAGCGCGCGTTGAAGGCCACGCCCTCCAACACGGCGCGCACCAGGTCGGCCCGGGTGTGGGAGAGCGCCAGGTTGTGGAAGCCGCCGCGCAGCGCGCCGTCGTCCACCGGGGAGCGCTCGCCGTTGAGCCAGGGCGTGAAGAGCAGGCCGTGGCTGCCGGGCGGTGCGCCACCGGCCAGCGTCACCAGGCGCGCGATGGCATCATCGGGGCGCGTGACGCCCAGGCCGTCGTCGGCAAAGAGCAGGTTGTCCGCCACAAACGCCAAGGCGCCGCCCGCGATCTCCTGCTCGTTGATGAGGAGATAGCGCCCCGGCACGGCCGCGGGCAACGACGCCATGTTGTGGAAGAGATCGGTCTTTTTGAAGGGCACGTGGCAGACCAGCCACGACGACGTGCCGATGTAGAGGTGCGCGGCATAGTCGGCCACTGCGCCCGACCCCAGCGTGGCCGAGTGAATGTCCGGCGTGCCCGCCACCACCAGCGCATCCGGGTTGATGCCGAGTTCGGCCGCGACTTCCGGGCGCACCGGGCCCAGCACATCCACCGCCCGCACCAACTCGGGCAACTTGGCCCGGTCGATGCCGGCCAGCCGCAGCAGCGTCGGGTCGTAGTCGATGGCGTCGATGGCCCGGTTGTCCGTCACCCAGTGCAGGGTGATGGAGTCGACGCCGGCGGCGGCGCGGCCGGTCAGCCGCAGGTTGAGGTAATCCTTGGGCTCCAAGAAGGTGGCCGTGGCGGCGTAGAGGTCGGGCTGCGCATGCTTGAGGTAGAGGATGTGGGCCAGCGCGTCCTTGCCCGAGCGGGTGGGGATGCCGCCGGTGCGCCGGACCCACGCCCATAGCTTGTCCACGCCGTAGCCTTCCACCGCGATGAGGCCGCCTGTCACTTTGTTGACATAACGCCTGCCCCGTGCGTCCATCCAGATGATGGCGTTGTGCAGGTGCCGCCCCTGGGCGTCCACCGGCACCGTGCCCGACCACTGGCCCGTGCAGCAGATCCCGCGCACGGCTGCAGGGAACGCGGCATCCTGCGCCAGCACGCGCCGGGTCGCCGCGACGATGGCGCGCCACCAGTCGTCCGGATCCTGTTCCGCACCGTGGTCCGGCAGGAGGTGGAGGGAGGTGGGCTCTTGCGCGCCGGCCACCACGCGTCCGTCCGGCGCGACCAGCGCGACCTTGGGGCCGGAGGTGCCTAGATCGATGGCGAGGATCAGGTTCATACGCAATCGACTCCGTTCCTGTCCAAATCCGTTGTTGTGCTCAGCGGCGCACCCGCGTGATCTCACTTAGCCGCATCTGGGGGCGCTGGGCTATAATCCAGGCGCAGGTCGTTCCGTATGTTCTATTGCTGCGCTAGCGTCCCATGCCCAAACAAGCCGCCTTGATCTACAATCCAAACGCCGGAATCCGGGACTGGTCCGCCCAATTGACCCAGTTTCGCCACTTCTGGGCCGCCAAGGGTTGGACCGTGGACCTGCGGCCGACCAAGTATCCGGGCCACGCCACCACGCTGGCGGCGACGCTGGTGGACGAGGGCGTACCCCTGGTCTTCGCCGCCGGGGGCGACGGGACGCTCAACGAGGTGGCCAATGGCTTGGCCGGGACCGACGTGATCATGGCGCCGCTGCCGGTGGGCACCGCCAACTCGTTCGCCAAGGAGATCGGCCTGCCCGTGCGCAGTCTGCTCCAAGAAAACCGCTTGCTTGCCGTCTCCGAAGTGCTCGCCACCGGGCGAGTCTATGAGATGGATCTGGGCCGCTGTGACGACGGGCGCTACTGGCTGCTCTGGGCCAGCACCGCCGACGGCTTCATCATCGACCAGATCGAACCTCGCCCACGCAGCTTCAAACGGTTGGGACGGGGCTATGCACAAGTTTCTCTCTTTCTCCCCAGCTTCACGGGCATCCACGGCCGGGTTACCGTGGACGACCAGGTCGTCGAAGGCGATTTCTTGCAGGTGATGGTCAGCAACTGTCAGCGTTACGCGGGTGGCGAGTTCATCCTCAACCGGCGGGGGCAGTTGGACGACGGTCTGTTCGAAGTGTGGATTGCGCAGCAAGCGCTGGCCCATGCTGGTGCGCTACACCATTGAGGTCGCCCCTGGACAGCCACGACCTGGACCCCAACATCGACGTGCTGGCCGGCACCCGCGTGGTGGTGGAGACGGACGAACCCGCGCCCTATCATCTGGACGCGGAGCCGGCCGGCAAGACGCCGCTGGCCTGTACCCTTCAGCCCGGTGCGCTGCGCATCCTCGCCCCGGCCACGACGCCGACCCCGCTCTTCAAGCGCGCCGGGGTGCCGCTGCGTGCTGGCGTAAGACAAGAATGAAGACTAAAGAGTGAAGATTGGTGCATGCTGTCGCACTGAACAGGGCGGCGGCCTTTCGAATGGATCAACAGAAGTCACGTCTCTACCCCGGACGCCGGCACCCCCAATCTTCACCTCAATCTTGTCTTTCCTCACTCCCGCCGTCCTCAATCTTGTCTTTCCTCCCCGCCAGCCAAAACCCGGTCGGCAGCCCGTAGGCGAGCCAGCCTGCGCCCATGCTGACACCCGTGGCCAGCCAGTTGCCGCCGGTCTGCATCAGCGGATCGCACGCCAGCAGGCAGACGGTCGCGCTGGTCATGCCCAGCATGGCGCCGCCCAGCGTGGAGATGGCCATCCACCAGCCGCTCAGCCAGTGAAAGGCCGCCCACTGACCCAGCCCCACGACCAGCATCACCAGCATCATCATCATGGCCTGGAGCCAGAAGACTTCCCACAGGCCGAGCGTCTCCGTCAAGCGCGCCGCGGGATACCGCTCAGCGGTCCCGTCAGCATGAGGCCGGGGATGAACATGGTCAGCGTGATCAGCGCCCAGCGCCACGCGCGGGGCAGCACGCCCCACAGCGCCAGCGCCTGGGCCAGACCCAGCAGCGGCCCTTGCAGCAGAATCGTCGCGAAGAAGTGGAGGCCGCCGCCTTCCAGCGCGCCGGTGAGAAAGCCGCCGGCCGCGTTGGCGATGAGCCAGATCAACAAGAGCTGTGTGCCGGTTCGTGTCGCAGTCGAAGTTGAGTGCGCAGCCGAGTTTCCGTCGAATTTGCCGTCGTGTCCATGCCGGGTTAGGGCCCCAATCCAGGATTTGTTCGCTGCCGAAGCCGTAGTCCAGGGCGATGTTCAGGGCAGCGGGCGCGGGTTGCTGGCCGTCCGCCATCACCCAGACGTTATGGACCGACGTCGTGATGCGCAGGTGCGGTTGCTCAAAAAGGCGATGCGGCGGCCGTCGGGGCTCCACGCCGGGGCCACGTTGCTGGGCAGCGCGCCGACCAGCGTGGTCACCGGGCGGGTGAGCGCGTGGCGTCCGCTGCCGTCCGGGTTGATGGCGAAGATCTCCCAATGCGCGGCTTCCGCTGCTGGAAAGACGATGGCGCCGCCGTCCGGTTGCCAGTCCGGGTCTTGATGGTATTGCTTCAGAATGTCGAAGTAGAGGAGGTCGTTGAGGCCCGGTGCGACGCGGCCTGCGGCCAAAATCTGGAGGCCGGCAGGACTGGTAGACGATGCGGCCGTCACCCAGTCGGGCGCCTGCGCCGTGGCCAGCGACGGCAGATCGCGCAAAGCCGCCGCCCGCGGCATCCACCACCGCCAGCTTGTACTTGCCTCTTTGCGCCGGGGCAACTCGTCCAGGTCCAGCCACGGCTTGTTGGCTCGATCCACACATCTTCCATGCAGCGGCCGTCGTTGAGCATGTAGCAGTCCAGAACTCGTCGCCGCGCACGAAGATGATTTGCGCACCGTCGGGGCTCCACTTAAGGCGCGCAGATTGGGCCGTTCGCCAAAGACCAGCCGCTCGCCGCCGCTGTCCACGTTGATGACGCAGAGATATTCTGCCCGCCCCCTCCCGGGTGAAAGCCACCCGTGCGCCGTCGGGGCTGAGCGCGGATCGAGGCGTCGGTCAGCGAGGCAGTGGCCGGTGGCCAGCATGTAGACGAGATCAGGGCCGTCGCGGCCACGCACCACCAGCTTGCCGCCGCCCGCTGCCTGTGCCGGTGACGGGCAACGGTCGCTTTCCCCGGCGCGCCGGCTCCGCAGTTGTCGGACGTAGCATCCGTGGAGGACGGAGCGCGCCGCTTGCCGTGACGATGGGCAGCGCCACCGGTGCCGCCGTCGGCTCCACAGTCCGCACTCACCCAGCCCAGGGTTCGTCCTGCCAGAGGCGCACTTGCAGCCAGTCGCCCATGCGCGATCCCGGGCCACCAGCTTGACCCGGCTGCCGGGCAGCAGTTTGTCGACCACGGCAGTCGACGGGCCGCTGCGCACATTGAGCCGCGCATCGGTCAGCGCCACCCGCGCGCCGATCTCCGCCACTGTGCCGGAGACCGGCGCGGATGCAGCCGGTGACCGGTGCTGCCTGGGGCGTCGGGGTCGGGGGGACCGGTTTAACCGTCAGCGCGCGCATCGGGCAACGTGTCAACTCTGACGACGATGAGATTGTCCGCGGCGGCCCAGCCGCCGTGCTGGCGCACTTTCGCCGAAGAGCCATGCGCCGTCGTCGCTGCGCGAAGAGCGTCATCACCGCCCGGGCTGAGCTGCTCCACCGACAGCCCGTCCACATCGTTGCAGAGCGTCGCACCGCCTGCGCCGACCACCGCCGGCAACCCGGCTTCGGTCACCGGATCGGTCTGGGCCGCGTGGGCCGTTCCATTCCGCCAAAGCGCCGGCACCAGGAGCGCCAGCAGCAACGCGGCGAGACCGACCGCATGCAGACACGGTCGCGCTTCGCTGCGGCCACAGTTCGGCGCGGTCGCGCCGCCCAAGCGGGTCGCTCCAATTTGATCTGTCGTCTAGTCACTGCCGGCAGCGCTTTCCGTGGCGACGACGATGGTGGCCGAGGCGGTCATGCCCGGGCGCACGGCCGACAGATCGTCATCGATCATGGTGATGGTGACGGGGAAGGTGACTGCTTCGTGTCGGTGACGCCAGGCGCAATGCGTTCCACCTCGCCCTTGTAGACCTGGTCGGGCAGGGCGTAGAGCACGATGGTGACTTCCTGTCCCGGTGCGATGTGGGGCACGTCGGTCTGCTCCACGTTGACGATCAGGTTGAGCCGGCTGGTGTCGGCCAATGTGGCCACCGCCTGGCCGCCGCTGCCCTGCTCGCCCGGTTCGACGTTCAGGGCGAGGACCGTGCCCGCCAGCGGTGCGACCACCTTGGCTGCGGCGAGATCGCGCTTGGCTCCGTCCAGGTCCAGCAGGCCTGCGCACGCCCAACTCGGCGCTGCGCACGTCCGCGCCCTGGGGACCTGCGGGTGAGTTTGTCCAGCGCATTTTCGGCCGCGCCACCTGGGCGCGCGTATCGGCCAGGTCGGCCGGCGCTTCCAGCAGCTTGTTGAGCGTGCTCGCGCGTCCTGCGCGCCGCTGAGCGCGCGCCGAGCACCCGGCGCTGCGGCAGGGCGCACGGTCTCGTCGAAGGAAGCCTGGGCCGCTTCTGTAGGCGATGGTGGCGCTGAAGGTTTTCGGCCGGTACGATAGGTGTTTTCGCGGCTCGGGCAGCCACGCGATTTTGTCGTACCTGCGCTGGGCCTCCTGGAGATTCACTGGCTTGGGCCAGCCCGGCCCGGCCACCGTCACCCGCGCGGCGTGCCGTTGCGCAGCTCTTCGTAGCGCGCCCACGCGGCCTTGGCGCTGTTCTCCGCCGCCTGCAACTCTTCGGGCGTGGGGCCGGCTTCGACCAGGGTCAACTGTTCCTGGGCCTGGAGGAGCGCAGCTTCGGCCACGGCCACGTCGCTGGCTTCCGGCTCCTTGGTCAACTCTTCCAGCGCAATGCGGGCCGACTCCAGGTTTAGTTCCGCCCGCTCCACCGCGTCTTCCAACGCGGTTGTGTCCAACGTCACGAGCAGATCGCCCGCGTCCACCTGATCGCCCACTTTGACCGCAACCGCCTCGACGATGCCGCCGGTCTCCAGGACGACTTGATGGCGTTCCAGCAACTCGACCATGCCCACCGCGTTGACGGTCTCGACTGCGGGCAACGGGCTGGACGTGCCGTCGCCGGTCTGGGCGAACGCGGGCGTCGGCGCTGTCAAACACGCGGCGATCAGCGCGCTGAAGATGAGCAGAACGGCAACCGTGCGGCGGCTGCCGGCAGCGTGTGGATGAACCTGAGCCATTGAATTCTCCTAACCAGTGGATGGCTACGTGAATCGTGGGAGACAGGGTTCATTATCGTTGGATTGCAAACGGGTGTCAATGCGGGCGCGCCGGGGTTTGGGGTCAAATTGGAAGGCGACACCGGCTCGTGCTATCATCCCCGCATCATGCAGACGACCCTCCACCTCACCGATCACGAAGACGCGCTCCTGCGCGGTGATGCCGGCCCCGCGGCGCGTTTGGCCATGTCCATCCTCGTGCGCATGGCCCCGATCTACGGCGCGGCGCGGCTGCTGGAAATCAGCGGCGCGCACATCGACAGCACGATCTACATCGGCGACGCCGGGCTGGAGTTCGCCGAGCGGCTGGCCGCCTTAAGCGCAGGTCGCCAGTCGCACCACGCTCAACGTGAGCGGCCTGGACGAGCACCACTGGCAAGAGTGGTCTGTGCCCGCGGACTGGGCGGCCAAGGCCCAGCGCCAGATGGTCGCGTACCAGAGCATGGGCGCGCGGCCGACCTGGACCTGTGCGCCGTATCAGACGGAATGGAAGCCGGCGTTCTGCCAGCAGGTGGCGTGGGTGAGTCCAACGCCATCGTCTTTGCCAACTCGGTGCTGGGCGCGGCGCACTGAACGCTACCCGGATCTGCTGGACATCTGCTGCGCCATCACCGGGCGCGTGCCCGCGGTGGGGCTGCACCTGACCGAAAACCGCGCCGGGCAACTCTGGCTGCGCCTGGTGGACGTGCCGGACGGCGCTGCAACGAGAGACAGCTTTACCCCGGTGCTGCCATCTCGTCGGCCAGCTCGCAGGCGACCAGATTCCGTCATCGACGGCGATCACCGACGCCCGGGCGAGGATCAGCCTGGAGGCCTCGGCGCGGCCACAGCATCGTCCGGCGCGGTGGCGCTCTTCCACATGGTCGGGACGCCCGAAGCGCCCACGTTGGACGCTGCCTTTCCAGGGGCGTCCACGGCCTGCGCCTCCGTCGCCATCGACATGGCGCACCAGGCGCCGCTCCAGCCAAGCTCACCACCGCGGATGGCGCCGACCTGGACATGGTCGCTGGGCAGTCCCCATTTTTCGCTGGCGGAATTTGCGCAACTCGCGCCGCTGCTGCCGGCAAGCGCCGCGCCCACAAGGACGTCCAGTTTCTGGTCACCTCCAGCCGCGCCATGTCACTGCTGGCGCAGAAGGCGGGCTATTTGGACGCGCTCCACGCGTTCGGCGGGCGGGTCACCGTGGACACATGCATTTTGGCCACGCCCATGTTGCCCGACGACGTCAAGCTGCTCATGACCAATTCGGCCAAGTACGCCTACTACGCCCCGGGCATGTTGGGCACGGCCGTGACCTTCGGCAGCGTGGACGACTGCGTCCGTTCGGCTGTGGCGGGCAAAGTGGTGCGGGAGGAGGGCGCATGGGCACTGTGATGCAGGGGCAGCCGGTCATCCCCGGGCACGCCCGTGGGACGCTGCTGGTGACTCAAACGCCGCTCTCCTTCTGGGGCGGCTACGATTATCACACGGGCGAGATCATCGATAGGCGGCATCCGCTGGCGGGGATGTGCGCGGCCGGGCGCGTGCTGGCCGTGCCCTTCACGCGCGGTTCGTCCACCACCACAGCCGTCTTGCTGGAGGCGATCCGCGCCGGGACCGCGCCGGCCGCCATTCTCACCACGGGCGTCGACACGTTTTTTGCGCTGGCCGCGGTGGTGGCCGACGAACTGTACCGCGCGCCGCTGCCGTTGGTCGCTTTGGCCGCGGCAGATTTCGCGCAATTGGCCACGGGCATGGTGGCCCACATCGAGTCTGACGGGGCGATTACTCTGGAAGCAGCCCCGTAAAAGAGTGTTTTGCGATCAGCGTGATCGTGATTTTGCATATCTCGCGGGGTGTGCTATATTAATGCTCGGTCGGTGGCGGCGCGAAAGCGCTGGCCGGGTCGCCAGATCCGGATGTCGGGGGACGTCACCGACCTTTTCTTTTTCTCTCATTTTTCCCTATTACTCTACATGACCGCATTTTTCGTTGGCCTTGGCATCGGCGCAGTCATCTCGCTCATCGGTGCGGCTCTTTCCTATTGGTTCGGCCTGCACCGAACGGACGGCGAAACCAGGGCGCCGCTGGCCTATCTGGTGCTGATGATCATGGGGCTCGGCTTGGTCGGGATCCTGGTGACGGTGCGCGCATTCGTCACCGGTCAGGTCGGGGCTGCGCTGCTGACCGGGGCGGGCGTCGTTGTGGGGTTCAATGTGGTCTTCGGGCTGCTGCTGCTGCTCTACATCCGCGCCGACAATGAGTGACTCCAATGCTGTGGCTCACAGTAGGGCCTTGGCCAGCGCCTCCAGGCCGTTGAAGTCGTCCAGATCCATCCACTGCAACATGATGCGATAGGCGCCGGCCTCTTCATAGGCGCCGACCACGTCCGCGATCTCGCTGGGGGTGCCCACGGCCATGCCTCGGGCGCGCGCCTCGTCCACCGAGCCACCGTCGAGCAGTTCCTGCAACTGGGCGGTGGTGCGCGCAAAGACCAGGCCCGTCATCAGCGAACGCTTGACGTCGCCCGGTGCGCGCCCGGCGGCCAGCAGCAGTTCATCCAGGTCGCGATTGAGCTCGCGGTAACGCGCCGGCGTCAGGAAGACGCCGTTCCACTCGTCAGCGTAGCGTGCGACCAGCGGCAGGGTGCGCCGGCGCCCGTTGCCGCCGATGAGCAACGGCGGTCCGCCTTCCCGCTTGGCGTGGGGCAGCAACTGGGCATCGCGCAGCGTGAAGTACTCTCCGGCAAAGTTGACCGGTTCCTCGCTGTGCAACAGGCCGGTGATCACCTCCAGGCTCTCCTCGAAGCGATCCAAGCGCGGCCCCACGTCCAGCAGCGGGAAATCGAACATGGTATGTTCCCGTTCCTGCCAGCCCGCGCCCACGCCGAGGATCAGCCGGCCGCCCGAGAGATCGTCCACATCTTTGCCCATGCGTGCCGTGAAGGCGGGATGGCGGAACGAGCTGGGCGTCACCAGCGGGCCGAACTCGATGCGTTTGGTGTTGCTCGCCAGCCAGGTGAGCGAAACCCAGAGTTCCAACGATTCGATGTCGGGTGGATTGGCGTTGGTGAAATGGTCCGAACGATAGAGGCCGGCAAACCCCAGATCCTCCACCGCACGCGCCATGGCGCCAGCGGGGCCATGTGAGCCCGTTTTGGCCTTCGATCATGATGGCAATGTCCATGTTCCGTCTCCTGTGCGCTGTGTCATTGTCGTTCGCCGGGGGCCCGGTCCGGCCACAAGTGCACACAATCAATGCGCACGCGGGCGGCTCACCTGCGTCCGCGGAAATAGGTTTGTCCATCCTGGGAACGGCCCCGGCTGACGGCGATGCTTTGTCATCGTCCTCCTTCATGATTATAATGCAATCAGCCATGACGTCCACCCGGGGAGAAATTCGGTGCCGGTGTCATCAACGTGCAGGCGCCGCGGAGTCAACATTGATTTCCCGCCGGGATTCACGCCAAAGGAACGAGTTGTGTTGCGCAAACTCTCCCTGCCGGCCTGGCATCGGGCTCGGCTTCGGCCTGGCCGGTATCCTCTTGGTACTTGTGGGGCCTGGTGCGCGGGACCGTGCCTGCCAACCCGGCCAGCATCTTGATGGCGCTGCTGATTGGCGGCGGCTTTGGTTCCTGGTCGCCTGGGCCGTGGCGACCGCGGCCGTGGACGTGGAACAAGACATCGCCGCGGCCGAGTCCGAGATCTCGCCCGAATAAACCGAGCCAATCGATCTGGCTTGAAGGGAGAATTCCATGGCCACAGACAGCCACGTACTCGCCGAAGACCCTGCCGTCGATCTCACACTCGCGGCGGCCATGACCGCGGAGCTGGAAGAGTACATCGTCAAGAGTGACCTCTATCGCACGGTCATCGCGCGCACGCCGCGCGGGGACGAGAAGATCACCATGACCGGCGGCGATCTGCTGACCCGGCTGCACCGCCTCCAGGGTGAGCGCGCCCGCTTGACGCCTGCGCAACAGCATAATTGATGAAGTCTCACGTCAGGCCGAGGCGACCATCTACAGTCTGCGCAGCCGCTTTCACGCCCTCCTGCGCCGCGAGTTGAAGGCGCGTGTGGATGCACTGCGCTGGTTCCTGGACGACTGCACCGGCGATCCCAAGCGCTGTCGCGCCAACTATCCCTACGAGATTCGCAACCGCCAGCGCATCGAAGAGATCCTCAAGCGCGCCGACACGGAACTGGACGACGAGGAGCGCGAGATGTTGGCGTCGCTGGACCAACGCCTGCGCACGCTGACCCACGGGACTGACTTCCTCTGGGACGAAAACCTGGCGTCCATCTTTCCGCCGTCGCCTTATTGGTATCTTTACGTGATGCCGTAAGAATAGAGACAAAGAGATTGGGAGATTAAGAGATTGGGAGATTGAGCGTGGTCGTGACGAGCCGTTCAATCTCCCAATCTCTTAATCTCTTTCGTCTCTCTACCCCATTGATTTCCCCACCTTCCCCTCTCGACCGCTTTGACAAATCCCTCACACTACTGTACGTTGACGGTTGACAATCTTTCGCCCGGCACGCAGGTGCAACCGTCATGATTCCCGGCATTTCCAACGTCAAACAGAATGTCCAGCGCTTCGACGAGATCGTGCGCGCGCTGGCCAAATACGGGCTGGCCGACTGGCTGGGGCGAGCGTGGCCCGAGCTTCGTACGCCGCCGCTTTGTGACCGCGAAGGCGAGCACGTGGCCGGGCTGCCGGTGGAAGTCCGCATCCTCGCATGGCGCTCACCGAACTGGGCACCACCTTCATCAAGCTCGCAGATGATGAGTCAGCGGCCGGACATGGTCGGGCCGGAACCGGCCGCGGAACTGGAATCGCTCCAGGCTGACACGCCCGCGGATCCGCCCGAGGTCGTCCGGGACATCATCGAGGGCGAACTGGGCGCACCGCTGGACGAGCTCTTCAGTTGGATCGACCTCAACCGCGCCAAGGCCGGCCTCGGTCGGACAGGTGCATCTGGCTGCGCTCCAGGACGGCACCAACGTGGTGGTGAAGGTGCAGCACGCGGCATCGAGGAGAAGGTTCAGGGCGACCTCAATCTGCTCTCCACCTTCGCCCGTATCGCCGAGAACAACAGCCGCGAACTCGGCCGCTATCGCCCCACGGCCACCGTGGCCGAATTCCGGCGCAGCCTGTTGCGTGAGTTGGACTTCGCACCGAACTCTCCAATCTCATCCAGTTTGCGTTAATTTCGAGGAAGTCCCCGGCGTCCACTTCCTTTCCCGAGGCCTATCCCGAATTTTCCTCCCGCCGTGTTGACCATGGAGAAGATGGACGGCTGTTCCATCGCCAACCTGCGCCGCATGGCCGAAGAGGCTGTGACCGGGAGATCTTCGCCCAGCGCTTCGGCAGCGCCATGCTCAAGATGGTCTTCACCGACGGCTTCTACCACGCCGATCCCCATCCGGGGAACATCTTCGTGCTGGTGGGCGAACGGGTCGGCTTTCTGGACTGCGGCAAGGTCGGTCGGGTGGACGAGCAGACCCAGGACGACTCATCAACATCGTCCAGGCCTTTCTCTCCGGACGTGGACCGGTTGACCGACGAGTTGATCCGCCTGTGTGAAGTGCCGCCCGATCTCGACCGCAGCACCTACCGGGCCGACGTGGCCGAGTTTGTGGGCGAGTTCGCCAAAGGTGACGCGCCCATCGACCTGAGCGCGGCTTTCCAGTCCATGTTCGGCATATTCGCCGCCATCACCTGGTGGTGCCGGCGCGGTCAACATGCTCCTGCTCGTCCTGGTGCAGATGGACGGCACCGCGCGCCTGCTTGACCCCGAGTTCAACCTGGCCGACGCGCTCCAGTCCTTCGGCTCCGAACTGGTGTGGCGGCGCATTTCGCCGGCCCGGTTGCAGCGCGAAGTGACGCGCCTGTACCGCGATCTCAGCCGCTTCATCCGCGTCGCCCCGCGCGAAACACTGGGCGTCCTCGAACAGTTGCGCAGGGTGATCTCCACATCCACATCCACCAACACGGCATCGAGAAGCCGCTCAACCGTCTGACCTACGGCATCATGACGTCGGCGCTGCTCCTGGGCAGCTCGGTCATGTGGGCCGTGGGCGCCAAGCCGACGCTCTTCGGCGTCTCCGTCTTCGGCTTTCTGGTACTTCGGGCTGGCCACGATCCTTTACCTGCTCTTCTTCATCTGGCGCTCGGGCAACATGTAAATGCAGCAACGCACAGTGGCGGTGCGGCTCTACCAGTGGGCGTGCCGCCGGCTCTACCACGAGTTCGCGTGGAGCTACGACACCGTCGCGGCCGCCGTCAGCCTGGGGCGCTGGGATTGACGGCGCCGTTTCATTGTGATGCTGGTGGACGGGGACGTGGTGTTGGAACTGGGCTGTGGCACCGGTGCGCTCCTGCCCCACCTGGCCGCACCGGGACGCACGCTCCTGGGTCTGGACGCGTTGCCCGCCATGTTGCGCCGGGCGCGGTGACCGACGACGTGACAGGTTTGCTGCGCGGCCGCGCCCAATCTCTGCCGCTGCCCGCCACGTCGGTGGACTGCGTCGTCGCCACCTTCCCGCGCCCTACATCGTGGACCCGGCCACGCTGGCCGAGGTGCGACGCGTGTTGACGCCGTCGGGACGCCTGCTGATCGTCGGCCGTGGGTTGCGCCGCAAGACTGGCTGCGTCACGTGCCGTTGGTCTACGGTCGCCCCGACACGGCGACGCTGGAGGCTTGTCCGCACGTTTTGCCGCGGCCGGTTTGCAGCTTACGTGGCAGACGGTGATGTGGCCGGCGCACTGGCGTGGCCGCTGCCCGATCCGGAGATCTGACCATGACTGACGCGGGCTGCGACCTGGGGCCACGGCTGGCGCACCACCGTGACGGGCGCGGCCGGCTCGTGCGCCATGACGCCGGGCTGCGCTTCGTCAACACGCCGGAGGCCGGCCGAAAGCCTACGCCAACGCGCAGATCGACACCTACCGGGACCGCCCGCAGCCGGTTCGGCCTGGAACCGCCGCTGTGGCTCCACGTGCGCCTGCTTCTCCCACCCGGCCCAGCGCATGCACGGCACCGCGGGCTTCAGTTTCTGGAACGACCCGTTCATGATGAGCGGCAATGCCCGGCGCTCCCGGCCGTGCTTGTTCTTCTGGCCGGGCGGCCGTCGGAGATGGCGCTGGCCGCGGGCGTGCCCGGCCACGGCTGGAAGGCGGCGACCATCGATGCGGCCGGCTTTTCTCTACGCGCTGCCCGGTGCGCCCCTGGCCATGTTGCTCATGCGCAGCCGGACGCTCTACTCGGCGGCTGTGGCTACTGGCCCAGCGCCATGGGCGTCCACGAGGCGCTGCTCTCAGTTGACATAACAGAGTGGCACGACTACGAACTCGTGTGGACCGCGACGGACGTTCGCTTCCACGTGGACGGCGCCCTCGTCCTCCGCGCGCCCCAAGCCCCGCGCGGCCCGCTCGGCTGCGTCATCTGGCTGGACAACCAGTTCATGGTCGTCCGCCCCACCGGCGTCATTCGCCATGGATTGGTGGCGAGAGGAGAGAGGGAGTGATGGAGGTTGGGGAAGTGGTGCTGGGAGAAGGGATGAATGACAAGATTGAGGATTGAAGATTTGGATTCGCCACCACACGGGGAGAGGGCGAGTGTCTGCCGTGGGCCACCGTCGCCACTGGGTGATCCTGGCCTCACACCTGAACTGTCGCAGCACCCAATCTTCAATCTTTACTCTTGCTGTTCAATCCTGCTCCTTCAATCCGCACTCACCGGCCCAAACTCGGTCTTTCTGCGCGGCTCGTTGGACGACGCTGATCATGATGAGCAGGGGCGAGGAAGGCCGAAGCCGGCGGCGGCGGCGAAGAGAAAGTTGTGAAGCCGACCGCGGTCAGCAGTCCACCGATGCAGCGGCGCCAGCATGTTGCCCACGCCGTTGGTGGTGTTGGCGATGCCCGCCAGCTGGGACGATGCTGGGCGCGAACCCAGGTTGATGAGCACGCCGGAGACGATCATCATGCCTGTTTCCACGCCCATCAGCAGAAAGACGGCGTTGTACCAGACCGCCTCGGCGCGACCAGCGCCAGCAAATAGGCCGGACGGTGATGCTGATGCTGATCATGAGCGACAGCCGATGGCCGCCGGTCAGCCACAACGCCCATACGAGGCTGCTCAGGGTCTGGCCGATGAGCAGCGCCGCAGGTAAAGCAGCCGACCTGGCTGTCGGCGATGGCCCAGCGCTGGATGGCGGCCACCGTCACAAAGCCCGCGCTGCGTCCCGAACGCGGCCAGCAGGCGCACCAGCAGGTAAAGGCAGTTCTCGTCGGTGCGCACAATGTTGCGAATCTTGCGCCACGACCGTCCCCGCTGCTCCACCACCCTGTCGGGGATGGGCCGCGCCGGTTCGCGCACCAATTCCAGGAAGATCCAACTCAGCGTGATGAAGACGATGGCCAGCGTGAACGAAAGCGCGGTTGAAGGGGAAAGCGATAGTCTCCAGCAGCTGCCCGCTGTAGATGGCGCCCACCGCGCCTGAACCTGGTGCCGATGAACGAGCTGATGCCGAAGTAGCGCCTGCGCAGGGTCCACTGAAAGCAGCGCCCGATGAGATTGGTCCACGCCGGTGCTGGCTTCACGCCCGCAACCCAGCCTGTGGGCCGCAAACGCGGTGAAAAGACGATCAGCGCCCAGGTCGGATGGCTGACGGCCAGAGGCGGCCAGCGGCAGAAAGGAAGAGGGGCAACCGCTCGGTGAAGCCTCCAGGTTGGCGACCACCGGCTTCCTTGCGCGGCAGTTGCTCGATCCAGCCCGGTGGTGAAGAGCTGGGGCAGATACCAGCCGGACTGGACGATCACGTCAGCAGGCCGATGAGCAGCGGATTCGGCGAGATCTAAGCCCACAGAAGAGCGGCAGGATGGTTGCGGTGGAGATGAAGCTCAGGCCAGCCAAGAACGCCTCATTAATGTTGAAGGTGAAATTCCACCGTAAATTGCTGTACTGCCGAGTCGGGTCGTCCGTCTTGGCGTTACCGGGCGGTCCATGACCAGGAGCCAACGCCACAGTGCGTGGCCATGACGTCTTACGCTCATCCCCATCCAACATCTCCATGATCGCTGGGCGCGTGGCCGCTCGGCCTGCCGCCGCCGGCACGGCGCCAGAATGCGCCGCTGTTGCATGGGTGGCGCCGCATGGGCGCGCGTCCTTCACTGTACTGCCATGGCCAAACGGTCAAGCGCTGCGCGACGTGGATGCATCCTAGATTCGGGGCAGACGTCTGTTTAGTTCGCACGCCCTCGTGCGAACGGTAGCATCGCCCCGGCTTGGCACAGCTGCCTGCACGAGGGCGGCGAATCAAACAGGTTGTGACGGTGGTTGTTGCCCCAAATTGAGATGCACCCGGCGACGTGGATGCATCCCACTGGGGGTGACTTCCCGCAAGCCCTCACGGGAGCGGCTGTGGCAGGAGTTCGCACGAGGGCGTCCGGGAAGTCCGCTCGCATTTGCATGCGTGTCGCAGTGAACTTGTCCTGTGGGCACGAACCGTCGGTCATACTATGGCAATCAAATTACAAACCAACATGAAAGATACTCGTTTGGGGAGGCCCACTGTGAAGAGATTTGTGCGCATTTTTGCCGCCGTGCTGGCGACATTGTTGCTGGCCCACGGGAGCGTGTGGCGCGAGGAGACTGCGCCGTCCACGACGCGTTGGACTGCGCTTCTGCCGACGGCGCAACCGTCAGCCCGAGCGTGGTCACGGTCACGGGGACCGGCGCCGCGCTGCCGGAGAACAACGTGGTTGTCCAGGCTTGGGTGATGACGGCACCGTCTTCGGCCAGGCCGCCACCATCGTCGACGCGGAGTTGGGCGGCACGGGTGACTGGCAGGTCGACTTGCCCGTGCGCCAGCCTGGACGTCCGGCATGATCGTGGCGTTTTCCACCTCGCCCGCGGACGGCAGCCGGGTCGCAAGCGCGTCGGTGCAGGTCACCTTTGGCGAGGAACCCGCGCCGGAGCCGACCGAGCCACCGGCCCCCGAGCCGACTGGAACCACCTGCGCCGGAACCGACCGAACCACCTGCACCCGAACCGACCGAACACCCGCTGGAGCCGACCGAGCAACCGGCACCTGAACCGACGCCACCGACGTCCCAGAGCCGCCGGCCGCTGCGCAACTATCGACGCGCTTCCGCTGAGGGCGAAACCGTCACTGGTGTGAAGTCGTCGTGGTCGGCACGGGGCAGGCGCTGCCGGAGAACAACGTGGTCGTCCAGGCCGTCACCGAGGACGGCGTGCGCATCGGTGTGGGCGTGGCCACGGTGGACGCGCCGCTGGGAGGCACGGGCGCATGGCGCACCACGCTGGCGCTGGATGTGGCGCCGGGCACCGCCGGACGCATTGTGGCCTTCGCCCCGTCACCGGCCGACGGCTCGATCCTGGCCGAGGCGACCGTGGACGTCCGTTTCGGTGACGCCGGCCCCGCGCCGACGCCCACCGCAACCGCGACGGAGACACCGTCCGCAACTGCGACGCCGACGCCCGCACCGGCGCAGCCCGCACTCAGCATCGAAATTCCGTTGGACGGCGAAGTGGTCAGCACCGCGGAAATTGTGGTCGTCGGCCGCGGCCAGGCGCTGCCCGAAAACAACGTGGTCGTCCGGGCCGTGGACCGGGACGGCCGCGTCCTGGCCGAGACTGCGACCATCGTGGACGCGGAGGTGGGTGGCGAAGGCGAATGGCGCACCACCCTGCGTCCCGACGTGACCCGGGGCACGCGCGGCCAGATCGTGGCCCTTGCGCCGTCGCCCGCGGACGGGTCGATCTTGGCCCAGGCGGCCGTCGACGTCCAGTTCGGCGACGCCAACCAGCCGAGCCGGCCCACCATCACCATCGTGTCGCCCGGCCGCGGCGCCACCGTCAACACCGACAACGGCTTCGAGGTGCGCGGCACTGCGGCGGGCGTCTTCGAGAACAATGTGGTGGTGGAAGTCTACGCCAACGACGGCACGCGCCTGGCCCAGCGTCCCACCACGGCCAACGCCGCCGGTGAGTGGCGCATCTCGCTCTTCCCCGGTCCCATTGATGGCCCCGGTGTCATCCGCGCCGTGAGCCTTTCGCCCGCGGACGGCAGCGTCATGGCCGCGGACGAGGTGCCGGTGACCTTCACGGCCACGCCCGCACCGGTGCCGCCGGCCATCACCATCGACGCGCCCCAGGACGGCAGCCGCGTCGACGCGGCCTCGTTCCGCGTCAGTGGCACATCGATCAATCTCTTCGAAGGCAACGTGGTGGTGCGCGTGCGCGACGCCTACGGCCGCACCTTGCGCCAGGCCGTGACCACCGCGGATCGGAACGGCGACTGGTTCTTGAGCTTCAGCGTGCTGGCCGAGGACGGCGCAACCGGCAGCATCTACGCCTTCTCCACCTCGCCCGTCGATGGTAGCGTCATGGCCGACGACGTAGTGCGCGTCACCTTTGCCAGCCCGTGTACGCTGCGCACCGACTGGCCCACCTACGTGGTGCGGCCGGGCGACACGCTCTTCACCATCGCCCAGCGCACGGGCAGCACCGTGGCCGAGTTGATGACGGCCAACTGTCTCACCAACCCCAACATCATCTACGCGGGCCAGCGTCTCTACGTCCCGCGCTTGCCCGGCACGGTGCCGCCGCTGGAGCCGGCACTGGCCATCGAAGCGCCGGCGGCCGACAGCGACCTCGCGCTCTACGCGCCGCTGAACGTGAGCGGCACGGCCACGGGCACCGCGCCCGGCAACGTCTTCGTGCGGCTGCTGGATAACATGGGCAACGTGTTGGATGAGACGCGCGGCGCGGTGGTCGAGGAAGTCGAGGGTGAGCCGGTCTGGCAGTGGCAGGCGGAGTTGGCCACCGTGCGCGCCGTCAACGGCGGGCGCGGGACGCTGGCGGCGTACTCGCTCTCGCCGGTGGACGGACGCATCGTCACGCTGGACCAGATCCCGGTGCGCTTCGGCACGCCCGGTGATGGGGCATTCGTGACCGTGGAGACGCCCCACGTCTACGCCGACGTCCTGCCCGAAGACGCGGCGTCCGCCGGCGCGCTGGTGGTGACGGGCCGGGGCGGCGGGCTCTTTGAGAACAATGTGGTGGTGCGCGTGCTGGACGTGACGGGCAACGTGCTGGTGGAGGAACCCACCACCATGACGCCGGACGACCCGTCCGTGGTGGGCGGCACGGGCACGTGGACGATCACGCTGGATGTGGAGTACGTGGGCCGGGCCCAGATCGTGGCCTTTTCGCCCAGCCCCAAGGACGGTTCACCCATGGCCCAGGCCGCGGTGTCCGTCGTCATCGGCGACCCGAGCACGCTGCCCGCGTACGTGCTGGTCACCTATCCGCTGCCCGGCACGTTGATCACCAACGACGCCGAGTACTACGCGCTGGCCGGCTATGCGGGTGAGTCGGTGGTGGACACGGTCAACGTGGTGGTGCTGGACGGCAACGGCAACATCCTCTACATCCTGCCCACTGAGGTGGACGAGGCCGGCGGCTTCTGGTCCACCGTCATCCGGCTCAACACGACGATCACCCGGGACCAGCCGGTCACGGTCAACGTGCTGGCCTCGTCGTCGGTGGACGGCGCCATCCTGGCCCGGGACCGCATCGTGGTCGAGGCGCGGACCAATGCCGAGTTCGTCACGGGCACGGTGACTTACCGGCAACGCAGCGCGCTGCCCCCCGACGCGGTGGTGCGCGTGCAGCTCATCGACGTCTCCCTGGCCGACGCGCCCGCGCAGGTGCTGGGCGAACAGGTCATCACCCGGCCGGGCCAGGTGCCCGTGCCCTTCGCCGTGGCCTACAACCCGGACGCGATCGACAGCCGCAACCGCTACGCGGTCCAGGCCGAGATCTTCGACGGCGACGGCAATCGTCTCTTCCGCAACACGACGACCGTCCCGGTCATCACCGGCGACAACCCGGTGACGGATGTGGAGGTGGTGGTGGAGGGGATGTGATGCGTGAAGCGTGAAACGTGATGCGTGAAACGTGATGCGTGAATTCTGGGGCTGGAGATTGGGAGACTTGGAGATTGGTCGCGTGTGACGAGATCAATCTCTCAATCTCCCAGTCTCCCCAATCACGTTTCACGTTTCACGCATCACGCATCACGTTTTCACTCCTCATTCGCCAGCCCGCGCAACAAATTCCCCCGCCCCAGCAAGCCCACCAACTCGCCTTCGTCGTCGATGACGGGGAGGCGCTTGATGCGGTGGCGCAGGACGATGTGCAGCGCGTCCATGAGGTCGGCGTTGACGTTGACGGTGAAGACCGGCCGTGTCATCAATTCCACCGCAGTTTCATTGGAGTCGATCCATGCTTGGGGCGCGCTGCCCACGCCGGTCACCAGCCGCCGCAGCCGTTGCACGAGACCCGTGTCCCGCTTGGATTCGCTGCGGGTGAGCAAGTCGCCGTCGGTGATGATGCCCAGGGGCCGTCGCCGGCTGTCCACCACGATGACGCGCAATTGGTGCGACTGCTCCAGCGCCTGCACGATCTCTTCCAAACGTGCGGCCGGGCCCACGGTGGGCACGGTGCGGTTCATGAGCATGGCGATGGACGCGCCGTCGCGCAGCGGGCGCAGACCCTCCGCGTCTTGGGCCGGCGCATTGTGCTCCAACACCAGCAGCACGTCCAGCCGCGTCACCAGGCCCACCAGGCGGTCGGCCTCGTCGACCACCGGGATGCGCTTGAGCGCCTTGGTGCGCATGAGTTCGGTGGCCACGCTCAACGGCGCGCCGGCGCGCACGGTCACAGGATGGCGCGTCATGATGTCGCCCGCGGTCAGGGCGCTGACGCGCATCTCCTCGAACTGTTGGCGAAACTCAGCGTGGCTCAGCGAGTGTTGCAGCGAAAGCCGCGCGTGCAGCCCGGTGTGCTCCAAGAGGTCGGCATCGGTGATGATGCCCACCACATGGCGCTGTTCATCGACTACCGGCAGACAGCGGTGGCCGTCCCCCAGCAGGTACGTCACGATGTCGGCCACACTTGCATCGACCGTCACGCTGGTGACCGGTGTACGCATGGCGTCGCCAATGGCGAGCGCCAGGGGATCCGGGCGGCGACCAGGGGCGTACTGAATCACGTCAACCTCCTCTACCGTGATGAGCCCGTCTTCCACCATGCCGCGAATCGCGGGCATGAGGTGGGCGACGCGCGTGGGAACGTCGACCCATTCGATGCGAATGGGCAAATCTGTGGACAGCGCCAGGACGGCGGCCGTGTGGATGCGGCTGTGGGCGCCGAAGCCGGCGATGCCGCGGGTCACGGTGGCGCCGAGGGCGTCGTTGGCACGCAGATACTCCAAGACCGCCATGTAGAGCGGTTTGTTGCCGAATCGATTGTCTTCGCCGATGTAGATCAGCACGCGCTGCGCTCTGCCTTGATAGATCATGCCACACCGCCGATCAGTCGGGCCAGCATGAAACCGGCGAGCGCGGCCAAGAGGCCCACGATCACACTGGCGAACAGGTTGACGAGGCCGGTCACCAGGCCGCCGCCGCGCATCAAAAGCAGGCTTTCCACCATAAAGGTCGAAAAGGTGGTGTACGAACCCAGGAACCCGGTGGCAAAGAAGAGCCGCGCATTGGGCGACGCGATCAGGTATTCGGTGGACAGCGCCAGAACGAAGCCCAACAGGAGACTCCCCGTGACGTTGACGATGAAGGTGCCGTACGGCAGCGCCGCGCCCAGCCGTCCGCCGGCCCAGACGCCCACCAGATAGCGGGCATTGGCGCCCAGGGCCGCGCCCAACGCAATCAACAGGTAACGGGTCAAGAAACGCTTCCTTTGCGGTGCTGGTGTTTTTGAGACTCGGCGAGCCTGGATTGTGATGATACCAACGTGGTCGCCGCAGACAAACCAGGTTTCTCCGCAAAACCTGGTTTGTCCACAGCGCGCCGTCTGCTTACGGGACCCGTTCCGGCACCGGCGCTGGCTCATCGTTGGGCCACGGCGTCCCCAACAGCGGCAGCAGCCAGTGGTCCAGCCCGTAGTAACCGGCCACCTTCCATGCCAGGATCAGCAGCATGGCCACCAGCATCATCATGCCGTTGGTGCTGGCGGAGCCGGCCATGATGAAGTTCCAGTTCATGAAGCCGCCCACAAACGCCGCGATCCCCGTGAGCGCGCCGAGAATGAGCAGAATGCCCACGGTCACTTCGCCCACCATGACCAGCTTGGCGAACCAGGTGTAGGCTTCGATGTTGAGCATCCACTGCAAGAAGAGCCGGTACCAGTCATAGGCGATGGCGGGACGACCGCTGTCGGGCACTTGGACCGCACCGGTCCAGAAGCCTTTGAGCGCGTCTCCGCTGGTCCACGCCGGATTGCTGAACTTGCCCCAACCCGAGGTCAGCCAGCCGTAGCCGAGCCAGACGCGCAGGATCAGCCAGAACCACGCCATCCGAATATCGCTGAACAGGAACTGCGCCAGGGGTGGATCTTGCACCACCGTCCCCCGCCGCGTCACCACGTGTGTTGTCACTTGGTCTACGTCCATTGTGTCCTCCTTTGGACCGCGCATGCCGCAACGGCATGCTGTGCGCCAATAGTACAGAAGCCACACCGTTCTGGCAACTCGACAGCATTTTCATCATCCACATGACCGGCGCAGGGCTGCGGGTGTCGTTTTCGGATTGCGTGGTCGCGTGCTATCTTTGTGCAGAGAGATTGTCTACTTTGCGCGGGGGCGACCAGGCTGCGTTGCAGCGGGCGTTCGCTTCCCGTGCTGCCACCTCCTGTTGAGGTCGACATGACACACGCGCACACATCCGGTCTGCGTTCCCGGCCTTTGGCCACATACCTGATTCTGCTCTTTGCCCTGCTGCTTGCCGCGGGCGTGCCACCCGCGGCGCCGGTCCATGCCCAGGCCGGAGACGCCGGCAGCGCTGCGGATGTGCGCATCCAACGCGCGCCGTACATGTTGGAGACCGGTGCGGGCCGTCCGGTGCGGGCCGAGTGGATCCAGGTCGTCACGCCTGCGCAGTGGCCGGGTCGGGACAGCCACGACGCCCGCGGCCGTCACACCCATCACCGCGGTGACACCCATCACCGCAGTCACCCAGATCACCGCTGTCACTCTCATTACGGCTGTGACGCCCATTACGCCTGTCACTGCCGTCACGCCCATCACCGCTGTGACGCCCATCACCCCATTGACGCCGTCACGCCGATCACCGCGGTGACGCCCATCACGATTGTCACGGAGTTGACGACTACCGGAACGCCCGTCACGGGCGCTGCGGCCGCTGCCTCGGTCGACACGGTGTCCACGGCGCTGCTGCGCTTTCCCGGCCGCGCCGCCACGCCGGGACCGCCGGTCTTCATCCTTAGCGCCGACCTGTTCGAGCCCAACAAGCCGCTGCCCGACGTGGACAAGATCCTCGAGTTCGTGGCGCTCTTCAACGATGACGCCGACGTGATCGGTCGGGCTGCGCGGCTTTGCCGACGCACAGCCCATGCTGCGCTGCGCCGGCGACTACAACGCAACCCTGGACGAGGCCGCGGACAAGACGCTGCTCGCGGCGGATCTGGGCGCATACTTCAGCACGTGCGATGAATTCTGGCGCAACGGCGGCGTGGACATGGCCGCGTTCAACGCCGTGGCCATGGCCGCCGACGTCAACGCGGCGCGCCGCTCGGCTACGCCACGGTCAAACTGGTCGGCATCGATTTCGGCAGCCAGCTCGCGCTGGAAATCGCCCGGAGCTATCCCACGACGGTGGATCGCCTGGCGCTCATCCTGCCCATCGGCCCGGACCAGTTGCTCAAGTTGCCGGCCAACGTCCAGAGCCAGTTGGAGCGGCTGGCCCAACTCGTCCAGAACGACCCGCAGTTGGCTCCGCGCATCCCCGATTTTCTGGCCCTGATGACCCAGGTGCTCACCCGCTTGGAGGCCCAGCCGGTCACCGTGACCATCCGCGATCCGGCCACGCCCCCGTCGACATCACGTTGGGCAAGTATGACCTGCAACTGGTCACCGCGCGCCTTGACCAATGCCACCCAGTGGTCGCTGCCCACCCGCTACTACGAGATGGGCCAGGGCGATTTCACCTGGCTGGCCCGGCAGGCCTACGCCTGGCGCACCGGCATCACTGCCAATCTGACCAATCTCACCGCGCTCTGCGCGTCCGGCGCCTCCGCGGAGCGGCGGGCGCAAGCCGACGCCCAGGCCCCGGCGACGCTGCTGGGCGATGCCATCAACGCGGTCTATTTCGACCTCTGCACGGCCGTGGGCGATCCCGATCTGGGCGATGCATTCCGCGGTGAGATCACCACCGACGCGCCGACGCTTTTCATCGCCGGCACCATGGACGCGTACGCGCCGGTCGCCAACGTGGAGGAACTGGCCGCCGGGTTTGCCAACGTCCAGACGGTGACCGTGAACAACGGCACCCACGATCTCCTGGACGAAGCCATGCCCGAGCTCGCCCCCATCCTGACCGACTTCATGCTGGACGACCCGCTCACGCCGCTCGCCGTGACGTCCGTGGCCGTGGCGTCCGCGCTGGAGCCGGTGCGCATCGAGCCGGTGACCACGCTGGTGTGGCGCGGGCAATACTTCAACAATCGCAATCTCCAGGGCGACCCGACCATCGTGCGCGACGACCCGGCCATCGACTTCGACTGGGGCGAAGGGTCGCCCAGCCCGGACATCAATCCGGACAACTTCTCGGTGCGCTGGACCACCACCACCGATCTGCCCGCGGGCACCTACCGCGTGTCGCTCTGGGTGGACGACGGGGTGCGCATGTGGGTGGACGACGTGCTCGTGGTGGATCAATGGGTCGAGGGGACGGCGCGCAACTTCATCACCGACATCAACCTGGTGCGTGGGCCCCACAACGTGCGCATCGAATACTTCGAGGCCGAGGGGCTCGCCCTGGCGCGCATGACGGTGGCCCGCGTGGAGAACTATCCCGAGTGGCGCACCGAGTATTTCGACAACGTGGACCTGGCCGGCGCGCCGGTGGTGGTGCGCAACGAGCAGAGTATCAACTACAACTGGGGCACGGCGTCGCCCGTGATCGGCGTGCCCGCGGACAACTTCTCGGTGCGCGGGCGCGCCGGCTGGCGCTCCCGGCCGGCGTCTACGACCTGACGTTGACTGTGGCGGGCGGCGCACGCGCTTGGGTGGACGGTCAATTGATCATCGACGACTGGACCGCCGGCCCCAGCCGCGCGCTGACCGGGCGTACGCCGAGCCTGGCCGCGGGCGAGCATGACCTGCGCGTCGAGTACGTCAAGACCGTGGGCGAAGGCGCCATCCGTCTAGGCTGGGCGCCCGTGCAGACGCCCGTGACCCTGCCGACGGCCGTGATCACCGCGGCCGCTACGCCCAGGTCAACCAGTCCATCACGCTGGACGGCGCGTCCACGCCGGGCACGGGGGCGAGCTCACCAGCTTTGCCTGGGACTTGGGCGACGGCAACGCTTCGGCGGGCCAGATCGTGCAGTACGGCTACACCGCGCCCGGCGTCTACACCGTCTCCCTCACCGTGACCGACGCGTCCGGCCGCGCCAACTCGGAGCACGACCCAGATCTTCGTCTACACGGAACCAGACGCCGGTGCCGGATCAGCCGCCGGCGCCCGTCATCGTGGCCCCGGCCGTGGGCATCGTAGGTGAACCGATCTTCTTCGATGGTCCCGTTCCCAGGCCGCCAATCCCATCGTGAGCTATGCCGCGCCGGCAGTTCGGCGACGGCACCACGGCCAACGCGGTGCAGGTCAACAAGCAGTACACGGCGCCCGGCATCTACAACGTCATCCTCACCCTGACCGACAGCGGACTGGTGGCGAGCACCAACCGGCTCATCAACGTCTTCGCGCCCACGCCGACCATGACGCCCGTGCTGCCGCCCACACCCACGCCGCTGCCACCCACGCCCACGCCGCTGCCCACGCCGACGCTGACCATGGCGCCGACACTGCCGCCGCCCGTCGAGCCGATCACGCCGACGGTGCCGCCGGAGATCGCCACGTTGACGCCGCAGGTGCCGGTGGATCCCAATGCCACGCCCACGCCGACGTTTGATCCCAACGCGACTTCGACGCCGACGTTCGACCCCAACGCAACGCCGACGGTGCAACTGGTGGGGCCGACCGGCGCTTCTTCGCCATTGTCGAGGGCCAGCGTCTGCCCGAGGGCAATGAAGGCGGCATCCCGGTCGTGACGGTTGCGCTGGGCGTGCCGATTACGTTCAACGCGTCCGAGTCCACCTGGGGGCAGCAGCGAGATCACCCAGTATTACTGGGACATGGGAGACGGCACCCCGCCGATCTCCAACAATGCAGTGCCGCCCCACACCTACGGGGCGGAGGGACGGTACATCGTCACCCTGACCGTGACGGATGCCAACAATCTCAGCAGCGAAGCGTGATGATCGTCGACGTGCGTCCGCAGCCGGGCAGGGCGCAGGCACTTCCCGGAAGCCTCCGGCCCGCGCCGCTCACATCAGATTACGTGAGGGCTTCCGGGAAGTGCCTTGCGCTGAGACTTGGCGGGAAACCATCGCCGGCCGTTGACACAGCGGGGCGCAATGCGATAATCAAGATGACACGCTTGCGGTTCGTTGTGGCTGCGGGGATGTCACGAAGGTATCATCCGTCCGTTGAGTTCGCGGTAGCGTCGCGCTGATGTGCCGGGAGTCATATGGTTCCCGGCACGCACCGTCCCAACGTCGCCCCGTTGTGCAGACGTTACCGTGCGATAATGAAAGTTCTTTTGCCATGCAGAGACCATTGACCGCGCCCCGCGCGTTCCACTTGTTGGCCAAACCCACCGGCGCCATCTGCAACCTCGACTGCAAGTACTGTTTTTTCCTCTCCAAAGAGATGCTCTATCCCGGCAGCCGCTTTCGCATGGCGGACGAACTGTTGGAGACCTACATCCGCCAATACATCGAAGCCCAGGCCGTGCCCGAAGTGAACATCGCCTGGCAGGGCGGCGAGCCTACGCTCATGGGGCTGGACTTCTTCCGGCGCTCGGTCATGTACGCCGAGAAGTACCGCCGCCCGGGCATGAACATCCTCTACAGCATGCAGACCAACGGCACCCTGCTGGATGACGAGTGGTGCGAATTCTTCCACGAGCACGAGTTCCTCATCGGCCTCAGCCTGGACGGACCGCAGGCGCTCCACGACGCCTATCGCGTGGACAAAGGCGGCGCGCCCACATGGCAGAAGGTCATGGATGCGGCGGCGTTGCTCAAGGCCCACAAGGTCGAGTTCAACATCCTCACCACCGTCCACGCGGCCAACATGCACCATCCGCTGGAGGTCTATCGCTTCCTGCGCGACGAGGTCGGCACCCAGTTCATCCAGTTCATCCCCATCATCGAGCGCGTGACGCCCGAGATGTTGCCGCTGGCCAATTCCGGCTGGAGCGAGAACAAACGGGGTGACCGTCCGCTCTACCTGCAGGCGGGCGATTTGGTCACCGAGCGGTCGCTCACCGCGGAGGCCTACGGTCAGTTTCTCAGCACCATCTTTGACGAGTGGGTGCGGCGGGACGTGGGCCAGGTCTACGTGCAGCTCTTCGATGTCGCGCTGGCCGCGTGGGTGGGCCAGCCCAGTGGACTCTGCGTCTTTTCGCCCACATGCGGCACCGCCCTGGCCATCGAGCACAACGGCGATCTCTACTCGTGCGATCACTACGTGGAGCCGGACTATCTGCTGGGCAACATCAACGACACCCACATGATCGAACTGGTGGCGTCACCCAAGCAGCGCAAGTTCGGCCAGGACAAGTTGGACACGCTGCCCCAATACTGTCTGGACTGTGAAGTGCGTTTTGTCTGCCACGGCGGCTGTCCCAAGAATCGCTTCATTCACACGCCCGACGGCGAGCCCGGCCTGAATTTTCTCTGCGCGGGCTATCGCGCCTTTTTCAACCACATCGATCGGCCCATGCGCATCATGGCCGATTTGCTGCGACGCCAGCGCGCGCCCGCCGAGATCATGCAGATCCTGGCCGCGGAAGAACGCCAGGCCCAGGCCGTGTACGCCTCCGTGGCGCGCAACGACCCGTGTCCGTGTGGCAGCGGCAAGAAGTTCAAACACTGCCACGGCCGGCTCGCGGCCTGACTCAATCACATAAGCTCCGTACGGTTGCGGCCGGCTGCGGCGTCGATGTAAGACGGATCAGGCCGACCACGGGTTCTCGCCTGTTCCGCGCAGAGCATGGAGACGCCGTCTACCCCGCACCGCCACTCGAAAGGACTGCGTCGCCATGACGTGGCACACCGACTCGCTTGACCGCGTCCTCAGCCAACTTTCCGTCGATCCCGACGCCGGCCTGGATACCGCCGAAGCCGAACGTCGCCACGCCGAAACCGGCCCCAACCAACTCGTCGAACGGGGCGTCAAGAGCCGTTGGGCCATCCTCCTGGACCAGTTCAAGGACGCGATGGTCATCATCCTGCTGGTCGCGGCGGCCATCTCCCTGGCGCTGGGCGAATTCCTCGACGCGATCGTGATCCTCATCATCGTGATCGTCAACGCCATCATCGGCTTCACCCAGGAATACCGGGCCGAGCAGGCCATGGAAGCGCTCAAAAAGATGGCCGTGCCCACCGTGCGCGTGCGGCGCAACGGCGGCCACATCGAAGAGATCCCCTCTCCCGCGCTGGTCCCCGGCGACATCGTGCTGTTGGAAGCCGGCAACCTCATCCCCGCGGACGGCCGCATTGTTGAGAGCATCAACCTCAAGGTGGAGGAAGCCGCGCTCACCGGGGAGTCCGAGCCGGTCAACAAGAAGGCCGTGGCGCTGGACGACGCCAATCTCCAGGTGGGCGACCGGATCAACATGCTCTACATGGGCACGGTGGTCACCTACGGCCGGGGCAGCTTCGTGGTCACCGAGACCGGCATGACCACCGAACTGGGCAAGATCGCGGAGATGATCCAGGATGTGGAGCAGGAACAGACGCCCTTGCAACGGCGTCTGACCCAGTTGGGCAAGATGCTGGCGCTGGCCGCCATGGCCATCATCGCCGTGGTGATCGTGCTCGGCTACATCGACGGCCGCCGGGCCGGCCATGTGGACTGGGAAATTCTCTTTCTCACCGGGGTGAGCATGGCCGTCGCCGCCATCCCCGAGAGCCTGCCCGCGGTGGTCACCATCACGCTGGCGCTGGGCGCGCAACGGCTGCTCAAGCGCCACGCGCTCATGCGGCGGCTGCCTGCGGTGGAGACCCTGGGCTCGGTGACGGTCATTTGCTCGGACAAGACGGGCACCCTCACCGAGAACCGGATGACGGTGACGCTGCTGGACGTGGCGGGCAACACCGAGGAGATGGAGACGTTGCAGGAGCGCAAGGGGCGGCTGCGCGGCGCACGGCTCATCAACGACGCCTCGCCCACCCTGGCCGCGCTCAGCGTGCTCATCCGGGCCGGCGCACTCTGCAACGACGCGGTGTTGGAGCGGGATAACGAAGGCAACACCCGCGCCATCGGCGATCCTACCGAGGCCGCGTTGGTGCTGGCGGCCGAGCAACTGGGCTGGGAGATCAAAGACCTGCGCGCCGAATGGCCCCGGGTCGGCGAGGTTCCCTTCACCTCCGAACGCAAGCGCATGACCACCATCCACCACATGAGCCACGAGGTGCGCGAGTCCGACTCGCCCATCGGCGAAGCGCCCTACATCTTCTACACCAAGGGCGCGGTGGACAGCTTGCTGGACATCGCCAGCGGCGTGCTCGTGGACAAAGAGGTGGTTCCGCTGGACGACGCGGTGCGCGACCGCATCCTCGAGACCAACGCCGAATTTGCCCGCTCCGGCCAGCGGGTGCTCGGCGTGTCGCTGCGCCTCTGGTACGACGACGAGCTGCCCGAAGACCCCGACGCCATCGAACACGACGAGACCTTCATCGGCATGGTGGCCATGATGGACCCGCCCCGGCCCGAGGTGGAAGACGCGGTCCGGGTGGCGCGGCAGGCCGGCATCCGCCCCATCATGATTACGGGCGACCACCCGCTGACCGCGGTGCGCATCGGCCAGGACCTGCACATCACCGAGAACGAAAAATTCGTGCGCGGCAGCGAACTGGCCGGCATGTCCCAGGACCAGATCAAGGGCGCGGTGGACGACGTCTCCATCTTCGCCCGGGTCGCGCCGGAGCACAAGCTCAACATCGTCGAAGCGCTCCAGGACGACGGCGAGATCGTGGCCATGACCGGCGACGGCGTCAACGACGCGCCGGCGCTCAAGCGGGCCGACATCGGCGTGGCCATGGGCATCACCGGCACCGACGTCTCCAAACAGGCGGCCGACATGGTGCTGCTGGACGACAACTTCGCCACCATCGTGGCCGCGGTCGAAGAAGGCCGGGTCATCTTCGACAACATCCGCAAGTTCATCAAGTACACGCTCTCCAGCAACACGGGCGAACTCTTCGTCATGCTGGTCGGGCCGCTGTTGGGGATGCCGCTGCCGCTGCTGCCGCTGCAAATTCTCTGGATCAACCTGGTCACCGACGGCCTGCCGGGCCTGGCTCTGGCCGTGGAGCCGGGCGAGCGCGGCGTGATGACGCGTGCGCCCTACCGGCCCACGGAGAGCGTCTTCAGCCGCGGCATCGGCTACGAGATCCTCTGGATCGGCGCGCTCATGGGCTTGGTGTCGCTGCTGCTGGGCTACGGCTACTGGCGCATGGACCCGGACGGGCCGTGGCAAACCATGGTCTTCACCACGCTGACCCTGGCGCAGATGGGCAACGCCCTGGCCACCCGAGCCAGCCGCGATTCGCTCTTCACCATCGGCGTCTTCTCCAACCGGCTCATGGTCTACGCG
>JAWKOK010000064.1:0-29865 GCA_041391205.1 Caldilineaceae bacterium
GGCACGGATCAGCCGCTGCAACGCCGGCCGCCCGGCAAAGGAGGCGGCCATCCACTCGCCGACCTCGGACTGGGACGCGCTGAAGGCGGGGACGGCCGTTCCCAGGGCCAGGATCGCCGGTGCGACGTCAGCGGAATTGGACATTGATTGTGACTCCTTGGCACGAATGCGGGCAGAGAACGCGCCGGCCGACACAGTGCCGGCCGGAACACGTAGCTTCTATGCTGCCACGGTTGGCCCCCGGCTGCTGTGAGCCACGTTCAATTTGCCGGCGCCCGGTTTGCGTCACTGCCGCGCACAATTCCATGTATACTCTCGGTAGTGCGGCAGAGTTTGCGCTTGCAGCCGCACCTTGCCCGGGAGAAAGGATGAATCCCAATGCAGCCAGCCACGACAGTCGCCCAGGTTACACAACGCGTCGTCAACTTTGCCGAGACACCGGCCGCGACCGGCCCCGCTCTCAGCGCCATCGCCCGCAATTTCCTGATCCATCTGCGGCTGCGTTTCCAGATTCTGCTGGCGCCGATCTTTCTTTGGGGATTCTTTTTGGCCGACGGCAACGTCTACACGCCGGGGTTTTGGCTGGCCTTCGTCGCGTTCCACCTCTGCCTCTACGGCGGCACGACGGCGTTCAATTCGTACTACGACCGCGATGAAGGACCGGTGGGCGGGCTGGAGACGCCGCCGCCCGTGGTTGAAGCGCTCTTGCCGCTGTCGTTGGCGTTGCAGGCCATAGGCGCAGTTCTAGTGCTGCTGGTCAACGGCGTGGTGGCGCTTTTGTACGGCGTGATCTTCGTGCTGGCAACCGCGTACTCCTATCCCGGCATCCGGCTGAAAGCGCGCCCGTACGGCGGGCTCGTGGTCGTCGCATTGGGCCAGGGCGCGCTGGCGGCCTTGGCCGGTTGGGCCACGGCGCAAGGCACGCTCTCCACGCTGACGCCACTGGACTGGACCGGCATCCTCGCGGCCACGCTCATCACCGGCGGCTTCTATCCGCTGACCCAGATCTATCAAGTTGACGAAGACCTGGTTCGGGGCGACCGCACGTTTGCCGCGGTCAGCGGGCCGCGCCGCACATTTGTGTTCGCCCTGGTTGCGCTGAGCGTGGCCGCCGTCTGCTGATCGGCGTGCTGGGCGTGCGCACGGGGTGGGCGTGGGCCGCGGTGGTGGGCATCTTCTACGCCGCGCTGATCGAAACGATCTGCCGGCTGAAGCGCACGTACGACAACGCCGCCGTGCTGACAAACTTCCGGCGCATCATGCGCATGTACAACATCACGTCCGGCGGCTTCCTGGCCTTCCTGCTGCTGCAGCTGTTCCTGCCATGGCCCGCGTCACGCACGGGCGCGTTCGCAGCGTCGTCTCGATTTCGGAGGGGACGCAGCGACCCGCCCGTTCGGTGTACTGCGCAGGCGTACGGACGGTGGCATAGGCTCGGTTTTGGCAAAGCGGTGCGCATGAGGGCGTGCGCGCTGAGCAGGTCGCCCCTTGAGAGGCGTCGGGTTTTGCGCGCGCGCGGCTTTACAAAAGTGCAATTCCCATATACTCTATGACTATCATCGATGTTGCACCATGCGCGCCATCATCCACCACGAAGGAGCAACCCATGAAGCGCAGTCTCATCAGCTCCATTTTGCTGCCCCTTACGCTGATGACCCTGCTCGTTGTTGGCCTCAACGGCGTTCATGCCGCGCCCGCGCAGCAGGAGGAGACGCCCCCGGTCAACGAGGATGCAGGCCGCGTTGCCGCAGCCTTGGCAGTGCGCATCAACGGCGGCGTGCCGGTGACGTTGAGCGTCGCCGCCACCGCCGGCATCACATCCTACAGGCCGCGCTCAGCGACGTCGTCACGTCGGGCGTGACCAGCACGGCCACCATGACGATTACGATGCCCATCAGCGGCTTGTTGCCCGTCAGCCTGGTGCTGGATCTGGACCTGACGCGTTCACCGTGAGCAACACGTTGACAACCACACCGTACCTGCCAGTGTGACTGCGGCTGGCCGACGGCTTCACCATGACGTTGCCCATCAGCATTACGCTCGCGCCCGTCGCAGACGACGGTCGTGCTCACGCCGCTGGAAGCGCCCACGACGACCGTGGCGCTCACCGAGACCGCACCGTCACGGCCACGCCCGCGGTGACCACCGAGACGCCCATCACGGCAACGCCGGTCTGAACGGGAGCCGGTCACCGAAGCCGGAGCCGATCACGGGGACCGTCACGCCGGCGACGCCTGCGCCCGGCGATATTCCCTCCGTGAGCGCCACCTCGACTGTGACCGCCAACCTGCGCTCCGGGCCGGATACCACGGCGGCCATCGTGGGCCGCGCCGGCATCGGCGAAGAGATCGCGCTGGTGGCGACCAACGACGACGGCACGTGGTTCTTGCTGGACACCGGTGCGTGGATCTTCGGCGACCTGGTGGACGGCGCACCGGGTGGCCACGTTGGAACTGATCACGGCGGTGCAGAGCAGCGGCCGAGGCGCGCATCTTGGCTGAGGCTGAGGCCGAGGAAACGGAACCGACGCCCACGCCGGCGCCGACGCTTGCGCCCACACCGGTCCCGGTGCCCACGGCCACGCCCACCGCGACGCTCACGGTGACAGAACCGGTCACGGAGACCGGCGCGCTTTCGCCCACGGTCAATGTGGACGCCAATCTGCGCGGCGACCCGGCACAGGTTTCGCCGTCAGCGGCGGGACGGTGACCGGGCAGGTGATCAACATCATCGGCCAGAACAGCACGGGCGAATGGTACCTGCTGGACAACGGCGGCTGGGTGGCCGCGTTCCTGGTGGACAAGCGCGCCCGCCGACGTGCCCATCGTCGACGACGCCACGCGGCTTCGGTCGGCGCGCCGGGCGGCACGGCAGCGCCCGCCGCGGCGGCAACCGATTCTCTTGCCCACGCCCACGCCCGACCAACGCAACCGGCGCCGGGACGAGCGGCCTGGGCCAGCCCGAACGGGTCTACCTGGGCGAGGTCACCTCGATCCTGACCCGCTACGACGTGAGCGCGGAGACCATCGCCGACCAGATTGCGGCGTTGGGTGAGGACACCGCGCTGTTGCAGGACCAGGCGTGGCGCGATGAAGAGGTGCTCAGCGCGGCTGCAACACGCTGGCCCTCTCCCAGCCAGCAGGTGCGCGGGCTGGAGCCGCCCGACCCTCTTTGCCGACGCGCATGTGGACCTGCGTTCGGCGGCCGGTTCCTACGATCTGGTGGCCGAACTGGTGAATGACGCCCTTAACAACGACAATGCTGCTACGTTCCAACAGGTGCGAGCCGAGTTGGACTTTGCCGGTACGCTGGTGCAGATGGCCCGCGACAAGTTGAGCGCCGCCGCGCGGTGACGTCGGTAAGGCAGGCGCAGCCAAAGATTTCATTGGCGGCCGATCTGACCAGCCTGTCAAGCGACCAGCCTGTTCCGGTTCGCACGAGGGCGTGCGAACGGGCAGCACGGCCTTGCTCTGCTTCAGCGGTTCGCACGAGGGCGTGCGAACCGCTGAAGTCAAGTTGAGATGCTTACGGCGCCAAGACCGATGTAGTTGTCCGTACAACAAAGAGCCGGGTCGTCCATAAAAAGGCGACCCGGCTCTTTTGCTGTCTCGTCGACACGCAGTACATCACTCTGCGGCGTCGGCGCGTCAATGCCAAAATGCGTGTGCAACAGCCGGGCATAGGCCCGCCTCATCCGCCACCGGCGTGGTTGTGCACCGTTGCGGGTGACGATGAACTCGCGCGGTGTCAGGGTGATGCGGCCGTCGACCGTGGCCAGCGAGCAGACCCGGTTGCGCAAAGTGGGAATCGGGCGACGTCTGGTGATAGGCGCATGGCGCGGTAGTCGTCAAGCGGCGCGGTGTCGTGTGGAAAAACGGTACTCGGGTCGCCACGTGGCATCGTCCGTCCGGCTTCCAGACAGCCTGTCCGTCTGCTGCGTGCAGGCGGTACGTGCCGTCGACGCCGGTCTGCCGGTCCTCGGGCCAGCGCATGGGCGCACGCGGTGCACGGCCAAAGCCACGTCGACCAAGTGTGTCACGTCATCCGCACGCACCGCCGTCATGTGGTCGAAGGGCGGCGAGAACGTCTGAGCCGTCCGCACTCCAGACTTGGGCCTCCAGCATGTCGACGTGAAAGCCCAGTTGGCGCAGCAGCCAGGCGAACGCGCCGTTGAGCTCGTAGCAAAAGCCGCCGCGCCGCCTGCCCACGATCTTGTCCAGCAGCCACGCCTCATCCAGCTCAATCTGCTCGCCCCAGCCGATGGACAGACTCTCCCGAAGGGCACATGCAGCATGTGGGCCTGCTGCAAGCGCGCCAGTGACGCCTGCGTCGGCGGCCCCCACGTGGTCGACGCCGATGCGCGCCGGTGCGGCCACCGTGGCCGCGCGTCGCCGGGTGAGCCGGCTCAGTCATGGTAGATCATCTTGCGCGACGTACCGCCGTCCACGGTGAAGACCTGGCCGGTGACGAAGCGGCCACATCGGACAGCAGGTAGGCGACGGCGCGGCCACGTCCTCGGGCGCACCGGCACCGCGGCGACCGGGTGCTGGCCGTGGTCGATGTCGCGCAGGTGACGCACGACCCGCTCCGCCTGTTTCTTCCACGGCCTGCGTCTCGATCCACCCAGGCGCGATGCAGTTGGCGCGCACGTCGGGTCCCGAGACTCACGGCCAGCGCATGGGTCAACGCAAAGATGCCGCCCTTGGGCGCGGGTAAGCACAGGTGTTGGCTTCGGACTGAAAGGCGCGGGTCGAGGAGATGTTGACGATGGCGCCGCCCTGCTTTGCGCAGATGGGGCGTGCAGTGCTTGGCGCAGAGCATGGGACCGGTGAGTTGACGCCGATGACCCGGTTCCTGCTCCAATGAGTTGATCCACGGGCGTGCTGCCCGGGTCGGCGATACCGGCGTTGTTCACCAACGTCGATGCGGCCGAAGCGCCTGTCGTCGCAACCATGGCGGCCACACTCGCCTCGTCGGCCACGTCGGTCTGCACGAAGGCAACCAGTCCGGCCAGTGCGTCCTCGGCCTCGACGCAAACCTCCGGCATCCAATTCCGCCAGGACGGCGCGCAGCTAATGCAACAGCCGCTGCGCCGTGCCCCGGCCAATCCCCTGCCCGCCGCCCGTCACCACGGCGGCGCGGTCGGTTGGGTTGAGGTCCATGATGGCTCCTTTTTTTCGGGAAAAGAGATTGAGGGTGGGAGACTGAAAGAGATTGAGAGATTGGGGTCTGGGCAGGATGGGGACCCGGGCGAACAATCTCTTAATCTCCCAATCTCAGCCTCCCCGCAAATACCGCTCAAACCACTGCACCATGTGCTCCAGCCGCGTGATACGCCGGTCGGTGCGGCCGCCAGCGCGGAGAGGTTATGGGACTCGCCTTCGATGCGCACGAACTCGCTGGGCACGCCCACCTGACGCGAACGATTGTTGCCACTGTTCGCTCTGTTCCACGCTGACGCGTTTGTCGCCCTCGGCGTGGACGACCAGCGTGGGTGTCTTGACGTTGGCCACGTACTTGAGCGGCGACTGGCGCCAGTAGTTCTCCACATCCTCCCACGGCGGCTCGTCGCCGAACCAGAACTGGAAGATCCAGGTGAAGTCGCTGGTGCCGTGAAAACTGATGAGATTGCAGAGGCTGCGCTGGGTGACGGCCGCGGCGAAGCGGTCGGTGTGGCCCACGATCCAGTTGGTCATGTAGCCGCCGTAGCTGCCGCCGGTCACGCCGACGCGGGCCGCATCCACGTAGGGCAGCGCCGTGACGTGGTCGGTCCAGGCCATGAGATCGTCGTAGGCGACCGCGCCGAAGTCGTTGACGATGGCGTCCTGGTGCGCACGTTGCCGTAGCCTGGAATCCGCGCGGGTTGGTGAAGAAGACCACGTAGCCGAGCCCGGCCAGGTAGTGAAATTCGTGGAAAAAGCGCCGGCCGTATTGCAACTGCGGCCCGCCGTGGATCTCCAAAATCGCCGGGTAGCGCTTGTCGGGGCGAAGTCCGGCGGCGTCATGATCCACCCCTGCAGCGGATGGCCGTCCCGCCTGAACCAGACTTCTCCACCGCACCCAAGAGGCGCGTTCGCGCAGCGGGCTTCGTTGACATGGGTCAGGCGCAGGCTGTGTCCCGTATCCAGGTGTGTGACGAGATCGCCCGGTTCCACCTGTGCTGCGCTGGTAGACCATGCGCTGCCGGGCGTCATCGTAGCTCGGCTGATCGAGGGCTCGTCCTCACCTAGCGTCACGGCGTAGGTGTCGGGACCGCCGTCCTGCGATTTGGGCGAAGACCGTGCTGCCGCGTGGCGCGAGACTTGGAAGAGAGCCGCGCTCCGTCCGCGGACCAGACCGGGAGCGACGCCGGCGCCGCGTGGGAATCGCCCAGGAGCTGCGCATGCCGGCGCAGACGTCCAGCGGTGCGGTGAGGTTGTGGGCAGGCGCACTGCCCGTCCACGGGCGCAACCCAGAGGTCGGTGTTGCGCCAGAACTGGCGATGCCCTCCGTGCCAGCGCGATCCGCGTGCTGTCCGGCGAGAAGACGGGCGAGTTCATGTCGCCACGCGGCGCGTCCACGGCGCGGAAGTAGCCGCCTGCGGCCGGCATGACAAAGATCTGCGTGTTGATCTGGTCCAGGTCCGGGTCGGGCGTGCGGTTGGAGACGAAGGCGATCCAGCGGCCGTCCGGCGACCAGGCCGGCTCGGCTTCCTCGTAGCGATTGTCATCGGTGAGCTGCACCGTCTTGCCCGTGGCCACGGCGACGGTCCAGAGATGCCAGCGTTCTTCGGGCAGAAAGCCTTGGCCGTCCCACTTGTGCACCAGCCGGGTGATGTGGCGCGCCACCACGCCCAGCTTCTTTTTCTGCGGGTCGGCTTCCCGTTCTTTCACCGCGGCGTCCCGTTTGCGGAACTGGTAGAGGATCGTGCTGCCGTCGGGCGACCAGACAAAGCTGCCGAAATCGCCCTCGGCCTCGGTCACGCGCTGGGCCTCACCGCCGTCCACCGGGATGACGTAGAGCTGGAACTGCTCCTTGTCGGCGCGGTTGGAGAGGAACGCGATCTGCCGGCCGTCGGGCGACCAGCGCGGCGCGCGGTCCACATAGTCACCGCCGGTGAAACGCCGGGGCTCGCCCGACTCTGTGGACACAAGCCACAGGTCGCTGTACTTCTCTTCACTGGCACGATCGACCCGCTGCACAGCATAGATCACATGGCGGCCATCGGGCGACAGTTCATAGCCCGTGATGATCCGCATGCGGTAGAGATCGTCGGCGCTGAGCGGTTGCTTGGCTGGCATGATGACTCACTTCTTCTGGATGGAGCAGCTCTAGTGCGACTTGGTCTGGCTCCGGTGCGGCCGGCCCGAATTGGTCTGAGACGTGCGTCGGCGACTTGTGCGGCGACGCCGTGTGCGCGACGAGGCACCCCCGCGTCCGTCGGCTGCGCGGTTACTGCTGCCGGTGCGGCCGTCGGACCGTGTGGACGAAGCGCCCCCTTGGCGCGAGCCATTGCCGGACTGGCGACCGGAGTTGCCGCCGTTGGCCGTGGCCAGAGACGGATGCGCGCCGCCGTAGTCGAACTCAGCCACGTAGCGCCGTTCGATGGGCTCGCCCAGCACCTTTTCAATGGCGTGGACCATGGGCGCTTCCTCCGGTTCCACGAAGGTGAAAGCGTCGCCGGTCTGATGGGCGCGGCCGGTGCGGCCGATGCGATGGGTGTAGGCGTCCACCGTATCGGGCATGTCGAAGTTGATGACGTGGGAAATCTCGGCCACATCGATGCCGCGGGCGGCGATGTCGGTGGCCACGAGCACGTCGTACTTGCCGCTGCGGAAGCCGCCGATGGCATCCTGGCGTCGATTCTGGCTCATGTTGCCCTGCAACGCCGAAACGCGATAGCCGGCTTTTTCCAAATCCTGGGCCAGGAAGCGCGCCCGCCGCTTGGTGCGGGTGAAGACGAGCACGCGCCCGGTGGACGTCTGGGCCAGCATGTTGAGCAGCAGCGCCTTCTTCTGCTTGCTGTGCACCGGGTAGAGCGCATGGGAGACGGTCTTGGCCGGGGCGATGATGTCCACCTGCACCGTCGTCGGGTTGCGCAACATCTCGTCGGAGAGGGTGCGAATGTCGTCGGGCATGGTGGCCGAGAAGAAGAGGGACTGGCGCTGCTTGGGCAGCTTGGCCAGGATGCGGCGCACGTCGGGCAGGAAGCCCATGTCACACATGCGGTCGGCCTCGTCCAGGACCAGCACCTCGACCTGCGACAGGTCGATCGCGCCGTCGCCCATGAGGTCGAGCAGGCGGCCCGGGCACGCGACCACCACTTCGGCCCCGCGCTTGAGTTCCTTGATCTGGTTGTTCTTGCTCACGCCGCCGTAGATGGCGATGCTGCGCACCTTGGTCTTCTGCCCCAGTTCGGTGAACGACTCGTTTATCTGCTCGGCCAACTCACGTGTGGGCGCAAGGACGAGGGCGCGCACCCGGCGCAGCGGGCCGCGGGTCAGGTGTTGCAGGATGGGTACGGCAAACGCGGCGGTCTTGCCGGTGCCGGTCTGGGCCAGGCCCAGCACGTCGCGGCCGGCGAGCACCGCGGGAATGGCTTGTTGTTGGATGGGGGTCGGCGTGGTGAAGCCGACAAGATCGATGCCCGCGCGCACGCGGCCATCCAGGGGAAACTGGTCGAAAGTCATATTGAGCACTCCTTGGCTCTAAAAACAGTGCGGCGTCGCCGGCGGCCCCGTTGGCCGCAACAGACGCCGTGAGCCAAGTCGCACTCTCAGCCCGAAACAGTCAGTCAACGTTGTGGCGGCGGCAGCGGTTTCATGGCCGATCCACCACGCACAAGCGCTAACTCTAGGGGAGTAGCCCGTTTATGTCAAATCCGGTCGTGCCGGGGGAAATTTGTCGCCGTTGACAAGAGCGAACATTACCGACATGAGCACCCATCCTGCTATCATGGCGGCATGGGCATCGCTGCGGATATTGCCATCATCGTGGTCGCCGGGTTGATCGGCGGCTTAATCGCACAACGTCTGCACCAGCCGTTGGTCATCGGCTACATTCTGGCCGGCGTGGCGGTGGGACCGTACACGGGCTTCGTCACCGTGGCCAATGTGCACGACATCGAGCTGCTGGCCGAGATCGGCGTGGCGCTGTTGTTGTTTGCGCTGGGCATCGAGTTCTCGCTCAAGGAGCTGCGCCCGGTGCGCAACATCGCGCTCCTGGGCACGCCGCTCCAGATGGTGCTGACCCTGTTGCTGGGCGTGGGCATCGGCCAATGGCTGGGCTGGACGTGGACGGCGTCGGTCTGGTTCGGCGCGGCCGTCTCGCTCTCCAGCACCATGGTCACGCTCAAGACGCTGACGGGCCAAGGGCGCATGGGCACCCTCTCCAGCCGCGTCATGATCGGCATGCTCATCGTCCAGGACCTGGCCGTGGTGCCGCTGATGATCATCCTGCCCCAACTCAGCGACCTGACCACAGGACTGCCCCAGTTGGCCTGGGCAGCGGTGCGCGCCACGCTCTTCCTGGCGGCCATGCTCTTCATCGGCACCCGCGTCATCCCCTGGCTCATGCGCATGGTGGCGCGCTGGAATTCGCGCGAGCTCTTCCTGCTCACGGTGACGGCCATCGGGCTGGGCGTGGGCTACGCCACGTACCTGGTGGGGCTGTCGTTCGCCTTCGGCGCGTTCGTGGCCGGCATCGTCATCAGCGAGTCGGACTACAGCCACCAGGCGCTGAGCGACACGATTCCACTGCGCGATCTCTTCGGGCTGCTCTTCTTCGCCTCGGTGGGCATGTTGCTGGACCCGGCCTTTGTGTGGGAGAACCTGGGCCTCATCGCCGCGTTGGTCCTGGCCGTGGGCGTGGGCAAGGCGCTCATCTTCGGCGGCTTGACCCGGGCGTTCGGCTACGTCAACGTGATGCCGCTGGCCGTGGGGCTGGGCTTGTTCCAGGTGGGCGAGTTCTCGTTCGTGCTGGCGCGCGTCGGCCTGAGCAGCGGCAGCATCGACCAGTACCTCTACTCCCTCATTCTCAGCGTGGCGCTCATCACCATGTTGCTGACGCCCTTTGCCGCGCAGGCCACCGCGCCGCTCTACCGCTTGCAGCAGCGCTGGTTCAAACGGGAGCCGCTGGAGAGCATGAACCTGGACGAAGGTGCGCTCCACGACCACGTGATCACCGCCGGGGCCGGACGCGCCGGCCAATACGCGGCCTGGAAGGTGGCGCATGGAGCATCCGCTGGTGGCCGTCGAACTGGACCAGTACCGGCTGGAGGCGTGCCGGGAGGCGGGCGTACCCGTCATCTACGGTGACGCGGCCCACCCGGTGGTGCTGGAAGCGGGCCGGGCTGCCCACGCGCTGTTGCCTCACCTACCACGCCCGCTTCATGGTCACCCACGCCATCGCCGAGCACGCGCGCCGGGTGCGCTTCGACCTGCGCAGGTCGTCGCCCGGGCCGAGGGCCACGACCAGATGCTGGAGTTGCACGAAATGGGCGTCGCCGAAGTGGTCAACCCGCAGTTGGAAGCGGGCCTGGAGATCACGCGCCGTACCGGTCCATTCCGGCCGTGCCGCCTGCGCAGATCGAACACTTCACCGGATCAGGTGCGGCTGGAACTTGGCCGCGCCGCTGGAAGGACCATGGCGGAGGATGAGGCGTTGGCGATGTTGCCGACCAAACGGAACGTCAAGAGTGAAGATTTCAAGATTGGGTGTGCCGGCAGTCGGGGCTTCAGCAAAGCACGCGGTTGTCACCGTAGTCAGCCATGCATCACCGCTGCTGGATTCGAGCGTCGGTCACCCCAATCTTCACTTCTTCATTCCTCAATCTTGCATTTCAACTCTGGAGGATTCCTATGAAAATCAGTGCACGCAACGTACTCAAAGGCACCGTCAAGAGCGTGACCGAAGGCGTCAACGACGAGGTGGTCATCAAAGCGCCCGGCGGCCAGGAGATCGTCTCGGTCATCACCAAAAACTCGGCCGACAGCTTGGGCCTCACCCTGGGCAAGGAGGCGTATGCGGTGGTGAAAGCGTCGAATGTGATGGTGATGGTGGACTGACGTAGTGACGTGCCGGGGGCCTCAAAGATCCCCGGCACAAACTCTTCCCCGCTAACACCTCTAACAAAGCACATCCGTTCTTCACACCGTTTGCATACCTTCATCCAATCTTCGTGGCCTACACTGGAGACACAGTTGCGGAGGGCGAGTGGGGCGAATTGCGGAGCGGTGATCCTCGCACTACCCGAAGAAACCCGAAGACGAGAGAGGAAAGGACATCATATGCGATTCGATCGCTTTACACAGAAGGCGCAGGAAGCGGTGGGCCAGGCCCAGCATTTGGCCCAGGAATACGGCCACGCAACCATCGCGCCCGACCATTTATTGAAGGCGCTGCTGGACCAGGAAGGCGGCGTCGTGCCCGCGGTGATCAACCGCATCGGCGCGGACCCGGCCCTGATCGGCCAGAGCGTGGCCCAGGCGTTGGCGGCCAAGCCCACCGCCAGCGGCTCCAGCATGAACGTGGGCATGGACCGGGAGTTGGCCGACATCATCACCGAGGCCGAGGCCATCGCGCGCAACATGAAGGACGAGTACACGTCCACCGAGCACTTTTTGATGGCCATGGCGTCGCCCAAGGGCGGCAAGATGCGCGACCTGTTGGCGCGCCACGGCGTGGACTACAACGCGGTGGTCCAGGCGCTGGCGGGCATTCGCGGCTCCCAGCGTGTGACCACGGACAACCCGGAAGCCCAGTACGAGGCGCTGGCCAAGTACGGCCGCGACCTCACCGAAGAGGCGCGCAAGGGCAAGCTCGACCCGGTCATCGGCCGGGACGAGGAGATCCGCCGCGTCATCCAGATTTTGAGCCGGCGCACCAAGAACAACCCGGTGCTCATCGGCGAGCCGGGCGTGGGCAAGACGGCCATCGTGGAAGGGCTGGCCCAGCGCATCGTCAACAACGACGTGCCGTCCGGGCTGCGTGACAAGCGGCTGGTGGCGTTGGACTTGGGCGCGCTGGTCGCGGGCGCCAAGTACCGCGGTGAGTTCGAAGAGCGGCTCAAGGCCGTGCTCAAGGAGATCAGCAGCGCCGAGGGGCAGATCATTCTCTTCATCGACGAGATGCACACGCTGGTGGGCGCGGGCGCGGCCGAAGGCAGCATGGACGCGTCCAACATGCTCAAGCCCATGCTGGCGCGCGGCGAGCTCCACACCATCGGCGCGACCACGCTGGACGAGTACCGCAAGCACATCGAGAAGGACGCGGCCCTGGAGCGCCGCTTCCAGCCGGTCTTCGTGGACCAGCCGTCGGTGGAGGACGCGATCAGCATCCTGCGCGGGCTGAAGGAGCGTTACGAGGTGCACCACGGCGTGCGCATCACCGACGGCGCGGTGATTGCCGCGGCCACGTTGAGCCAGCGCTACATCACCGACCGCTTCCTGCCCGACAAGGCCATCGACCTCATCGACGAGGCGGCCAGCCGGCTGCGCATGCAGATCGATTCCAAGCCCCAGCGACTGGACGAGATCGACCGGGCCGCCATGCAGCTCGAGATCGAGCGCGAGGCGTTGAAGAAGGAAAAGGACGAGGCGAGCAAGGCCCGTCTGGCCGCGCTGGAAGAGGAGCTGGCCGATCTCAAGGAGCAGAGCGCACAGTTGACCGCGCGCTGGGAATCCGAGAAGGAAGCCATCCAGAACGTGCAGCGGCTCAAGGAGGCCATCGACCAGGTGCGCGTGGAGATCGAGCAGGCCGAGCGCAACTACAATTTACAGGAGGCCGCCGAACTCAAGTACGGCAAGATGCGCCAGTTGGAAGCCGAGTTGGCGGGCGCAGAGGAGCGGGTGCGCAGTCTCCAAACCCAGGGTGCGCTGCTCAAGGAAGAGGTCGACGCCGAGGAGATCGCGGCCGTGGTCAGCAACTGGACCGGCATTCCCGTGGCCAAGCTGCTGGAGGGCGAGCGGGCTAAGCTCATCCGCATGGAGGATGAACTCCATCGCCGGGTGGTGGGCCAGGACGAGGCCGTCAAGGCGGTCCGCGGCATTCGCCGCAGCCGCGCCGGCTTGCAGGATCCCAACCGGCCCATGGGCAGCTTCATCTTCCTGGGCCCGACCGGCGTGGGCAAGACCGAGTTGGCCCGGGCGCTGGCCCAGTTCCTGTTCGACGACGAGCAGAACATCGTGCGTATCGACATGAGCGAGTACCGGGAGCGCCACACCGTGGCCCGGCTCATCGGTGTGCGCCGGATACGTGGGCTACGACGAAGGCGGCCAGCTCAGCGAGGCCGTGCGCCGACGCCCGTACTCGGTGGTGCTCTTCGACGAGATCGAAAAGCCCATCCCGAGGTCTTCAACGTGCTGCTCCAGGTGCTGGACGACGGCCGCTTGACCGACGGCCAGGGGCGCACGGTGGACTTCAAGAACACGATCATCATCATGACCAGCAACATCGGCAGCCAGTACATTCTGGACGTGGCCGGGCTGGATGAAGAGGTCGAGCAGCGGGTGCGCGAGGCGCTGCGCCAGCACTTCCGCCCCGAGTTCTTGAACCGGGTGGACGAGATCGTCATCTTCCACGCGCTGCGCAAGGAGCAACTGGCCGCGATCGTGGAGATCCAGTTGCAGCGGCTGCGTCGCCTGCTGGCCGAGCGCCAGATTGCGCTCAACCTGTCGAGCAGCGCCGTCAACCTGCTGGTGGAAGAAGGCTACGATCCGGCCTACGGCGCCCGCCCGCTCAAGCGGGTCATCCAGCACAAGCTGGTGGACGCTGGCGGTGGAGCGTGCTGGACGGTCGCATCCGCGACGGCGACGAGGTCTTGATCGACGCATGACGGAGAATTGACCTTCACCGTGGTGGAAGACGAGGCGGTACGCGCAGGACCGTCTGCGCCGGTTGACGGCGGCAACGGTTGAAACCGTCGCCTGCTACGGGAAACAGGCTGGAAGCCTGTTGGCTGAGCCGGATGTGGCTTATCTGCCGACATGTGCCGGGCACTTGCGAAGACGGCGGCAACGGTTGAAACCGTCGCTCGTTACGGGAAACAGGCTGGAAGCCTGGGGCTAGCCGGATGGGTCATCGGCCGACATGCCGGGCGCTGCGAAGTGCCCGGCACGTTTTCGTTTCCGGACCATTTTCGCCGACCCGCCCCGGCGTGAACGCCCGGGGCTACCCCACCACGCCCGCTGAACCGGGCTCGTCGCCGCCGACCACCCAGCCCCGTTGACGGGGCGTCGTCGCGTAGCCCGGCGGGTTCACCCCCGGGCGATGGCCGCGGCGAATGGACGATGTCGCGCCGACCCGCCCCGGCGTGAACGCCCGGGGCTACCCCACCACGCCCGCTGAACCGCTCGTCGCCGCCGACCGCCCAGCCCTGCTGACGGGGCGCCGTCGCGTAGCCCGGCGGGTTTACCACGACGAACGGACGATGTCGCGCCGACCCGCCCCGGCGTGAACGCCCGGGGCTACCCCACCACGCCCGCTGAACCGGGCTCGTCGCCGCCGACCACCAAGCCCCGTTGACGGGGCGTCGTCGCGTAGCCCGGCGGGTTCACCCCCGGGCGATGGCCCCGGCGAATGGATGATGTCGCGCCGACCCGCCCCGGCGTGAACGCCTGCTAAGCCGGGGCTTCATCGCCGCCGACCACCCCAGCCCCGTTGACGGGGCGTCGTCGCGCAGCCCGGTGGGTTCACCCCCGGGCGATGGCCCCATCTCAAACCCCCTCGCAACTCGCCCCCGCCCCCCGCCTATGGTACACTCCTCCATCATGAACGACCCATCACAATCCTCACACATCGACCCGGCTTTGCTCGCCGCCGTGGCCGCGCGTTGGCCCGTCGAACCGGCGCAGTTGGCGCAAATCAGCCGGGCCGGCAACATCGTCTACCGCGCTGCGCTGGGCGGGCAGACGGTCTACCTGCGCTTGACCGAACCGAGCTTCCGCACATGCCGGTGGAAAACCAGGCCGAATGCGATTTTCTCTCCCATCTCAACCGAAGGCGTGGCCGTGGCCCTGCCCATTCCGTCGCAACGGGATCGGGACGTGGAACCCATCGAGTGGACGACGGCATCTGGTCGGCCAGCATTTTTGCTGAAGCGCCCGGTGCGTGGGTGAAACCGGCTGACGCCCTCTACACAGCCGAGTTTGTGGAAGCATGGGGCGCCGCGCTGGCCCAGATCCACCGGGCCGCGCGCACATTTCGTCCCGTGGCGGGTGGAGCGCGGCGATTGGGACGAGGATTTCTGGCTGGCGCAGGCCGACACGTTGCTGCCGCCCGATGACGACGTCACCCGGGACGAGCTGGCGCAGATAGCCGCCGCACTGCGCACTCTGCCGCAGACGGACGCCACCTACGGCATGACCCACGGCGACTTCGGCCCGCAGAATTTCCGCTACGATCCGGGTCCACGGCATCACCGCCTTCGACTTCGGCAACTGTGGCTACCACTGGTACCTGTGGGACATCGCCGTCGCCCTCAGCCCGGCCCTGTGGGAGGACGAGGAGCATAAGGCGTGGTTCCGCACCCACCTGTTGGACGGCTACGCTGCGGTCTTTCGGAAGGGCTGGGCTGCTCGATCATCTGGACTGGTTCCTGCGCCTGCGCATGATCGTCGTCTACCTCTCCCGGCTCTGGTGGTTCGGCCTCTCGCCCCGATCCTGCGCAACAAGCCACCCTCGCCTCCGCATCCACGCCAACGTGCGCACCCCCGTCCGTTGGGAGCGGGTTGCCGCGCTGACGTGGCGCGGGTAAACTGCTTGGTGTCGGATTTCGCCGCAATCACGCAGCAGCAGATGTCCGGTGCACAGCGCCGCCTGCGGCGACCCCTCGCGCTTGACTCAACTTGCTACGCCGATCTGTCTTACGTTCACGAAAGGAATCGATCATGGCATCCACATTGCGCATTTGGGCCATCCTGCTGATCTTTGCGCTGTTGACAGGCGCATGCGTCGCCCCACTCACACCGGCCGCACCTGCGGACACGCAGGAGGCCGCCCCCACAGCCACCGCCGCGCCGGAAGAGGCCGCGGGCGACGCCGACACAGCCATGGCCAACCCGGCGTCGGTCAACTGCGTGGACAAAGGCGGCACCCTTCAAATTGAGACGCGGCCCGACGGCGGCCAGTACGGCGTCTGCCTCTTCGAGGACAACATGCAGTGTGAAGAGTGGGCGCTCATGCGCGGGGAGTGCCCCGACGGCGGCGTCAAGGTGACCGGCTACGCCACCGACGCCGCCCGCTTCTGCGCCATCACCGGCGGCGAATATACGGTGACCGACGAGAGCGGCGACCAAGAGCAGGGCACCTGCACGCTGCCCGGCGGCACGGTCTGCGACGTCTACGCATACTACGAAGGCACGTGCAGCGCGCAATAACGCGGCGCAACCGTGCTTCGGGCGAGGGCGAAGATTGAGGAGTGAAGATTGGGGAGACTGCCGGACAGGAGATCCGGGACGGCGTCCGGCGGTCCACCTAATCTTCAATCTTCACTCTCAATCTTGTCTTTCACACGGCAAACATCTGCTCCCGCTCCGGTCCCACCGACACGTAATCCACCTTGATGCCGGCCAGTTCGCTCAGCCGGTGGATGTACGCGCGCGCCTCCTTGGGCAAATCGTCCCAGTGGCGGCAGTCGGAGGTGGAGGTGAGCCAGCCTTCCCACTCTTCGTAGACCGGTTCCACGTCGTAGAGCACGGGCGTGTCGGGCATGGAATCGGTGAGCACGCTGCCGTCGGGCAGACGGTAGCCGACGCAGATCTTGAGGCGGTCGAAGTGATCCAGGATGTCCAGCTTGGTGATGGCCAGGCCCGTCATGCCGTTGAGCCACGCCGCATAGCTGATGGCCACGCCGTCGAACCAGCCGCAGCGGCGCGGACGTCCCGTGGTCGCGCCGAACTCACCGCCCACCTCGCGCAGCTTGTCGCCGTCCGCATCGTGGAGCTCCACCGGGAAGGGACCGTCGCCCACCGCGGTGCTGTACGCCTTGACCACGCCGATCACCCGGTCGATGGTGCGTGCCGGCAGCCCCGCGCCCGAACTGGCGTAGGAGGCCGTCGGGTTGCTGCTGGTGACGTAGGGGTAGATGCCCCAGTCCAAGTCGCGCATGACGCCCAGTTGGCCTTCCAGCAGGATGTCCCTGCTCTCGGCCACGGCCTGCCGAGTCATGGGCATGGTGTCCACGATGCGGTGACCGAGTTTTTCGCGATAGTCCAGCAGCAACGCGTAGAGTTCCTGCCCGTCCACCGGCGCGCCGCCCAGGATCTCGATCTTGCGGTTGACCGTGCGCAGCGCGTTGTCCAGCCGCCCTTCCAACCACTCGGGCTGGAGCAGATCACCCAGACGCAGGCCGGAGCGAGTCGCCTTGTCAGCATACGCCGGGCCGATGCCGCGCTTGGTGGTGCCGATGGTGTCCTTGCCGCGCGCCGCTTCCTCCAGCTCGTCCAGCAGCCGGTGATAGGGCATGACCATCTGTGCGCGCGTGCTGATCCAGAGGTTGTCCAAGTTGACGCCGGCGGCCTCCAGCGAGGCCATCTCCTGGAGCAGCGCCTGCGGGTTGACCACGCAGCCCGAGCCGATGATGTTTTGGGTCGCCGGGTTGAAAATGCCGCTGGGGATGAGGTGCAACGCATGTTTGCCGTATTGGTTGATGACGGTGTGGCCGGCATTGTCGCCGCCCTGAAACCGAATGACGACGTCGGCGTTCTGGGCCAAATAGTCGATGATGCGGCCCTTGCCTTCGTCACCCCATTGCGCGCCCACCACTGCTGTTACGGCCATGGCATCCTTCCGTTCCTCTGGTCAATGTCGGTATCGTAAAAGAAGTCCGCCTTGGCGATCAGGTCGGACTTCTCGGTACTGCCTGGATTATTTGGCGGACTCGCCGCCGTCGATGGTCAACGTGGCCCCGGTGATGAACGTGGCCTCGTCGCTGCACAGAAACGCCGCGGCCCCGGCAATGTCCTCGGGGCGACCGATGCGCCCCACCGGGATGAGCGGAATCTGCGTCTCGAAGAAATCGGCGGGCATGGCGGCGAAGGCCTCGGTCATCACCAGCCCCGGCCGGATGACATTGGAGCGCACGCCGAACTCGGCCATCTCCAGCGCCAGTTTGCGGCTCATGCCCTCCAATCCCGCCTTGCTGGCCACGTAGGCGAGATCGTCGAAATTGCCGGCCACCGCGCCGATGCTGCTGATGTGCAGCACGTTGCCGCGCGTGGCCACGAGATGGGGCAAGGCCGCGGTCACCAGCGCGAACGCGCCGTCGAGGTTGGTCGCCATGACATGCCGCCACGCGCCCGCGGTCATCTCGTCGATGCCCAGCCCCACGGCCACGGCCGCGTTGTTCACCAGCACATCCAGTCGACCGAAGTGGCTGACCACCCGCTCGACGATGAGCTCAGCCTCCACAGCCACGTCACCCTGGACGACGAAGGCATCATAGCCGGCCTCGGTCAGTTCGGCGGCCTTCTGCTCCAGCAGATGCAGGCGGCGCCCGCAGATGGCCACGCGCGCGCCTTCCGACGCAAAACGATCGGCGATGGCCGCGCCGATGCCGGTGCTCCCGCCGGTGATCAACGCCACTTTGCCGGAAAATCGTTGGAAAGTCACGGTCAAGTCCTGTCGCAAAGGGAGGAGGGCAAGATTGAGGAGTGAAGATTGGAAGATTGGTTGTGCTGCCGTACTGGTGAAAGTGACGCGCCCGGCGGTCAACCCAATCTTCAATCTTCTAATCCTCAATCTTCCTTTACCTCCCCGGTTGAATCTGATAATTTGGCGCTTCCTTGGTGATGGTCACGCTGTGGGGGTGGCTTTCCTGATAGCTGGCGGCGCTGATGCGCACGAAGCGGGCCTTCTGCCACAGGTCGGGAATGCTCTCCGCGCCCACGTAGCCCATGCCGCTGCGCAGCCCGCCCATGAGTTGGAAGACGAAGTCCTTGAGGAAGCCCTTGTACGGCACCTGGCCCTCGATGCCTTCAGGCACCAGCTTGCCGCCGATGTCGGGCGACGCGCCGTTGCGGCTCTGCGCGGTCTGGTAGCGATCCGTGGCCCGGCCCTTCATCGCGCCCATGCTGCCCATGCCTCGGTACTCCTTGAAGGACCGCCCTCGCGGATGACGATGTCGCCGGGTGATTCGTGCAACCCCGCCAACAGGCTACCCAACATGACCGCGGACGCACCTGCGCCATGGCCTTGGTGATGTCGCCGGAGTAGCGCACACCGCCGTCGCCGATGACGGGCACGCCCAGTTGCCGCCCCATCTCCGCGCATTCGGCGATGGCGGTGAGTTGGGGCATGCCCCGCTGCTGACGATGCGTGGTGCAGATGGCTGCCCACACCCACTTTCACCACGCTCGCACCCGCCTCCACCAGGTCGCGCACGCCCTGCGGGGTGACCACGTTGCCCGCCAGAATCGGCATGTCCGGATATTGGCGGCGCAGCACGGCCACCGTGTCGAGCACGCCGCGGCTATGGCCGTGGGCCGTGTCGATGGCCACCGCGGCCCACCCCGCCTCGATGACCACGCAGCCTCGGCCAGCCCGGCTTCGCCCACGCCCACGGCCGCGGCCACGAGCAACCGCCCGCGCTCATCTGGCCGCGACGGGATAGTCCTGGCGCTTGAGCAGATCCTTGTAGGTGATCAGCCCTTGAGGATGCCGTGTGCGTCCACCAACGGCAGCTTCTCGAGCGGTAGCGATGGAGGATCTCCTGGGCCTCTTCCAGGGTCGTCCCCAGCCGGGCCGTGATGAGATCCTCGGACGTCATGTAGTCGGAGATGGGCCGGGCGTAGTCGGTGGCGAAGCGGACGTCGCGATTGGTGAGGATGCCCAGCAGCCGCCCGGCCTCGTCGGTGATGGGCACGCCGCTGATCTTGTAGCGGCTCATCACCCCTTCGGCATCGGTGAGCGTGTTGTCCGGCCCCAGGGTGATGGGGTCGACAATCATGCCGCTCTCGCTCCGTTTGACCTTGTCCACCTCTTCGGCCTGGTCTTCCGGCGAGAGATTGCGATGGATCACGCCCAGGCCGCCCTGGCGCGCCAAGGCAATGGCCAACTCGCTCTCGGTCACCGTGTCCATGGCCGCGCTGAGCACGGGAATGTTCAACTGCAGCCGGGATGGAGCTGCGCGGTGATGTCGACCTCGGAGGGCAGCTTTTCGGTGTAGCCCGGCGTCAGCAGCACGTCGTCAAAGGTCAACGCTTCTTTGCTAAAACGGGACAGCACGGCCGGCTCAATACCGTGGCCGTTGCTCGTCTGGGTCGTCTCTACCGATCCGGCAATGGTCATGCAGTTTTCTCCCTGAATCGCACGCAGTCACAAGGCGCCAACAATTGTACCACCGGTCAGAAGAATGGAGCGAGTTTTCCGCCCGAGGGCTAGCGTCGCGTCCTCGCCCCCCGCCATCCGCCCCTCGCCCCCTACCCCATCCCATACCGCTCCAACGCCTCGTCCAAAATCCGATTGATGAGCTGCTCGTACGTCCAGCCGTCGGCCGCGGCCTCAATGCAAAGATCGCTGTAGCCGGGGTTGAGGCCGGGCAGCGGATTGACTTCCAGGATGTACGGCTTGTTGTGGTCGTGCATGTCCAGACGAAAATCGACCCGGGCCACGTCCAGGCAGTCGGTCACGCGGAAGACGGCCGCGCTGAGCCAACGCAGTTGCTCCAGCAGTTCCGGTTCCACCGGCGCGGGACAGAGATAGTTGAAGCTCTCGGCCATTTCCACCTTGATGCGATTGGTGTAGACGCCCATCTCTTCCTCGGGATACTTGGCCATGTCCACTTCCAGCGGCGGGAAGAAGTGGAGACCTTTGGACATGCGCGGCGCCTCCTCATCGTCGGGGATGCGCCGCGCCACGGGCGAAATCAGGTTGCCGATGACGCCCATGGTAATCTCGCGCCCTTCGATGAAGCGCTCGACCAGCGCAGGCTGGTCATAGCGTTCGAAGCTACGCCGCAGTTGGGCGCGCAGTTGCGTCTCGTCGTGGACGATGGACTCGGCGCTGACGCCCATGCCCGTGCCCTCCCGGCTCGGCTTGACAAAGAGCGGGAACTTGAGCGCCGGGTCCAGTTCTTCGGTCAGGCGTTCGAAGCTCTGGAAGGGCGGCGTGGGCAGTTCGTGATAGGCCAGCACGCGCTTGGTCATGGGCTTGTCCAGCGCCAGCGCCAGGGCCAGCACCTTGGAACCGGTGTACGGGATGCGCAGCATCTCCAGCAGCGCGGGGATCTGCGCCTCACGCGCGTCGCCGAAGTGGCCTTCGCAGATGTTGAAGCAGATGTCGGGCTGGAGCTTGGGCAGCTTGTCCACGAGCGACAGGTTGCCTTCCAAAAACGTCACGTCATGGCCGTTGCTCTCCAACGCCGCCATGATCGCCTCGATCGTCTTCTCCGAATCCAGATCATCCCACTGATCCGGAGACATCCCCGCCCACGTGGGCGCATTCTTCTTGAGATTGGCCAGCAGTGCGACTTTCATGCAATCACTCCTCTCCCAGCGCCCCGCTCAACAGCTCCCACTCGACCTTGGTCAAACGTTGGTGCGCGTGGGTGAAGCCTTCGGGCTGGATGGCCAGCTTTTCACCGCTGAGCAACGCGGCCACCCCTTCTTGCCCCGGTTCGGCGCGCCGGTTGCGGCACGACGGACAGGTCGCCGGGTCGTGACGGATGTAGCTCTCGGGCTGGGTGTACGCGCTCATGTAGCCCTCGAAGTTGCGCACGACCACCCGGTCCGCCGACTGGCTGACCAGATAGTTCGGCATGACGGGAATCTTGCCGCCGCCGCCGGGCGCGTCGATCACGTAGGTGGGCACGGCGTAACCCGACGTGTGCCCGCGCAGGTTCTCCATGATCTCGATGCCCACGGCCACCGGCGTGCGAAAATGCCCCGCGCCGTGGACCAGATCGCATTGGTAGACGTAGTACGGCCGCACGCGATTCATGACCAGTTTGTGCACCAACTCCTTCATCACGTTGGGACAGTCGTTGACGCCCGCCAGCAGCACGCTCTGGTTGCCCAGGGGGATGCCCGCGTCGGCCAGGCGCGCCATGGCCTGGGCCACGTCGGGCGTGATCTCCTTGGGATGGTTAAAGTGGATGTTCATCCACAACGGGTGAAACTGACGCAGCATCTCCACCAGATCCGGCGTGACGCGCTGGGGCAGGAAGACCGGCACGCGCGAACCGATGCGGATGATCTCCACGTGGGGAATGGCCCGCAGCCGACCCAGGAGGTCTTCGAGCACCTTCTGCGGGATGGTCAGCGGGTCACCGCCGGAGAGGAGCACGTCGCGCACCTGGGGCGTGTTGGCGATGTACTCGATCTGCGCGTCGTGGGCGGTGCGGCTGAAGGTCGCGCCGGGGTCGCCCACGATGCGGCTGCGGGTGCAGTAGCGGCAGTAGCTGGCGCACTGGGTCGTCACCAGCATGAGCACGCGGTCGGGGTACCGGTGCACCAGCCCCGGCACGGGCGAATGCGCGTCCTCGCTCAACGAGTCGACCATCTCCGCCTGAAACGGCGCGAGTTCGGCTCCGGTCGGCATGATCTGGCGACGAATGGGGCAGCCCGGATCATCCGGGTCCATGAGCGCGGCGAAGTACGGCGTCACGTCCACCCGGAACTTGTCCGGCGCAGACAGCCCGGCAATTTCATCCTCGGTGAGGTTGATAACGTGCGCAAATTCCTCCACGGTGTTCAGGCGGTTGCTCAGTTGCCAACGCCAGTCGTGCCACTTGTCCCAGGGGACGTTTTCCCACGGATGGGGCGGATGGTCGGCGGACGCCGGCCGGCCGTTGTCATTCATCTTGATGTATGGTCCTTTCCCGCAACGGGTTCAAAGAGTCGTTCCATGCGCAGTGGTTACGTTCCACGCAGTCGGTGTTCCGCACGCAATTCTTGCGTTCAGCGCACAGTGAGGATTTCGCGCGCAGTCTGCGTCGGATTTCGCGCGCATTATGCGTCCCTTTGCGTCGGAATGCAAGAGCCCAAGCGTCCCTTTTCCATACCCATCGCGACCTGACAGCGGTTGAATTCGTCTGTTATGATAACAACGTAGGCTTACGGGAACGTTCCGAGCCTGCGGACTGACGACAAGTCCACCACGATTCAACACGTTTGGCATATCCAATGAACATACCTGTCCGCGCCCTACGCCGCTTCGTCCTGCTGCTCTGCACTGCTACCCTCGCCGTGACGGCCGCGCTATGGCACTGGACGCCGGCCCACGCCCAGGCCGGCGTCGACACATTCGACCCTGCGCCGGACGGCCAGGTCTTCAGCATTGTCCTGCAACCCGACGGCAAGATTCTCATCGGCGGCGAATTTGACCAGATCGGCGGTCAAAGTCGCACCGGGCTGGCCCGGCTTGCGCCCGACGGCACGCCGGACGGGTTCGCGCCCACGTTCGACAACCTGGTTTCGTCGGTCTTTGTGCAGCCCGACGGGGGCATTCTCGTCGGCGGCAACTTCACCCAAGTCAACGGCATAGCCCGTGCTCATCTGGCGCGGCTGTCCGGCGCGGGCCTGCTCGATCCCGGCTTCGCGCCCGTGCTCAACGAGCGGGTCTACAGCATCCTGCGCCGGCCCAACGGCACGATCGTGGTGGGCGGCGTCTTTGACACGGCCGACGGCGCGAGCCGTCCCCATCTGGCCCAGTTCGCGGACGACGGCACGCTGGATGCCGGCTTTGCCCCGGAATTCAACAACTACGTGGCCGCGCTGGCGCTCCAAGCGGACGGCAAGCTGCTGGTGGGCGGCGCGTTTACCAAAGTGGACGGTAAAAACCGAGGCCGTCTGGCGCGGCTCAACCCGGACGGCTCGCTGGACGAGACCTTCACGCCCGGCGCCAACAACGACGTCTACACCATCGCCGTTCAGGCCGACGGCAAGATCCTGGTGGGCGGGCGCTTCAGCAAGATCGACGCGGCAAACACCGGCGCCCTGGTGCGGCTCAACGCCGACGGCTCGCGGGACGACACATTTACCACCGTCGTGGAAGGCGGCGCCGTGGTCGGCATGGCGCTGGACGCGGCCGGCCGCATGGTCATCGGCGGCGAGTTCACCCAGGTCAACGGGACGAATCTGGCGCGTTTCGCCCGGCTCAACGCCGACGGCAGCCTGGACGGCGACGTGAATCTGCCCGCCAACGGCTACGCCAGCGCGCTGACCATCCAGCCCGACGGCGCGATCCTGGTGGGCGGCGCGCTCAGCGAACTCGGCGGCGCGGCGTGACCACCTCGCGCGCCAACGGCACCGGCCCGGCCACCGCGACGCTGAGCATCGCCCCGCTGGGCGACGCCGTCACGTGGGCGCGTGGCGGCAGCGCGCCGGCTCGCCGCGGTGGAGTTCGATGTGGCCGTCGCCGGCGGCTTGTTCGTGCCGCTGGGCCAGGCCACCCGCCCCTGGCGGCTGGACGCTGGCCGACATCGCGCTGCCGCTGAACCAGCCGCTCACGGTCCGCGCCCGCGGCGTTCACTACACGAATGTCTACGGCGCCGGCTCCCTCATCCAGGCCGACACCGCCGCGCAGATCAGGCGGCCTCGCTGGAGGCCCGCACCGTCACCGTGCCCCCGTCCCGTCCCAGCGCGTGGACACTGGCCGTGGACGGCCCCACGCCGCTGACCACCGTGCTCACCGGCACCGCGACGTCGGGCGTGCGCGCGCTGGCCACGGGCGCCTACACCATGACGCTGACGCCGGTGGACGCGGTCAACACGCTGCCCTACACGACGACCCATGCGTGCACCGTCAACGGCGCGCCGGGACCGAGCGGCGACGGCGGGACGGTGGCGCTCACCTTGGCCACCGGCGACGCGGCCGTCTGCACCTGGACCAACACCGCGCCGGTGACCACGGTCGCCTTTGTCAAAAATGTGGAAAACGGTCCGTTCGGCTCGGCCCAACCGGACGACTGGACCGTCACCGTGGACGGCCGCACGGTGGTCCCCGGCGCGACCTTGGCGCTGCTCGCGGGCGACTACGCCGTCACCGAGATCGGGCCCACCGGCTACGCACCCACCGCCGCGTCGGGGGCGTGCGCACTGGGCGACGCCGGCGTGACTTTGTCCGTGCCCGCGGGCACGGCGGCGGTCACCTGCGCCATCACCAACACGGTGCAAGACGCGGGCACCACCATCAACCTGCTGGAAGCGTATGGCGTCTCCGCGCTGGCGGAAGGCATCGCCGAAGGTGAGGGCAGCCGCAGTTGCCACTGGATCACGACCAACGTCGCGCCCACCAGCGCCGTGACGGTCACCGTGACGCCCGACGATCAGCTCGCAGTCACGCCCTTGACGGTGGTGCTGAACGGCGACAATTGGGACAACACCGCGCCCTCCGACCCGTCCAATCTCATCTGCATGACCGCGGTGGACGACGAGATCGATCACAGCGAGGCCGAGGTGTGCAAGACGCGCACGGTGGATCCGCTTGGTGGGCCGGCGAGTGAAGAACAGCGTTGCGGCGACCATGTGGTCTTCCTGGCGCATCGGGTCGTCGCGGCCGGGGACGCACGCTTCTTCGACGGCATCCCCTTCACGTCCAACGGCTTGACGGACTTGGACGGAGATCCGCGCACGGTGGATGTGCTGCTGACGGAGAACGACGTGGCGGCCATCACCGTCAGCCCGCCGGAGGCGACCCGGTTGCGCGAGGGCGAGAGCACGCGCTACACGCTGCGTCTGGCCACCGAGCCGCGCGCGGCTGTGGTCATCTCGGCCACGGCCAACGCCTTCCTGACGGCGACGCCGGCGCGCATCGTGGTGGACCAGACCAACTGGCGCACGCCGGTGACGGTCACGGTGACCGCGGTGCAGGATTTTGTGGACACGGGCAGCGAGGTCAACCCGGGCGAAATCGTCCACACGGTGGGATCGCGCGACGCGAACTACGCCGCGCTCCAGCCGGCCGGCGTGACGGTCGACGTGGAAAACATCGACCGGGCGGGCATCGTCTTTACGCGCGATACGCTGCCCATCCCGTCCGGCGCGTCGGTGCGCTACGGCCTGGTCTTGACGTCCAAGCCGCGCGCGCCCGTGGTCGTCGTCATCACGCCGAGCAGCGGGCAGACGGTGGATGCGGTCTGTCCCGTGGAGGGCATCCGCTACTGCCTCGTGGTGACGCCGGAGACTTGGGACACGCTGCAACTGGTGACCGTCGGCTCCGACGGCTCGCCGGGCACCATCCGCCACACGCTGGGCAGCGACGACCCCGCCTACGACCAACTGGCCGCCGCCATCCCCGTCAACCAGGGCGGGACGTACACGATTCATATGCCGATGATTCGGCGAGATTGAAGATTGAAGAATAAAGATTGAAGATTGAGTGCATCCGTGACACGTTTCATACCCCTGAAACGTGTCGAATGTACCCAATCTTCAATCTTTATTCTTCAATCTTGCCCTTCCCTACCACTCCCACCAGCTTCCAAATCTCCGGATTGGGCCGGTGTCTTCGGCGCCGATCTGGCGAAGATGGCCACGGCCTGTTTCAGTTCAGCCATGGCGTCTTCTTCTGTCGGCTGCGTGGTAGAGGTCGGCCAGGTGGTCGTGGAGCGCGGCTTCGCGGTGACGGTCGCCCTGGGCCGTACACAGGGCGATGGCCTGCTCTAGTTGGGTGATGGCGGCGTCGATCAAAGCCGCGTCGGCCAGGGCAAGGGCCAGGCTGTTGTAGGCAGCCACGCGTGCATGGGGGATGTCCAGGCTGTCGGCCAGGGCGACGCTCTGCCGGGCGTGGGTCAGCGCCGCATCCACGCGGCCGCGATGGCGCGCGATGATGCTCAGGATGTTGTGCGCTTGGGCCAGTCGGCGCATCTTCCGACACGGTGGCCGCGCCCAACGCCGCCGCCAGCGTAGGCTCCGGTCGTGATCGCCCTGCTGTTCCACGGCGAGGCTCCAGGCGGCCAGCACCTGGGAGCGCCAGGCTTGGGGCCCGTTTTCAGCGTCAGTTGCGGCGTCGTCGGGCGCCCACTCCAAGGCCGCGGCGAAATGACCGCCGGCCAGCTCCCAGTTGCCGAGGCGCTATGCAGGTCACCGAAGTGAAACTCGATGCGCGGCAGGCGTGCGTCATGAGCGTGCGCCGCTGCGGTCTCATACGCTACCCGGGCCGCGCCGTAGTCACCCACCAATGTGTAGAGTTCGCCCAACTGAAGCCGGATCGCAGCTGTCTTCCAGCGCGCCCCAACGTCAACGCTACAGGTAGATGATGAATGGCCTCAACGTTGGTGGTAGACGTGCGGCAAGCATCGTCCGCCGCGCGCAGATAGGCCGCCCGCGCCGGCCACCTGTCCGGCCGCAGGCGATGGTGGGCGATGAGCGCGCCGCGCGCCCTCGTCCTGGCCCGTGCGCCGCGTCGACCAGGAGCGCATCGGCCACGCGCCGATGCAGGAGGCGTCGCGTACCGTGCCGATCTCGGCATACACCAGCGCGCGCAGTTGGTCGTGGAAAAAGTCGTAGACCAGCCCGTCGCCTCACGGATGAGGCGTTGATCGAGCAGTTGTTCCAGGGCGACGATGCCTCTTCCTCGCTGCGCCCGCTTACGTCCCGGAGCAGATCGAAAGCGAAGGTCCGCCGATGGTCGGCGCGGTCAGCAGTTGCCGCCCGGTCTCGTCCACGGCACGCAGGCGCGAGGAGCAGGTCGCGACGCCGCCGGGCATCTCCCACGGCGTTACCGTGCCCAGTTCCGGCGCGCTGGACGAGGGCAAGGTATTCGGTCACAAAGAAGGGATTGCCCTCGGACTCGGCGAAGAGGCGCCGCCAGTTCGGGCGCGGGGTGGCCCAGGCGCTGGCCACCAGCGCCGCCACGTCATCCTCGTCCAGGCGCGCCAGGGTCAATTCGAGCACGTCCACCTGGCGCGACCGTGTGCACCAGTTGGCGCAGTTGCGCCGAGTCGGCGTGGTCGTTGCGCCACGTCAGGATGAGCGCGATGTGTTCGCCGCCAAACGGCGCGCCAGAAACGCCAACAGATCCCGACTGGCTTGGTCGGCCCACTGCACGTTGTCGACGGCGATGATCCCCCGTCGTCGCCCAGCAGGAGCAAAACAGTTGCGTGACGGCTTTCGAAGAAGCGGCTCTTGGCCGCGGCGTTGTCCAGCGTGGCGGGTGCGGGCGCCGTCGCCGGGTCGGCCAACTCCGGCGCCAGGCGGCTCACTTCGTAGCGCCATTGGGTGGGGAAGGCAGCAAGGCGCGCGCCGCCGTCCGGCCGGGCCAGCCCCTGGCGCAACAGGTCCACGGACGGGGGTGTAGGCCAGTTCGGCCTCACCGTCGAAGCATTGGGTGGCGAGGATCACGGGGCGGGGCGCGGGCAGAGCCGCGAGGCACGTTTCCAGCAGGCGCGTCTTGCCGATGCCCGCCTCCCCCGCGACCAGCACCAGCGCGCTTCCGGCGCGGCGCAGCGCAGCCAGAACGCAATACCTCATCCTCCCGCCTGACCAGCGGCAGCACGGAGGGGCCGGGCGCGTGACGCCGCCGACGCATGATCTTCCGCAGGCGGCGTGCGGGTTGCGCCTGCCGGGCAGGCAACGTGGAGTTGCGCTGGATCTCGTCGTGGAGTGCGGTGGTCTCGTCCAGGGGCGGCACGCCCAGCTCGTCGTCGAGGATGCGCACGCATTCCCGGTATTGGCGCAGCGCGGCGTTGCGCTGATCGTTCCAGACGTAGAGACGCATGAGCGTGCGGTGGGCGGCCTCGTGCAGCGGGTCCAGTTGCAGCCGCCGGCGCATGTGACCGATGGCATCGTCGAAGCGGCCGCCGCGCGCCAGCCCGTCGCCGAGCCGGTCCAGGACGTCCACGAGGGTATGCCGCAGTTCCTCCGCGGCAAAGAATTGCCAATCGTCAAACAGGGGGCTGTCGCGCAGGGAGAAGCCGGCGAGAAAATCGCCCGTGTAGCACGCGGCTGCGTCCTCCAGTTGGGCCAATGCAGCGTCGGGCGCGGCCAGCGTGCGGAAGCGGTGCGCGTCGATGCCGACCGTGGCGTCCTGGCGCAGCGCGAGACTCTCCCGGGTGACGTCGAGCCAGGCGGAGGCGAGCGTGCGGTTGAGGGCGGAGAGGGTGCGGCGCAGCGCGGCCCGTGCCCGGGTCTGGTCCAGGTCGGGCCAGAGGAGCGTGGCCAGGTGGTCGCGCGTGTGCACGCCGGGCTGCATGGCCAGATAGGCCATGAGCGCGGTGGCTTTGCGCGTGTCGGTTTCGATGGGCTGGCCGTCCACGGCGATGGTCGGCGCGCCCAGCAACTGGATGGTCAATCGGCTCATCGTCTGTCCAACGTGGTCGTTCCAACGTGGCGGTTGATGGGTTGAGGTCCGATTCTACCAGAGATTGCGCCCAAGGTGTAGTGCGCGTTGGCGGGGACTCTTTCCATCTAGAGGCAAAGACGCACATGGCTTGTTCAGTTCGCACGCCCTCGTGCGAGCCGCTTTGCCAATGCCGGAGCAATTGCGCCGTTCGCACGAGGGCGTGCGAACTGAACGAATGCGTGCCGCGAAGCTGAGATGCGCCCTTGACGAGAGTCCGCGACCGTAACGGGTGCCGTAACGATGTCGTTGCGCTGCAAGTCTATGCTGGCAGGCGACACTGTCACAACGAGCGGGCCGGCGAGACCGAGCGTGACAGGATGCGCCGTGCGGGCCGGCCGCCACCCAGGGATGTGAGGGAGAGGGTCATGCAGAAGAAGTCGCTGTCCGGGCCAAAGGCAGACAGTCTGCGCGACGCCGTCGTCGACGGGCTGTTGCAGGGGCTGGGGGCGGGCGCTATAATGGCGGCGTTTCTGCTGGCCGTCGGGCTGTTCACACCGCAGTCGGCGCGTACCGTCCTTTTCGCGCTTGCCCGCGCCGCGGAGACATCGCCCGCTGCGGTCGTCGCTGCCCACTTTGCCGTTGCGGCCGTCTACGGCATCGTGTGGG
>JAWKOK010000065.1:0-28010 GCA_041391205.1 Caldilineaceae bacterium
AAGTAGGCGGCCGCGTCCGGATTCTGCGCCCATTCCTGCTGGGTGCGGAAGAGTTCGTTGTGCATGGCCCAGTAGAGCGCCGCGCCTTGATCGGCGACGCAGAGGCTCGCCTCATGGGCGGCCGGCGCGTTGGGGTGCAACTGCTCCAGCGGGAAGTCGCGGAAGACCACGCGCAGGGTGCCGTTGCGCACGTAGGACTCGTTCATGGCCGGCTCGGTCTGCACAAAGTAGCGCTGGCAGAAGGGGCACTGGAAATCGCTGTACTCGTACATGACCACCGGCGCGTCCAGGCTACCCCGGTACGGATAGCCGTCGGCGGTGAAGCCCACGGGCACACCGTTGAACATCTCTTCGTCGCCGGTGGCGACGAGGGCCGGCGCCGCCGCGTCTGCTTCTTCGGCGGGAGCTTCCGTGGCCACAGCAGCGGCGGTGTCCGAGACCGCCGCCGGGTCAATGGGCTGCACGGCGCAGCCGGCCAACAGCAGGAGCGCAATGGCGGCCAGGAGCAGCGGTAGAATGGCACGGGGCCGCGCATGCGGCATGACGTGGGCTGGATTCATGGTTTCCTCCGATGGTTTGGGAGCTAGTAAATTCCGGCGGAAATGGACCCACGGTTTCTACCAGTGGTATGAGTGCCGAATTTCCGCCGTGGTATTTACGCCGCGATGAACTAGATTAACACAGTGTGCCGTGGAACAGTGTAAGACGCCGAACATTGGCATCACATGAAGCAGAGATGAAAAGGTCATGATCGTTGCGCCCCGGTAGTTGCGCACAAAGCCCGCAACAGGGGATTCGCAGCCCGCATGCCCAACCAAAACGCCCGTTCCCACTGCGAAGGGGGACGGGCGTGGCCGGTCGAGCGTTCCATGTGCGGCCTACAACTGGAAATTGCGGCCGTTGTCGCGCACCACTTTCTGACTGTAATTGTTCACGTAGGTCAGTAACTTGCGGTGCAGGCGATCCCAGCCGGGACTCTGCAGAATGTCTTGCAGCTTCTCCGGGCTGTCCACGGCGCCGATGGCCAGCATTTGCGGCCCTTCACCGTACATGGTATACAAAACTTCGCTCGGCTCGACGCCGAGTTGCATCAATTTTGGGGCGAATTCACGGACGACGAACTCGGAGAATTCCTGTTCACGGCCCATTTTGATGTCCCATTGCATCAACAGCTTTACCATGGGTCTGCAACATCGCCTTTCTCAGGTCAGTTGATCGCCGTCGCAAAATGACGCGCGGATTGCCGAAGCCGTACCCGATGTCACGATACCAAAAGCACTTTGGAATTGCAACTTTTCGCCGGTTCAACCTGGCTGCATTTACCGGTCTGTTGATCGGCCTCTTCTCTCTGGTGATATGGTCGCCGGTCTGGGGCGCACCGGTCCGGGTGACGCCGACGGCACAGGCCACGTCCGGCAATCTGTTCCCGGCATACTACCTCATGCCGCTGGATGACACCGCCGTCGAGTTGCACACGCACACGGCCGACTTTCTGGTGACCGAGGACTCGGACACCGGGCTGACCGCCACACTCGATGCGGGCTACCGGCTGGAGAATGGAGGCGCGGCGCCGGGTACGGTGGCGGTGCGCGTGGCCACGGCCGACGGGGGCGACGGCGGTGCGTTGGCGGTGACGGCCAACGGCGGCGCGCTGCCGCTGGAGCCACTGGCCGACGGCAGCTACACCACGCAACTGACCGTGCCCGCGGACGGCCGTCTGGACGTGCAGGTGCGCACCACTGCATCCCTGGACGATCGGCGTCTGCCCGCCCTCCACTACGCGGTGCGTACCCTCTTCGCGGCTGGCCCGGCCGCGCCGGCCTGCGCGTGAGCGTCACCATGCCCAACGCCATCGCATCCGAAAGCTGGCTCGACGTCGCGCCCGACGGCTGGTCTTTCGCCACCGCCCCAGCGCCCAGCAGACCGCCATCAAGTGGCTCTACGAGGGCGACTGGCCGACCACGCCGTTTGTCTTCCAGTTCGTCCACCCGGCGGTGTGGCAGGAGGTGCGCCGTGCCGATGTGGCCGCCGGTCCCGGTATGCCCGTGGGCGCGTTTGTGACGCTGGGCAATCTCTACACGTCCCTCTACGTCGAAACGTTGGCCGACCGCGCCACCTGGGCCAGGCGGGCGAACGCTTCTACGCCCAGGCGTTGGCGGCCTACACCGCGGGCGTGACCGAAGGCGAGAGCGCGGACTGTCCGCGGCGGAGTTGGCCTCGCTCTACGCCGGCATGGCCACGCTCTACCGCAGCCGCATCACCGACGGTGACGGCAGTCGATCCGTCTACGCCGAGTTGATAGTGCGCGCCGCCGGCAGCGCGCTGGCCGGCCTGCCCGCGGACAGCGCCCGCTCCCAGGGTTGCAGCAGTGGCGCGCCGACGGTCTGCGCCAGTTGACCGCCGAGGGCGCGCGGCGGGGCGACTGGACGGCCGTGGCCGCGCTACTGGACCAGATGGCCATGTTGCCGCCCGGCCTGGTCGCGCCGGAGACGTTGGCGGAAGAGCGGCAGATGGCCACCGTGCAGCAGGCGCTGCAACTGTTGCAACAGGGCAACCGGGAGGCGGCCACCACACTGGCCGGTCCCGACGTCGTCGCGGCCCCGCGCTCGCCCCGCAGACATCCCTGCCGCTGGCTGCCGCATGGCAGGTGACCGTCACGATCGTGCCGGAGCGCACCACCGCGGTCTTTGCCGCCGACGTCTTGCCCGACGGCGTCGAGCGCGCGTGGCCTTCGGCGATCAACGGGCGCGCTGGGCAATGCGACGCTGCCCGAGGGCGCCGACGTTCAGGTGGACGAGCAGCCGCTGGCCGACGGCTTGACCCGCTGGCGCTGGCCATGACGTTCCCCAGCCGCGGCGCAGCGCTGGTGCTGGCCCAGTCCCTGCCGCCCAGCCCGGACTGGGCGTTGATGCGCACACTCTTGCAGCAAATTGCGCCGGATTGGGCGGACCGATCCGGCGTCTTGCGACGTTCTATGCGGGTCTCCCAGCAGTATGATCTCGGCGTCGTGGCCCGGCAGTGGCAGGAACAGGCCGATTTGCTGGAGCAGCAGGCGGCTCCAGTTTGACGCTCAACGCCGGCGCCGGTGCGGCCGATGTGGCCACAGGTGGAAGCGGCGTTGCAAGCCGCGGTGCAGGCGGTCAACTACCGCAACGCCGCGCAACTGTGGCAAAATCTGCTGGAGAGCGCCGCCGTCGTGACGGAGATGGAGGCGCCTGACGGTTTCGGCGTGGCCCGCCGCACCTGGCTGACCACATTGACCGCCGTCCCAGCCCCAGACGCTTCAGGTCAGCGGCCCCAATCCTGTGGGCATCTGTTTTTGCTCATTGCCGGTGTCGTCGTCCTGCTTCTGGTCAGCGGTTTGCTTTGGCGGCTGTTGTAAGAGACAATTGATTGTATGGCAACTATTGCAACTACACCACCATCTACCGCTGTACCGTCCGGTACACCAACATCGACTCGTCGTCGCCGCTTTCATTATTCAGATAACGTCTATTTCCTGGACGGCCATGTCGTCATCGGCATCCTGCTGCTGCTGCTCTACCTGATCGTCGCCGTCTCGCTGGACGCGGCCGGCTACGTGGGCAACATGACGCTGCTGGTCTGGACGACGTTGGGCGCGTTCGTGTTGGGCCTGTTGATGTCGTTCAGCCGCTTTGACGGCTTCTTTGCGCTGTCACACAGCCTGTTCACCGGACTGGCGTGGATCCTCTTCCTGATGACCAACATCGTCTCCAGCGATGAGATCGCGCCGTTCATCAGCAACGGCATCCCGCCGCTGCAGGCCAAGGCGTACTTCGTGCTGCTGCAATGGCTCAATTGGGTGGAGTCCGCCGTCAACCAGACGGCCAATGCCGACAACTACGTCTTCATCTTTGAGATCGCGTTCCTGATTTGGTGGCTGACGTTCTTGGGCGTGTGGGCGGTCTTCCGCTACGGCTACACGTGGCGCGCCATCGTGCCCGCAGGCGTGGTGCTGGTGATCAACACGTACTACGCCTGAAAGCGTGCTGGCCTTTCTGGTCGTCTTTTCGTTGGTGGCGCTGGTGTTGCTGGTGCGCACCAATTGGCCGAACGGCAGTTGCGCTGGCGAGCAGCACATCTATTTCAGCCCGGACATCACGCTGGACTTCATGCGCAACGCCCTGATCTACAGCGTCATCGTGCTGCCCATCGCCTGGATCGCGCCGGGACTGGGCCGGAGCGCACCGGTCCGCACCGCGCTCATGCCGGTGAGCACGCGCTCGGGAGACGTTCATGCAGGACGTCAACCAGCTCTACGAGGGGCTAAACCGCCAGCCGACCCAGCAAGTCGCCAGCTTCGGCACGTCGCTGACGTTGGAGCGCGCACGGTGAGCGACAGCCCGATTTTTCCAGGTGGAAACGCCCCAGGGTCGCTACTGGCGTGCGGTGGTCTACGATACGTTCAACGGGTACACGTGGGAAAACACCACCGAGGAACAGGTCGAATTTGACGCCGACGAGCCGTTCCCCGTGGCCAACTGGCAGTTGCGCACGCCGTTGACCCAGACGATCACGCTGCTGAAGCCCCCACCGGCTACGTCATGTTCGGCGCGCCCGATCTGCGCCGGGCCGACCTGTCCGTCACCGCACTGGCCAGCCCACAACCGTACGTGACCTCGCTCACCGGCGGCGAACCGGCGCTGGACTTCACGTCCACGCTCGCGCGCCGGCGCTTGGAGACGGGCGACAGTTACACCGTGGTGAGCCAGTACGCGGACGTGACCCAGCAGGCGCTGCGTGAGGCCGGCACCGACTATCCCCAAGAAATCCTGGACCAGTACCTGCAACTGCCGGAAGAGTTCTCGCCGCGCGTGCGGGCCACCGCCCAGGATCTCACCGCCGGTTTGACCAACACGTTCGACCAGGTCGACGCGATCGAGACCTACCTGCGCACCATCCCTTACAATGATGCCATCGCCGCGCCGCCGGAGGGCGAGGACCCCATCGAGTATTTCCTGTACGACATCCGCGAGGGCTACTGCGATTATTACGCCACGGCCATGGCCACCATGCTGCGCAGCCTGGGCATCCCGGCGCGCACGGCCAGCGGTTATGCCCAGGGAACTTTTGACGAGGACAGCGGCCTCTACATCATCACGGACCGGGATGCGCACACGTGGGTCGAGGTCTTCTTCCCCGCGTACGGCTGGATCGAGTTCGAGCCGACCGCGGGCGAGGACCCGTTGCTGCGTCCCAGCGGGGCCGAGGACTTCGCCGAGCCGGCCGTGCCCGGCATGCCCGACGACTTCCAGGGCGACATCGCGCCCCAACAGCCGCTGCCCGACGAGAACTTCGATCCCGGCCTGGACCAGTTGCCCGAAGACGGTTTCTTTGGCGACTTTGCGGGCGAGGCCGTGGACCGCGCGCCGTGGTGGCTGTGGGCGGTAGTGACGCCGCTGGTGCTCATCGGCGCGGCGCTCTTCCTCTTCCGCACGCGCATGTTCGGTCCTAACTCGTTCACGCCCGACCTGCCGACCATCCTCTTCGAGCGGCTGCAGAACTGGGGGCAGCGGCTGGGCATCACCATCGGCGAGCAGCAGACACCCTACGAGCAAGCCCGGCGCATGAGCCGTGTCCTGCCCGAGGCGCGCGGCTACATCGACGACATCACCGATACGTACGTCGTGTCGCGTTTCAGCAACCGCGCCGATCGCAATGCGCCCGGGAACGGCGAAGAGGTGGTGGAGGCGTGGCAGGAGCTGCGTCCCATCCTGCAGAAGGCGTGGCTGCGCAAGACGTTCGCCATGCGTGTGCGGCGCAAGCAAAACCCGTATGCGCTGGTGAATCGCCAGTGAGTGAAGACCGCGCCAATAGCGAGCGCGGTTTAGATTTCCACGGTTGGAAACCGATGCTGAAAGCGAAAAGTCGCCTCAGCGACTACAGCACCAGTACCTGAGGGCACTTCTCGCTGTCAGCGCCGGGTTTCAACCCGTGCAGCACGAAATGTCAACAGAACCTAGCGTAGACAAACCGTATCCATTTGGTCCAAAAAAGGTGTTTGACAATGCCGGCACCCGGCGCTATACTGTCGTTAACAGCTTGTTAATTCGCTCCTTGCCGCGGACATCGCCCGGGGGTGAACGCCCGGGCTACGCAACAACGCCCCGTCAACGGGGCTTGGTCGCCGCATGGCCTTTGGCAATTGCGAGAGGTTGAGCAGCACCACCTGGGTTTCTTCGGGCAGGGACGTCTTGGTCAACTTGAGCGTGTCTTGCGGCTCGGGGGCTGAGACACCGAACTCCTTGAGAAACTTTGTCCACGTCAGCCAGGTTGTCGCCGACCGCGCCGGCCAGCCCCGCGTGCTGATAGTGCATGGGCACCACGATGCGCGGCTCCAGCATGCCGATCACCTCCACGGCCCGGGTGGGATCCAGCACATCACTGCCGCCCACCGGCACCATGAGGATGTCGATTTCGCCCATGTTCAGTTCTTCGATCTCGCTCTGATTGGGCACCTCGCCCAGATCGCCCAGATGGCCGATGGTGAAGTCGCCGATCTCGAAGAAGAACGCGACGTTGCGTTCGGCGCTGCCGTTGTGCCGCCGGTGGTAGGTCTGCAAGCCGGTGACGAAGACGTTCTTGACTTCGTATTCACCCGGCGCACTGAAGACCTTGGGATCGCCGGTGACGCGCTCCACGTTGTTGTGACCCGGCTGATCGTGGCTCACCGTGACCAGGTCGGCCTTGAGCCGCGGCGGCGTCAGCCCCACCGACTTATCGTACGGATCGCAGACGATGGTCACGCCGCCTTCGCGCACCCGAAAACAGGAGAGTCCGTACCAGTTCAAATCCATTGGTATCCCTCGCTTCACCGCGACCGACGTATCGCGATTTTGCGGCGACAGGGTGTCGCATACGGAACATTTGTTTGCATGCAATATACTCCAGATGTTGCCGCGCGCAAAAATGACCGCTTGGCCGTCGAACACGCGGCACGATTCGGGCGCAAGGCGGACACCTGCGGGGCTTTCTCAATTTGGGAGCAGTGACGCCCTTCCCCGTTTAGTTCGCACGCCCTCGTGCGAACGCGCAATAGCCCCGCTTTTGCAAAGCCGTTCGCACGAGGGCGTGCGAACTAGACGATCCTGCCCAAAACTGGGATGCGCCCGACCGCGCATGCGTTGCCAAGCCGCGGTGACGGTGATATCATACGCCGCATTCTGCGGGCAAGCGATGGAGCAACCAGCGAAAGTCCAGGGTTTGATGATGACAGCGGCACACACGCGCGTTGACATGAACGATGTGGCGCGCATCATGGAGATTGCCCTCGCCGCGGGCGATCTGGTCATGCGCATGCAGCGCGACGGCTACGGCGCCGTCAAGGAGAAGTCCAACGCTTTCGACATCGTGACCGAAGCCGATCTGGCCAGCGAGACCCTCATCCGCACGGCGCTGGAACGGGGACTATCCGGGCGTGCCCTTCTGGGGCGAGGAGAGTAACACGCCGCCCGCCGCCGACGAGTATTGGATCGTCGACCCCATCGACGGCACCGTCAACTACGCCAACGGCGTGCCCTCCTATGCGGTGAACATCGCGCTCAACCGGCGCGCCGGCGCGGAGTTGGCGGTGACGCTGGAATTGCCGGCGCGCCGCATCTACTGGGCCCGACGCGGCCACGGCGCCTTTCGCCGCGCAACGGACGGCAGCGACACACGCCTGCACGTCAACGCCGTGGACGAGCTGCGCCGGGCCATTCTCTCCACCGGCTTCCCCTACACCCGGGCCGAGACCGCGGACAACAACACCGCCGAGTTCGTCTATTTCCTGCCCCGCTGCCACGGCATTCGGCGTATGGGCAGTTGCGCGGTCGATATGGCGCTGGTGGCGGCGGGCGCGTTCGCCGCACACTGGGAGAACGATCTCAATCCGTGGGACATCGCCCCGGGCGCGCTGCTCATCCACGAGGCGGGCGGGCTGGTGACCGACTACGACGGCAACCCGTGGACACCGGCCCGGCGCGACTTCATCGCCGGCAACGGCCAACCGGCCCTCCACCAGGCCCTGCTCGACGGCATCAAAATCGCGCGTGCTGATCTGTGAATCCACTGCGAAAAACAAGGCCAAGCCACAGGTGGACACAGATGAACACAGAGAAAAGTGCAAATCTGCACTTGTATCTTCCGCACAGGGTGAATTGATCGCTGCGTTCGAATCATCTGTCGAACTGCCTCATTGCTGATACATCGACTTCAAATCTTTGTCGTTGCTGTTCAATCTGTGTTTATCTGTGTCCATCGGTGGCTCACAGCCCTGCTCCAATCCCTTGACCAATGAGGTGTCTGCCATGTCCAGAGTCGATTCCGCCACCCGGCGTGCGGCGCGCCAGGCGCGTCGCCGTCACTCCCCGCTGAGTGACATTCCGTGGACGCGCATTGAGAACACGCTGCCCACGCTCACCATGCTCGGTCCGGAGCAGGTGGAACAACTCCACGACGCGTCCATGCGCATCGTGGAGGAGATCGGCATCGCCTTCATGGACGGCGAGGCGCTGGACCTGTGGGCCGCCGCGGGCGCGGACGTGGACCGCCGCACGCAGATGGTGCGCATGGATCGGGCCATGTTGCTGGAGTTGGTCGGCCACGCACCGTCCTCGTTCACATGGCGGGCGCGCAACCCGGAGCGCACGGTCAAGGTGGGCGGCGATTGTCTGCTCTTTGCGCCCAACGGCGGCACCATCTTCACCCAGGACCACGACCTGGGACGGCGCCCCGGCGTCATGGCAGACTACGACAACTTCCTGCGTCTGGTGCACATGTCCAATGTGCTCCACGTGACGGGCGACCAACTGGTGGTGCCCCACGACGTGCCGGTCTCGTTCCGCCATTTGCGCCGCTCTTTTTCCGCACTCACGTTGACCGACCGCGCCTACATGGAAGCGCCCCACGGCCGCATCATCTCCGCGGACGCGGTGCGCATGGCCCAACTGGTCTTCGGCGACGACGTAATCGCCGGCGACGAGCCGGTCTTAGGCGGCATCATCAACGCCAGCAGCCCCCTGCGCTACGACGACCGCATGATCGGCGGCATGCTCACCTACGCCCGCGCCGGCCAGGTGCTCATCATCACGCCCTTCATCCTGGCGGGGGCCATGAGCCCCATCACCATGGCCGCGGCGGTGGCCCAGCAGAACGCGGAGGCGTTGGCGGGCATTGCGCTGGTGCAACTGGTGCGCAAGGGCGCGCCGGTCGTCTACGGCGGCTTCGCCACCAACGTGGACATGAAGAGCGGCAGCCCCGCTTTCGGCACACCCGAGGGCGCCTGGGCCATGGCCGTGGGCGCACAGATGGCCCGACGCTACAACTTGCCCTTCCGCGGCAGCGGCACCCTCAACACGGCCAAGGTGCCCGACGCGCAGGCCGCGTACGAGACCATGTGGTCCATCTGGCCTGCCGTCATGGCCCACACCAACTTCGTCATGCACGCGGTGGGCTGGCTGGACGCGGGGCTGGTGGCGTCCTTCGAGAAGTTCATCATCGACGTGGAGAACTTGGCCATGTTCCAGCGCTTTCTCCAGGGCATCGAGATCAGCGAGGAGACCCTGGCGCTGGAGATGATGGCGTTGGTGGGGCCGGGCGGCCATCACTTCGGCACGCCCCACACCCAGGCGCGCTTCGAGACCGAATTCTACGCGCCCTTCCTCTCCGATCGGCAGAACTATGAAAACTGGCAATTGGCCGGCAGTGAGGACGCGGCCACGCGGGCCAATCGCCTCTACAAGCAGGTGCTGGCCGACTACCAGCCGCCGCCCATCGACCCCGGCCTCTACGACGCGCTGGCCGATTTCGTGGCGCGCCGCCAGCGTGAATTGGTGGGTGTGGAGTTGTACAGCTAGGCCGCCGGCACTCTATCCCAACACCACGTAGCGCATGATGGCCACGTAGTGACAGGCGCTGCCGCCCATGACGAAGAGGTGCCAGACCGCGTGGTTATAGGGCAGACGCTCCCACAGGAAGGGGATGACGCCCAAGGAGTAGGAAAGCCCGCCGATGGCCATCCACGTCATGCCGGCGAAGCCCAGCGTGTCGAAGAGGGCGCGCACGAGAAATACGGCCAGCCAGCCCATGGCCACATAGACGGCCGTGGAAACGGCTGTGTAGCGTTGGGTGAAGAAGGCCTTGATGAACGCTGCGGTCACGGCCAGCGTCCAGATGACGCCCAGGAAGGTGAAGCCGGTGGGGTTGCGCATTTTGCCCAACAGGATCGGCGTGTAGGTGCCCGCAATCAACAGGGCGATGCCCACGTGGTCCAGGATCAGGAAGAAGCTCTTGGCCGGATCCCGGGGCATGCTGTGGTAGAGCGTGGACGCCAGGTAGAGGAAGACAAGGGCGAAGCCGTAGACGCTCACACCCACGATCATCCAGCCGTCGCCGAACCAGGCGGCCATGACGACCAGAAGCGTCAGACCGGCGATGCTCAGCGCCGCGCCCACGCCGTGGGTCACGGCATTGGCGATTTCCTCGGCAAAGGATTGGGTGGAGAACGGATGCGGTTGGCGGTTGGTGAGTGACGATTGTTCCATACAGTGCATTCCCCCGGACAAAACGGACGGATCAATCTTCCGGGCGGTAAGTATCCTCCAAATCTCAATTTGACTCAAGTCGCTCAACCGGCTGCGGGTGCATCATGTCAGGAAGGGGCGCCGGTTCTGCGCACGAGGGCGTGCGCACTGAACCGGCGCTCGCGCCGCGGCCGTGACATCCGTCACCGGCGGGTGGCCTGGTTGCGGATGGTGTCGTAGGGATAGGGCAACTCCGGCTCGCTGACCTCGGTGAGCCGCGCCATCTGCGCGTCGCTCAGCGCCCAGCCGGCCGCGCCCAGGTTGTCGTCCAGTTGCTCCAACGTGCGTGCGCCGATGATGGGCGCCGTGATCCCCGGCCGGTTGAGCACCCAGTTGAGCGCGACCTGGGCCACGGATTTGCCCGTCTCGTCGGCGATGGCCAGCAGCGTGTCGATGATGCTCCACGTGTGCTCGTTGGCGTACGCGCGCCACGATTCGCTCCACCCCTGGCGCTCGGCCTTCTCGATGCGCGTGCCTGTGGGCGGCTCCGCCATCTCCCGGCGGTGTGCCCGTCAACCAGCCACCGCGCAGCGGGCTCCACGGAATGATGCCCAAGCCCTCGTTCTGGCAGACCGGCACCAACTCCCACTCGGTGGAGCGATCCAGCAGATTGTAGAGCGGCTGCAACGACGCAAACGGCTCCCAGCCGCGGGCTTTGCTCAGGTCGATGGCCTTTTGCAGCTGCCAGCCGGTGTAGTTGCTGACCCCCAGATAGCGCACCTTGCCTGCTTTGACCAATCCGTCCAGCGTGCTCAACGTCTCTTCCAGCGGCGTGCGGTGGTCCCAACTGTGGACCTGGTACAGATCGATGTAGTCGGTCTGGAGACGGCGCAGGCTGCTTTCCACGCTGCTGAGAATGTGCTTGCGGCTCAGCCCCACGTCGTTGGGCCCGTCGCTCATGGGGAAGCGCACTTTAGTGGCGATGACCAGTTCATCGCGCGGACGCTGCTTCAGCCACGTCCCCAAGATCGTCTCGGGCCGCGCCCGTGCTGTAGACGTTGGCCGTGTCGATGAAATTGCCGCCCGCGTCCACGAAGCGGTCGAGCATCTGGTGGCTGTACGCTTCGTCGCACTGCGCGGCCGAAGGTCATCGCGCCCAGGCAGAGTTCGCTGACCGCGCAGCCCGGTTTTGCCCAAAAGCGGAAATCCATGGGTGGCTCCTTTCTGCGTGGCCCGGCGGGACGCCGGGATTGGTGAACTGCATTCTGCCTCCATTGTACCGCAGATTGGGGGCAACGGGCAGTTGGCCCGCCCACTGTGCCGGCTGAGACGATTCATGCTGCCGGCCATCTCGTGCAGATCGGTCAACATCATGCTCACGTCCCAGAGTCGCTCCTGTTGCGCTTGATCCTGGGCGACTTCGTGCAACGGCTCGGCCCGCTGTTTCTCGAAATACTGCCCGCTCACATTTGCCACCGCCGACGAGGACGCGAGGAAGATGCTCGTCTGCGCTCCCTGTGCCGGGCTGACGGCGATGAGTTGTTCGAAGAAGCGGAAGACCGGATTGGCCATGTAGTCATGGGAAAGCGCAGTCTTGACGATGCCGGGATGGAGCACGTTGGCGGTCACGCCGGTTCCGTCCAAGCGCCGGGCCAGCGCCAGGGTGAAGAGCACCATGCCCGAGCGTCTGGTAGTAGGCCTGCCGATGTTCGAAGGTCCGCTCCCACTGGGGATCGTCGAAGTTGATCGCGCCCTTCTTGTAGCCGAACGAGGACACATTGACGATGCGCGCCGGCGCGCTCGCCTTCAGCACGTCCAGCAGTAGGTTTGTGAGCAGAAACGGGGCCAGATAGTTGACCGCAAACATGAGTTCGTAGCCGTCTACGCTTACCTGGCGCGTCTGTGTCACGATCCCGGCATTGTTGACCAGCACATCCAGCCGGTCGTAGCGCGCTTTGAACGCATCCGCCAGCGCGCGTACCTGTGCCAGTGAAGCAAAGTCGGCCAGCATGGGTTCCACGTTGGGATTGCCGGTCGTCGCGCGAATTTCAGCCGCCACACGTGCCGTCTTCTCCGCATTGCGGCCCACGACGATGACCGTCATGCCCTGCTGGGCCAACCCGCGCGCCGTCTCCTTGCCGATGCCGGCCGTGGCGCCTGTGACCATTGCGATTTGCTGTTGCATGATGATGCTCCTCTGCGTGAACAGTGATTGATGTGTAAAAGGTGTCTGACTCGTTGTGTTGTCAAGCGTAGACGTTGACACCGTGTCAGAGTCAAGCCCTATTTCAAGCCGGCCGATCATGACGCAGACATGACGATCGACACATGCCCGGCCCGTCTGCTCTGTGTAGACTATGAATGTGGCCAACATACGCACTGCCACGCACAGCTGTGCGGATCGAAGAAAGGAACGTCCGGTGGCAGATATCACGCTTGATGTGATCTGGCAGGAGATCGAGAAGAACGTCTTTGCCGTGCTCGGCATGGTGACCGCCAAAGGCGAGGCGCGCACGGCGGGCATCGTCTACGTCGTCCACGACCGCACCATCTACATCGGCTCGCAACAAGACGCGTGGAAGGTCAAGCACGTGGCGGCCAACCCGCATGTGTCGCTGACCGTCGCCATCCCCAAGTCGGTGCCGCTCATGCCGTGGATCAAGGTCCCGGCCGCGACCATCACGGTTGCGGGCGAGGCCGACGTGTTGGCGGCGGATGCGGTGGGCGACGCTGTTGTGGCCAAGCTCTTTCGGGGCATGAAAAATGTGGAGGAACTCAAGCGCACCTTCGCCGTCATCGCAGTCAGGCCCACGGGTCATTTCGTGACCTACGGTGTCGGCGTCTCGCTCATGGACATGCGCGACCCGGCCAAAGCCCGCGCCCGCGTCGCCGTCGTATGAGGAAAAATTAGGGGTTGACTCTGACACTGTGTCAGAGAGTATGCTGGGTTCAAGTTCAGCCAAACGACTTTGTGACACAGCAAAAGGAGCACACCCATGACCCGCAGCATCACCAACCCCGTCATCCTCGGCACCGGCCCGCTGGGCCTGGCCGTCATGGACGTCTTGACCGCCCGCGGCCTGCCCGTGACCCTGGTCAACCGCAGCGGCAAGGTGGGCGAAAGCCTGCCCGCCGGCGTCACTGTCAAGGCCACCGATCTCTACGCTGCGGCCAATGTCCGCGCCGTCTGCGCCGGACACGACGTGGTCTTCTTCTGCGCCCAGCCGGACTACACCAAGTGGCCCGAGCAGTTCCCGCCGCTGGTGCAGGCGCTCATCGACGGGCTGGACGGCACGGGCGTGCGCCTGGTCTTCGGCGACAATCTCTACATGTACGGGCCGACCCACGGCAAGCCCATCACCGAGGATCTGCCCTACGCGGCCACGGGGCACAAGGGCAAGACTCGGGCGCAACTGGCCGACATGCTCATGGACGCCCACGCGCAAGGCAAGTTCAAGGTGGCCATCGGCCGCGCCTCGGACTTCTACGGGCCGCGCGTGCGCGATTCGGCGCTGGGCGATATCGTCTTCGAGCCCGCACTGCAAGGCAAGACCGTCAACCTGCTGGGCGACATCGACCTGCCTCACACGTACACCTACATCGGCGACTTCGCCCAGGCATTGGTGACCCTGGCCGAGCACGACGAAGCCTTCGGCGAAACCTGGCACGTGCCCAATGCCGCCACCGTCTCCACCCGCGCCATGTTGGAGACCATCGGCACGGCGGTGGGGCAGGAAGTCAAGCCGCGCACCGCGGGCAAGACCATGTTGAGCGTGCTCGGTCTCTTCAACCCCACCCTGCGCGAGTTCAAGGAGATGTACTACGAGTTCGCCGAGCCGTACGTGGTGGACGACAGCAAATACCGGCACGCCTTCGGCAACGGCGTCACCCCCCGCGACGAAGCCGTGCGCCGCACCGTGGCGTGGTATCGCACCCAGGCGGAGTGACGCAGGTCATCGGGTCGGCACGTGGGGGAGAAAGATGCGATCTCCCTCATCCACGGGCCCTGCCGCGGCGTAGCCCCACAGGCGCAATTTACGATCCCCACCGTTGGTTGCGATGGCCGCCTCCGTGTCATCGGAACCGGCGGCGCGCGGCTGGAAGCGGTAGGTGAGCGTGCAGCGTGCCGCCGGTGCCAGCATCTCCGGGCAGTCGGACGTGAGCGTGTACTGGTCGCTCTCCGGCTGGGGCAGGGCGTCGAACGCCAGCGGCGCATGGCCCACATTGACAATGGCCACGTGCTGCGGCGCGCTGGTCGTGCCCGCGGTGATGGTGCCGAAGTTGAGCACGGTCGGTGTGGCCCACAGCTTGGCTGCGCGACCTTGGCCGGAGATGGTCACCTCGTACAGCCCCAGCGTCGTGCCCACGCCGCGCGTCACGGTGTAGCGCGACGACGCGAGCGGCGTGAAGCGGACCACGTCATGGCAGAGACCGAAGGGCGGCACCCCCGCGTCGCAGTCGGTGGTGCTGGTGAAGGGCGCCGGTGCGTTGACGCCGCTGAAGCCGGCCAGCGTCCCGCCCAGGCTGCGGACGGTCACCGTGACGGGTGCCGACGTCGCGCCGACCGAGGTGGGCGGCAGATCGACCGCGCGCGGGCTGTACATGAAGCCGGGAATGCCGAAGCCTTGCGCGGCCACGGTGTAGGCGCCGGTCATGACGACGGTGGCGTCTGCATCCATGAGATCGAAGGACGTGGTCGCCGTTGCCTGGGCTGCGCCGGCGCGGAAGGGGCGGAAGCGCACGCTGCCGCTGCACGACGTGCCCGGCGGCAGCGTGCTCCCGCAGGAACGCGTCACCAGAAACTGGGGATCGGTCACGCTGCTGCCGGTGAAGCTGGCCGTGTACGCCGAGTTGTTGGTGATGGTCAGCGGAACGGCTGCGCTCTGTGTGCCCATGGCCGCCGTGCCCATGTCCAGCCCCGCCGGGTTGACCGTGAGCGGCGCGACCGGGCAGTCCGCATCATCGCACCCCACGCCGCGCAGCGTGACCGTGATGGACTCGGCGTTGTTGACCCCGGCACCTGTGCGGAGACGACAACCGGCGTCGTGACTATGCCGGTCGCGGTCGGCGCCAGGGTGACGCGCAGGGCGCACGTCGCGCCGGGATCCAGCGCATCGCCGCAGGTCGACTGGATCTCAAACGGCGGGGCGAGCGGCTGGGTGACGGTGATCACGTCAAGGGAGCCACGGTGAGATTCTGGAGCGTCACCGTCATGGCCGGGCTGAGCGTGCCCGACACAGCACGCCCGAAGTCGACCACGCGCGGGCTGACGCTCAGCGCCGGAAACTCGCCCACGCCTGCAGCCCGATGGCCAACGGCTGCGCCGTGTTGGTGGCGCGGCCTGGGCTTCGGCGAAGCCCCGCGTCGGGCGGAACGTGAATGTGTAGCGGCACGTCTCCCCGGCGCCAGCGTCGCCGGACAGTCGTTGGCGCTGCTGAATTGATCGTCACTCGGCGTCGGATTGGTGAATCCGGTCACCGGGCCGCAGCCCATTGCGCACCATGACCGACTGGGGCGCGCTCTGGGCGCCGACCGGCAGCGCCCCCAGATCGAGTTGCCGTCCGTCATAGTAGATCTGCGGCGCCACACCCTCCCCGTTCATGACGATTTCGAAGATCGCGATCTCCGTTTCCGTGCGGCTATTGGTCGAGACATAGCCGGCGGCGGTGGGCGCAAAACGGACCACATGAGTGCATTGTGCGCCGGGCGCGAGGCCCGCACCACAGGTCGTCGTCAATTGAAACTGGGGATCGGCGGGTGGGTCGGGCGTGAAACCGGCCAGCGGCTGCGCGCTCAAATTTGTGAGGGTCACGGTCTGGGGTGCGCTGATTTCGCCGACGGGCACGGGACCGAAGCTAAGCCCGAGCGGCGTGACCCAGAGGTCAATGTCCGACGAGCGCGCGTCGGCGCGGCTGACAGAGGCCGTCGTCCACAGCAGCAGGCTCACCAGGATGCCTGCCGCCACCACACTTGACGCCAGGGTAAAGCGCCGTTGCAACATGGCTGACTCCATGGAACATGGTGAGTAAATCCCGGCGGAAATGGGTCGACAGATTCTACCAGAGGATGAGCGACTGCATTTTCGCCGTGGTATTTACGCCGTACTGGAATGAGCGCGGGGTGGGGCGACGGCGTGGCGATGGCGCTCGGTGAAAGGGTTGCCGGCGCGCCCGCGGGTCAAGCCACGGACGCACCGGCAAATGGGACTATGCAACACAGGCTGCAGGCGCAGGCGGGTCGGCTGTGAAATCAGCTCTTCTTCTTGCGCGTGCCGCCCTTTTTCTTCTTGCTCGCCTTCTTCTCGGCCAACAACTGGACCGCCATCTCCATGGTCACGTCTTCGGGCTTGACGTCCTTGGGCAGCGTGGCGTTGATCTTGGCGTGCTTGACATACGGGCCGTAGCGTCCATCCAGCACGTCGACGGGGCCGCCCTCGGCGGGATGCTCGCCCAGCGCCTTGAGCACCGACTTGCTGCCGCCGCGGCTCTTGGCCTTCTGCGCCAGCAGGTCCAGCGCGCGGTCCAACTCGATGGTCAGCACATCGTCGGGCGCTTTGATGCTGGCAAAGGTGCCGTCGTGGACCACGTACGGCCCGAAGCGGCCCACGCCTGCCTTGACGTCCTTGCCCGTCTCGGGGTGTTCGCCCAGCGGCCGGGGCAGGCTCAGCAACTTGAGCGCAAGCTCCAGGTCCACGTCGGCCGGCTCCATGCCCTTGAGCAGGCTGACCCGCTTGGGCTTCTTCTTGCCGTTCTCCTCGTCGCCGCCTAGCTGCACGTACGGCCCGTACGGTCCCGCCTTGAGCAGCACTTGCAGCCCCGTGGCCGGATCTTCACCCAAGATTTCGGGACCGTCGCTCTTCTGCGCCAGCAGCTCCTTGACCATGGCGTCGGTCAGATCGGCGGGCGGCAGCGCATCGGGCAGGCTGGCGGTCAGCCGCTCGCCGTCGTTTTCCAGGGCGATGTACGGGCCGAACTGACCGATGCGCACTTCAGCGTTCAAATTATCCAGGTCCACGCCGCTGGCCAGGCGAGGATCGATGTTGGCTTCCTTGGTGCGCACCTGGTTTTCCAGCCCGTTCGCGCCCAAGTAGAAATCGCTGAGATACTTGAGCCAGTTGATCTTGCCTTCGGCGATGTCGTCCAGTTCCTGCTCCATGTTGGCCGTAAAGCCGAGATCGACCAGGTCGTCGAAGTGCTGCTCCATCAACTCGGTGACGGCGAAGGCGGTGAAGGTGGGCACCAACTCGCGCCGCTGCTTGAAGGCGTAGCCGCGCTCGATGATGGTGTCGATGATGGTGGCGTAGGTGCTGGGACGCCCGATGCCCTCGGCCTCCAGCGCCTTGACCAGCGACGCCTCGGTGTAGCGGGCGGGCGGCTTGGTCTCGTGGCCGATGGCCTCCAACTCGCGGCAGTCCACCTCTTCGTCCACAGCCAAGGGCGGCAGGGTGGTGTCCTGGTCGTCCAGCGCCGCCTCCGGGTCGTCCGAGCCTTCCACGTAGGCGCGGAAGAAGCCGGCAAAGAGCACGGTGCGTCCGCTGGCGCGGAAGACGGCATCGGCCACCTCGATGGTGGCGGTGGTAAATTTGAGCTGCGCATTGGCCATCTGGGTGGCCACGGTGCGCTTCCAGATCAGATCATACAACTGACGCTCGCGGCCGTCCAGCGGCAACTGATCCACCGGCAGCATCTGGTCGCCGGCCGGGCGAATGGCCTCGTGGGCCTCCTGCGCGTTCTTGGTCTTGGTGTGATAGCGCCGGGGCTTGTCGGACAGGTACTCGCTGCCGTACAGCTCCGTCACCCGGCGGCGCGCGGCGTTGATGGCCTGGTCGCTCAGGTTGACCGAGTCGGTGCGCATGTAGGTGATGTAGCCGTTTTCGTAGAGCGACTGGGCCACGCGCATGGTCTCCTTGGCGCCCATGCCCAGCTTGCGGTTGGCTTCCTGTTGCAGCGTGCTCGTGGTGAAGGGCGACGCAGGCGACCGGCTGGCGTTGCGTTCGTCGATGGCGGCCACGCGCCACAGCCCGCTGAGCAGCCGCGTGCGTAACTCCTCGGCCTGCTGCTGGTTGAGCAGGAGCACGTCCTTGCCCTCGGCAATCTTGCCCGTGTGCTCGTCGAAGTCGCGGCCGGTGGCGACGCGCGTCCCGCCCACGGAGACCAGTTGCGCCTCGAAGCGGTGGTCCGGCTGGTCGGGCCGCTTGTTGAGCAGCGCCTTGAGATCCCAGTACGTGCCGGAGACGAAGGCCCGGCGTTCCCGCTCGCGCAGCACCAGCAGGCGCACGGCCACGCTCTGCACGCGCCCGGCCGAGAGCTTGGGCGCGATCTTCTTCCAGAGCAGGGGCGAGATGGTGTAGCCCACCAGCCGGTCCACAATGCGCCGGGTCTCCTGGGCGCGCACCAGGTTCTCGTCGATGGTGCGTGTGTGCTGCAACGCCTCTTGGATGGCCTCGCGCGTGATCTCATGAAAGACCATGCGCTGCACCGGCACCTTGGGCTTGAGCACTTCGTAGAGATGCCAGCCGATGCTCTCGCCTTCCCGGTCTTCGTCGGTGGCGAGGATCAACTCGTCGGCATTCTTGAGCAGATCTTTGAGTTGTTTGACGACTTTCTTCTTGCTGCCGGGGACCACGTAGAGCGGATCAAACTCCTGTTCCACGTTGACGCCCAGGCGCGCCCACGGCTCGCCCTTGTAGGCGGCCGGAATCTCGCTGGCCGACGCGGGCAAGTCGCGCACGTGGCCCATGCTCGCCTCGACGCGGTACTCGTTGGGCAGGAAATTGCGAATCGTCTTCGCTTTTGTGGGGGATTCCACAATGACAAGTTTGGTCATAAGGACATTTCACCAGATTGAATCATGAACGACAATGATCGTGAACAACATTTTCAGTGCGGGCATCTGCAAAGATGCGCCGATTCATTTTTGCAAGTTCATTTTTGCGTGCGATTTGCGCAATGCAGCAATGCGCTGACCGCGACCGCGCCGACAATCCTGCTACATGCATCAGCGCAGGCCGACCATCGGACCCAATGCAAGAATGTCAGGATTAGAGCGCGCCCAGTGTAGCACACCGTCAATGGCGGGCAAAACAGATCAGACTGCGCTGTTGTGACCGGACTCGGCGTGGAAGGTGGCATCAAACCAATAGGCGAGATACTTCCAATCACCCCAACGGTCGTAGTAGGTGGCCAGTTCCCGGTCGGCCACGGTCGCCCCGGCATAGTGGACGCGCGTCACAAAGTTGCGATATTCGGTGTCCACCGCAATTTCGCCGTAATACCCCAGGATGGCCAACAGGGTGTGCGCCGCGTAGTTGCCGATGCCTTGATGCTGAGCAACTCTTTCTTCATGGCCGCAAGCGACAGGTCGGCCGTCCGCAGCGCTTCAACTGCGGGCGCCGCCGGCCACTTCCGGGCGGTTGCGGCACGTAGCCATTACGATAGCCCATCCGCACCGTCTCCGCAAAGATTGTCTCCCCGCCGTCCAGCACCTGGGCCGGCGTGGGGAAGGCGCGCTGCGTGGCATCGGCCGGCCACGGCGTGCCCAGCGCATCCACCAGGCGCTGGACCATGCCCTTGGTCTGGGCCCACGCGATGTTGGTGGTGCAGATGGTCTTGACCACGTCTTCCCAGAGCGTGGGCGAGCGCAGGAGACGGCCGCGGCCCTCGTGCACCGTGCGCCAGATGCCCGCATGTTCCTCCTCGGCTGGCGCATAGAACGGGGCCAAATCTTCGTCCAGTTTGAGTATCCAGCGCAGACCGCGCACATGCGCGACCTCGTCCGGCGTCAGCGCGGTGTCCACGTGCACGGCTAGTCCCGGCGCAGATTCGCCGCACCGTCAGTTCCACCAGCGCGCCCGTCCGGCAGCCGCTCCAGCCGGTGGAGCGACTGGGTGTCCGGCCCAGCGACAGGGGGGCTGGCGCGATCCAGCCGTGGTCGCACACGCCGCGGTGAAGTCGTAGGGCGTGGGGCGTGGCGAGCGTGTAATTCCGTGAACGTCGGCGCGGGACCGGACATGGGCGGGCGCTTTCTGCCAAAGGCGCAAGGCATTCAAACCGAGTGTGCAAAATCGACCCGGCCATTATAGAATAGCGGAGCGTACCGTCACAAGTTTGCGACGGATGTCGATTGTGAAGGAGCGAAGAAATGCGCTGGTTCAACCGGATCGTGCTCGTCAGTTGTCTGTTCGCCGCATTTGGGCTGCCCTCCCAGGCCCATGCCCAAGGCGACGACCTCGCGCCCGTGATCGCGGTCTCCAGCCGGCTGGCCGCGCCCGCCGCGTGCACGGACCGGTTCGTGCCCCACACGCTGGACCACGTCACCACCACCGACGACGGCGTGGTGCGCATGTTTGAGGCCAATGGCGCCGGTCTCGCCGTGGGCGATCTGGACAACGACGGCGATCCGGATCTGGTGCTGGGCGGCGAGGCTCAGCCCAACTCGATTCTCTGGAACCGGGGCGACCTCACCTTTGACACGGCGCGCTTGGGCGACGGCCACGCCCGCGCCGTCACCATTGTCGACGTGGACGACGACGGCCGGCGCGACATCGTGCTCACAACCAACACCGGCGCGGTCAACTACTGGCGCAACCAGGGCGACCGCACCTTCGCCCGCGCCTTCCTGCCCAATGTGGCCCATCCCGCGTATGTGCTCGGCTGGTTTGACCTGGACGGCGACGGCGATCTGGACCTGGTCACTGCGCCCTATGATGCGGGCTTCCTCACCGACCGCGGCAGCGAGTATCGCATGGACGGCAGCGGCGTCTACGTCTACGAAAACCGGGGCGACCGCTTCGTGCCGACGCGGCTGACCGGCGAAGCGCAGGCCCTCGCGCTGGCGTTCGAGGATCTGAACGGCGACCACCGGACTGACATTCTGATCGGCAACGACTTCGGCGTGCCCGACTTCGCCTTCATCCAGACCGACGACGGCTGGGCCCAGGCTGAACCCTTTGTTGCCACCACCCACAGCACCATGAGCATTGATCTGGGCGACATCAACAACGACGGCAAACCTGAACTCTTCGCCTCGGACATGAAACCCTACGCCGACGACCCCGCGCTCATGGCTGCGTATGGGCCGCTCATGGAGGGCATGAGCGAAGAGATGCACATGGAGGGCGATCCGCAGATCATGGAGAACGTGCTCCAGTTTGCCGCGCCGCACGGCTTTGTCAACCAGGCGCCGGGGTGGGGCGTGGATGGCACCGGCTGGAGTTGGTCCGCCAAGTTCGGCGACCTGGACCAGGACGGCCTGCTCGATCTCTACGTGGTCAACGGCATGGCCGAGGAGACCATGTTCGCGCACCTGCCCAACCACGAGTTGGTGGAGGAGAACCAGGCGCTGCGCAACACGGGCGACGGCTTCGTGGCCATGCCCGCGTGGGGCCTCAACGCCACCGCCGGCGGCCGCGCCATGAGCATGGCCGATTTCGACGGCGACGGCGATCTGGACATCGTGGTCAACAACCTGCGCGCGCCCGCCGTGCTCTACGAGAATCAACTCTGCGGCGGCGATGCGCTGGTGGTCCAACTAGCCCAGCCGGACGTGCAGAACCGGGACGCCATCGGCGCACGGCTTGGTCTGCTCACCGACAAGGGACTGTACACACGCGACGTGCGCGCCGGCAGCGGCTACATCTCCGGCGACCCGACCCAGGTTCACTTCGGTCTGCCCGCCGACGCCACCCTCATTCATCTGGAAATTCTCTGGCCCGACGGCGCCATTTCCCTCGTCGAAAATCCCCAAGCCAACACGCTGTTGCGCGTGGAACGGCAGTGAGGCGGGGGGCGGATTGCGAGGGGCGGAATCCGCCCCTCACATATCACGCATCACGCATCACGTTTCACGCATCACGCCCAGAAAGGCACCCAGTTGACCAACGAAGTCATCCTCATCAACGTGACCGGCAAAGACCGGCGCGGCTTGTTTGCCGAACTGACCGCGGTGCTGGCCGAGCATGACGTCAACATCCTGGACATCGGCCAGGCGGTCATCCACGACTATCTCTCGCTGGGCTTGCTGGTGGAGATTCCCCACGCGCAGGCGTCCTCGTCCGTGCTCAAGGATCTGCTCTTTGCCGGGCACCGGCTGGGCGTCACCGTCAACTTCACGCCGGTGGAAACCGACCGCTACGAGACGTGGGTCAACGAGCAGGGGCGGCCGCGCCGGGTCATCACCTTGCTGGGGCGCAAGCTCACGGCGCAGCAGATCAGCCAGGTCGCCGCGGTCATCGCGGCCAACGGCCTCAACATCGACGTGATCACGCGCCTCTCCGGCCGCGTCTCGCTGGAGAATCCCGACGTCCATCCGCGCGCCTGCGTGCAGATGACGGTGACCGGCGCCCTCACCGACGACCGGCGCATGCGTGCCCAGTTGCTCTACATCTCCCAGCAGACCGGCATCGACATCTCGTTTCACCTGGACGACATCTACCGGCGCAACCGGCGGCTGGTCGTCTTCGACATGGACTCCACGCTCATCAAGACCGAGGTCATCAACGAACTGGCCGGCGCGGCCGGCGCGGGCGCCGAAGTGGCCGCAGTGACCGGGGCGGCCATGCGCGGTGAAATCGATTTCAGCGAAAGCTCACTCGGCGCGTGGCCCTGCTGGCCGGTCTGGACGAAGCCGTGCTGGCCGAGATCGGCGCGCGGCTGCCGCTCATGGACGGTGCCGAAAAGGTGACGAGCACGCTCAAGCGCTTGGGCTACAAGATCGGCATCATCTCGGGCGGCTTCGACTACTTCGGCCACATTCTGCAGGCAAAGCTGGGCTTCGACTACGTCTACGCCAACCGGCTGGAGATTGTGGACGGCAAGCTCACCGGGCGGGTGGTGGGCGACATCATCGACGGGCCGGGCAAGGCGGCGCGGCTGCGCGAGATCGCGGCCAAGGAAGGGCTGTCGCTGGCCCAGACCATCGCCGTGGGCGACGGCGCCAACGACTTGCCCATGCTCAGTGAGGCGGGCTTGGGCATCGCCTTCCACGCCAAGCCCGTGGTGCGCCGGCAAGCCCAGGGCGCGATCAGCGACATGGGTTTGGACGGGTTGTTGTACCTGATTGGGATTCGGGACCGGGAGTTGCCCGGCGGTTGATGCGGGTCGTTTTACGACGCCTGGCGATGGACCTGGGCCAGCGCTGCGTCCCAAAACCGTTTGGTGCCGTTCTGTACGAGCAAGACGTTGGCTTGGCGCGCCGAGTCTTCCCCGCCTTCGGTTACGTCGTCGCCTGCGACAGCAGGGATTGCCGCAACTCCGGCCTGGCGAAGTAGCGCAGCCCGACGCTCGGCGCGTTCCACATCGCCGACGTCCACCACCGACGAAATCTCAACCGCTAGATAGACTTCGGGCGACGGATCGAGCTCGCGCACTTTCCCCTTCACCAGCAGATCCAGCGGCAGGAGTTCCCGGAACTCGCGGCTGGAGAGGTGCTCTTCCAGTTGCGCCTCAATCTGCTGCAACGAGACGACGCGTACCTTGCGCAGCAGCGTGCCGAAGTAGGCGTAGGCCTTGTCGCGATAGGTGAGTTCCAGCAAGATGCCCGTGTTGCGCCCGACGCGCTGTTCAAGCCGCAGGTGTGAACGCGTCAGTTCGGCCAGTAGTGTCTCCGTGCGTTGCTGCGCCTGGGCCAGTTCCTCGACGCGCAGTTCTGTGCGCTGCTGCGCCTGGGCCAGTTCCTCGACCCGCAGTTCCGTGCGCTGTTGGGCCTGGGCCAGTTCCTCGACCCGCCGTTCTGTGCGCTGTTGCGCCTGGGCCAGTTCCTCGACCCGCAGTTCCGTGCGCTGTTGGGCCTGGGCCAGTTCCTCGACAACAGTCTCACCCGGCTGAGTCGTTCCTCTTTGCTGCTGCTGAAACTGTCCAGCGTCTCAATGGCGCTGGTCAAGGCTTCGAAGTCGGTTCGACGCACGGCGTAGCGTTCGGCGACGCGTTGTCCCAACGCGTCGACCAATGCCGCGATCGTCGGCCGAAGTTCGGGCGGCAGGTTGTCTAAGATCGAAGGGATACTCATCATTCTCTTTCCTCCCGGGGGATATGGAGCGGCGTATCTGTCCGCCAATCGGACTGTGCCAAAATCAAACCGAAGTATAGCATGACTCGACATCGTCGTACAAGTACGTGGTGTTTTGTGTGTAACTGTGTTTTTTGTGTATTTTCGGGTTGACACGCACAAGATTGTGTGTTATTCTTGCCTCCATGCGACGCGATAGGCCGATACGCGGCCGACTCTTTCCCCCGCCCGCCATGGTGTCGCATCCGTGTGCAGGCATGTACGTGGAGGTGCAACATGAAGCTTGCCGAAGCCCTGATCGAACGGGCGACCATCCAGACGCGTATGGCCGAGCTCAAGCAGCGGATGGGCAACTACGCCCGCGTTCAGGAAGGCGATCGGCCGGCCGAAGAGCCGGACGTGCTGCTCGCCGAGTACAATCGCTTGGCGGAGCGGCTGCTCCATCTTATCCAGCGCATCAATGCCACCAACGTGGCCACGCCGCTGGATGCAAGCGACCCAGGCGGCATGCAGATCGCCGAGGCCATCGCCGTGCGCGATGTGCTGCGCATGCGCTTCGGCACGCTGCAGAACACGGTGAACGCCACCTTCAACCAGCGCTTCGGCCGCAACGAGATCCGCTACGAGAGCACTATCGACGTGCCGGCCTGGCGCGCTGCGGCTGATGAGTTGGCGCGGGAGCAGCGGGAACTCGACACCAAGATCCAGGGTCGCAACTGGACCGTGGACTTGCTCGAGGAATAGAACCGCACAGATGAAGTTGGTAACCGGAACGATGCGGGCGAGCGTACGCCCCGCCATGGGCCAAATTGGCACCACTGCACGGAAGCGCCGGAGCAGGCTTCCCTCCCTGACTGTGACCTCCAGCAAGGGGTACATGGGTACGGCTACGATGGGGCCAGTGGTCAAAGCGTATTGTCACGACCAACACGCTGACGCATCCAACCGGTGAGGGTGGGTTTGGGGATGAAGGGGTCGCCGTCGCAAGATGGCGGCCCCTTGTTTGTGGGCAAATTGAGCACAAAAACAGCATTGGATGGAGCCGTCACGTGTGATACGATTGCCATGTGCACACTCCGGATAGACCAGGAAGCGTTTTATGTCCGAAGTAGCAATCCAAGTCTCCCTAACGTCTCGGCAACAGAAGCGCATTTTGCGGATTGCTGAGTCCAGCCGTTCCACTACGGCTGACGTCGCCGCAGCAATTGAGTTTATCTGGCCCGGTATGATGAATTGGGCGCATCGCTTACCTGCATCATTGGCCTTGGCCCGAGAGCGATGACAGCGGCGGCTCAGTGAACCATGATGCAGATATCTACGATCGCACCAGACTGTCTGGATTGAATTCACTGCGCAATGTCAGGTCTGCACGCTTGACATTTCGTTGGATGGTTTTTCGCTATTTGAGGACGAAACATGAATCAGACCCTGCTCAACGACGCCCGCAGCCATACCCGCGCCATTCTCCATCACTGCGTCACGCCCCACGGGCCTGCGCCTCGGCGCTGGCCGCGGGCGCCGCCAGGTAACAGGGCAGCGACGGCCTCTTCCTGAACGCGGCGTGCGTTACCGGCGACGCCGGGTTGATCGGCCTGGCTGCATCGCTGGCGGGATCGCAGCAGCGCGGTCGCCGCGCCTGGCATCCAGTCAGTAACGTCAACCCGGACATCGGCTACGTCTCCACCGAGAACGCAGGCGGCATGGACGGCAACCTCTGGTACATTCTGGGCCACTATCTCTATTTTCAGTTGCGCGGCGACGTGGATTTCCTGGCGGCGCACAGCCCCCACCATCGACAAGGCGCTGGTCTGGCTGGAATACCAGGACATGAACGAGTGCGGCCTGCTGGAAGTGCCCGAGGCGGCCGATTGGATGGACCTGCTGGCCGTGCGCTACAACGTGCTCTACGACAACGCGCTCTGGTACGCGGCCAAGCTGGCCCACGAGGAGCTGGCCCGTGCGTTGCCCCCGGGCACACCGGTCTACCTGCCCGACGTGGACGCGGCCGGCGTGCACGAGCGCATCAACTTGCTCATGTGGATCGACCGTTGCTGGGTGGCCGAGCACTTCGCCGAGCACCTTGAGCGGCTCCAGGCCATCCGCTTGGAATGGTTCATGATCTATCACAACATGGGCACCATCTCCAGCCGGCCCTTCTACCTGCCCTGGGTCGCGTTTCGCGAGTACGGGGACTGGTGCGACAGCCTGGGCAACTGTCTCGCCATCCTCACCGGTCTGGCCGACGGCCACCGCCGCGAACACATCTTGCGCTACATGAAACAGGTGGGCATGGCCGAACCGTACCCCACCAAGGCCATCTATCCGCCCATCTTCCCCGGCGACCCCGACTGGCGCGAGTACTACCGCAGCCGCAACCTCAACCTGCCCCACCAGTACCACAACGGCGGCATCTGGCCCATGATCGGCGGCTTCCACGTGGCCGCGCTGGTGGCCCACGGCTGGCAGGACGAGGCCGAGCGTCTGCTGATCTCCCTGGCCGAAGCCAACCAACTGGGCGACCACCAGGCGTGGGGCTTCAACGAGTGGCTCCACGGCCGCAGCGGCCACCCCATGGGCTTCGACGAGCAGGCCTGGTCCGCGGCCATGTATCTCTACGCCGACCACGCCGTGTGCACCGGCGAACTGCCCCTCTTCGACGCCCTGCGCGCGGCCAAGCCGGCGGCGGCCGTGGCCGCGGAGAACAATGAGTTTTCCGTCCACGCGGGCGGCGGGCCGATTTGAACAACAAGATTGAAGAGTGAAGATTGGGTGTGCTGTCGTTCGGGTTCGGAGCAGCGTCTGTGGCAGTCGGCCGTCGTCGCAATCATCGCCTGACTCCACAGGCCGGCGCTTGACCCAATCTTCAATCTTCACTCCTCATTCTTCACACCCTGGAGTTCACCATGACAACCTCACCCCTCATCGGGCCCTACGGCAGCGCCGCCATCGAGTACATCGACCGGTTTTCTGCGCATGGGGCCAACACGGCGTGGTTTCACATGTTTGACGAGGCCGCGTTCGAGGCGTGCGCAGCCCACGGCATTCACGCCTGCGTGGAGTTCAAGACCTTCCGCGCCGACTTCGCCAAACATCCCGATCTGGTTCCCATCGGCGTGGACGGCAAGCCCATCCGCTACGGGCGCCTGGTGCAAGGCGTCTGCCTGTCCAAGCAGTGGTTTCTGGACGAAACCGAGGCCAACCTGCGCGCCGGCGTCAACACGTACAAGCCCGCCGGCATCTGGCTGGACTACCTGACCTACGGCGGCTGGTTCGAGCAGCCGGACCCCGATCTCCAGGAAAGCTGCTTCTGCCCGGACTGCATTGCCGACTTCTGCAACGCCACTGGCATCGACGCGGACACGCCCGCCGCCATCCTTGCGCAACACCAGGCCGCGTGGACGCAACACAAATGCGCCCGCGTCGCCCGTTACGCCGCACACTATGCAGAGATCATTCGTGATGCCCTGCCCGGCTGCGTCATCG
>JAWKOK010000066.1:0-27821 GCA_041391205.1 Caldilineaceae bacterium
ATCACGCCGTCCTTCGGATTGCCGTTCTCGCCGTCCTGGTACAGGTTGACGACGACACCGTTGATGCCGATTTCGCCGGGGGTCTTGTTGCCGTCGGCGTTGCTGTCGTGCCACACAAAGTCACCCAATGTCGACTTGCCGGCCAACACCACCGCGCTCATGGTCATGAGCAGCGCCATGGTGACGGCCACAATCGCCAGGATGCGTCTGCGTTTGGCACTGTGCGTCTTACGTTGAATCTCTGTCATGAAGTTGCTTCTCCTTTGAGTTTCTGATGACATTCACAGGATTTGTACATCTGTTGTACGGCACACCAGGCGAAGCACACCTGTTCGCCGGATCTATCTTCTGTTTGATGTGCGGCTACGCTTGAGTACCGGAGGTGTGACTCGATAGCCTGAGATCTCCCAAAGACCGGCGCGAGCCAATGCCGTACAAATACAACTCTCACCAACACTCACGATACCAAGATTTGATTACAAATCGCATAACGAGAGAAGATTTCGATCCACTTCAACCGAGGCAAGTGAGCCATCAAGCCCGGTTGATTTTATTACAAAAAGGTTACACACGCGTTATACCGCGGAATCCACCAATGTCTTCTACCCATAACGCCAACGACAAATAGAACGATACCCAAAACCATAAAATATCATTCTCTATTCGACGGGCGCATCAAAAAAGCCCCGCTGCTCATGTTCGAGGACAGCGGCGCGGATGGAGTTAGGCACAGCCGCAGCCTGTGGACGGCACAGCGCCACGGACGGCCGCGAAACTAAACAGGAAAACCGATGTGAAGAGAAGGATCGTAGTGGAGGTGAAGGAGAATCGACTGCGGAACTTCACATGAACCGGCGAAGCTAGAGGCAAAACCAGGGCATGGACAGACGCGTCCTGCCCAGCCGGATTGGGTTCGCTGTCACCATGTAGGGGTCACACAATACAGTACGGGAGATCACCGTGCGTCGCGTGCATCAAGTCGACTCTGTGCCAGCGCACGATAGACGGGATCAATGTCAAACCCCACGTAATGGCGCTTGTTGAGCGCTGCGGCCAAGCACGTCGTCCCCGCGCCCATGAAGGGATCGAGGACGACGTCATCGACGTAGGAGTAGAGGCGAATAACACGCGCCGCCAGTTCAACGGGGAAGGGCGCAGGGTGGCCGACACGCTTGGCCGATTCGGCCGGAATTTCCCAGATTGAGAGCGTCGCATCCATAAACTCGTCGCGCGCGATGTCGGATTCTCCCCGATCCGGGCGCGAAAAGTCCTGCTTGGCAAAGACGAGCAAATACTCATGAATGTCGCGTAGGCGGGGCGCCTTGGCGCTCTGCCAACTGCCCCATGCACAACTGCCGCTGGCCCCGCGTGCCTTCTGCCAAATGATCTCGCCCATGGGCAAAAAGCCGACCCGCATATGCAGTTGGTAGAAGTAGGCGTGGAGCGGAATGTACGGCTTGCGCCCCAAGTTGGCGATGTTGACGACGTATCGTCCGCCCGGGCGCAGTACCCGATGGACTTCACGCGCGACGTCCTCGATCAAAGTCAAATACTCAGTGAAGGTCAGGTCGCCCTCATAGTCCTTCCCCACATTGTACGGCGGTGATGTGAAGGCCAACGCCACACCGTTATCCGGCACCTGGGACATGGCTGTGGAGGATTGACAATAGAGCCGATCCGCCCAGCCTTCAGGCGTCGGGATCTCTACATCGCGCGCATCGACAGGCACCGTGGAGGCATCCTGAAGCATGTTCCGTTCGTAAAATGCCGAGGCGTCATGGGACTCACGCCGCCCTGTGCCAAAGGATGATGTTGTCGTTCGTTTCATAAATATCGAAACCGGTTTTGAATGGGAAAATGCCGCAATTTCGCTTATTATAACAGGAAGTGCCGCCATCTACACGGCCGACGCACAGGCCGAACCCAGTCGATGTCCCGTGCAGTTCCTGCATCAGTGCAGACCCGGCAGCACCACTGGCGGCCGCGGGACTTCCGAAGGAATTGGCACCGACAGCCCGATTATTGCATGAGAACGGAATTCTTCCAGCGCCGGCCGTTCCACGTACGGAGACCGTCCCCGACATCGTTGACAGACCGGATTGAAGCGACCGTGGCATGAATGATCCCCATCGCACGCTTGACCTGCCCTATGACGCGACTCCCGACGAGATTAGGGAACGGTACCGCCAACTTGTCCGGATCTTCCATCCGGACCGCTATCGCCAAGACGCGGATCGGGCGTATGCCGAGGCGAAACTCAAAGAGATCAACGAGGCGTACGAACTGCTGATCAGCCGCGTCCCGGCAGACCAGCGCGGCGTCAGCTTGCCGGAGCCGGTGATCTGGCCCGAGCGTGTCGACTTCGGCGTCGTGCCCCACGGCGAGGCGGTGCAACGGCGCGTCCAGATCGGCAACAGCGGCGCGCAAGCCAAAGCGCTACAGTTGCATACGGGCGACGGCCAAAGCTGGTTCACCATTGTCAAAGGCCAACGTCTCAACGCGGCGCAACCGTTGCCGCTCAACTTGGAAATCGAGGCCAACACCGCCGAGTTGACCCCGGGCCGGCAGTACGAAAGCTGGATCGAGATCGACATGGACGGTGTGCGCGCCCGCATCCCACTGACCGTGGACGTGGCGCCCCCCGGCGCACCCATCGCCGGCAGGCCGCCCTGGATGCTGATCGTGGCGGGCCTGTTGCTGGTCGCCGGTGTGCTCATCGGCGTACGCCTGCTGCGCCCAAGCGCGGACTCGAGTGTGGCGGGACAGGTCTCCGCGGTGGCCGCGTCGGCCGCGCCCACACTGCCCAACGAACCGACCGTGCTCAGCCTCATCCCCAAGGTCACAAACACAGTTCTCGCCCAAACGCCCGGCGCCGTGGTCGAGGTGGTGGATCATGACGCCGGTGACGGTGGCGCACTCGGACGATGGCGCAAATGGCGGCGACATCCGCGCTGGATGCTGGTGCCGGCGGCACAGATGCCAACGCTCCAGGGCAACGGCCGGTCTCGAGCCCGTGAGCAACAGCGCAGTTGCTGCGGTCCCAGCAGCGCCCACGGCGTGACAACGGCGCGTCCCGCCCACCGCAGCGCCCACCCATACGCCCTTACCCACCAGGACGGCACAATCCACGGCGACCTGCAAACACCCAGAGCCGGAACCGTCTGCCACACCGACCGAAACTGTCGAGGCAAAGCAGCGACGGTCACCGCAAAGATGCGACGGCACCGCAGCAGCTGCGGCAACCAGCCACGGCGACGCAGCCGCCACGATCACGCCTACTGCAACAGCATCACGCCCCACGCCATCCGCACCGGCGCCCATCACCGTACGTGCCCGCTGCGGTACGAAGTCAACGCCCGCAGCGGACGTCAGTCAGTCACGTTCACTGGGCTGCTGCCCAAGGGGGGCCGTCTTTCCGGCCATCGCCCGCACCATTGACAACGCGTGGGTGCGCATCATTGCTGCCCGACGGCGCGAGGCATGGGTCTTCCGCGAATCCATGGGAAGCGGATTTGGACGCAATCGCCACCCTGCCGTCGTCTACACATAAACGCCGACGGACGCACCGGCCACTGAGGATGTGCCGGACGCCGTGGATGTGCCGGACGCTGTAGATGCGTCGGCCACACCACCGTCGTCCCGAACAGACCGGTTGCCGAGGCGACGCCTGTCACCGGCGCGCCACCGCCCGCGGACGATGCGCCGGCATCCGTGCAGACGCACGTGGTACAATCCGGTGAATTTCTCAAGCAGCTTGCCATACGGTACTACGGCGACGAGGAGTTGTGGACGCTGATCTACGAAGCCAATGTCGCGAACATCGGCCCCGACCCGGTCTACCTTGCGGGGATCGAACTGGTCATTCCATCCGCACCGTGAGCTATCCGCACCGTGAGTCTCCACCCCAGCAAAACCGAGCAGTTGCCGACGCGGATGCCCGCGCAAGGGGCTTGCCACTTTGCCGTGAATGCCGCTCAAATTCGCGTCACGCAGAAATTCACCGGCCGGACGCCAGGCCGCTATGGCGCGGGGATGACCAATTCCTGGCCCACGCGCAGATCGTTGGGGTTGCTCAATTCGTTGGCGGCGAGGATGGCGTCGACCGTCACCCCGTAGTCCAGCGCGATCTGGGACATGCTTTCGCCCGACTGCACCACATGGGTCTCCCCGCGTAGACGCGCCGCCGTCGGCGGATCGATGCCGGGGATGCGCAAGACTTGACCCTCACGCAGCAAATTGGGATTGGCAATGTTGTTGGCCCGGGCCAGTTCAGCGGAACTGATGCCATACTTCTCAGCGATGGTACCCAGCGTCTCGCCCGGCTGCACCACATGCTCCACCACGCCGTCGGCCGCCACCGTACTCCCGGTGGCGCTGCCGCCGGACGATGTCAGATCGGCAGCCGTGGGCTGATAATCGGGAATCAAAATCTTCTGGCCAATCGAGAGAATGTCCGATTCGGTCAGGGCGTTGGCTTCGATCAGTTCGATCATGTCCTTGCCGAACTTGAGCGCAATCGAGCCGATGGTGTCACCGGCCTGGACTTCATAGACGAACGGCCCGCGCGTGGGGGTCGGCATGCCGGGCAGGTAGACACCTTCGCCCACCGGGACCAGCAACGGCTGACCAACTTGGATTTCATCGCTGAAGAGATTGTTGAGGCGGCGGATATCTTCGGGGGCCACATTGTACTCGAGCGCGATGCCGCCCAGGGTATCGCCCGGCTCCACGATGTACTGGAAGGTCGTCACGTCCTCCGTGGCTTCCGCTTCGGGGGACGGCGTGGCCGCGTTATCGGTGGGCGCCTCCGCCGTGAGATCGACCACGGCCGGCTCCGACCCGACGGCATCCGTCGCGCCGGCGTCCGGCACGGGCGTTTCCACCACGGTCGAGGACGGGAGCGTGGGCACGGCCTCCGGTGTGGGACGTTCACGGGTACACGCAGTCAGCGCGAGCAGCGCGAGTAGGTATGATAGTACCAGGCGACGATCCATGGGCACGGTGATCTCCCCTCACTGTTTGGGATGTGGTCGACGGCGGCCGACACCTGCCATCATAGCACAGTCGTAAACGCGCCCGCAAGCAAAAACGCCGCCGCTTCAGACCCGCAACACTTGGTGGGCAGTGCCCAACGCCAATACGGTAAAGACGAGCATGGGAATGCTCAGCAATGGGAAGAACCCGCTGGACATGAGGACGAAAAATGAGCCGACCAACACCCCGAGCACGATTCCGGCCATGGCGAAATAACGCAGGTTGCGCCCGCGACGCCGTCCCACCGCCCGCCGGATGATTTCGGCCAGCAACGCGCCCGCGCCGGAACCGACGAAGAGTGCGATGAGAATGCCGAAGAAGCCGAGACGTCCCAAGAAGAGGCCCACGATCGGGGTGGCCACCAAGGATACGCCGAAACCGACCAAAAAGGCGACCGGGTTGTCTTGCGTCAGCGCATTGAAGTAGTTGTTCTGCACCTGGGCGATACACTCTTTGCAGCGATAGCCCACATCGGTCAACACCGCGCACTGCATACAGATGGGTTCGCCACATTTGTTGCAGCGCAGGAGCGTTTCACGGTCGGGGTGGTTCTTGCAGTAGAGAATGGTCTCGGTTTCAGCCATTGGCTGCGTCTGTTGGGTCATCGTTCCGTTGTTTCCTCGTTCGGCGACGGTGTGATCCTATCCTGAAAGCGCTGGATCCGGTTCTAGGCATCAGGGCGCCCGTCAGACCAGCGCAGCTTGTCCATGAGCGACTTGTAGAAATAGCTGCGGTCGTTGAGCCGCACAAAGCGGGCCGTGTGCGGGCTGCCGACGACCACGACGTGGTCGCCTTCCAACAATTCCACCACCACCTGCCCGTCCACGGTCAGCATGGGATGATAATCGGCGTATGCCTGTAGGCGCACTTCCGAACCTTCCGAGAGGACAACCGCGCGGTCCATGCTGAGATGGGGCGCAATGGGAATCACCAGAATGTTGCGCAGCTCCGGTGGGAGAATGGGACCGCCCACGGCCAGAGCGTAGCCGGTGCTGCCGGTCGCGGTGCTCACGATGAGACCGTCGCAAGTGTAGGTGGTGAGGTAGCCGCCGTCCAGCTCCGCGCTGATGCGCACCACACGGGCCAGATCGCCGCGCGAGAGCACCACATCATTGAGCGCATCGTATTCGCAGAGCACGGCGCGGGCCCCTGACTTCTGGTCCATGCGTTCCACGCGCACGTTGACCATGAGCCGCTCTTCGACCCAGTAGTGGCCCTCCAGCATCGCGCGCAGCGGCTCGATCCAGGCATCGGGCTGGATCTCCGCCAGGAAGCCCAAGCGGCCCATCTTGACGCCGAGCATGGGCAGATCGTACGGTGCGCCCATGCGCGCCGCGCGCAGCAGTGTACCGTCGCCGCCCAGGGTGATCAGCAAGTCCACCGTTTGCAGATGGCTCAGGATGCGCTCTTCTTCCCACGCGGACTCGTACCAGATCTCCGCAATTCCCTGGGTCAGCAGAAAATCGCCGATCTCCTTGGAGAGAGAGATGGATTCCGGTTTCTTGGGGTGATGTAGGATGCCGACGCGGGAAAAGGTGGACATGGGTCACTATCTGGCTGCGGCGTTAATGCCATGGTGGAAATTCGGCATCGCTACCACGAATCGGAATGATTGGTCCGTTTCCGCCGGGACTTACCGTGCATAGCGGTGAAAAAGTGGCTACAATCATAGAACCCGCCCGACATTCCGTCAAATCGGGCGCACAAAAACGTGGCCGCGCCGTCCCCCCATGACACCTGTCCCAAGAAGTCAATGGCACCCATCCCTTGCGCTCTGGGTCGAAATGAGTCACGATCAGAATAGGTAATCCCGGCGGGAATAGGCCCACGGTTCCTTCAGAGATGCAAGTGCCGAATGCCGCCGTGGGATTTACGCTACGTCACGACAACACGAATGGTGAATTTCCAAGAATCGATGACGATTCAAGATCCGCTACGGCAGCAAGGCGACAGACATGATCACCGGTCGCCGCAGCGGCTACGTCAAAGGAGACAGACCTAAGATGACGAAGAATAGAGTACTCGTCCTGATCGATGGCTCGGATTCGCGCCAGATCTTCCCGCACCTCTCGGCTACCTGCCACCGGAGTACAACGACTTGATCCTCTTGCGCGTGGAGGGGAACCCCACGGGCACATCGGCACGCCGGGCGCGCCCGGCCAGCAGTGACAGCAAGGTGATGGTGTACGAGCGCCGCCGACTTGCGGAAGCACAGCATCCTATCTACGCCAGCCAGGAATGGGAGAGTTCGACCGCGCCGCCGCGCAGTCCATGCGGGAAGATGTGCATCTGCTCGAATTGGCCGGCTACACCGTCACCACCGAGGTGCGCTTCGACAGCCATCCGGCCGAGGCCATCGCCCGCTATGTGCAGAACCATGACATCAACATGATCGCCATGACCACCCACGGACGCACCGGCCTGACCCGCCTGGTCTTCGGCAGTGTCGCCCAATATCTCATGACCCATTTGGATGTGCCGATCATGATCGTGCGTCCCAACGATAAGTTCGACGAGGTCGAAGAATAGATTTTCACGGTTGGAAACCGATGCTGACACTGAAAAGTCGCCTCAGCGACTACAGAATCAGTGCCGGAGGGCACTTCTCGCTGTCAGTACCGGGTTTCCAACCCGTGCGGCCCGAAATGTCAACAGAACGTGGTAAATCCCGGCGGAAATTGACCCACGGTTCCTACCAGAAGTACAAGTGCCGAATTTCCGCTGTGGTATTTACGCCACAATGAACGAGAACCGCGCCGGGGCGGGTACGACGGATTGGGCAGTGCGCCCATCGGTCATGCCGCCCCGGCGTGGTCGCGTGGACAGCATGGCAAATCCCGGCGAAAGTGGCTCGATGGTTCCCGGCAGTGGTCGCGATGGCGACGTTCCGCCGTGACGCCTGCGCCGGACTTTGCCAGGAGATGCCGCTGCAATTTTGTTGACAGAAACCGGTGTGAGCAAGTATAGTACGTCAGCCTTTGCATGTGGAATCGATCCGAGTGCGCGCCTCCCTGCGTCAATCGTCGGGGCGGGCGCTGAGGAGCTTGGGCAGAGACCAAAGACGGGCGAATAGCTCAGCTGGTTAGAGCGCCTCGCTTACACCGAGGAGGTCAGGGGTTCGAGTCCCTTTTCGCCCACTCTTGATGCTTGTAGACACCGGCGTTGTTTTCATCGGCGGCACGATGACGCAGTCGGTCAGGCTGTTGCCGCACGGGATTTCGGTATGCAGCACCCGCACAGGGTCGGTCCATGAGGCCGGCCCTTTTTCATGGACATGGACTGTCATGGATACGAGCGTCATGGACATGGGCCGCCGCCCGCACCCGACGTGGCCCCCGATCCGACACAAAGCGACACCATGAGCAACCCACACGCCGGGCGCATTGCCGCCCATACCATGCAACAGGAATACCGCAAGCTGCCGGCCGTCGACACCTTGCTACGCGACCAGCCATCAAGCTGCTGGCGGCCGAGTACGGCAGCGCCGCGGTGACGGCTGCGTTGCGCGATCTCCTCGACGCTGCACGCGACGGATCGCCGCCGGCGGGCACGCGCCCGCGGCCGCAACCTGGCCGGCGCGCCCGCCGCGGCGCTGGAGGAACGCCATGCGCCGTCGCTGCGCCCGGTCATCAATGCCACGGGCGTGATCGTGCACACGAATTTAGGCCGCGCCGCTGAGCGAGCCGCACGCCGGGCCGTCGACCGGGTCAGTCAAGGCTACAGCAACTTGGAGTACACGCTGGACGCGGGCACCGCGGCAGCCGTCACGACCACGCCCGGGCGCCTGCGCGCGCTGACCGGCGCGGAAGACGCCATGGTCGTCAACAACAACGCGGCCGCCGTCTACCTGACGCTGGCGGCCCTCTGCACCGGACGGAGGTGCTCGTCAGCCGGGGACAACTGGTGGAGATCGGCGGCGGTTTTCGCATCCCCGACGTGCTCCGTGCCGGCGGAAGCCGGCTGGTCGAAGTGGGCACCACCAACCGCACCCACGTCCGCGATTATGAAAGCGCACGCGCCCGGAGACGGCCGCGCTCATGCGCATCCACAGCAGCAACTTCCGCCAGCTCGGCTTTGTGGCCCAGCCCACCCTGGCCGAAATGGCCGCCGTCGCCCAAGCCCGCACCGGGACGGCGCACCGGCAATCCTCATCGACGACCTGGGCAGCGGCACGTTGCTGGAGACGGCGCTTCGGCCTCGCCCCCGGCTCCATGGTCCAGGAGAGTCTCGCCGCCGGGGCCGACATCGTCACCTTCAGCGGCGACAAATTGCTGGGCGGGCCCCAGGCCGGTCTGATCGTCGGCAAGGCGGAACTGATCGCGACCATGCGACGTCATCCCATGGCTCGTGCCCTGCGGGTGGACAAGATGACGCTGGCAGCGCTGGACGCCACCTTGCTCAGCTACCAGCGCGGCCGCGCCTGGTCGACATTCCCGTCTGGCAGATGATCGGCGCGGACGTGGCGGACCTGGCGCAGCGGGCCCGGAACTGGTGCAGCGCCCTGGAAACGGCCTGTGCCCGCACCACGGCCGCCTTTGCCGTAGAGGAAGGCGAGAGCGCGGTGGGCGGAGGCAGTCTCCCCGGCGAGACTTTGCCCACGCGGCTGCTGGCAGTCACGGTGCCCGACCCCGAGTTGACGGCGCGGGCGCTGCGCACGGCGGCGGCGCCGGTGGTCTGCCGCATTCAGCGGGACACGTTGCTCTTTGACCCGCGCACAGTGCTGCCCGCGCAGGAGGAGACGTTGTTGGCGATGCTCGCTGCGGCCGTCAACGCGACGGCGACGCCGGACCCGGGCGACGCGCCGAGGAGCCGGCATGGCTGAACGCATCTTTCTCAAGTTGGGCGGCTCGCTCATCACCGACAAGCGGGCGCCGGAAACACCCCGGCTGGACGTCATCCACCGGCTCGCCGCCGAGATTGCTGCCGCGCGGCCCAAGTACCCGGCATGCAACTGGTCATCGGGCACGGCTCGGGCAGCTTCGGCCACGTGATGGGCAGCCGCTACGGCACACGCAACGGCGTGGCCACGCCCGACCAGTGGTACGGTTTCGCCGCCGTGGCCGACGCCGCTGCGCGGCTGAACCGCATCGTGACCGCGGCGTTGCTGGCGGCAGGCATCCCGGCGTGGACCATTCAGCCCAGTGCGACGCTACGTTGCCGGGACGGCCGCGTGCTCGACGGCCCTGCCGCCACCGTGACCCGTGCGCTGGAGGCCGGTCTCGTGCCGGTGATCCACGGCGACGTGGCCCTGGACGACGTGCGCGGCGGCACCATCGCCAGCACCGAGGAGATCTTCGACTGGCTGGCGCCGCGCCTGCAACCGCAGCGCATGGTTCTCGCCGGTGAGGTCGACGGCATCTACACGGCCGATCCGCAGCAGGATGCCGCCGCGCGCCGGTTGGACGCCATCCGGCCCGCCGATCTGGCCGCCATCCGCGCCGGGTTGGGCGGCAGCCACGGCGTGGACGTGACCGGCGGCATGGCGGCCAAGGTGGCCCAGTCGCTGGCCATGGTGCAGGCGTTGCCCGGGCTGCGCATCGTCGTGTGCGGCGGCTTGACGCCCGATCTGCTCAAGACGGTGTTGGTGGATCCCGATGCGCCGCTGGGGACCCAGATCTACGGGTGATGAGTTACAAACAGAAGCACCCGTCGGCAGTACACTGATGTGTGGGCCGAATGGCTTCTTTTGGACATGGATTTGAGCGACGACTATAATGTTCGTTGCGCCGGCTGCCGGTCGACACGCTTGTTTAGAGCGGCGTAAATACCACGGCGGAACATCGGCACGTGTACCTTTGGTAGAAACCGCAGGTCCATTTCCGCCGGGATTTACAAGCAGAGTACGAGTGCGCAAAAGGGAAACGCATGTTAACGACAATTCTCGGCTTCATCATCGTCTTGGGCATCCTGGTCTTCTTCCACGAACTGGGCCACTACTGGGTCGCCCGCCGCAACGGCATCGTGGTGGAAGAGTTCGGCATGGGCTACCCACCGCGCCTGGTGAAGCTTTTTACCTACGACGGCACCGACTTCACGCTGAACCTGCTGCCGTTCGGCGGTTTCGCCCGCATGAAGGGCGAGGATGCCGGCGACATGTCGCCCGGTTCGTTCAACGCGGCGAGCCGCGGCGCACGTGCCGCCACCCTGCTGGCCGGGCCTCTGATGAACGGGCTGCTGGCCATCGTCTTGTTCGCCGCCAGCTTCATGGCCGGCTTCCCTGCGCCCGCGGCCTACCCGCTGCTGGGGGATGTGGCGCCTACGTCGACGGCTGCGCGCTACGGCTTGCAGACGGGCGATCTGGTGTTGGACGTGGACGGCCGCCCGGCGCTGGTCCGTGGCCTGGACGACATGAATTACCGGGTCATGCAGCGTAACAATGCGGGAACCCTGTCCACCGGCACCATCGTGGTCAGCCGCGACGGCGAAGTCATGACCCTGCCCTTTGACGGTGCGGTGAGTGTAAGCGACTTGCTGGACGGCACGAGCTTCCTGCAGGTGCTCACCACGGAGATTCTCGCCACGGCAGAGAATAGCCCCGCTGCGCTCGTGGGCATGCAGGCAGGTGACCTCGTCTATGCCGTGGACGACACGGTCATCTCGTACGAGAACACGCTCAACGACGTCATCCAGGCCAAGGCGGGCACCGAAGTCTCTATGCAACTGCTGCGCGACAACGCCTGGGTGACGGTGAACATCACGCCGCGGGTCGACCCGCCGCCGGGCGAGGGATCGCTGGGCGTGCAGATTGGGCCCAACACGACGCTGGCCACGTTGCCGATTTTCAGCGCGCTCTGGCGGGGCGTGCTGAGCACCGGCGAGTACATCCTCCTGGTGCTGCAACTGCCCTTTGCCCTGCTCATGGGCACGCTCTCCCCGGCCGACGCCCAGTTGAGCGGCCCGGTCGGCATTGCGCAGATGGTGGGCGGCGCGATCGACGCCACCAGGGACACGGGCCTGTGGTTCCCGATCCTGCGGCTGTCGGCGGTGCTGAGCGCGGCCCTGGCCATCACCAATCTGCTGCCCCTGCCGGCGCTCGACGGCGGACGGCTGCTCTTCATCTTGATCGAAACGCTGCGCGGCCGGCGCATCAACCCGGAACGCGAGGGGCTGGTGCACATGGTCGGCTTCGTCCTGCTGCTGGGGTTGCTCGCCATCGTCACCGTGCAGGATCTGCGCAGCACCCAGCAAGGCATCGACTGGCTTTCGCTACTCGGACAATAGCCGTGCGCTGCGGCCGGGCGCTGAATGCCCCCTGCGCGGCCGCCTTGCCTAGAGGTGTCATTGGGACTTGGCATACTTGGGTGGGCATTCACAAACCAGGTTTCTCGGAGAAACCTGGTTTGTGTCCGCAAAAACCTGATCGCGGATCGACGCTGTCGGTCAAGGCCCGCCCGGATTTACGCATGGTCTCCCTCGTTGCTGCACAACACCGCGTAGAAACGTCGAAGGAACGTTTATGACGGAAAGGAAGTATGGCGACGCGCCTGCAGGCGAACGCACAAGGTCCGCGGCCGTGCCGGACGAACCGACGCTGGGCACGCGCCCGTGTCCCCATTGCGGTGCGGGCAACCATCCCGACGCATCGGTGTGCGAGGAGTGTGGCGAACCGCTGCGCGTCCGCGCCCGCAACGTGCGCTGTCGCCACTGCGGCAAGGACGCACCGTCCAGCCTGGTCATCTGTCCCAATTGCGGACGTGAACTCAAGGCGGCGCCGTCGCGCTGGTTCGTGTGGGGGCTGCCCGTCCTGTTGATCGTGCTCTTCGCCGTGGTGCTGGCCATGCGGACGCAACGCTCGCCGCTGCGCCTGGTGCGCGATCTCTCCGCGCGCGGCGTAGATGCGGTGAGCAACCTGAGCGTGCAGATGGACCCGGAGAACCCGCTGGAGATGACGCCGATCGTGGAGGAGATTGACATCGCCACACCGCCGTCACAAGAGGAGCTGGCCGCAACCGTCGCCGCCCAGGAAGCGGATGACGCGGGCAATGTGCCAAATGCCGGGGAAGCAGAAGCGGCTCTGGAGGAACCGATCGCAGAAGCCGTCGTCCTGGTCGCACCGACCAACACGCCCGTGGTCGAAAACACGCCGGTCCCGACGGCCACCGACGCACCGACGCCGACCGACGTGCCCACGGCGACCTCTTGTGCCCACTGCGACGGCCACGGCACCGGCGACGCCGACCAACACATCGGCAAGTTCAGCGGCAAGCCTTCGTCGCGGACGCCCGCTGCCACCGCTGCACCGACGGCCGCGGAAGACGCTGCTGTGGCGAATGACACTGTGGCGAGTAACGCCGGACGGGCGGCCTGCTCGGCCCACGCCCACGGACGCGACCGAGGCCGCGGTGAAACCGCCCCTGCGGTCGACCCGACGGCGCTGGCCCTGGCTCGTGCCCACGGCGACGCCGACCCGGCAGCCGACGGCGACGCCGACACCGGCCACCTACACGGTGCAGCCGGCGACACGTTCCTGGGCATTGCCGGACGGTTGGGCGTGACCGCAGATGCCTCGCGCGGCCAACCAGTTGTCGGCAGAGGACGCGCTTGCTGCGGTCGGGCCAGGTGTTGACCGTGCCCAGCCCAAACACGGCGCGCGACGAAGCCGCAACCGCCACAGCAACGCCCACCGCCGCGCGCAACCGTCGCCGCACCCACGCCCGTCCCCACGGCGACAGCGGTGCAGTTCCGGCTGGCCGCGCCACAGTTGCGCAGCCCGGAAAATAACGCGACGATTGCGTGCAACAGCAACGATTCACTCACGTGGCTGGGCGTGGACTTTATCCAGCCGGCGGACGAATACATCATGCACCTGGGCTTTGTGAGCGGGCGCGACGGCGCCGGCAACGAAACCATCACATGGGTGCTGGCCCAACCGCGTCCGTCCAGTCGGACGTCGTGGGAAATGGACAATGATCTGTGCGCATTGGCGCCCCAAGCATTCGGCCGCCAGTGGCTCTGGTATGTGGAAGTGGTCAACGAACAAGGTGAAGCAGTCCAGTCCCGCCAGTGATACCTGGCGGTTTAGCTGGAATTAAACTCATGGATTCTCAATCATCACGCAAACGCGATCATCTGGAAGAACTGGCCGATGCCTGGCTGGCGGGCGACATCACGCCGGACGACGCAGCAAATGCACGCGCCGCCGATCAGCCGACACTGGACGAATTGTTGACCCGGCTGGCCACCGACCCCGCCGGGCTGGCCGTGCGCCATCTGCTGGTGCTGTCCGACCTGTCGCGCGAAGAGGTTGCCCAGGTGCGCCTGCTGTGGCCCACGATTCCCGTCGACCGGCGGCGCACCGTCATCCGCCAACTGGTGAGCGCGTGGCCGAGGAGGATCTGTCACTGCTGCTGGGGCGCCTCCTGCGTGGCGCTGGACGACGACGACCCGGTGGTGCGCCGGCTGGCCATCGAGGGCCTGGTGGCCGACGAGGTGACAGCGCCCGATCTGGTCGGTCCGCTGGTGCAGATTCTCTACAACGACGACGACAGCGGATACCGCGGCCGCGGCCTGGCGCTGGGGCCTACGTCCTGCCGGTGAGTTGGACGAAGTGGACACCGCTGGCCATGCGCGGAAGAGGCGCTGATGACCGTGCTGCTGCGGCGAACACGAGCCGCTGGCCGTGCGCCGTCATGCGCTGGAAAGCCTGGCCTACTCGGGTGAAATCGCCATGCGCCAGTTGATCGAGGATGCGTACTATGCGCCCGAGGAGGAGATGCGCATCAGCGCTTCAACGCCATGGGCCGCAGCGTGGACGTACGCTGGCGCAACCTGACCCGGGCCGAGTTGGTGAACCCCGCTCTCGCCATGCGCGGCGGGCCACGGCCAGCGGTGCGCTGGAAAACCGCGCCGCCGTGCCTGACTTGACCGACCTGTTGGCCGATGATGTGGCCGAAGTGAAGCTGGCCGCCATTGCCGCGCTGGGCCAGATCGGCGGCAAAGAGGTGCGTGAGCTCCTGGAGGCCATGCGTCTGAGCGACGATCCGGCCGAAGTGGAAGCCGCGGATCTGGCGCTGGAAGAGCCCATGTTTGCCGCCGAAGAGGACGACGACTTCCTGGCTGACGATGTGATCGACGAGTGGGAAGACGAGCCGTGGACCCATTGGCGCAGCCGTGATGATGCCGATCTCGGCGCGTACGGCGCCGACGAAGACGACGAAGAACTCTAGGCCACAGAGAAGAACCAAATCGGCCACAGATGGACACAGATGAACACAGATTAAACTGAAAAAGTCGTTTCACAACCAGATTCGTCATCGATCACGAAGATCGACAGATGAATTCAATCGTCTGTGTTCATCTGTGAAATCTGTGGCTTATTGCAGCGGTTATCGACCGACACAGACTGAAGAGCGGCCGTGAATCTCAAACTCAAGCGCCTGGTGCGCACGCAGTCTTCAGAGCAGTACGCGCTGTTTGATCTCAACCAACTGGACGATGGACGCGCCCATGACCATCGGCAAGCTCGACCTGCACTACACGGGCGAGGGCATCTACGGCACCCTGCTGCTGTGGGACGACCTGTCGCGCATTGCGTGTGCGGGGCAACGCAGCGCGTTTATTCGCGCTCTGGACGAAGTCGCCCAGCCCATGGGCGTGCCCAATGAGTACGTGATCGAGTTCTTCGCGCCGGGCCTGGATGACTACGAAGTCTTTCACAATGTCACCATCGACGACGCGGGTGATGAACTGTACGGCGACGACGATGAGGATTACGCCGCGGATGGGGACGACGATACCAGTTGGGACGACGATGATGACGCGGTTGATCAACCGTCAGGCACCGCACCGTGACTCGCCGAGCGGCGAGCCTCAGTGTTCTTCCTCGACACGATTCTGCCCATCTTTGCCACGACGGTCCTGCCGGTCTTCCTTGTGGCCGCAGCGGGGTGGGTCCTGGCCTGGCGTCTCCCCCTGGACAGCCGTACGCTGGGGCGCATCCTCTTCTATTTGGCGACGCCGACACTGGTCTTTCGCAGCCTCTACCAGATGCAGATCGACGCTGGTGCACTGCGTGATCTGGCTCTCATCAGCGTCACAGTCACGGTGACCACGGCGCTGCTGGGCTGGCTGGCCAGCTTCGACCAGCCACGCAACCGGCGGGCCGCGTTCACCCTCACCAGCGGGATCAGCAACAACGGCAACATGGGCATCCCCATCAGCTACTTCGCCTTTGGCGACGCCGGCCTGGCCCTGGGCTCCATCTACTACGTCATCAACTCGTTCCTCGGCAACACGTTGGGCGTGGTCGTGGCGTCGTCGGGCAAAACGCCCATCATGGGGGCGCTGCGCCAGAGCCTGCGCGTGCCGGTGCTCTACGCCGCGATTTTGGGCGCGCTCTGCAATCGCACGGGCGTGGTGTTGCCGGCGGGTGTCTTCCGGGCCGTGGATCTGCTGGCCAACGCGGCCATTCCGGGCATGTTGATCTTGCTGGGGATGCAGTTGCGCCACGCGCCCATCCGCGAACGCCAGTTCATCATCTTCCGCAGCGTGGGCATTCGTCTGCTGGGCGGGCCGGTGCTGGCGGCGCTGCTCTGTCTGGTCCTGGGTGTGGCCGGCGTCAACCGCAACGTGATCATCTTGCAGGCGGCCATGCCCACCGCGGTGATGACCGCCGTGCTGGCCACCGAGTACGACACCGCACCGCGGCTGGTGGCCACGGTCATCTTTTTTTCCACATTGGTGAGCATGGTGACACTTTCGCTCGTCCTCTGGTTCTTATTGTAGAATGACTGCATGTCACACATCGGTGAGAGGAGATTGTTGTGAGCGACGCACCGCTTGCACCCGAGTACAAAACGGCCCTGAACGAAAGCGCCCGTCTGTTGCAGCAGAACGAACCGGACGGGGCGCTGGCCGTGCTGGAACCGTATCTGGCGCGCCTGCCCGCTGACGCCGACCTGGCCATCAACGTGGGCGGCGCGTATATTTTGCAGCGGAAGTGGGACAAGGCCGTGGGCGTGCTCAAGGAGGCCGCCGAGGTCAACCCGGACAGCGCCATGCTGTGGATCAATCTGGCCGCGGCGGAGTTGGGCCGGCTGGAAGTGGCCGGACCGCAGCAGCAGGCCCGCGCCATCGACGCGTACCAACGTGCGCTCAAGGCCGATCCCATGGCGCCCAACGTGCACTATTCGCTGGGCCTCATCCACAAGGAACGGGGCGACCTCATGCGGGCCAGTGCGTTCTTTCAACGCGCGCTGGAAGTCAACCCCGCGGACCGCGACGCTCGCTATTGGCTGGAGCGCATCGATCAGTTGCTGGCCGAAACGCAGAACCTGCCCAAGGCCGACGATGCGTCCACGAGTTAGCCCCACGGGCTGAGCACGCCGTATGACCACCGACTATTCGCATCAACCACAAACGCCGCAGCCATCGCCGGCCATCGATCTCCCGACGGCCGTGCCCCGCTGGCGCGAAAACCCCGAGCGCCTGGCCTGGGGCGTCATCCTGGCCAGCTTCAGCGTCTTCGCGGCCTTGATGATCGCGGTCCCGTTTGCGGTCAACTACGTCATCCGCTACACCACCGTCAGCCAGCCGTCGCTGCTGGAACCGACGCTGGGCACCCTTCTGCTCTATCCGTCCGAGTCCGCCGAACCCATCGCCGTGACCAGTGCGCGCGACGACGTGGCCGCGGGCAGCCGCATCATCGCCGCCGACGAATCGACCCAGGGGAGCTTGGGTCTCATCGGCGACGAGGAACGGGGCGAAATCCTGGGCAGCATCCAGATCTACCCGAGCACCGACCTGGACATCATCAGCGTGCGGCGGCCCTTTTTGCGGGCAGCACCGAACCGCAGGTGCAGCGGTTGCGGCTCAACCGCGGGCAGGCGCGCATCTTCACCAACACGGGCAGCGACCAGCGCATGCTGCACATCGACTTGGAGACGCCCCACGGGCTCATCGGCCTGGACGCGGGCAGCTACAAGGTGTCGGTGGACGACACGCGCACGGAGTTGACCGTACGCGCCGGCAATGCCACCCTGCAACGGGACGGCGAGATCGTCCAGCCGGTGGCAGGTGAACGCGCCTGGATGACGGCGGACGCAGTCTCCGGCGCGCCCGTGCCCGCGGAACAGAACCTGATCCGCAACGGCGACTTCAGCCAGCCCATGCTCGACACATGGAACAGCTACGTGGTCGCGGAAGGCGTCACGCCGGGCGAAGTGCGCATCATCGAGCGGGACGGACGCCGGGTGGCCCATTTCATCCGCCAGGGCGAAGAAAACGTGCCCACCGAAGTCGGCATCACCCAGGAGGTCAACAAGGACGTCAACGTCTACGACTCGCTGACCATGCAACTGGATGTGCGGCTCATGCACCAGAGTCTGCCCGGTGCGGGCTATCTCAGTTCCGAGTTCCCCCTGCGCGTCGAGATTGCCTACACCGACATCTACGGCAAGGAACTGCGCTGGGGCCACGGCTTCTATTTCCGCGACCCGGAAGACCCCAACTGGCGTGTCACCAACGGCGAAAAGGTGCCGCCCTTCAACTGGTACACCTACCAATCGCCCAACCTCATGGAGCTGCTGGCCGACACCCGGCCGGCCCGCATCGACAGCATTCGCATCTACGCCAGCGGGTGGAACTACCAGAGCATGGTCAGCGAAATCTACCTGTCGGCGGAATAGCGACCGCCATGCCCGCACCCGCGCCGGCGCCGGCCATGGATGCCCCCGCGCCAACTTCGTCCGAGCGGCTTTCCCCGCGCCTGCGGCGGCTGTGGCTCGGCCTCGCCGCCCTGCTCTACCTCGGCCTGACCGCCTTCCAACTCAACCTGCCCGGTCTCCACTACGACGAAGCCAAGGAAGCCGGGGTGAACGCCGTGGAACTGCTCACGGGCGCGCCGGTCACCGCGTTTCGGGACGCGGCGCTGGCGGTGGGCAACCTGCGTTTGCCGCTCATGGTCCAGGACTACATCGGCGCGCTCAACGTCTACCTGGCCGTGCCTTTCCTGGCGCTGACCGGTATCGGCGTGCCCAACCTGCGCGCCCTGCCGGTGCTCACGGGCCTGCTGGCGCTGCTGGCGCTGGAGCGCGCCGTCTCCACGTGGGTCGCACTGGCCGCGCCCGCGGCTAGGCCGGCGACACAGCGGCCCGCGGCCATCAGCTTGGCGGGCCTGCTGGCCGTGACCCTGCTGGCCGTGTCGCCCAGCTTCGTCTTCTGGAGCCGTCAGGGCATCTTCGTCACCAACCTGACCCAGCCGCTGGTGCTGGCGGCCGTCTGGCAGGGCCTGGCGTGGCTGCGCCGGGGACGAGCCGCGTCCCTGCGCTGGAGCGCGCTGGCGGCCGGCGCCGCGCTCTATGCGAAGTTGCTCGCGTTCTGGGTGATCGTGCCGTTTGCGCTCATGGCGGGGGCATGGTGGCTGTGGCAGCGCCGGCACGGCACGCCGGACCGACATTGGGCTGGGGATTGTTTGGGCAAGCTGCCGTGCTCTTCCTGCTGCCGCTCACGCCGCTGCTGCTCTTCAATGCACAGACCGGCGGCACCTTGGCCAGCGTGGGCGGCAACCTGTCCCAGAGCTACTACGGCGTCAACAACCTGGCGGTGGGCGCCAATCTGGCGACGCGCCTGGGTCAAGTCGTCACCGTGCTGCGCGGCGACCAGTTCTGGTATCTGGGTGCGGTCTACGCCAACGCGGCCGCGCCCTGGCTGGCCGGGCTGATCGTGCTGGGCGGGGTGTGGCGTCGTCCGCGCCTGTTGGCGCCGCCGCTGCTCCTGCTCGCGCTCAGCGTCACCGCCAGTCTCTTCACCGTGAGCGACCTCTTCGTCACCCACTACGCACTGCTCCAGCCGCTGCTGCTGGGCGTGGTCGGCCTGGGTCTGGCGACGCTCGTGACGCCGCTGCCGAACACGGATGCTTCAGACGCAGCCGCGCCGGATGCAGCGACCTCCGAGACGATGGGCTCACGGCTGCTGCGCCGCCGGAATCGGCGCTTCATCTTGTGGCTGGCGCTGGACCTGACGGCAACGGTGCGCTATCACGGCGCGCTGGCACGCAGCGGCGGCCTGGCCGACCACGCCGACACCAGCTACCACCTGGCCTACTACCTGCGCTACAACGGCCTGGGTGCGCCCATCGCCCTGGACTGGGGCTTCGATGCGCCGGTGCGCTTCCTGTCCGCGGGCACGGTGCGGCCCATCGAGGTCTTCGGCTATGCGTCCCCGGGCGCGCCGGACGCGGACTTTGCCGCGCGCGTCCGCCCGTTCTTCGCCAACGGGGACAATGTCTATCTGCTCCACGCGCCGGCGTTCGACGTCTTCGCCGGGCGCCGCGACGCGTTCTTCGCCGCAGCGGCGGACGACGGCCTGGAGCTCGTATTGGAGCAGACGTTCACCCAACGGGACGGGACACCGCTGGTCGAATTGTGGCGACTCGCTCCACACTGAGCCGGCCGCGCGCGAAGAATTCCAGCGTGAAAGAGTCCGTCGCAGCCCGAGTTGGAAGCCGCCTGTGTCAGCTTTTCGTGGAAAATTCGTCGATGCTTTGACGCGAACACCCGTTCACGCTACAATGTCGACATTGTTGGTCTAGTCGATCCCGGCGGAGATGGGCTGACAGATCCGACTGATGGTAGGGACGCGAAATTTCCGCCGTGGTATTGACGCTGGACTGTACTATCCGCATTTGGGACGCACGCCATGCATGCATTCAAGCGCGATCTCGCAGCTTTGCGCGATGTGCGCACGACACCGGACGATCTGGATCTACCGCTGGAAGATGACATCAATCTGCCGCCGCGCACGGCGTGGGGGGCGTTTGCGTGCCTCATTCGCGCCGGCGCAGTCGCGGCGTTGAGCGTCCCCATGTTGGTGGGCACGGTGTTGGCGTGGTGGCACACCGGCGACTTCGAGCTGGTCCGGTTCCTGTTCCTGACCTTCAGCCTGCTGACCTACATCACGGCGCTGCACCTGTTGAGCGATGTGGTCGACTACCGGCGCTGCCGCGACATCGAGGACGCGAGCGTGGGTGAACCGTGCGTGGGCGGCTTCTGCTTGATCGCGTACGGCCTTGTCCCGCCGGGCGCAGTGCGCGCCATCGGCGTTCTGGCGCTGCTCGTCAGCATGTTCAGCACCGCCGCCCTCACCTACTTGGCGGGCTGGCCCGTGCTCTTTTTCTACACGCTGCAGTTGTTGCTCGGTCTGGCCGCCCTTGTGAGGCCGCTGCGGTTTGCCTATCGCGTGTGGCTGTACGAGGAAGTCAGCGCGTTCTTTGCGTTCGGGCTGCTGCCGGTGCTGACCGCGTTCTATGCACAGAGCGGCAGCTTGACCATGACCGCGGTCTGGACCGGGGTGCTCTTCGGCTTTCTCTGCCTGACGACGGTGCACAACTACAACCTGGTCTACTACCGGCGCGACTGGCTCAGCCGCAAACATACGCTGGCGGTCTTGGTGGGCGCGGAGCGGGGCATCGACTTGAGTGCGCTGCTGGTGCTGGTGGGATTGTCCAGCGTCGTGGCGCTGGTGAGCTTCCGAATCCTGCCGCTCTGGGCGCTGCTGGTGTTGGGAGCGCTGCCGGTGGCGCTCAACAACTACGGGCAGATCAACCGTGAGTACCTGAACAGCGAGGATTGCTTCACGGCCTACCGCAGCGTGATCCACGCCACCGTCCTGACCGGCATCCTCTTCACGGCCGCGCTGATGCTCGATTCGCTGCTGTAGGTCCTTGCTGCCCACCGGTTTCTACGCAGAGTTGTCGGCACGTGCATGATCGTGCGTGCGCTGTCTTACGCTCGGGAAGGCACAGTGCGTCTCTTCAACCGTGACTTCTCCATACTCCCCTTTGCCTCCCAGGAGCCGCCGCGCATACGGCCGTTGACGCGGCCGGACTTCTACCGGGTTGCGGCGGAATGTCGCCACCGCGCCACCGAGCTAGCCCGCTTCGACCAGAGCCGCGTCAACCTCCAGCAGTGCCACGACTTCAACCGATGGCGGCAGGAATTGCGCGGCTACGACCGGCTGGCGCCCACCATGGCCGAGATCAAAGCGGCCCGACCCATCGCCCGTCACCAACTCATGATCATCGGCGCGGTCATCGGCGTCATCGCGCTCTTCGGCCTCCCCAGCGTGGTGAGTCGCGGCATGGCCACGGGCCTCCTGTACGCCTACTTGATCGTGTTGGTGATGTTCTTCTTCGTGCCCGAAGGGCTGTACGGCAGCACGGTCGAGCACCTGGAAGGGAAGACGCTGCGGGTGGTGGACGAGCTGGAACGGATTCTGCTGGAGGGCGACATGGGGTTTACGCCGGCGGCCTTCTTCCAGGTGAAGGAGAACCTGACCGAGGCGCGCCGGGAGCTGCGCCAGCAGATCGATCTGGCCCACCGGCGTTGGCATTGACTTGCGACGGTTGAAACCGATGACTGAGAAGTCGCTAGCGACTTCAACAACCTGCGACGGTTGGAAACCGGGGCTGACAACGAGAAGTCGCCTCAGCGACTTCAAAGACGCCAGGCCATCGTCTCCAGGAGCGGGGCAAGTCTACAGCCGGGCGAAAATGTTGCGATAGGCCTGGGATTGGGCCATCAACTCCTCGTGGGCGCCCTCGGCCACCACACGTCCCCGTTGCAACACCACAATCTTGTCGGCCCAGCGAATCTGGGACAGGCGATGGGTGATCAGAATCGTCGTGCGCCCGCGGCTGGCGGCCTCGATGGCACGCTGGATCTGGTCCTCGGTGGCGCTGTCGATGGCGCTGGTGGAATCGTCCAGGATGAGCACGGCCGGGTCGGTGAGGAAGGCGCGAGCCAGGGCGATGCGCTGGCGCTGGCCGCCGGAGAGCATCACGCCGCGCTGGCCGACCATGGTCGCGTAGCCGTCGGGGAAGCCGGTGATGAACTCATGGGCCTGGGCCGCACGCGCCGCCGCTTCGATCTCGGCCTGGGTCGCGTCGGGCTTGCCGAAGGCGATGTTCTCGGCAATGGTGCGGCTGAAGAGAAAGATATCCTGTTCGATGATGGAAATCTGGCGGCGCAACGCGGCCAAGTCCCAGTCGCGCACGTTCACGCCGTCGACCTGGACCGCGCCGGCGTTGACGTCGTAGATGCGGTTGATGAGCTTGGCCACGGTGCTCTTGCCCGCGCCCGTCTGCCCCACCAGCGCCAACGTCTGGCCCGCCTGGATGGAGAACGACACATCCTCCAGCGCGGGCCGGCTGGTCTCGCTCAGTTCCTGGGCCGACAGGCTCGTGTCGTCGCCGGTGACGGCGTAGCGGAACGTCACGTCATCGAAGGTGATGTCGCCGCGCATGGGCGCAGCATAGCCGCCCTCGTTCTGGTCCAAATCGGTCTTGGCCCGGATGATCTCCAGAATGCGCCGGGCGCTGGAGAGCCCCGATGAAACCTGGGAGTAGGCGAAGAGCGAGACGAAGACCGGGAAGCCGAAGAGCGTGATCAGCCCCATGTAGGCGACCACATCGCCGATGGAGATCATCTGCCGCTGGTAGAGCGCCAGGGCATGCCAGAACGCCAGCCCCTGGGCCAGGCCGAAGAGCAGCAGCGGCACGAAGCGGGCCTCCACCCGTCCCTGGGCCACGAAAGCGTCGCGCACGTTCCAGGCGTTGCCGTCAAAGCGTGCGACCTCCCGCGCCTCCTGGGCCGCGCCCTTGACCGTCTCAATGCCCTCGATGGACTCGTTCAGCCCCGCGTTCATGACGCCGAACTGGCGGCGCACATTCTCGGTCACCGGCTGGAGGTCGCGCAGGTAGAAGCGCATGGCGAAGACGTAGCCCACCGCGAAGAGGATGGGCGTGAGCACCAGCTGCGGCTGGATCGACGGCGCGACCACCAGCGGCATGATGAGAAAGTTGGCCGACCCCAGCACCAGGTTGAGACCGGGCGCCATCATCAGCGCCAGTTCGCGCACATCGTTGGTGGCGCGCGCCATGATGTCGCCGGTGGGATGGAGGTCGTGGAAGCCCATGCTCTTGCCCAGCAGCGACGTGTAGAGTTCGGTGCGGGTATCCCGTTCCAGGCGCTGGCCCAGCACTTCGCTGCCGAAGTTGCGCCCCAGTTGCAGACCGCCGCGCACCAGTTGCGTGCCCACCATGAGCAGCGCCGCCCAGAGGAGCAGGCGCAGATTGGGCGTGTTGCCCACCACCGCGTCGAAGCCCATCCCCGTGAAGATGGGCAGCGCCGCGGCCAGAAACGCATTCCCCGCCGCGCCGATGAAGACGACCAGGATGATCCAGCCGCTGCGCCGGAGATGCGAGGCAATCCAGCGCATGGGCGAAGCGGTGTTGGTGGTCCAATCCAGGGAGACGGCAAATTCGCTTTTGGCCATAGTCAGCTTTCTAGTTCATCGCGGCGTAAATACCACGGCGGAAATTCAGCATTTGTACCTTTAGTAGGAACCTTGGGGTCATTTCCGCCGGGATTTACTATGGTCATGTGAATGGGCCGAACTCGGGCGTCACAGGTCACCGGTGAGGGCGCGGTAGCGTGCGGACTGGAGATGGCACAGGGCCACGGCCACGCCGTCCGCAGCATCGTCCGGCCGCGGGATGTCGTCCAGGTTGAGCAGATACTGGACCATCTGCTGAATCTGCTGTTTGTCGGCGTTGCCGTAGCCGCTCACCGCCTGCTTGATCTCGGCCGGCGTGTATTCGGCGATCTCCAGCCCCGCCAGCGCCGCGGCCAGTAGAATCGCCCGCGTGCCTGCCCCACGGTGATGGCAGTCGTCACGTTGCGGCCGAAGAAGAGCTTCTCCACGGCCATGACGTCCGGCTTGAATTCGGCAATCAGCGCGCGCAGATCCGTGTGCAGTTCCAGCAGCCGTTGGGCCATGGGCGTCTCCGCCGCGGTGCGAATGACGCCGCAGGCCAGCAAGACAAAAGCGTCGTCGGCCGTGCGACCGACGACGCCATATCCTGTGATGGCCGTGCCGGGATCGATGCCCAGCACAATTTCGGTGATGTGAACCGGCGTCGGCGTCGCGCCGGTGGACGCACTCATGAGCGTTGTCCTCCGCCGGTTTCAGCGGTTGGAAACCTGTGCCGGCAGCGAGAAGTCGCCGCAGCGACGTGATGCGGGTTACGCGAATTGCGCCACCAGCTCGTCGGTGAGTTCCAGGTTGTGGTAAACCTGGTTGACGTCGTCCAACTCTTCCAGCGCATCGATCAAGTTGAGCACGGACGTCGCCTCTTCGGCGTCCAAGTCCAGCGTCGTGTTGGGCTTCATGGTGAGCTGCGCTTCGTCGGGCTTGTAGCCGGCTTCCTCCAGCGCGTCACTCACCTGGGCGAAGTCATTGCGCTCGCAGTAGACTTCCACCGAACTGTCGCTGATGATGACGTCGTCGGCGCCCGCGTCCAGCGCGACCATGAACAGTTCCTCGGGATCGATGTCCCGGCTTTCGCCGTCGTCATCCTCCAAATTGAAGAGGAAATAGCCCTTGGAGGCGAACTGCCACGCCACCGAGTTGGGTTCGCCCAGGCTGCCGTTGGCGCGGGTGAAGGCACGCCGCACATCCGAAATGGTGCGATTGCGGTTGTCGGTGAGACACTCGACGATCACGGCAATTCCGTTGGGGCCGTAGCCTTCGTAGCTCACTTCCTCGATCTCGGCGCCGTCTTTCTCCAGCCCGGCGCCGCGCCGAATCGCACGCTCGATGTTGTCCTTGGGCATGTTCTCAGCCCGGGCGCGTTCAACGGCCAAGCGCAAGGCAAAGTTGGAATCAGGGTCAGCGCCACTGCGCGCCGCGATCTGGATCTCGCGCGCCAGGCGCGTGAAGATCTTACCGCGGGCCGCGTCATTGGCGCCCTTCTTCCGTTTGATGGTTGACCATTTTGAGTGTCCAGACATAGAAATTCTCTCAAGTGTACACGCCGTAGACGTGGCAGCGTCCGCTGGCTCCGCCCCGGCATTCGCAGCAAATAACGAACCGAATCTGGCTCAATTATGGCACAGTTTTGCCTGTTTTGCCAAGGATTCAGCCTGCCGTCACCAGTGGTGAACGTCCGCTACCGGCAACCGCGTCTCGTTGGATCAAGGCCGAATGGACCATGTTGATGCATTCAGCCCCAAAAGACACCGGCGAGATTGGCTTCTCCGCGCAATCTCGCCGATGTCACGCAGCGGGGACAGTCGCGATCATTTTTGGTTCTTTGCGCCGCGCGTCACCGTTTTCGCCGGCATCTCTTGGCCGTCAAAATCTCCCTGCTGGTGATGGACGGCGGCTTCGATAAAGGCGCGGAACAGGGGATGCGGCTTGGTCGGTCGGCTCTTGAACTCGGGGTGGAACTGGCTGCCGACCATGAACGGATGATCGTTCAACTCCACAATCTCGACCAGGCGGGCGTCGGGTGAGAGGCCGCTGAAGACCATGCCGGCTGCCTGCATCTCGTTGCGATAGTGATTGTTAAACTCAAACCGGTGCCGGTGGCGCTCGTAGATGAGGTCGCCGTAGCCCAGGTCGCGGTACGCCTTGGACGCCTTGCTGAAGGGCGCCAGTTGGCAGGCGTAGACGCCCAGACGCATGGTGCCGCCCATGTCGGCGATGTCCCGCTGGTCGGGCATGATGTCGATGATGGGATACTCGGTGCTGATGTCGAACTCGGTGCTGTTGGGTTCGTCGCTCTCGGAGATGTGGCGGGCGTACTCGATGCAGAGCACCTGCATGCCCAAGCAGAGGCCGAGATAGGGGATGTTGTGGACACGGGCGTAGCGCGCGGCCACGATCTTGCCCTCGATGCCGCGGTAGCCGAAGCCGCCGGGCACGACGATACCGTCCACATGCGCGAACTGGTCCAGCCCGCGTCCGCGCTCCAGGTCCTCCGAACTGATCCACTCGATGTCCACATCCCGGCCCAGCGCCAAGCCGGCGTGCATCAGCGCTTCCTTGACGCTCAGATACGCGTCTTCCAGCTCCACATACTTGCCGACCAGGCCGATCGTCACGACCGGCTTCTCGCGCCGGGCGTCATCGACGAACTTGCGCCAATCGGCCAGCCCGCTCAGGGCGGACCGGGTGGTGGTCAATTCCAAATGCTTGGCGATCCAGTCGCCCAAGCCCGCCTCTTCCAGGCTCAGCGGCACGGCGTAGATGGTATCGGCCGTAACCAGGGGCACGACCGCCTCCTGCTCCACGTCGCAGAAGAGCGCGATCTTGCCCAGCACATCCGGCTCCACGTCATGGTCGCTGCGCAGAACGATGACGTCGGGCTGGATGCCGATGCCGCGTAGTTCGCGCACGCTGTGCTGGGTAGGCTTGGTCTTGAGCTCCTTGGACGCTGCGAGGTAGGGCAGCCACGTGACGTGGATGTAGAGCGTGTTGTTGCGGCCCACGTCCTTGCGCATCTGGCGAATGGCCTCGAGGAACGGCAGCCCCTCGATGTCGCCCACCGTGCCGCCGATTTCGATGAGGACCACGTCGGCGTGGGTGCTGCGCGCCACCAGGCCGATGCGCCGCTTGATCTCGTTGGTCACATGGGGGATCACCTGGATGGTGCCGCCGAGGTAGTCGCCGCGGCGCTCCTGGTTGATCACGTAGTTGTAGATCTGGCCGCTGGTGACGTTGCTCAGCTTGGTCAAGTTTTCGTCGACAAAGCGCTCGTAGTGGCCGAGATCCAAATCGGTCTCCGCCCCGTCTTCGGTGACAAAGACCTCGCCGTGCTGGTAGGGGGACATGGTGCCCGGATCGACGTTGAGATAGGGGTCCAACTTCATGGTGGTGACGCTCAGGCCGCGCGCCTTGAGGATGCTGCCCACCGACGCCACCGTCACGCCTTTCCCCAATCCGGACAGCACGCCACCGGTGACAAAAATGTACTTCGCCATTACTCGATTCTCCTTTTGCGCGTG
>JAWKOK010000067.1:0-27805 GCA_041391205.1 Caldilineaceae bacterium
CCGCAATCACCGGCCGGAGTGCGCCCGCGTCCGACACTTGGCGCAGCCCCTTGGCGTCCACGATCGCCGCCGGGTCGCCGCCGCCGGCCAGCATCTCGGCCAGCACGTCCGCGGCAATGTTGCTGGAGATGACGCCTTCGTCCACCAGCGCGGCCAGACGCCCCAACTGGGCCGGCGTCACGCCCAGGTCGGCCAGCGGCTGGTCATCACGCGCCGCAAGCAGGCCGTGGATGAGCCAGTTGGCCACCAGCTTGGGGTTGTCGTGGGCGGCGAGTGCGTCCTCGTAGAATGCAGCCACCGCAGGTTCGCCGGTGAGCATGTCGGCGTCGCCTTCGGCCAGCCCCAATTCCTGCTGGTAGCGCTGGAAGCGCGCATGCAGAGCGGCATCCGCGGCGCGGGCTGCCGCGCGTTCCGCCGAGACGGTGCCTACCACGACCTCTTCGGGCGCGTCGGGCGCGGGTTCGGCCGCCGCCCGCGGCGACGGTTCCTCATCTGCGTTCTTCTTCCACGTGTCGCGCAGCGCGACGATGCGGTTGAAGACCGGCGCATCGGGCCGCGAATCGACGATGTCCGCCACGAAGTAGCCCTGGCGCTCGAACTGGAAACGTTCGCCCGCGGCCACGCCCGCCACGCTGTGTTCCACCCGCGCATTGGTGATGATCCGCAGCGAGTCCGGATTCAAGTTATCCAGGAAGCTCCCGCCCTCGGGTACATCTTCCGGGTTGGCGTTGGCAAAGAGCCGGTCGTAAATGCGCACCTCACAGGGCACGGACTGCGCGGCCGCCACCCAATGGATCGTGCCCTTGACCTTGCGCCCGCTGACCGTGCCGCCCCGGGTCGCGGGGTCGTAGCTGCAGCGCAGTTCGACCACCTCGCCCGTGGCCGGATCCTTGACCACCTCGTCGCATTTGATGACGTAGGCGTAGCGCAGCCGCACTTCCGCGCCGGGCGACAGACGCTTGAAGCCGGCCGGCGGCGCTTCCATGAAGTCGCTGCGTTCGATGAAGAGTTCGCGGGCAAAGGGCACCGGTCGGGTCGCTTCCTTGGGCACGTCGCGCGGCCACAGATCCGCATCGAGCCACTCCACCTCGTCGGCCGGATAGTTGGTGATGGTCACCTTGAGCGGCTCGAGCACGCACATGACACGCGGGGCCAGGTGGTTGAGGTCGTCGCGCACGTGGTATTCCAGGAGTTCGAACTCGGTGCGCGCGTTGACGCGGGCCGCGCCGCCGGCGTTGACGAAGTTGCGAATGGATGCGGGCGTGTAGCCCCGCCGCCGCATGGCCGCCACCGTGGGCATGCGCGGGTCATCCCAGCCGCTGACGTAGCCCTCTTCCACCAGCTTGAGCAGCTTGCGCTTGCTGGTGATGGTGTACTCCACGTTGAGCCGGGCGAATTCGTACTGGTGGGGTCGGGGGGCAATGCCCAGGTTCTCCAGGAACCAGTCGTACAGCTCCCGGTTGTTCTCGAACTCCAGCGTGCAGATGGAGTGGGTGATGGTCTCGATGGCGTCGGACTGACCGTGGGCCCAGTCGTACATGGGGTAGACGTGCCAGGCATCGCCCCGGCGGTAGTGGTTGGCGTGGCGGATGCGGTACATGAGCGGGTCGCGCATCTTCATGTTGGGATGGGCCATGTCGATCTTGGCGCGCAGCACCTTGGCCCCGTTGCCAAACTCGCCGGCGCGCATGCGTGCAAAGAGATCCAGGTTCTCTTCCACGCTGCGGTCGCGGTAAGGACTGTGTCGTCCCGGCTCGGTGACCGTGCCGCGATAGGCGCGAATCTCCTCTTCGTTCAGGTCGTCCACGTACGCCTTGCCGTCCTTGATGAGCTGCACCGCCCAGTCGTAGAGCTGCTCGAAATAGTCGGAGGCAAAGTAGAGATGGGGCTCCCAGTTGAAGCCGAGCCAGCGAATGTCCTGCATGATGGAGCGGACGTACTCGATGTCTTCGGTCTCCGGGTTGGTGTCGTCGAAGCGCAGGTGGCAGCGTCCGCCGAACTCCTGGGCGATGCCGAAGTTCAGGCAGATGGACTTGGCGTGGCCGATGTGGAGATAGCCATTGGGCTCCGGCGGAAAGCGGGTGACGACGGACTGCACCCGTCCGCTCGCCACGTCGTCGGCCACGATCTGGCGCAGAAAATCCCGTTGCACACGGGGCGCGTCGGTGGCGGCAGTCAATTCTTCATGTGTGGTCACGAGCAGCTTCCTTTACGATGGTGAACCTGTTTGTCACCATCATACTTGGCTTGCACAGGCGCACCAAAATTCCCGGGAAGAGATATGGGTTCATCACCCGGGCGCGGGCGTGGGGTTTTGGCCGCCGTGTGCTATGATGGCTGCACTATGCGCGTACTCATTCTCTCTGACATCCATGCCAATCTCGTCGCACTGGAGACGGTGCTCAGCGCGGCCGAGGGCCAGTACGATACCGTCTGGTGCCTGGGCGATGTGGTGGGCTACGGTCCCAAGCCTAACGAGTGCACCGCGCTGGTGCGCGAACGGGCGTCGCTCTGCGTCATGGGCAACCATGACTGGGCCGTGCTCGGGCGCCCCGGCATCAATGTGGACGACTTCAACCCCCACGCGCGCCAGGCCGTGCTCTGGACGCGCGAGCAGTTGAACGACGCCAACCGCGCCTACCTGGACCAGCTCCCGGTGACGCCCGTCTGCCCCGACGACGGCGACGACATTCTCGTCACCCACGCCAGCCCGCGTGAACCCGTGTGGGAGTACGTCCTGACGCCCAGCGTGGCCATGGAAAATTTCGCCGTCTTTGACGAGTCCATCTGCCTGGTGGGCCACACCCACAAGCCGGCCATCTACCGCTGGCAACTCCACGATGTGCTGGACGGGGACGACGAGCACGACATGCATCAAGTCGCGACGGTGGCTTTCCTCCAGCCCCAATTGAGCACCACGGTGCATCTCACCACCTCGCCGCGCGAACGGCTCATCATCAATCCCGGCAGCGTGGGCCAGCCTCGGGACAACGACGCCCGCGCCGCCTACGCCATCCTCGACCTGGACGCGATGACCTGGCGCTACGAGCGCGTCGCCTATCCCGTGGAACTGACCCAAAGTCAGATGCAGGCGGCCGGTCTGCCCAAGCGGCTGATCGATCGTCTCAGTTTTGGCTGGTAGGGTGAGACGGAGCGGACGTGTCACAGCCGCTGAGGCGGCTTCTCGCTGTCTGCACCGGTTTTAACCGGGGATTGTAAGACCGTGGCATACCAATCCGCCGCCCGGCTAGTTGCCGGACGCGCGCATGCTGGCCCGCCGCGCCGAGCCGCTCATGAGGCTGGCGAATTCATCGGTGTCCAAGTTGTTGTAGACCTCGAACCAATCCGGCAACTCGCGGGCACGGTCGCGGGCCGACTTCTCCTCTTCGCGCCGCCGGTAGCGCTCCATGCGCAACTGAATCTCCGCGGCCACGCTGCGCGGATCGTAGACGCCGTAGAAGATGAAATCGCCGTATTCAGCCGCGGTCTGGCAGCGCACATTGCCGTAGTTGAAGAGCCAGTGGAGCGGCGTGGGAATCGACATTTCCACGTTTTGAATGCGACCCAGACCGGCCACGGAGCGCTGTTCGGCCAACGCCAGCGGCAGCTTCTCCACATGGACGATCTCCGTGTCGGAGACCTCGTAGCGGTCGTTGCGCCAGTTGGCCCACACCCACAGCACCCGGGCCAGCGCCGCAATCGTGACCAGAATGCTGATGATGACGATGACCTCCGTGGCGAAGCGTAAGTTCGGCGGCACCAGCGAGGCGCCGGCCACCAAAAAGATTGTGATAACAAACACGGCGATGAGCCATACGAAGGGTAGCCACAGTTGGGGCCAGAGCACCATCCAGTGCTTGCGCCAGACGATGGTGTTGCCCTCCGTGCGGCGATAGCGATTGGCCGAGCGCCGCTGCATCCGCTTCTGCCAGCCGGTCGGCTTGACTTCGGCCCGCTTGACGCCGCCCCGGTAGACGCGACTGGGAAGCTCCAAGTTCAGGCCCAAGCGCTCTTCCAGCCGCCGGTGGATGACCAGCTTGCTCTGGGCTGCGGAATGGCGCTGGCGCAGTTCGCGCTGCTGCTTGATGACGTTGTCCAACTGGTCGAAGTGCTGCGTGTAGTCGAACGAGATGACGCCCGACGTGCTGGCCGTCTGGATGATCATGGTGCCGTAGTTGAGCCACCGCCCCAGAAACGTGGTGCGAAAGCTGACGTCCTGGATCTGTTCCAGCGGCGCTTCCTTGCGCCACTCGTTGACAAAGAGCACCTTCTCCTGGTGCACCACGCGCCGGTTGGTGACCACCACCCAATCGTTGAAATAGTCGATGGCGCCCCAGATGAAGGCGAGCAGCGCAATCACCGCCAGCACGCCCGCGGGGACGGCGATCCACAACTGGTAGCCTGGGATGGATGCGCCGAAGATCGCTATAGCCAGCAGCACGGCAAAGAGGATGAAGGCGGGGATCCCCTTGCGCAGGAACGCGATCCAGTGGCGCCGGCTGAGCAGGATGAGCAGTTCGCCCGGTTGAAGCCAGGCGTACTTCTGCCGCTGCTGTTCGCTGGCCACCACCGCCTGCCGCTTGGTGCGCACCTCGATGTCGTGGCGCAGGTTGCCCGGCTCATTGTCCACGAATTGCCGGAAGTCGGTCCAGTGCAGCCGCAGCCATTCGCTGCCCGCCTGCGCTTCGATGGACGAGTCCTGGGGCATCTGGCCCAGGAGCGCGGTCTCGCCAAAGTAGGTCACGCCGGTGGTGATGGTGGTCAACATTTTGTTGCCGTGGCCGTCCAGCGCGTGGATGGCCGCGTGGCCGCCCGCCAGCAGCACCCACAGACTGTCCGCCTCTTCGCCCTGCTGGATCAAGTGATGGTTGGCAGGGAAGTAGTAGTGGCTCATGAAGCCGGTCAGCCGCCGGCGCTGGTCCTTGGACAGGCGATGAAAGACCACCAGATTGTCGATGGTCTCCTCGCGCCGCTGCATCTCTTCGGCGGCGCGCTGCTCGGGGTTCAAGCCCGTGATGGAGACGAAGAGCCTGTGGTCGATGGCGAAGACGTCAGTGTTGCTCTCCGCGTGGGCGCTGTGGTCCATGGCACGAATGGTGCGCGTGCCGCTGTGGGCCAGCATGCCGAAGGCCGCGCCGTTGCCCAACCAGTGTGGCCCGTCGGCAAGGTCGATGCGCACCTGCCCTTGGTCGATGAAAAAGATGCGGTCCTCGACCTCGTTGAGCGTGTAGATGCTCTGCCCCGCGGCAAACGTCACCTTCTCCCCGAACGCATCGGCCAGGAAGCCCAGCGCCACCGGTTCCAGCCGGCCCAGCATGGGAATGGTGCGCAGGCGACTGATCATCTTCATGGGGGCCAGATGTTGGCGCACCTGGGGAAAGCGGTAGATCAGGCGGTTGAGCGCGGTCGCGTCAATGCGCAACAGGGTGCACGATTGCATGGTGCGGGCGCGCGTCCGATAGGCGGGGGCGAAGAGCAGATCGTAGACGCCGAGCAGCGTGCCCGGCTTGGTGGTCTCGCGCACCAACCTGGTCACCAGTCGTTGGCCCGGCGATGTGTCGGCGCGCTCCTGCCGAACCGCGCCTTCCAGGAGGATGTACACGAAGTCGACCGGTGCGTCCTGTGCGAAAGAGCGTGCGGCGCGGGGGCACGGTGATGGTCTGGGCCGACTGCGCGAAGATCTGGACGAGATCCTCGTACTCCAGGTCGGCCAGGAAGTTGAGCTGCGCGATGATCACGTCAGCCGACGCAGCCTGCGCAGCAATTGCCGGGTCTTGGTTCATAGTTGCGTCTTGACGGCTTCGGCTGCGCGCCGGTCCATGCCCGGAATGGCGGCCAACTCGTCCACCGTGGCGTCGCGGATGCGGTCGATGTTACCGTTGAAATAGGTGAGCAGGGCCTTGCGCCGCTTGGGCCCGATGCCGCGCACCTCGTCCAGCACAGACTTGGTCTGCTCCTTGCGGCGCAGGTTGCGGTGGTAGGTGATGGCGAAACGATGGGCCTCGTCGCGGATGCGCTGCACGAGATAGAGCGCCTGGCTGCCGCGTGAGAGCCACACCGGCTCGTTGCGCCCCGGCCGGAAGATCTCCTCCTCCCGTTTGGCCAGGCCGACCACCGGCACCTTGTCGGTGAGATCGAACTCCTCCAGCACCTCCATGGCCACGCCCAGTTGGCCTTTACCGCCGTCCACAATCACGAGATCGGGCAGAATCTTCCAGCTTTCGTTGCCGTTGCGCGCCTTGTTGCCCGGATCCTGGTCGGTCCGCTCTTCCACGGTGCGGCGGAAGCGGCGGCGCAACATCTCGCGCATGGACGCGAAGTCGTCCGGCTCGCCCTGGCTGCCCTTGCCCCGGATCTTGAAGCGCTTGTACGCGCCCTTCTGGGGCGTGCCCTTGGCAAAGACCACCATGGACCCCACCGTGTTGGTGCCCTGCAGCGTGCTGATGTCGTAGCACTCGATGCGCGTGGGCGGGGCCGGCAGTTGCAGCGCCTCCTGGAGTTCGGTGAGCGCCTGGGTTTGGCGATTCGTGTCCGCAGCCCACTCGGCCTTCTGCACACGCAGATACTCGGCCGCGTTGTTGGCCGCCATCTGCATGAGCTTGTGTTTGGCGCCGCGTTGGGGCACGCGCAGTTCCACGCCGGAGCCGCGTTTGGTTCCCAGCCACTCCTCCAGCACGGCCCAGTCATCGGGCATGGCCTGCACCAGGATCAGCCGGGGCACAAAGGCCGACTCCTCGTAGAATTGCTGCACAAAGCTGCCGATGACCAACCCTTGCTGGTTCACGTCGGCCTCGGGCACGTCCGTGCCTTCGAGCAGGAAATTCTCGCGGCCGATGAGCCGTCCGCCGCGCACTTTGTAGACCTGGACCGCAGCGTCCGCGGTCTGCGCGTCCAGCGCGACGGCCACGTAGTCCGCGTCCTCCATGCTGGCGCTGATGATCTTCTGCTGCTCCGCGATCTTCTGCGCCGCCTTGAAGCGATCCCGGTAGAGCGCGGCCAGTTCAAATTGCAGATTTTCGGCCGCACGGTTCATCTGCGCTTCCAACTGGCCCAGCACCTCGTCCGTGCTGCCGGTGAGGAAGTCCATCAACTGCTTGACGGTGGCGCGGTACTCGGCCTTGGACTGCCGGCCGATGCACGGGCCGCCGCACATTTTGATGTGGTAGTAGAGACAGGGCCGCGCGTCGTCGCCGGTGATCTCCCGGTCACAATCCAGGTAGGGAAAGATGCGGCGCAGTGCGTCCAGCGTCTGGTAGCAGGCGGTGGAACTGTTGTAGGGGCCGAAGTAGCGCGCGCCGTCCTTGCTCATCTTGCGCACGACCTCGATCTTGGGGAAGTCGTCCTGCCAGTTCACCTTGATGTACGGATACTGGCGGTCGTCCTTCATGCGCACGTTGTAGCGCGGCCGGTAGCGCTTGATCAACTCGTTCTCGAGGATCAGCGCCTCCAGCTCGGTCTCGGTGACCCACCAGGTGATGTCGGCGATGTCGGCCACCAGCGCGGCCGTCTTGGGGTGCCGCTGCGCCGATTTGTTGAAGTAGCTGCGCACCCGGTTCTTGAGCACCACGGCTTTGCCCACGTAGATCACCGTCTCGTCGGCGTTGCGCATGAGGTAGCAGCCGGGCTTCTCCGGCAGATTTTTGAGTTTTTCTTTCACCCGCGGCGGCAGTTGCGTATTCATGGCCGGAATTTTAACACTTTTCGCACATTTGTTCAACGAAAATGTTCATGTTTTTGCCAAAAATGGGCGCTGGTACTCAATGGACTGTCCATGGCATAGGTTCCTTGCATCTGGAGAAAACGATCGGTCGGTTGCACGCGCTATTGTCGACGGCAGCGACCACGCGGTCAAGCGGCAGAGATCGATCTATCTCGATTTGAAAACGGCCGTTCGCTTCGCACGAGGGCGTGCGAACTGAACACGTCGCTGCCCCGAGTCTCGAAGAACCCTGGACGTTTGCGCGCGCTGGACGAGAATGGCATCTTTGGCGACAATAGTGATCATCGCCCGTCCGGAATCTCAAGCTGCGCGTGCATCTCACAGGACGAAATCCATGCGTCAATCATCGAACTTGAACTTTGCCGTCATTGGCTTGGGCCGTTACGGCAGCGCCCTGGCACGCCGGCTGCAGGCGCTGGGCCACACGGTGCTCGGCGTGGATCGCGACGCCAATCGGGTGCGCGCCATCGCCGACGACATCACCATGGCGGTGATTGCCGATGCGACGGACGAGAACGCGCTGCAGGAACTTGACATCGGCTCCTTCGACACGGTCATCGTCACCCTGGGCGAGAATTTCGGCGCCACCGCGCATGTCGCCGCGTCGGTCAAGGACATGGGTGTGGCCACCGTCATCGCCCGCGGCGCGTCGGTGCGCGACCGGAACATCCTGCTGCGCATCGGTGTCGACGAGGTGGTCATGCCGCTGGAGGAGGCCGGAGAGCGGCTGGCGAACCGGCTGAGCATGCCGGGCGTGATGACCACGCTCATGTTATCGGAAACCTACACGGTGGCCGAACTGGCGGTGTCGGCAGGACTTGCCCGCCGCACCGTGCGCGACCTGGAGGCACGGGGCGTCACGGCGGTCATGTTGCAGCGGGCGGACGAACTGACGGTGGCGCCGGTGGCGGAGACGATCTTGGAGGAGGGCGATCTGCTCTTCGTGGTGGGACCGCAACAGGCGCTCGTTGCGTTGGCCAAGGCGCGGGCATGAGGGCCGCCCGGTTGCGTTCTGCCGGATCGCGGCGGCTTCTGCTCCGGCGCGACTTCCGCGCCGCCAAGCGCCTGGAGAAGACGCCGGTGGCGGCGCGTCTCGTCTTCGGCCTGCTGATGATGGTGCTGGTGGGCACGCTGCTGCTGCGTCTACCCGGCATGACGACGCGCCCGATCACGTGGATGGAAGCGGCGTTCACCGCCACCTCCGCCGTGACGGTGACGGGGCTGTCGATCTTGACCACGAGCACGGACTTTACCTTCCGCGGCCAGATCGTGCTCTTGCTGCTGATTCAGGCCGGCGGCGTCGGCTTTATGGCCCTGGTCGCCCTGGCCATGATCATTCTGCGCCGGCGCATCAGCTACCAGGATCGAATTGCGCTGGTCAACGCGATGGGGCTGGACAAGCAGCGCGCCATCATGCGCTTCTTCGGACTCTCGCTGGCGGTCATGGTCACTGTGGAAGGGATCGGTGCGCTGCTGCTCTATGTGTGGTGGACATGGGGCGGCATCGTCACCACGGGGCCGGTCTGGTTCTATGCGCTCTTTCACGCCGTGTCCGCGTTCTGCAACGCGGGGTTCGACCTGTTCGCCGGTCTGGCGGCATACCCGACGGGACTCCCCACCGACGGCTTCACGCTCCTGCTCCTGGGGCTGCTCATCCTTCTGGGCGGGCTGGGCTTGCCCATCTACATGGAATTGATCTACGAGCGGAAGCGGCGGCGAGGGCGTCTCTCGCTCAATGCGCGTGTGACGCTGGTGTCGGCGCTGATTCTCTTCGTGGTGGGGTGGGCTGCGCTCTTTGCCGTGGAGATGGGCCGGGAGGGCGCATTGACCGAGGCGGGCTTCTTTCACAGCCTGACCCAATCCGCCTTCCAGTCCATCTCGGCGCGCACCGCGGGGTTCCCGGGATTTGCCGGCTTCACCGACATGCGCCAGGCCTCGCGGCTCTTGATCCTCACGCTCATGTTCATCGGCACGGCGCCCGCGTCCATGGGCGGCGGCATCACCACGGGGACGTTTGCGGTGCTGGTGCTGGCCATTTCCAGCTACAGCCTGGGCCATCGCAACGTGCGCGTGGGCAAGCGCACGCTCCCCCAGGCCGTGATCCTGCGGGCGGCGGTCGTGCTCGTCCTCAGCCTCAACGTGGCATTGGTGGCCACATGGCTACTCCTGGCGACACATCCCTTCACCCTGACACAGCCCTGTTCGAGGTGATGTCCGCGCTGTCGACCTGTGGCCTCCGGCATCACCGGGCAACTCAACGTCTTTGGCCGCTTGCTCATCATGGCCGTCATGTTCTGGGGGCGGCTGTGCGGTGACGGTGATGATCGCCCCGGTCCAGCGTCATCAGCACACCAGTGCCATCGACTTTCCCGAAGAATCGGTGCTGGTTGGGTAGGCGGGGCGGGTTTGGCTTGCGACATCGTCGGATCGCCGTTGCCATCGCCCGGCGGGTTCACCCGCCGGGCTACGCGACGGCGCCCCGTCAACGGGGCTTGGGTGGTCGGCGGCGACGAGCCCGGTTCAGCGGGCGTGGTGGGTAGCCCGGGCGTTCACGCCGGGCGGGCCGGCGCGATCGGCGGCCGGTTGCTACGCCGGTGCGACTTCACCACCGATTCGGTGCCCGTCTGCTGATCTGTAGGCCTGACGGCACGACCAGGAACTCTTCGTTGTTCCAATCGCCGTGGACCAGCATGGTGACCAGACGCCGGTCACCTTGATGCGCCTGAGCTGTCCAGCCTTCTTTCTCGGCCTTGTCTTGCGCGCGTTTTTCTCGTAGACGCTGCCGTCGTGCCCAAACCGGTGTCGATGAAGGCGGCGCGCGGGTGTAGTGCTTGGTCCACCCGCGCATTTCCTCGCTAGGGCGTCGGCCGTCTCCCCTGCCCCCAACGCTCGACCCAGGATTCGTATTCCTCGAAGTCGTCCAGCATCCCCGAGCCTAAGCCTGCGGATGATCCCGTTTCCGCCGCTCCATGTAATCCACGCTGTACCAGTGCAGGTACCCGGATGCACATCGAACTGCGTATGGCGCTCACGCGAGCCGAGGTAGAGGGTGATGCAATCGTGGGCCTTGGGCATGATGATGGGCGTGTGGCGTTCACCAGGTCGGCGGTGGCGGTGCCGCAGAGCCCGTACGCCAGCAGGATCGCGCCGTATTCCCCGGCTGCACCGCGCCGATATCATCCTGCAAGGTGTGACGCTTCTTGGGCGTGTTGTGCAGCCCTTGACGGTAGAACTGGACCGTCACCGTGGCGAGCTGGCCGCGGGCCGCAGACCGGGCGGGCGAGCAAGCCTACAAGTCAGGGCAAGATAACGGGCCATGGCGCGATCCTTTTTCGTTGCTGCTGGAGAGTTCTGTGCCGTTGTCAAACGCTCACGCCATTGTACCCGAGAATGGGCGAAGTGTCTTGTCCGCACAAGAAGTCCGACTTTTGCAGAAGTCCGACTTTTGGCACAAGTCGGACTTCTGGTGTTTGCCCTTGCGGTCGCTGCTCTGGGGGGGCGGCGCCGTTTTCCGATCTTCATTTCCCCGCTACGTCTTGCGAACGGCAACCGTAATCTGCTTCCCGTCCAGGTCGAAAGACGCCTGGGGCAGATGCGCGGGCACCTTGCCCTCGTCCATGTGGACGTGCACCAGATCGGTGCTCAGCGTCTCCTGGCGCACGTAACGGCCGTGGGTGCGCAGGAGATCGTGCATCATGCCCGCGTGGGCGCCCTCTTCGTCGGCCACGTAGGTGACGATGCGGTCGCTGATCTCCAGGTCGGCGTCCTTGCGCAGTTGCTGGATGCGGCGCACCAGTTCGCGTGCGTTGCCTTCCATGACCAGTTCCGGCGTCAGGTCGGTGGTGACGGCCACCAGATAGCCGCCGTCCTCGGCCACGCTGTAGCCCACGCGCGGCGAGCTGCGCACTTCCACATCCTCGGCCGTGACTTCGTACTGCTCGCCGTCGGCCTCCACCACCACGACCTCGCCCGCCTTGAAGCGTGCGGCCAGATCGTTCTGGTCCATGCCGCTCATGGCCGCGCGGATCTTGGGGTAGCCGCGGCCGTACTTCTGGCCCAACTGCTTGGGATACGGAAAGACCTCCACGTCGACCAGGTCGCCCGCGGCGTGGGTGGACGCCAGTTCCTTGACGTTGAGTTCGTCCAGCACAAAGCCCTTGAGCCGCTGCAGGCCCGCGTCTTCCTCGTCGTTGCGCGTGCGCACCACCACTTGCGCCAATGGCTGCCGCACCTTGAGATTGGCATTCTGCCGTGCCGCGTGGCCCAGGCTCGTCACCTTCTGCACCAGCGCCATGTCCGCGCTCAACTGCGCGTCGATCAGCGCCTCGTTGACCTGGGGCCAGCGCGCCAGGTGCACGCTGTCGGACACATCCGCCGCACCCTCGCCCACCACCAGATTCTGATACAGTTCCTCGGCCAGGAACGGCGTGGTCGGCGCCAGCAGATGGGCCACCGTCACCAGCACGTGGTGCAGCGTGGCCAGCGCCGCGGGATCGCCGTCCCAGAAGCGACGGCGACTCAGGCGCACGTACCAGTTGCTCAACTCGTCCACGAAGTCCGCCACCGGCCGCGTCGCGCCGAGCACGTCGTAATTCTCCATGGCCTCGGTCACGTCGCGCACGAGCATGTTGAGCTCCGACAGCACCCAGCGATCCAAGAGATTGGGAGATTGGGAGACTGGGAGACTGGACCAATCTCCCAATCTCTCAATCTCATAATCACCCAAATTGGCGTAGGTTACGAAAAACGAATACGTATTCCACAACGTATTCATAAACTTGCGCACTGTCTCGCCCACCAGGTTGACGCTGAAGCGGCGGCTGTTGCCGGGCGGGCTGGCGGTGTACATGTTCCAGCGCGTGGCGTCTGCGCCGTGGATATTGAAGACCTCCCACGGGTCGACCACGTTGCCCTTGCTCTTGCTCATCTTGCTGCCGTCCTCGGCCAGGATGTGGCCCAGGCAGATGACGTTCTTGTACGCCGGGCGGTCGAAGAGCAGCGTGCTCACCGCGTGGAGCGTGTAGAACCACCCGCGTGTCTGGTCGATGGCCTCGCAGATGTAGTCGGCCTGCTTCTGGCGTTCCCACTCGGCCTGGTGTTCGAACGGGTAGTGCCACTGGGCCACGGGCATGGAGCCGCTGTCGTACCAGCAGTCCGCCACCTCGGTGACCCGGCGCATGACGCCGCCGTCGGGCGCGTCCCAGGTCAGGTCGTCCACGTACGGGCGGTGCAGGTCCAGCTCTTCCAGCTTGCGGCCGACCCGTTCCTCCAACTCGGCCACCGAGCCGATGCACTCCATGTAGCTGCTGCCCGGCGCGTCGCTCACCCAGATGGGCAGCGGCGTCCCCCAGTAGCGGTCGCGGCCCAGCGCCCAGTCCACGTTGTTCTCCAGCCAGTTGCCGAAGCGCCCGTTCTTGATGTGGCCCGGGTACCAGTTGATCAGCTCGTTGTTGGCCACCAACTCGTCCTTCCTGGCGCTGGTGCGGATGTACCACGTCTCCTTGGCGTAGTAGAGCAGCGGCGAATCGCAGCGCCAGCAGAACGGATAGGTGTGCTCGTAGGTGCCGGAGCGATAGAGCAGGCCGCGGCTCGCCAGTTCTGCCGTGATGGCCGGATCCGCATCCTTGACGAAGACGCCGGCCCACGGCGTCACCTCGTCCTTGAAGGTGCCGTCCGCGGCGATGGTCATGACCACGGGCAGGTCGTGTTGGCGGCCCACCTCCATGTCGTCCGCGCCGAACGCCGGCGCGATGTGGACGATGCCGGTGCCGTCGTCGGTGCTCACAAAGTCGCCGCTGACCACGTAGCAGTAGTCGCTCTCCACCGGGAAGAAGGCGTAGAGCGGCGCGTAGTGGACGCCCAGCAAGTCTTTGCCCTTGAACTCGGCCACCACCTCGAAACCTTCGTCCAGCACGGTCGCGGCCAGATCCTTGGCCATGACTAGCATGGCGCCCGACACATCGCGCACCTTGACGTAGTCGACCTTGTTGCCCACGGCCAGGGCCACGTTGCCCGGCAGCGTCCACGGCGTGGTGGTCCAGGTCAGCAGGAAATCGCCCGGCTCCACCGGCGCCACGTCGTTGCCGCCCGTGACCTCGAACTTGACGAAGACGCTGGGGTCGATGGTGCCTTCCTTGTAGCCCAGCGACAGTTCGTGGCTGCTCAGCGGCGTGCCGCAGCGCGGGCAGTAGGGCACGATCTTGTGGCCCTGGAAGAGCAGATCCTTCTCCCAGAGCTGCTTCATGATCCACCAGAGCGACTCCACGTACTCGTTGTGGAAGGTGACGTAGGCCGTGTCCAGGTCGACCCAGAAGGCCATGCGCTCGGTCAACTTCTCCCAGTCGCGGATGTACTCCATGGCCGACTCGCGACAGAGCTTGTTGAAGTCGGCGATGCCGTAGTCCTCGATCTGCTGCTTGCCGCTCAGGCCCAGCCGCTTCTCGACTTCGATCTCCACGGGGAGGCCATGGGTGTCCCAGCCGCCGCGCCGTTGGACGTAGTAACCCTGCATGGTCTTGTAGCGCGGGAAGATATCCTTGAACGCGCGCGCCAGCACGTGATGAATGCCGGGCCGGCCGTTGGCCGTGGGCGGGCCTTCGAAGAAGACGTATTCGGGTCCGCCGGCGCGTTCATCCATGCTGCGGTGGAAGACGTTGCGCTCCCGCCACAGGCCCAGGATCGATTCTTCCAGTGCCGGGAAACTCACCGTCGAATCGACCGGCCTGAACTGAGGTTTGGTTTTGGTTGCTTCAGTCATGCTTGCCTCAACTATTTCTGGGCAGGTGAGTGACCTCTCGGGTCACGGTCCTGCGCCAATCGTGGTGTCATTCAAATCGCTTGCCGTGAATCGACGCCGGCGGCGTCCACCCCCGCCGAGTTTGTACAATTTTCGTTCGACCCAATACTGGTAGCTGCTGTGCCGCCACTCCTCCGGGCGGTGGACCAGCCGGTGGCGCACCGGGTCGTAATGCACGTAATCGAGCAGGATCGCCAGCTCGTCCTCATCCGCCGCATACCAGCGTCGATAGGGCTGCTGCCACAGCGACTGCGTGCCGGGCAGCCCCATGAGCGCCGCGTAATCCTGATTGAAACCGATGGTGACACGGCGCATCAACTGTCGAGCGTCTGCCCGGCCGCCGGTACGACCACCAGATGCACGTGGTCGGGCAGCAGCACATATCCCAGCAGCCGTCCCGCCTGCGCCTCACCGCATCGGTGATCCGCACCAGGAAGGCGTGCGCCACCGTCACCTCGTGCAGGAGCGCTTCGTGGCCTAGCGCCGTCATGGTCACCAATGCGGCGCCCGGCTGAAAGACCGCACAGGATGTCATGCATGTCGGGGGTCATCCAGGGTTCCTCTCCGGCTTCAAGCACATGTGCGCTGACTTCCCGGAAGGGGTCACGACGATCTGGTCTGGACAGTGACGCAGAGACCCGTTCCGGGAAGTCCCCATCGTCGCCACGCGCAGCTCAGCCCAGTTCGATGTAGATGCGTTTGTTGATCTTGCCCTTGCTCTTGTAGTCCGTGACACGGATTGCGCCCACGTCCGCCGTGTTGTCCACGTGGGTGCCGCCGTCCGCCTGCAAGTCCAGCCCCACGATCTCCACCGTGCGCACCTCGGTGATGCCCTCCGGCAGCAGGTTGATCTTGGTGCGGATCAGATCAGGAATCTGGAACGCTTCTTCCCGGGGCAGAATCTGGGTCTGCACCGGGTGAGCCGCCGCCACTTCGGCATTGCACGCGGCCTCGATCTCGCTGATCAGGTTGCGCGTCAGCGACTCGAACTCGAAGTCCATGCGCCCCTTGCCCGGGTCCATGTTGCCGCCGGTGACCTGGGCGCCGTAATCGCGCCAGACCACCCCGCAGAGAATGTGCATGGCCGTGTGCGTGCGCATCAACGCGTAGCGCCGGTCCCAGTTGACTGCGCCGTGCACCGCCGCGCCGGGCGTAATCGACGGCTCGCCGCCGTCCGTGCCCAGCCAATGCCAGACGGTGTCGCCCTCTTTCTTCACCTTGGTCACCGGGACGTGCGCGCCGTCAACCACGAGCACGCCCGTATCGTTGGGCTGCCCGCCGCCGCCGGGATAGAACGCCGTCCGGTCCAGCGCCACGCGCACGCCCCCGTCGGTCGACTCCACCGTCGTCACCGTCGCGTCGAACTCCCGCAGATTCGCATCTTCGTAATACAACAACTCGTTCACAACACACCTCAGTATTTCTCATCGCGTATCGGTAATTTCTCATTTGTAATTGATCTCCGCGCGCAGCGAATAAATAACAAATGAAAAATTACCAATCAGCAACAACCAATAAAAAACGCCCGCTCCCCAATCGGGGACGGGCTTCGTAAGTCCGCGGTACCACCCCGGCTTCCCGTGATCGGCACGGGCGCCTCTGCTGCAAAGCCAGTCACGTGAAGATGGGACTGAGTCTGCCGTGGGGATAACGGGTCACGTTCCCGGCGACGTCTACTTGAGTTCGCAATGCGACGCTCGTTTGAGCCGCTGCTCCGGAGGGATTTTCCGCCACGCAGGGTTGACCCGGCTTCCACCATCCCGGGCTCGCTGCCAACGTTGCGCCGCGTACTCGTCTCCATCAACGCATAGATCTTTGAATTGTGGACAGTCTAGCACCGGGGAGGGAGCGTGTCAAGGGTGGCGTGAAACGTGATGCGTGAAGATGGGATTGGGAGATTCATGGAGATCAAGAGATTGGCCGACGCGCCGACGAATCTCCCAATCTCCCAATCTCTCAATCTCCCAATCTCTCAGTCTCTGCATCACGTCTCACGCATCACGTTTCACGTCTTCACGCATCACGCCGCCAGTTGCACATCCTGCATCCGAAACGCGCGCCGTGCCGGACGTGACCGGTACCAGAGCCAGGCGACCCGGGTCGATGCGCCCACGGTGAGCGCCAGCGCGGCCACGTTGACGCCGGTCATGGCGCCGGCAGTGATGCCGGCCACGAGCACGACCGTCATGGTGAGCAGGCCCAGGAAGACGCCTTCGGTGATGCCGCGCGTGCGCTTGCGGTTGAGCAGAATGCCGTTGAAGAAGCTCTCAAACGCGGCCAGCCCCGGCACCAGCAGACAGAACCAGACCGCCTGGTGAGCCATGGCGACCAACTCCGCCGGCAAGGCGACGATGCGCCCGAACCAGACGTCGGCCAGCGGCGTGGCCGCGATGAGCAGCAAAATGCCCGACAGCGTCACGGCCAGCAGCGTGGCGAAGCGCTGCAGCGCACCGCTGGCACGCGGCGACTCCAGCATGATGACCACCACTTCCGTGAAGGCGATGCCGGTGCTCATGAGGAAGATGAGCAGCCCGTAGACCACGGGCCACACCGCCAGCGATGTCAGCGGATCGGGCATGCGGCTGAGCGCGGCCGTGCCGATGGGCTGGACGAGAATTTGCAGCAGCGACGTCATGACCAGCGGGATGTAGAAGGCTGCAAAGATGCGCAGGGTGATGGGCTCGGCCACGGGCGGCGCCGGGCGTACCTGTTCGCGCTGCACCGGCGCAATGCGCAGGCGGGCGTAGAGCGCCTCCCCCAGCACGCCGACGATGATCGTCCCCGTGGCCACGGCGATGCCCGGTAGGTCGAACAAGAAATAGAGGACGGAGCCCGCCAGCACATCGCAGAGCAACCGTATCCCCGAACCGACCGTCACCGCGCCCGGGTGGCCGAAGCGGATCAGCACGCCGTAGTTGAAGCGGCGATAGGCCAGGGCGAACGACCACGGCAACATGATGCGCAGCCCGAGCCGTACCGGTTCGACGATCTCGGCGGGCGCGGCCATGATGTCTTCCACCAGCAGGTAGAAGAGCGGCGTGAAGGCCAGCAGCACATGGAACGCGGTGAGCGCGCCGGCCAGCACGAACATGTAGCGGCGCAATGTGGTGTACGACGCCCAGTCTTTGCTCAACGTGGTCGACGCGGCCAGCAGCATGGTGATGGGCGAGGCCAGGATCAGCGCCAGCGGAAAGACCACGCCCCATGCCGCCAGATGCACCTCCGGCTGCGCTTTGCGGGCGACGACCGCGGCCAGCGCGGGGATCTCGCCCGTCATGATGAGCCAACTTGCGGCCAGCGGCCACCACGTGCGAAAGATTTGATGCAATGAAAGCGTTTTGTTCTCGTCTGTCACAGCCATAATTTCTCGAATCGTAAGCACTTCGCGCGGCGACGGCTTCCGGACAATTCCGCCAGTATAGCACTGTCGCCGGCTGTGACCAACGTCCGGGCGCAACGCAAATTCCCACGGTTGGAAACCGATGCTGACAGCGAAAAGCCGCCTCAGCGACTACAGCCCCAGTGCTTGAGGGCACTTCTCGCTGTCAGCGCCGGGTTCCTAACCCGTGCCATGTCAACACGGCACTCACACCGCGGTGCGCCGCAGACGCACCAGGGCGAGCAGCCCGAACGTGACGGCCAGCGCGTTCAGCGTGAAGACGCCGCCCCAGCCCAATCGCCCCGCCGTCATGTCCAGGAATTGCCCCGAAATCACCGGCCACAGCGCGCCCACGCCAAAGCCGATGAACGACTGGATCGCCTGGGCCGAGCCGATGCGGTCCGGCGGCGCCTGCTCGATGAGCAGTGTGGAGTAGATGGAGGAGTCGGCCGCAGACGCCACCGCGTAGATTGCGGCGACAGTGAGGAGAAGGAGCGGCAACGCGCTGAGCCAGCCGACCACGGCCGAGGCCGCGACGCTGACGGCAAAGATGGCGATGGCCGCATCCACCCGGCCCGCGCGGTCCGCCAGCCAGCCGCCGGCGAAGACCGCAGCCGCGCTCGCCATGAACATCAACCCGGCCACCGACGCGCCCCGGGCCGCCGCGGCCGTGTCGTTCATGCCTCGGGTGGCGTACATGGTCGCCAACAGCAGCGGGATCCAGAGCCGGGCGATGTACAGATCGGCCGTGTGCCACGCATACGCGGTCACCGAGCGGCGGATGGCGGCATCCCGCAGCAGGCTGAGATCCAGTCGCCCGGACCGGCGCGCGCCCGGGCTCGCCCCGTGGTCGGGGAATCGGCGCACGGCCAGCCAGGCCAACGGCAGCGCCAGCCAGGCGATGAGGCTGACGATCAGATAGGCGCTGTGCCAGTTGTGGGTGAGCCGCAACATCTGCCCGGTGAGCAGAAAGGAACCCGTGGTGCCGGCGTAGCCCGCGGCCACGAAGAAGCCCACCGCCGTGGCGCGCCGGTCCGGCACCAACGCGGCCATGAGCTTGACGCCGGAGGTGTAGGCCAGAATGTAGCCGGCGCCGGTGAGAAAGCGCCAGAACGCCGCGGGCCAGGGCGACGGCGACGCGACCACGAAGAGCAGTTGCGCCGTGCACATGAGCGCCAGTCCGATCAGCCAGAGGCGCGTCGCGGGCCAGCGATCCGAGAGCGGCACCAGCACCAGCGCCGCGAGCGCAGCACCCAGCAGGTAGGCCGAGTAGACGCTGCTCGCCTGCAAGTTGGACATGGCCCACTCGGCGCGGATGAGGCTCAGCAGAGCGTTGTAGGCGGAAAAGGGCAGCAGGGCGCAGAGGAGCGCGCCGCTCAGCGCAAAGAAGCGCGGTCCCCAGAGTTGATCGTGTGTGCTAGCCGTGGCGGTCATGCTCCGGGCCTCTGTCGCGAATGGATGTGATGCTGTCGAAATGGGCGTTGGCGGCGGCTCCCGGCGGGAGATGGCCCTGGGGCTGTGGCGGCGGAGTTCACCAGACCACGGGCGAGCGGCGCTCCATGAAGACGACATCGCGCCAGACGCCGTGCATCCGGCCCACTTTCTCGCGCACGCCGACGCTGCGGAAGCCGAAGGCCCGGTGCAACTTGATGCTCACCCGGTTCTCCGGAAAGATGCCCGCTTGCAACGTCCAGACGCCGTCGGCTTCGGACGCCGGGATCAGGTGCGCCATGAGCAAGCGACCCACGCCCTGCCCCCGGGCAGTTTCCGCCACGTAGATAGAGACCTCGGCCACGCCCGCGTAGACGGCGCGTGACGAGACGGGGCTCAGCGCGGCCCAGCCCAGCATCTGGCCGGCAACATCCGTGGCCGCGATGATGCTGCCGGGGCGCTTGCTCGCGAACCACGTGGCCGCATCCGGAATCTCGTCCTCACGCTGAAAGGTGGCGTGGCCGGTGCGGATGCCCGCGCGGTAGATGGCGGCAATGGCAGGCCAATCGTTGAAGGATGCGGGTCGAATGTCCATGGCTTCTCGCGGCGGCGACAGCGGGTTACGCCGGATGCGGCCACATCCGGCCCGCTTGCGCGGGGGTCGCATTCGCAGACCGTTGTCGGCTCCGGCTATAATGGCGACATGATGCACTGGATCGCACGTTTCGGCAACCTGCGCAAGATCGAGTTCGGCACGTTGTTGCGTCCCGGGCTGCGGCTCAAGCGCTGGATCATAGTCCTGCTCCTGGCCATCGCCGTGACGGGCGCGGGCGCGGCTGTGCTCGTCGGCGGCGTGCTGCGCAGCGTGGGCCTGGAGCCGGTGCTCGCGCTGGTGACACTGCGGTTTCTGCCATGGTGGGTGCGTGGCGTCGTCATCGGCCTGATCGGCGTGGGCGTCGCGCTCGTGGCGCTGCTGCGCATTCACCGGCAACTGCTCGCGCTGGCGCCGCAAGGGGAACAGGCCGGGCACGTCGCCGTGGTCAACACGATCTTGCAGCGGCGGCCCCAATCGCAGCCCCAAGGCCCGCGCATCGTCGCCATCGGCGGCGGCACCGGCATGCCGCAACTCCTGCGCGGCCTGCGCGCCTACACCGACCAGATCACCGCGGTGGTGACCGTCGCCGACGACGGCGGCAGTTCGGGGCGGCTGCGGCGGCAGATGGGCACGCTGCCGCCGGGCGACTTTCGCAACAACATCGCCGCGCTCAGCGACGCCGAAGACTTGATGACGCGCCTGATGCAGTATCGCTTCGCCGCGCCGCAGGTCGGCGGCGGTGAACTGGCCGGGCACAGCTTCGGCAATCTCTTCATCGCCACCATGGCCGCAGTGACCGGCACCTTCGAGCGCGGGCTGACCGAGAGCAGCCGGGTGCTGGCCGTGCGCGGGCGCATCCTGCCCAGCACGTTGGAGAACATCACGCTTTGGGCCGAAGTGGCGCGCCCCACGGAGGGCGGCGACGAGGAATGGTTGCAGATTCAGGGCGAGAGCAACATCCCCGTCGCGGGAGGGCGTGTCCTGCGCGTCTTCCTTCGTCCTGATGCGCCGCCCGCGTACCCGGCGGTCATCCGGGCCATCCTGGAAGCCGATCTCATTGTGGCCGGGCCGGGCAGCTTCTTTACCAGCGTAATCCCCAACTTGTTGGTGCCGGGCGTCTACGCGGCCATCTGCGCCTCACCCGCGGTGCGCATCTACGTCTGCAATGTGGCCAGTCAACCGGGCGAGACCGACGGCTATCACGTGGACGATTACGTGCGCCAGCTTCAACTCCACGCGCCCGACGCCTTCCCCAATGCGCTGGCCAATCATCGCTACGATCCGGCCACGCCGCCCTACGAGATTGGCCATTGGGTGCAGTTGCCCCACCCGGAGACCGCGCTGCCGTACCGGCTCTTTACCGGCGATCTGGTCCAGGATGCACGGCCATGGCACCACGACTCGCGCAAGCTGGCCCAGCGCATCATGGAGGTCTTCGCCGCTTTGCGCGCGGAGACTGCCGCGGCCGACACAGCGGGGTCCACGCCGGTCCAATGAGGTCGTGGGTGCCGGCGCGCGCACGCCGGCGTGTGGCCTCACGAAGCCGGCTAAAAAGCTGGGCCGCCGAAATACACCTTTGTGGGACATTGTGATAAAATGACACTAAGCGCGCTCATGCCGCCTGTGATTTTTTCGTTCTTGCATTTTCACCGTTTGTCGTGCAGCGTTTTATCATACCGGCAAGCGTGTAAAAGAATCCATTGAGAGTCTCAAAAGGAGAATTTCATGACAACGCGTATTGCAATCAATGGTTTTGGCCGCATCGGTCGCCAGGTCACCAAGTCCTTCTTCGAGAAGTATCGCGGTGAGTTTGACCTGGTTGCCGTCAACGACCTGACCGACGTGAAGACCAACGCCCACCTCTTCAAGTATGACAGCAACTACGGGCAGTTCCCCGGCACGGTCGAGGTCGTCGACGGCGATCTGGTCATCGACGGCGACCGCATCAAGGTGCTGGCCGAACGTGATCCGTCCCAGTTGCCGTGGGGTGACCTGGGTGTGGACATCGTCATCGAGAGCACCGGCCTCTTCACGGCGCGCGAGAAGGCGAGCCTGCATCTGGACGCGGGCGCCAAGAAGGTCATCATCAGCGCGCCGGCCAAGGGCGAAGACATCACCATCGTCATGGGCGTGAACAACGACGCCTACGATCCGGCTAAACACAACATCATCAACAACGCTTCCTGCACGACCAACTGTCTGGCCCCAGAAACGCCAAGGTCGTCAACGATCTGTGTGGCATTGAGCAGGGTGTGATGACGACGGTGCACGCCTACACCAACGATCAGCGCATCCTCGACTTGCAGCACAAGGACCTGCGCCGCGCCCACCGCCGCCCTGAGCATCATCCCCACCAGCACCGGCGCTGCCCGTGCGGTTTGCGTTGAATCCCGGAACTCAAGGGCAAGTTCGACGGCATGGCCATGCGCGTGCCTACCCCCACCGTCAGCGTGGTCGACTTCGTGGCCCAAGGTCACCAGCCCGGTCAGCACCCAGAGTTGCATGCTGCGCTGGACGCCGCCGCCGCCGGCCCATGAAGAACATTCTGGCCGTGTCGCGCGAACCTTTGGTGAGAGCATCGACTTCAGGGCAATCCTACAGCAGCACCGTCGACGCCGAGTACACCAACTTCTATGGCGACCTGGTCAAGGTTGTGACCTGGTACGACAACGAGTGGGCCTACAGCGTGCGCGTCACCGACCTGGCCAAGTACATCGCGGAGCAGGGGCTGTAAGTTTGTGCTGACCAGCAACCTGGGTTTCTCCAAGAAACCTGGTTTGTCGGAGGTCAACCAACGACATAGCGGCGCAACGTCCCACGAATTGACGCCGCGCAAATTGAAGACGTGAAACGTGAGACCGGAAAGCTGGTCGCCTTCACGTTTCACGTCTTTTTGTACCAAAGCCCTGATCCATTTCACGAGGCAATGACCATGAACAAACAGACAGTCAAAGACATTGACTGGTCCGGCAAACGGGCGCTCGTGCGCGTCGACTTCAACGTGCCCCTGGACGAGAGCGGGCACATCACCGACGATGCACGCATCCAGGCCGCGCTGCCGACGATCCAATACCTGCTCGATCACGGCGCGGCGGTGGTGCTCATGAGCCACCTGGGGCGGCCCAAGGGCGGTCCCGATCCCAAGTACAGCATGAAGGTGACGGCCAATCACCTGGCCACGCTCATCGATGCCGACGTGTCCTTCTGTCCCGCGACCGTCGGACCCGAGGCCGAGGCGATGGTGGGCGCGCTGAAGCCCGGCCAGGTACTCGTCCTCGAGAACACGCGCTTCGAGGCGGGCGAAACCAAGAACAATCCCGAGTTGGCCGCGGCCATGGCCAAGCTGGGCGACGTTTTCGTCAACGATGCGTTCGGCAGCGCGCATCGCGCCCACGCCAGCACCACGGGTGTGGCCGCCCATCTGCCTGCGGTGGCCGGGTTCCTCATGGAGAAGGAGCTGGAATACCTGGGCAGTGCGCTGGAAAATCCCAAGCGCGCCTTCATTGCCATCCTGGGTGGGGCCAAGATTTCCGACAAGATCGGCGTCATCGAAGCGCTGCTGAGCAAGGTCGACAGCATCCTCATCGGCGGCGGCATGGCCAACACCTTCCTGGCCGCGCAGGGCTATGACATGGGCAACAGCCTGGTGGAGAAGGATGCGCTGGAGACGGCCGCTGCGCTCATGTGGAGAGGGTGCGGGCATCATCCAATTGCCGGTGGACCTGCGCGTGGCCACCGGAGTTACTGACCGACGCCGAAAACCAAGATCGTGGCAGTGGACGAGGTGCCCGCAGGCTGGATGGCGCTGGACATCGGCCCGGCCACCATCGCCCACTTTCGCAACTGGCTGTCGGGCGCCCACACCGTGGTCTGGAACGGCCCCATGGGCGTCTTCGAATTCCCGGTCTTCGCCCAAGGCACCGTGGCCATCGCCGAAGTGCTGGGCGAACTGGAGGATGCGATCACCATCATCGGCGGCGGCGACAGCGCGGCGGCCGTGCGCCAGGCGGCCTGGACGATGAGATGTCCCACGTGAGCACCGGCGGCGGCGCCAGCCTGGAATTCCTGGAAGGCAAGGAGTTGCCGGGCGTGGCGGCGTTGAATGACAAATGAGCAAGATTGAAGAGTGAAGATTCAAGATTGGGGAGATTGGGAGACGAAGGAGATTGGGAGATTGGCGGTAAAAGCCCGCGCTCATCTCGTAATCTCCCAATCTCAATTCTTCACTCCTGATTTGTCGGACTAAAACGATGAATTTCTTAAAAAATCTCTTTGGCGGTGGACAGCGTGGTGCAGGCGACCGGTTCATCCCGGTCTACGTGCTCAGCTATCGGTGCAATGAACCGATGGCGAGCCGCCTGAACACCATGAGCAGACTGAGCATCGACGACGGCGAGCATACTTTCTATGTGCGCAAGGTCTTGCACACGTCGGGCGAACGCCGCTGCTTCGTGAAGTCGAAATCAAGTCTGGCTGGATCGCAACAAGGAAGATCGTCATCGCCCACGAAGAGTGGCTGGGCGGACGCTGGTTGGATGCGGACGAATACGAAGCGAGCTTTGCTCGTTTTCAACGCGCCGCCGGAAGAGACCGCTGACGAGAACGAAACCGGGGAAGAGAAGGCTGAAAGATAAAGATTGAAGATTGGCCGGTAAAGAGATTAGGAGACTGATGGCGACAAGGTTCGTCATCAATCTCTAATCTCATAATCTCCCAATCTCCTTAGCAAATTTCCAAGCACTTGCATATCCAATCTTAAATCTTCACTCCTCAACCTGACCTTCCCCTCACCCAACAGGAGTCCTATACCATGCGCAAGCCCATGATGGCGAAGCAATTGGAAGATGAACAAGACAATCGATGAAGCGGTCGCACTGGCCACGGCCATCCGTGACAGCGTGGACAATGTGGACAGTGTCGACCGCGTGAATCGTACGTCTGTCTGCCTGCGGTGGCGGACGCGCTCGCCGGTTCGCAAATCGCGGTCGGCGCGCAGAACATGCACGAAATGGCAGCGCATATACACCGGCGAGATCAGCGCGGCCATGCTGGACGGCCTGGTGAGCTACGTGATCATCGGCCACAGCGAACGGCGCCAGTACTTCGCCGAGACCGACGAGACGGTCAACAAGAAGGTGCGCGCGGCGCTGGCCGCAGGTGAAGCGCCGATCATGTGCGTGGGCGAGTCTGTCACAGCGGGAGGCGGGCGAGACCCAGTCCTTCGTGGACGGGCAGGTGCGGGCCGGGCTGACCGGGCTGACGACGCAGGTGGAGAGCCTGGTCATTGCCTACAGGCCATTTGGGCCATCGGCACGGGGCTGGCAACCACGCCCGAGCAGGCCCAGGACGTCTGCGGTGACGTGGTGCGCGGCGTGCTTGATGTCTTCGGCGATGCGGTGGCGGCCAACACGCGCGTCCTCTACGGCGGCAGCACCAACGACAAGAACATCACCGAGATCGTAAAAACCCGACATCGACAACGCTCATCGGCGGCGCAAAGCAAGGTCGATAGTTACAGCAGCATGGTGACGCAGACAGCGGAACTGTATGGGTGATGCGTGAAACGTGAAGCGTGAAAACAGAGACTGAGAGACCGGGAGATTAAGGGATTGGCAGGCAGCACCGCAGAGTCTCTTCGTCTCCAATCTCCTCGATCTCAGTTTTCACGCTTCACGTCTTCACGTTTCACGCTTCACGTCTTCACGTTTCACGCTTCACGTCTTCACGTTTCACGTTTCACGCTTCACGTCTTCACGTTTCACGTTTTCACGCTTCACGTCTTCACGTTTCACGTTTCACGTCTTCACGCACCACGCTTCATCCCCCGATAATCACTATAATTCCCCACATACTCCGTCAATGCCCCGTTATCCAGTTCCACAATGCGGTCCACGACCCGGTCCAGGAAGTAGCGGTCGTGGGAGATGACGAGGATGGTGCCCTCGAAGCCGTCCAGCGCGTCTTCCAACACCTCGGTGGACGCGATGTGTCAGGTTGTTGGTCGGCTCGTCCAGCAGCAGGAAGTTGGCGTCGGTGAGGGTGAGCAGCGCCATCTGCAAGCGGCTGCGCTCGCCGCCGGAGAGGGTCTTCACCTTGGAACGGATCTGCTCGTAGGTGAAGAGGAACTTGGTGAGATAGGCCACCGCGGTCGACTCGGTGACGGGCTTGGCGTGGCGGATGGTCTCCAGCAGCGTCATCTCGTAGTCCAGCGTCTGGTGCTCCTGCGCGTAGTAACCTGTGCGCACGCTGGGGCCGATGACGATCTCGCCGCCGCTGGGATCCAGATTGCCCAGAATCAAGTTGAAGAGGACCGACTTCCCCGCGCCGTTGGGGCCGACCAGCCCGACGCGCTGGCCGCGCCAGATGAGCAGGTCCAGCCCGGCCAGGACCATGGCTTCGTCCCGATCGGCTGCGGCCGGAAAGACCTTGTCCAGATCGGTGATGTTGAGCACCTTGTTGCTGCCGCGCCAGCCGCTCAACTCGAGCTGCATGCGCCGCCGCTCCAGCACCGGCTTGTCGATGCGTTCCATGCGCTCCAGCCGCCGCTCAATGTTCTTGCCGCGCTTGATCAACTTCTCGTTGTCGTAGGTGCGCCCCCAGATGAGCAGGCGTTTGGCGGCCTGTTCCAGCCGGTCGATCTCCTTTTGCTGAGCCTGGTAAAGCTGCTGTTGGCGCAGCAGCCGGGTCTCCTTCTCGAAGACGAACTCCGAATAATTGCCCGGGTAGACGGTGATGCGTCCATCCTCCAAGTCGGCGATCTCGTCGGCGACCACGTCGAGCAGATAGCGGTCGTGGGAGATGATGACCACGCCGCCCTTGTAGCCGCGGATCAGTTGCTCGAGAAACGCCTTGTCGTCCAGGTCCAGGTGGTTGTCCGGCTCGTCCAGGAGCAGCAGATCGGGTTGCAGAATGAGCAGCTTGGCCAGCCCGAGCAGCTTCTTCTGGCCGCCGCTGAGCGCGTCGGTGGGCAGCGCAAAGTCGGTCTCGGGGGCGAAGCCCATGGCGATGAGGGTCGAGCGCACGCGGCCTTCGTAGGCGGGGCCGCCCGCTTCCTCGAACTGACGCAGCAGCCGCGCCTGTTCGTCGACGGCCTTGGCCAGCGCGCGTTCGTCGCCATAGACGTCCGGGTCGCCCATGCTGCGCTCGCAGCGATCCAGCGCGGCGTTGATGGCCGTCAGCTTGTCCGACGCGGCCCGCGCCTCTTCCCACACGGTGTGCCCCGGCGTGAAATTCGGCTCCTGGGACAAGTAGCCCACGGTCATGCCGGCCTTGCGTTTGGTGAAGCCGGTGTCGCTGGTCAACTGGCCCGCGATCAGCCGGAGCAACGTGCTCTTGCCCGCGCCGTTGGGGCCGACCAGCCCGACGCAGCGGTCGTCGTGGATCTCCCACGAGAGGCCGGTGAAGACGGGTTTGGCGATGTAGGTGACGCTCACGGCGTCGAGATGGACGGCGATCATGGGCGACTTCCGGTCGGGTACATGTGCTATAATCCGGGCAGGTATCGTGTAACGCCCCTGATTGTAGGAGATAACCATGGCAATGCAAAGTCCAGCCGCCGCAGTCGCGTCGCCGCAGATGGCGCGTCAGATGGCGCGCCCGCAGGAGACGCCGCCGCTCGCGCCCGGCGATCACCTGTCGCGCGCCGAGTTCGAACGACGCTATGCGGCCCACCCCGACATCAAAAAAGCCGAGTTGATCGAAGGAGTCGTCTTCATGCCATCCCCCGTACGATTCGATCATCATGCCGCGCCGCACCTTGCGCTCGCCGCGTGGGCCGGTGTCTACCTTGCATCGACTCCAGGTGTGCACGCGGGCGACAACGCCACTGTGCGCTTGGACAACCAGAACGAGCCGCAGCCGGACTTGCTCCTGCGCATCGACGCG
>JAWKOK010000068.1:0-27557 GCA_041391205.1 Caldilineaceae bacterium
CGGTGAAGGCGGCTACGACGGCATCCGAATCTTCGGCGAGCGAGAAGCTCTGAATGTAGAACTGGTCGCCCGTGACGACGTTGTTCTTGACGGCGACGTAGTCATCAAGTGGGACGCGTGAGCTGTAGAGGGGCTGCCACCAGGAACCGATGAGGAGTCCGGGTTGGTCCTGTTCGTTTTTCTTGGCGAAGTCCTTGATGACCTGATCAAAGCGGTCGCGATCGGCCGGGTCATCAAACTCGAAGACCAGATCGTACTCCTTGGCGTAGGCGATGCCGTTGCCGCCTTCGAGCGGCTCAACCTGGAATTCGGGGCTTTCGGTCGGTTCACCCCATTCGTCCAGGTAGAGAAACGCGGAGGTTTTCGGCTCGAGCAACACGTCGGCTTCGAGGCCTTCGCTGCGCAAGAGGCCGATGAGTTGCTTGGCGTGTTCCATGTTGGCGTGGCCGTAGACCAGGGTGCGCGCCTTGGCGGCGTTTGCGCTTTGGGCAATGCGCTTGATGTTGTAGCCGGTGATGACGCCGTCTTCGATGAGCGCGTTGGCGCTGGCTTGGAGCTCGGGCATGAGCACCTGATCGAAGGAGCCCCAGGCGTACATGAGCTTGTTGGTGATGTCGGGATCGGTGGAGCGCCCCAGGAAGTCCTTGTAGTTGCCGTTGACGACAAGAGCATTGCCGAGCAGTTCCGTGGCGAAGACAGGCGTGACCGGGCCGGTGAGATCAACGCCGAGTTGGTCCGGCGTGAGCAGGTCGCCGGCAAGGGCGGCGGCCAGTTCCTGACGACGCGCCAGGGTCAGATCGTCGGGCAAGGCCGAGAGACCACTCAGTGCGGCAGTGACTTTTTCTTCCGGATAGGTGTAACCCAGTTCGTCGAGATTGGCGACGTGGACGGTCATCAGCACGGCTTCCAGCGGCGAGAAACCGTCGCGGTCGATCTCCGCGGGCATGTCGACCGCGTCTGCGCCGGGGATGGCGGCCACCAGCGCGGCGGCATAGGCATCCTGGGTGACGGGATCGGCGAAGGAGACGGCGAAGTTGTCGGCAAGGAACTCGGCGTAGTCGGCTGCTTCCGGATTGGCGGCAGGTTGCAGGGCCACCGGTGCAATACAGCCGGAGAGGACGAAGAGGACCGCAAGCGCGGACAGGGCAAAAACGCGATACCGGGTATGCATTGAAGCCTCCTTGGGAATTCGGGGATCAGATGGACGGATATATAACGGGTGTCTCAGCCTGATTGTAGCGTGAACACATGGGCTACGCAATGGGTGGACAGGCGCGGCCTTCCGCTACATCAACGAAACCGCACCGCAACGAAACCGCGCCGCGCGCGATGCACCCCGTGGACGCCGGTGGTGCCACCCACGTGTACTGGTGCTAGCGCTGGGGTGTGACATCTTCGAAGGTGAAGCTGCCCTGGTCGAGCGCATACGCTGACTCTGCGCCGGCATCGAAGTCAATCTGGTTCAGGTCAACGCGCTTGACCGCGCTATCACGCATGGTCTTGTAGTAGAACATCCGGCTCGCAAGATCCGAAACCGCAGTCCACTGGGTGGCGCTGGGAATCCCAGGGAGTTTGTCGCGCTCATCTTCGCCAAACTCGACCCCGATCGGAATGTCGAAGTTATTGAGGATGTGGAACGCCTGAAACGGCTTCCAGCGTGGCGAGCGGCGGCGCCGTACTGCGGAAGAAGGCGGCACGCACAAAGCGCGACGGCGGCGAGAAGTCGCCCGGAAGTTGCGCCGCGGTGCCGTAGCCGAAGGACTTGAGGTGCAGATCACCGGATGTGCGCGGTGCGACAATGCCGGGACGCACGTTGATATAGTTGTTGAGGTTCGTTACCTGCCACGGGAAGTCGGGCGGGTTTGTGATCACACCCACATGATTGTCATAAACATGCACCTCTCCCGCATGGACAATCTCGATGACCACGCTGCCGCCGGTCCTGTCGGTGACGCGCCAGTGCGCCGTGGGTGACGGATTGCCGTCCGCGTCGATGAAGACCGGCGCAACCTTGATGCCGGCGAAGGCTGCTTTGACCTCGGCAACAGTGGCAAACCGGCTCAGCATCCAGCGCACCAGGTCCATGTCGATGATACTGGTGGCGACATGCGCCGGATCGAACGGCGCCAGTGAGCCAAAGCCCTTGAAGTAGAAGAGCCCGCATTGAGTCCGGCCTCGTTCATCCCTTCGCCAATGAAGTTGTCCTGACTCACCGAGATCCCGACGAAGCCGTACTTGCCGGTCCAACTAATCCCCTGCTTCTCCATGGGGAGTTGGGAGGTGTAGTGGTGTCCCCGCGGCGATACAATCCAGCTTACTGTTCAGGTCAAAGTTGCCCCATTCAATGGTGCGGGCGTGGATAGGGTCTCCTTGCGTAGTGACAAGCGAGATGCCCGTGCAGGCGCTTATGGCCGGTGCTTCCTCGATATTTCTCTTGGCGCTGAGAACCCTTGGGCATGTTGTTGACTTCCTTCCGTTTTTCACTGAACCGGATCATCACCCCACGAAGACTGGGCCAACCAAATCACCAAATGGACGAAAGCTCCCACGCGCACGTCGGTGAACCCTGCGGCGCCGTTCTCGCGTATGCCCAGATTTGCCGGTCTTCCGGGTTCGGGTAGATCACCTGGGTGATGACGTGCGCGCCGTCGTTGACAAAGACCTCAACCACGCTCTTGTCCAGGAACGTGCAGACGAACCAGATGGCTTTCCGGCAGATCGACCGCAGTCTCGTCGGCGCGTAACGTGCGCCCGTCAAACTCGATGGGCATGCCGCCGTCACCGTCCGCGGCGGCGCGAGCGTAGGCCTGAGCGGCCGCGCCCTCAAGGGTGAGAGTCGCCTGCAGTTCAAGCACATCGCCGCTGACGCCGGGCAGGGGCTGCCCATCATTTACCAAAGCCACTGCACCGTTGTCGATGAGCTGTCTGCCGCGCAGTTCTTGCAGCGCGAGCGCGGGCTGTTGTCGCGGATGGCCGTCGGCCCCCAACGTCAACAGTCGAGGTAGGCCAGGCAGCCGTTCCAGCCCTGGCCGGACCGAAAACCGCACCCAGCCGAACAGGACACAGTTGCCGTCCGGGTCGAAGGCGATGTTGGTGGCGTAGAAGTTCAGGTGGATCGCCGCATCGCCCACACTGCCCTGATGGTCGAGTCGCGAGACGCCGGGATCAGGATGCCGTGCGTCTCCGGGGTGAAGACCAGGCGCTCCGTGTCAAACTCTCCTACCGTGTATTCGACCGTCTTGAACGGAGAGAGCAGGAGCACGAACTTGTCGCCCAACGGAAAGAAGTTGGGACATTCACAGAAGCGCATTTCGCCGCGCGGGCGCGTGTAAAGCAGACCGCGATAGCGCCAGTCGGCCAGGTCGGGATCGTCAGTTTCGAAAAGCGCAACGTTGGCTTGGTCGGCGGTGGCGGCGCCCAGCACGAGAAAAGTGCGTCCCTGGCTTCGGAAGATGAAGGGATCGCGCCAGTCGGGTTCGAATTGGGGCGTGCCGCCTTCGCCCAAGGCCAGAATCGGGTTGCGCGGGTGTTTGCGCCAGATCAGCCAGTCGGCGTCGCCCAGCGCGGCCCACTGTTGGAAAGGACGCTCGTTGTCGATGCCGCGGCTGGTGTAGAAAACAACAGGTTCGCCGCTACCGGTGACGGCAGCACAGCCGGACCAGCAGGCCTCCTCGCCCAGGTCGCGCGAGGGCCACACGGCGACGGGCAGTTGTTCCCAGTGCACCAGGTCACGGCTGCGCGTATGCCCCCAATGGATGTCGCCGGAGACGTCGGCATAAGGGTTGAACTGGTAGAAGACGTGATACCACCCGTCATGGTAGATGGTCCCGTTGGGGTCGTTCATCCAGCAGCAGGGCGGGCGGAAGTGGTAGACAGGCCGGTTCGGGTCGCCGGCCACGCGCGGCGCGTTGGCGGCGACACTTGCTTCGGCGGCCGTGACGGCAGGGTTCGGTTCGCGGGCGGACATGGCGCCTCCAGTCTCTGTTGTCAGGTGAAAACAGCGATACTAGCCCTTGACGCCACCCATCATGATTCCTTCGATGAGATAGCGTTGGCCGAAGGCATAGACAAGCATGACCGGGACGAGCGACATCACGACGCCGGCCAATACCACGGAAATGCTTCCCGTCATCATATATCCTTTGAGCACATTCAAGCCCAGTGGGATCGTGAAATTCTCCCGCGAAAGCAGGAAGATCAGCGGGCGGAAGAACTCGTTCCAATGGGTGTTGAAGACCAGCACGGCCAGCACGGCCAGGCCCGGCGCAACCAGAGGCAGATAGATGCGGCTGAAGATTTGGAACTGGTTGGCGCCGTCGATGAGCGAAGCCTCCTCGAAATCCTTGGGCACAGCCATGAAATACTGGCGCAGGAGAAAGGTGCCGAAGGCCGTGGGCAAGGAAGGCAAGATCAGCGAAGCCAGTGTGTCATTGAGTCCCATCCGGCTGATCAACACGAAGACCGGAATAATGGTGGCCTGGAGCGGGATCATCATGGTGGCCATGACGATCCAAAACAGTGCTTCTCTCCCCGGAAACTCCAGTCTTGCAAACGCATAGCCCGCCAACGAGGCCGTCGTCAGTTGGCCGACCACGATGGCAACGGACACAAACGCGCTGTTGAAGATCATGCGGAAGAACTCGATCTCGTCAAAAACGCGCGCGTAGTTGCTCCAGTCCGGATTGCGCGGTATCCACTGTGGCGGCAGCGTGAAGGATTCGGTCGGCAGCCGCAGCGACGTTGCCAGCGTCCAGACAAAGGGCGCCAGGACGATAATACTGGCAATCGTGAGCACAACTATGCCGACGAAGTGTAGCGTGCGATAGCGCACGAAGTCCACCCAACTGCGGCTGGGCGTCGACTTTGTAGCGCCTTGAACTGTCGTTGTGCTCGCCATGCCCCAACTCCTGTCTCAATTCGACGTGCATGCCGCGCTAGAAACCCGGATGCACCATCGCCGGTAGAAATTGTGTACGGATTTCTGCCGAGATGCACTATTGATAGAACACCCAGCGTTTGGAAAGAGCGAACTGGCCCGCCGTCACAAGGAGGATCACAATGAACAGGACCACAGCAATCGCGGACCCGTAACCGATCTCCATGTTCTTGAACGCAGACTCGTACATGACCATGACCGCAGTACGACTGGCGTCACCCGGTCCGCCACGGGTCATCACGTAGGGTTGGTCGAAGATCTGAAGGCCGCCAATCACGCCAACCACGGCGGCAAACAGCAGCGTCGGGCTGAGCATGGGCAGCGTGACGTACCACAGCCGCCTCCAGCCGAAGGCCCCATCCACGTCCGCCGCCTCCAGCACCTCCTGCGATATGTTGCTCAGGCCGCCGATGAAGATGATGAACGTGAAGCCCATCGTCTGCCAGACATAGGCCAGCACCACGGTGTAGATCACGACGTGGGGCGAGTTGAGCCAGGGGACACGCGGCAGTCCAATCATCGTCAGATAGTAGTTGACCGGCCCGAACTCCTTGTGCAGCATGTAGCCGATCACGATGCCGGTGGCGGCGCCGGACATGAGGAACGGCAGAAAGAACGCGGAGCGGAAGTAATAGCGGAGTCCGGTGGCCATGCGTTGGCGAATGGCCAAAGCCAGCGCTAGGCCGACCGCGATCTGCAGCGTGATCGCGAGAACGACGAAGACAAATGTGTTCCAAAAGCCGATACGCACGCGAGGATCACCCACCAGCCGGATGAAGTGATCCATCCCGATGTACCGCGGCGGCTCGAAAACGTTCCAGCGAAACATGCTCAGGCCAAACGACACAATAACCGGCCCTGCGATGAACACGATGATGCCCAAGATCGTCGGCGCGAGGAACAGATAGCCCATGGCCGCGCGCCGCCTGCGCAGACCGGCCAGTGTATTCTCCGTAAACCAACCTATCGGTCCTCGTCTGCGTCCTGCAGTGGCACTTTGTTGGCTTGCAACACCCATAGTTCACCCCATATCCCCGTGTTCTGCCATCGCCGGAAGGAAAGCGCTTCCCCCGGCGATGGCAGAACGGTACCATGCATCAACCTATGGTGCGATTACAGCTTGTACATCCCCTCTCCCTCACGGCTATACAGGTCTTCCAACTCTTTCTGCATGCCGTCAAGGGCTTCCTGGGGCGTCATCTCCAGGCTCATGGCACGCGCCGTGTAGCTGGTGAAGATGGTCGTCATGGGATTCGAAATCGGCGGAGCCGGGATTGGCGCCGTATCCGGGTGATCGTCCAGCGTGGCGTAGAAGACCTCCCAATGCTCCGGTCCGGTTTCGCTGAAGCGTTCTGCATTGCACATGGACCGGCGGGACGGAGTCGTCAGCGTCACCGGGTTGAAGATGCCGTTCACCTCCATTGCGTCGCGGCTGGCGCTGAACTTGTAGTAGTCCCACGCCGCATCCACATTCTCGGACGCTTCGAAGATGAAGAGCGCACCGGTGCCAAATTGATGGCGCTGGTTCTTCCAGGTGGGGAAGAGCTGGACGTCGAATGCGCCGTTTTCCATACCGGCGTTGGCGAGGCCGCCGGCCCAGAAGCCACCGGCAGGCGTCATCGCCAACGTACCGCTGGTGAAGAAGCCCTGCAGCGTTTCGCCGCCGCCCAGTTCGACGGCCGGTGTGATACCTTCGTCAAAGAGTTGCACCATGAACTCCAGTGCTTCAACATTGGCCGGGTCGTTGGCCTGGGGCGCCAGCCAGCGCCAGCCGCCGCCGCGACCTTCCGCCGCAGGATCGTCCGCGTAGAAAGTACTCCACAACCATTCGCCGCCCGGTGCACGCTCTTCCGTCAGAATATTGCCGCCGTTCACAAAGATCCACGGCATCCAGCTACCCCACAAGCGGTTGATCCAGGCGTACCCGTAGACCGGCGAATCGCTCCCACCGGAAGCGATGGCTGAGGCGATCTGGTAGAAATCATCCTTCGTCCAACTCGCATCGGGATGGCCGAAACCGGCCCCCTCAAATGCCGCGGTGTTGTAGTACATATTGGCGGCGTTGAAGTCGCGCGAGAGCTGATACAAACTGCCCTCCCACATCATCGCCTCATTGAGGGACGGGTGAACATCGGAGAAGTAGTCCTGCAACTCTGCCTCGGAGGCCTTTACATACTCATCCAACGCCATGGCCAGCCCTTTGCCGGCGTAGAGTTGGGTGGCCTCAGTCGCCGCGAAGCCGAGGTCGACCTGTTCGCCGGCGGCCAGCATGGAGAGCATCTTCGCCGCGACTTCCTCGTGATCGATGCCGGTGATGGAGATGTACTCCCCCTCCACGTTCGAATTCACACTTTCGCGGTACAGCGCCATGACCGGAGACTCCTGGTCGGGGTTGGCCTGAATGCGCAACACCACTGTTTCGGCGGCCGGCGCTGCCTCGCCGCCTTCGGCAGGTGCGGCGGGCTGCGCCGGCGTCGCACACGCAGCCACGGCCAGCATGACAGAGCTCGCTCCCGCGACGCGCAAGAAATCTCGGCGGGTGAATGTCCTACGTAGTTCAGATTCCATGGTCGGTCTTCCTTTCGAGTTCAAAGCGATATAGGTATCTCGTGCAAACAAAAAAGGCCACTGGATTCAATGGAGACGACAAACACTCTCTGTATCGCGGTTCACCTCCCCTTCCCCTCTACGGGTCAAACCGACTGTCGTTCGATCAGAGGACACTCAAGCATGATCTGTGGGGCCACCTCTCTATCCCGCAAGTCATCGAGCAGATACTCGGCAGCCCAGCGTCCCATGTGATAGTGAGGCAACTCCATGCTGGTCAGGCCGGGATGCAAATTGGCGGCCAGCAACTCCTGGTTGTCATAGCTGATTACGGCCATATCCTGGGGAATCTTCAGACCGCATTCCTTGATGGCATCGTACGCGCCCATGGCCATGCGGTCGTTGAAGCAAAAGACTGCGGTGGGCGGCTGGGGGAGGTGCAGCAGTTGGCGCATGGCTTCGTAGCCGCCGCTTGGTTCCGACCGTCGCAGGACGACCAATTCGTCATCGTAGCCGAGACCGCCTGTAGCCAGCGCCTTGCGATACCCCTCCCAGCGCAAGACCTGGGCGGGAATCTCAACATTGTGGTTGATGAACCCGATCCGCCGATGCCCGTTCCGGATCAGGTGCTCGGTTGCCGCATAGCCGCCGCGCCTTTCATCAGGGACAATCGAAGGCAGCGAACGATCCGCCACAAAGCAATTCACGAGAACAACCGGCACCTCGCGTATGTTGTCGGGCAACGTCACCTCACGGTGCCACATCGTTGCATAGATGATGCCCTCAACGTCACGTTCCAACATGTTCTCCGTGGCAGACTCTTCAAGAATGGAATCCGCGTTCGTGTTGACCACAAGCAGGAGATGATCGCGCCGCCATGCCACATCCTGTGCGCCGCAAATGACGTTACCGGCGAAGGGCGTCACCGCGATGAAATCGGTGATGAGGCCGATGGCCATGCTCTTGCGCGTCCGCAGTGCCTTGGCTGCGGCGCGTCGGCGATAGCCCAATTCGACAATCGCCTCCTGCACAGACTGGCGCGTCGACATGCTGACATTGGGGTGATTATTGAGGACACGGGAAACCGTGCCGATGCCTACGCCGGCGCGTTGTGCAATATCGCGTATCGTGATATTTCGGTTGCGAGCCATGTGGTCTCCGGCAAGAACAGCATGATCAGCCGTTCTGAACGCAAACTCGGGGTGACGCCAAGCTGCGTTCCCTTGCGTTACTTCATTGCGGCGGAAATACCACGGCGGAAATTCGACATCTCTACCTCTGGGAGCAACCAGCCATTCCGCCGCGGATCTATTCGTGTCTGCCTGCGCAAGTTTGGAATCGTTTCCGTAATTCTATGCGAACTGGCCTCCTTGTCAACCCGTCTGGGCCTACCGGCAGGGCAATCGCATCAATTCCTCCTGTCTGGCCCAAATCTAAGGTTCGTGTCAGCAGACGCCATTTCTCCGGTGTCAAGAGCCAGAGACGCGATTATTCGCCAGTCACACTTCAGACGTGATCTGTCCTTCACGGCACGCCACCTCTCGGCAAGAAAACACACGCGGCGTCACCATTCGCGCATGAATATCCTGATACGCGGTATTGGCCCGATCATGCTCCCACGCTTAATTGCGAACTGGCTGCACATACGGCCGCGGCGGGGCGGGAAAACTCGGCGGCGATGCCCGCGGTCGGGGCCACCATGCCACCGGCTCTTTGCATCGTCGCATCGGTCGCCATCAGCCGTCCCCAGACGCCGTACGGACCGCTCATGTTGCTGTACTGCTCTTCCCAGGTGACCAGATACTGACTCCCGCTGCACGCCACGTCGGGATGCTGCTGGTGCACGACATACGGATCCAGATGGTGAACGCCGGCTGGGCTGCCGTCGCCCGTCACAAAGCGGGCATAGATGTTGTACTGTCCGCCCGTCTCCATGGCCTGCCAGACCACCAGGTACTGGTCGGTCGAGTCACAGGAGGCGATCGGCCGGGTTGAACTCGCATCGGGCCAGCCGGGTTACCGAACTCGCTGCCCAGGATGCTCCATTGCCTTGTAGCCGCGCAAGCCGAAGATGTCGACACCGTTGTGATAGGTGACCAGGTACTCGTTGCGGCTCAAATTGTAGGCCACGTCCGGTGCCACACGTTCCTCCGCGGCGTCATAGGCAATGGCGAACGGGTTGCCGTTGCTGGCGCCCGTGGCCGCAGTGACGCTTCGCCCGCTCACGTAGCCGGGGACGCCGGCAGCCGGTCCACCAGGACGACGAGGAACTCCTCCTGCGCGGCCGTAGGCGACCTCGGATTCCACTGTGTCGTGGTCCAATCGCAGATGGTGAAGTCGGTGAGTGCGGGGTCGGGTCCATCCAGTTGACGAGCCGGCCACGGACATCCGGAAGTCGCTGCCGTCGCCGAAGACGTCCTCGACCCAGGTGACCAGATAGCGCTGGTTGACCGGATCGTAGGCCACGGCCGGCTGCGCGCGGTCATGCGTCCCGGTGGTGACTGCAAACCAGCTCAGCAAGTCACCCTGTGCGTCAACGCGCTGGGCGTAGATGTCCCGATTGCCGCTCCAGTTGTTCTGCCAGACGACCAGATATTCCCGGTGTTGCGGGTTGTAGGCGACGGCCGGCCAGAGCTGGTCGTTGTCCAATGCGGAGACGACGATTTCGCCGCCGAGATGCGTGTCGCTTGCGTCAGGGAAAGTCGTCATGGGGGACGAATCCTGAAGCGGCACAGTCTGTCCAATGGCGGCCGGCGCGGCCCCAATCAATGCGGCCAATGCGACGATCAGCAGGCGCGACCAGTGTCGAATCTGTGTTGCGCACATGGTTCCCTCCTCTTCTTGGATGTGCAACCGCTACAATATGGTCACATTTTGGCAGAGGAGTGGTGACAGAGTGGCGACAAAGGCGGTATGAGCACAACCGGAATTCCCGGATCTCTCAAGCCCGAGCCACTTGATTTGGAACCTTTGTTGGGAGACGCACAGAATGAAAAACCCGTGTTCCTTTCTGTCACCAGAGAGAAACACGGGTTTCCATTTAACAGGGGCGCCCAGTGGGTTTCGAACCCACAACCTCTTGATCCACAATCAAGCGCTCTGCCATTGAGCTATGGGCGCCATGCTTGGTTCTTCAAACAAGAAACCGGGGCAGGAGTTCCTGCCCCGGTTTTGGCTGGGGGACAGGGATTCGAACCCCGATTGACGGATCCAAAGTCCGTAGTCCTGCCGTTAGACGATCCCCCAAAGAATGGTTAATGGAAAACGATTAATAGTAAATAGTTAACGATGGGATCGCACACATTGACAATTAACTATTTGCTATTCACTATTAACCAATTCTGAGGTGCCGAGGCCCAGACTTGAACTGGGGACACCAGCATTTTCAGTGCTGTGCTCTACCAACTGAGCTACCTCGGCAAAAGAGCCGGCCTGTTGGCCGGCCCTCGCAGAGCGGGCGATGAGATTCGAACTCACGACCTTCTCCTTGGCAAGGAGACGTTCTACCACTGAACTACGCCCGCAAATCAGTGTCAGTAGAATACCCGATTCCATCCGTTTTGGCAAATCGACAAATCCGTTGACGGCCAAATTGCTCGAGCAAATCCACCAACTTGGCAGGTGCGTCCATGGACAACACAAATATGGACATGCCAGAATGAAACCAGTGACCTGGTCGGATTCGAACCGACGATCTTCTCCTTGCAAAGGAGACGCCTTCCCGCTAGGCTACGGGCCCGGAAGAATGGGAAATGGTGAATGGGAAATTGTCAATGATTATCGGCAGCGGTTCATGGCAGCCGCCACGGACAATTGGTGTTTCACCGTTTCTTTGGTGCCGACGAGAGGACTCGAACCTCCACACCCGTGAGGGCAATAGATCCTAAATCTATCGTGCCCGCCAATTCCGCCACGTCGGCGTGCAGTACGCCATTGTAGCGAAGTTCGGCCGTAAGAGCAAGCTTTTGCCCTTGCCAAACACCGGCCCTCGCCGCGCACCACACCCTGTTCTGCACAGGAAATTGGGACGAATGCATACCCCCGATTCTGTCAGTCTTGCGACTGTGTCGTCATCTGTCTCATCCGCCGAGGCGGCATGGCAGCCCATGGTCTGCCGGGTGTTACCCGACGTCGCCTGCGCCGCTGCGACGAGATCCCACCGAGGCGGGACCCTCTCGCCTTGCTCCCAGTTGCACGCTCGCCTAGCCGGGCCCATCACTGGACCCGCTGGTGGGCTCTTACCCCACCCTTTCACCCCTGACCCACGCACCGGTGTCCGGTACGCCGGCGGGACTGCTCTCTGTTGCGGTTGTAGTCAGACGGCCGTTACCAACCGCCTGCCCTCACTTGCTGTTTCGTGAGGCAACCGTTCCGATCTCGTTGAAGATCGGAGGGGAGTCGGGAAGTTCCTCTACCGGCGCAACGGCCGGCAGCGACGACTACATTCGTCCCATCGTTCACTTGTCAATGTACACAAAACCGCTGCACAGCAGCAACTTTCAAATCTAGCAGCCGCCTCTGGAAAAGTCAAATTTTGGGCGCATTGCAGCCACTTTCAATGCAGTGCCGTCCTTCGATCCGTGCCCACTCGAACCATGGGCATGCGCCCGGAACCGGTGTGCCCGACTATTCCCGGCCCAAACGCGCCGGCGCTGTCAGGTCCAGTTCTGGCTGGCGCGGGCCTTCCACCCAGACTTGGCCGTCCGCCCAGTTTTCCTGTTTCCAGATGGGGACTACCGCCTGCCGCTTCGATAGCGTAGCTGCACGCCTCGAAGCAGCCGTCGCCGCGGTGGGGCGTAGCCACCGCGATGACCACGCTCGGTTCGCCGATCTCGCAGCGCCCGACCCGGTGCAAAATGCTCACGGCCTTGACCTTGGGCCAAGCCTGGATCTCGTCGCCGATGGCGGCCAGCATTCTGTTCGGCCATCTCCACATACGCCTCGTACTCGAGAAGTCCGTGCCCCGCTCGCCGTCAGCGGTCACCGTCTCGCCGCGCACCACGCCGTCGAACGTCACGATCCGCTGCAATCGGGCCGGCTCACCCGCTTTCGCCACATCGTCCAGCGACAACGGTCGATCCGTCACCTCAAATCGCTTCAACTCACTCACGCCAATGCCTCCAACCCTATCTCACGTCTTCACGCATCACGTCTTCACGCCCCACGTCTTCACGCATCACGTCTTCACGCCCCACGTCTTCACGCATCACATCTTCACGCCCCACCCGACACCGGCGGGAAAAACGCCACCATCCCCGTCCTGCAGCACGCTCTCCCGCTTGGCATAGCCCTGATTGATCGCAGTATAGAGCGTGCGCGTGACCCAATGTTGACGCCGGCAACTCCTCGAGTTGCTGGAGCACGTCGTCGACGGTGGCGCCGTCGGCCACCGTGATCTGCTTGGTCGACCAGCCGGCTTGCTGGCGCAGCGTGGCAAAGAGCCGTACCGTCACTTCCATCATTCCGCATCCTCTTCTTCCCCGCGGGCGCGGTCTTCGCGCCGCCAGTCGCCGGACTTGCCGCCTTCCTTCTCCAACAGGCAAATCTCGCCGATGACCATCGTCTTTTCCAGTGCCTTGGCCATGTCGTAGATGGTCAACGCGGCCACGCTGACCGCGGTCAACGCCTCCATCTCCACACCCGTCTGCCCCTTGCAGCGCACCGTGGCCGTAATGATGACGCGGCTCGCCTCGTCGTCCAGTTCGAACTCCACGGCCACCTTGCTCAGCAACAGCGTGTGACAGAGCGGGATCAACTCGGGCGTGCGCTTGGCGGCCATGATGCCGGCAATGCGCGCCGCGGCCAACACGTCGCCCTTGGGCACATCGCCGTCGCGGATGGCGGCCAACGTGCGCGGCTGCATACGCACTTCCCCGCGTGCCACCGCCGTGCGGCTGGTCACCGCCTTGTCGCCCACGTCGACCATGGCCGCGTGGCCGTGGGCATCCAAATGCGTCAGTTGCTCGCTCATGTGACGTCGTTCATCCTTCTGTTATGCGCCGGGAACCTTTGCCCACAAACCAGGCTTCGCGAGAAACGTGGTTTGTCAACGCCGACGAAATTACGCCGGCTCACTCACAGATCGCCGATCAACAGCGCGTCCACCACCGCGCCGGCGGGCAACGTGCCCGCGCGTTCGGGCAACTCCAGCAGCGTTGGCCGTGCGCATGGAGAGCAAGCGGCTACTGGCCTGGCTGCCTGTACTCGCGGCCATGAACCCGCCCGCACCGTCGTTCAGGTCAGCGGGACCAACGCAACGTCGCCCGGTGCTCGGGCTGCTCCGGGTCCAACGTCAGTTGGCCAGGGCCTGGACGCGCGCCAAATGCGGGATGGTCCAGCCGGCCATCTGGCAGCGGCACGGCCATCAGGTAGAAGGTGACCAGACTGCTGACCGGGTTGCCCGGCAGGCCGAAGACCAGCTTGCGCCGGCCATCCACGTCCACGGTGGCAAAGGTGAGCGGCTTGCCCGGCTTCATGCGGATGCGCCCGAAGTGGACCGTGCCCGATTCCTCCAGCAGCGGCTTGATCAGGTCCAGCTCGCCCATGGAGACGCCGCCCGATGTCAACAGCACGTCCGCGTCGCGCAGGCCGTTGCGGATGCGCTGGGCCAGGTGCGCCTGGCTGTCGCCGCTGATGCCCAGGTCGAACGGGATGCCGCCCGCCGCCTGCACCGCGGCCATGAGCGTGTAGCGATTGCTGTCCCGAATCTGCCCTGACCGAGCGCGGCGCGCGGTTCCACCAATTCATCCCCGTGGAGAGCAGCGCCACCAACGGACGGCCACAGACCGACGCCTGGGCCACGCCCACCGTCGCCAGCAACCCGATCTCCGCGGGGCCGAGCCGGTCGCCCTTGCGCAGCACCACTTCACCGTCGGCCACATCCACGCCCACGGGTCGGATGTCCTGGCCCGGCTTGGCCGCGGCACGAATGTGCACGCGGTCGTCTTCCCGCGGATCGGTCTCCTCGACCATGACCACTGCGTCCGCACCGTCGGGCACAGGCGCGCCGGTGGTGATGTACGCGACTTGGCCCGGCTGCAACGTGAAGTCGGGCAGATGCCCCGCCGTCGCCGCACCCACCACGGGGTAGATCCCCGGACCGTCTGCGGCCACCACGGCATAGCCGTCTTTGATGGAGGCGGGGAAGGGCGGCAGCGGCCCGGTCGCGTGCACGTCCGCGGCCAGGATGCGGCCCAGCGCGTTGGTCAGGGGCACGCTCTCCGGGGGCAGCGGCACGGCCTGGTCCAGGACCAACGCCAGGGCATCGGGCACGGCCAGCATGGGATACGGAGAAGAGGGCATGGTTGCGAGTCCCTTGTCAGAGCCTACACCACATCGCGCACGACCACATCGTGGTCACGGTGTTGGGGCGGGCCCACCTCAGCCGCCGTCTTGTCGAGAAAACCGCGGGCAAACTCGACAAAGCGGTAGACATCATCGAAATTCGTGGCGATGCCCAGCGAAATGCGAATGGACGCCACGCTCTTGTGTACGTCGTCGCGCATGTGGGCGCGCAGTTCGTCAAAGGTCATGCGTTTGCCGTCGGCGAAGACTGCGCACATGTCGCCCTGGGAAAGACCGTGGGCGATCTCGCCCGCGCCCGGATTGCAGAAACAGCCCGTGCGCACCGAAATGTGGGCCTGCCCCGCCAACTCCTCGATGCGCTGCTCGTCCAGGGCCTCGCCCGCGGGATCGAGAAAACTCACCGTAATTGTACCGCCCCGGGCCGTGGTGTCTGTAGGGCCGTGCACCTTGAAGAGCGGCCGGCCGTTGCTGTGACGCAGCGTCGGTAGCGCGGCCAGCAACCAGCCCGTCAGCGCCAGGACGCGGTCGTGGATGGTGTCGATGCCCACGCGCTCGATGTGGCGCAGGCCGATCTCCACCGCGGGGAGGTTGAGGTAGTCGATGGTGCCGTCCTCAAACGCGACCTCGCCGTCGGCCAGATAGTGGCCGTCGCCCTGAACCGAGGCGATGGTAATGGTGCCGCCCGCAAACCAGGGCCGCCGCAGCTTGCGCGCCGCCTCCCGCCGCATGATCAGCGCGCCGATGCCGGTGGGATAGCCGAAGATCTTGTAGAAGGAGAGCGACACGAAGTCCGGCTTGACCACGGCCAGGTCCAGGCGATTGGTGGGCGCAAACGCGGCCGCGTCCAGCATCACGTCCCAGCCCGCGGCGTGCGCCTCCTCGATGAGACCGAGCGAGTGCTGCACGCCGGAAAAGTTGGACTGGGCCGGAAAGGCCAGCAGGTGATTGCCGGCCGGCCGGTCTGCCGTGAGCGCGGCGCGCATGCCTGCCAGGTCCAGCCGCAGGTCGGGCAGGGTGAGCGGCACGTAGTGGATCTGTGCCCCGGCCCGGCGTGCAAACTCGCGCATGCCGTTGACCGAGTTGTGGTTGTCGAAGGTCAACACGAAGCGGCTGTCCGGCGTGAACGGATAGGACTCGGCCACATGCTTGAGCGCGCCGCTGGCGTTGGGCGTGAAGACGACGATGTATTCGTCCGGGTCCGCGTTGAAATAGCGCAGGACGTAAGCGCGCGCGTGCTCCACCCGGTCGGTCATGGCCAGCGACGTGGGGTTGTGGGAGTGGGGATTGCCCAACACGTGCTCGGTCAACATGGCCATGTGCGCCTGCACTTGCTCCAGGCCGTGCAGACCGCCGCCAGTGTAGTCCAAGTAGACCTGGTCCGTCGCGTCCAGCCGGGCGTATTGCCGGGCGCGCAGATCGGCCAGAGCAGCATGGTCGAAGTCCGGATACTGGCGTGTGAACGCGGCAAACGCAGCGTCCCGGGTGGCTGGTTGGTCCGCGGCGATCGCGCCGTCGTGGGTTGGTGTGGAGGCAGCAACTGTCTCTCGTGTGCCGGTCACGTTTCTCTCCTTTGAAAAAGTGATTTGCAGCATGATTGGATGGCGGCATGATACCACAGAAGGGCGGAGTTTACGTAGGTTCAGAGCCTGCGAACATCCGCAAATCTGACGCCACCACCCCTGTTCAGTCCGCACGCCCTCGTGCGGACGGCTTCTTGCCCGAGCCAATGCCTGGCCATGCCCACGGCGCACGTGGGCGTGCGCATCAACAGGTATCCGCCCCGCCTTGTTCAGTCCGCACGCCCACGTGCGGACGGCTTTGCCCGAGCCAATCGCCTCGCCGTGCCCACGGGCGCACGGGCGTGCGCACTCAACACACATCCGCCCGCCCCGCTCAGTCCGCACGCCCTCGTGCGGACGGCTTTGCCCGAGCCAACGCCTCGCCATGCCCACGGGCGCACGTGGGCGTGCGCACTCAACACGTATCCGCCTGCCCTGGGTCACGCCTCGTGCGGACGGCTTGCCGCCAACGCCTCGCCATGCCCACGGGCGCACGAGGGCGTGCGCCAACACACATCCGCCCCGCCCCTGCGTTCAGTCCGCACGCCCTCGTGCGGACGGCTTTGCCCGAGCCAATGCCTCGCCATGCCCACGGGCGCACGGGCGTGCGCACTCAACACGGACGCGCCCGGCTCACATCAAACCGCGTTCCGTTCGAAACATCCGCGCATCTCGCATAGATGGAACGCCTCGGGTACAATGACGATCCGTGCCTGAGCGCGCCATCGTGACGGTCGACCTGTGTCAACAACCATGAACCAACGAACCACGAACGCGAAGCAGAGATTCTCGCCCGGCGCGACGATGCGTACGTGCGCGTCCTCGGCGTGGACCGGCCCGCGGCCCAGGTGTTGACCGACGCGCTCCGCCACGGCGCGCCGCTGCAACGGCGCGGTTCTGCACCCGGCGGCCAAGAGATGTCCGACGACTACGCACTCATCGACCCGCTGCTGCACGTGGAGGAACCCGTGGACCCGGCGTGTGTGCCCCGCCCCCGTGGCACCGGCTACGCGGGCATGACGCCGGCCCAGCGGGGCGTCTTCCTGGCGTGGCTCGCCGACCCGCGCGGACGTGCCGGACGTCTACCGCAACTCTATTTGGCCCACCTGGAGGTGCATCTGCTGGAGAGCACGCCGGTGCGGGCGCGGGCGCTGAACCGCTTGTTCGAGCTCCAAGCTGCGCCGGGCTGGCAACGACATCACGATCTCTACCGGGCCATTCTGCTCGGCTGCTGGCTGACCGGTGCCAGTGATCCGCTGGTCGACTGGCTCGCAGCGACACGGCTGCCCGGTGCGGTGCTGGAGGTGGCACTCGCGTGCCAGGCCCAGTTCGACACACCGCTGACGCCGCCCGAGTTCGGGCAGATGCTGGCGACCTGGGGCATGAGCAGCGTGGACCTGCCCGTCGACATGCTCAAGACGCGGCTGGCCTCGCTGGAAGCGACCTTGGGCGCGCCGCCCCTCGCCTACGTGCAGAGTCAGTGGCAGGCGGCCGACCTCGTCCCGCGGCCGTGGCGCTGCGCACCGCACCTGCACAGCCCTGCCGCAGCCGCCCGTGCGCACGCTGCTGGAACCGCACCTGCGCGACCTGGACCGGATTGCGCCGGTGCTCGTCCCGCCGCCGGCCCCATCCGCAGAAGAGCGCAAAGCCGCGCCCGCCGGGCAGGTGGACAACGTGATCATCCTGGAATTCGGTCAGAGCCGGTCCGACTTTTTCGACTACGCCCTGGAGTTGGCCCAACGGGAGGAAGGCTTCACCCAACTGTTGGACGAGCACCGCCGCATCGTCTACCGGATCACCTTTGACAAACGCCGCCTGCGCAACTTCTGGCGGCTGTGGGACTACGTGCAGAACTGGCAGCACACCCGCGTCTACGCCGACGGCGAAGAACTGGAAAAGTGGAAAGTATGGCCCTACTCGCAGTACATGCGATGAAACACGAACTTGACATCTACATTCGGGCGCTACCCGCTGCTGTGGGTGGTGACGCCGGAGGAGGAGCGCGCGCTGGCGGAGATCCAGGCGCTGGCCGACGCGCAGCACAAGCGGCTGATGACGTGGAGCATCACCCAGGGCGTGGTCAACCCGGCCCGACCCGAGCACGCCGACGCCGGCAAGCGCGACCCCAACACGCTGCTCAACGCCATCCGCGACGACCAGGAGCCGTGCATCTGGGTGCTGCGCGACTTCCACCCCTTCCTGCGCGACGCGGGCGTGCAGCGCAATCTGCGCGAGGTCTCCTTCGGCCTCAAGGCGAGCAACAAGACCGTCATCCTGCTGGGGCCGGTGCTCAACATTCCGCCCGAGTTGGAAAAAGAGATCACGGTAGTCGACTTTGATCTGCCCGACGCGGACCAACTGCGCGCCGAAATCGACGCCATGCTCGCCGCGCTGGAAAAAGGCGGCCGGGCCGACATTGCGCTGGACCGGCGCGGGCGCGCGCGTCTGGTACAGGCGTGCCTGGGCTTGACGGCCAACGAGGCAGCCAACGCCATCGCCAAGGCCGTGATCCAAGCCGACGGTCGCCTGGACGATAGCAGCATCGACGCAGTCAGCGCGGAGAAGGAGCAGATCATCCGCAAGAGCGGGCTGCTCGAATTCTACGCCAGCCGCGAGGGCTTGCAGGATGTGGGCGGGCAGCAGTTGCTCAAAGAGTGGCTGCGCAAACGCACCCGCGCCTTTTCCGACGAGGCACGCGCCTTCGGTCTGCCTGCACCCAAGGGCATCCTGCTGGTGGGCGTGCAGGGGAGCGGCAAGAGCCTCGTGGCCAAGGCTGTGGCCAATCTGTGGAAGCTGCCACTGCTGCGCCTGGACGTGGGCCGTCTCTTCGCATCCCTGGTCGGCTCCAGCGAGCAGAACCTGCGCACGGCCATCCGTACCGCAGAGAGCATCGCACCGGTGGTGCTTTGGGTGGACGAAATCGAGAAGGGCTTTGCGGGCGTCGCTTCCAGCAACCAGCGCGACGCGGGCACGTCGGCGCGCGTCTTCGGCAGCTTCATCACCTGGCTGCAGGAGAAGCAGACGCCGGTCTTCGTCATCGCCACGGCCAACGACGTCACCCAGTTGCCGCCCGAACTGGTGCGCAAGGGCCGCTTCGATGAGATCTTCTTTGTGGACCTGCCCAACCTGAGCGAGCGCGCCGACATCTGGCGCATCCACCTGCTCAAGCGCAACCGCGATCCCGACCAGTTCGACGTGGACGTGCTGGCACGCGCCTCCGAGGGGCTGTCGGGTGCGGAGATCGAGCAGGCGGTCATCGACGGTCTCTACGAGGCGTTCGATAAGGACCGGCCGCTGCAGATGGACGACCTGGTCGAGGTGCTCCAGCAGACCGTGCCCCTCAGCACCATGATGCGCGAGGAGATCGACGCGCTGCGCGATTGGGCGCGCTACCGCGCCCGCCCGGCCACAGGCGAGGTGTGACAAGAGTTTTTATCTATGTTCATCTGTGTCTATCTGTGGCTGACGCAGTGTAGTTTGACCAAACGTGGTGATGGCGCCCGCATGGTGTATGATGGCGGGCGGAGCTGAAAATAGCGATGCAACAAGAACGATTTGAGTGGTTGGAAATTCCAGATCAGGCGCGGCCCCGTCCCCGCCGCAAGAGCGCGGTCGACACCGTGCCGGGCAAGCGCTGCCCCGAATGCGGCTGGCTGGACGAGGAGACGGCCACCCAGTGCTTCCGCTGCGGCCACCGCTACAACGTGGACCGGGTGCTGGCGGCCAGCATCTCCGGCCTCGGGGTGACGCTGCCGCCGCGCGTCATTGAGACGCCGCAGAGCCTGGAGCACTTCTTCCGCACCCACGGCCGCGAGCGCCCGCCCGAGCCGCTGCCCGTCTACGAGCTGCACAATGCGGCGGCACGCCTGCGCCTGAGCCGCGGCTTCGACGAACTACTCTGTCTCGACGAATTGGACCTGGACCACTACGACCACCAGATCACGGCAGCGCTCAACGCCCTGCAGACCATGCGCGGCCGCGCCCTGCTGGCCGACGAGGTGGGCTTGGGCAAGACCATCGAAGCGGGCATCGTCATGAAGGAATTGGTGCGCCGCGGCCTGGTGCGCACGGTGCTGGTGCTGACGCCGGCGTCGCTCACCGAGCAGTGGCGCGAGGAATTGGCCACCAAGTTCCACGAAGAATTCACGGTCATGACGACGCCGCGGCAGTGGCGCGGCGCACAGGAAGCGGAACAGGGGCGCTGGCTGGCCAGTCTGGACCGAGCCAAGCTCAAGGACCACAGCGAGGCGATCCTGGCCCGGGACTACGACCTGCTCATCGTGGACGAGGCGCACAAGCTCAAGAATCGCAGCACGCTGGCGTGGCAGTTCGTCAACCGCATCCGCAAACGCTACGTGCTCATGCTCACGGCCACGCCCATCCAGAACGACCTGATGGAGTTGTACAGCCTCATCACCATCCTGGCGCCGGGCCAGTTGGGCACGGTGCGCGCCTTCCGCCGCACCTACCTGGAGCAGCAGGACAAACGCCGCCCCAAGAACACGCCCGCGCTGCGCCATCTGCTCAACGACGTCATGATCCGCAACCGGCGCAGCAAGGTGGACGTCCAGTTCCCCAAGCGCCAGGCCGCCATCTACCACCTGGCGCTGAGCGAGGACGAGTGGCGACTCTACGCCGATGTGACCGACTACATCCGGCGGCGGTTCCGCGCCGGCGGCAACAACAAGCACCTGCGCCTGACGCTGATGACGTTGCAACGGGAGTTGAGCAGCAGTCCCCAGGCCGTGGCCGCCACCCTGCGCAAGATGGTCAACGATCACGGCTACACCGACGCCACGCGCGCCGAGTTGCGCCAGTTTTTGGAGCTGGCCGAGTCCATTCCCGTGGGGCGCAAGCTGGAAGCCGTGCGCGAGATCCTGGAGCGCTTTCCGGGCAAGTTCCTCATCTTCACCGAGTTCCGCCGCACCCAGGACGTCATCGTGCGGCGGCTGGCCCATTGGGGCATCAACGCCGTCGCCTTCCACGGCGGCCTGGACATCCGCCAGAAGGAAGCCGCCATCGACCGGTTCCGCGATGACAGCGCAGACGGCGCGCGCGTCCTGGTCAGCACGGAGAGCGGGGCCGAGGGGCGCAATCTTCAATTCTGCCACCAGTTGATCAACTACGACCTGCCCTGGAATCCCATGCGCGTGGAGCAACGCATCGGCCGTCTCCACCGGCTGGGCCAGCACCATGACGTCACCATCTTCAACCTGAGCTGCAACGAGACCATCGAGGCCCACATCATCGAGTTGTTGGCGCGCAAGATCCGCATGTTCGAACTGGTCATCGGCGAGTTGGACCTGATTCTGGGCAATGTGGAGGGCGCCAAGTCCTTCGAGGAACTCCTGCGCAAGGCGTGGGAGGCAAGCCGCGACGAAACCGATCTGCGCGTGCGCATCGACGCGCTGGGCGACCAGTTGGTCCACGCCCGCCGGCAGTACGAACAAGTGCGCGAGGCCAACGCGATTTTTGACGACACGATGGAAGGGTGAGGAAAAGAGATTGGGAGATTAAGAGATTGGGAGACTACGTTGCGCTCCCCCCAATCTCCCAATCTCCCAATCTCTTAATCTCCAATCTCCAATCTCACATTCTTCCACCACCCACACGGACCCAACCATGACCTTGATCAACACCTTCAAACAAGAAGCCGACGCCATGGCCGACCAGTTGGTGGCGTGGCGGCGCGATTTTCACATGCATCCCGAACTGGGCTTTCAGGAGGTGCGCACGGCCGGGATCGTGGCCGAACACCTGCATGACCTGGGCCTGGAAGTGAGCACCGGCGTGGGCCGCACCGGCGTGGTCGCCCTGGTGGAGCCGGACGACGTGGCCGCGGACGCGCCCACGGTGCTGCTGCGCTTTGACATGGACGCGCTGCCCATCGACGAGCAGAACGACGTGCCCTATCGCTCCCAAAACCCCGGCGTCATGCACGCGTGCGGCCACGACGGGCACACGGCCATCGGCATGGGCGTGGCCACGCTGCTCACCAAACACCGGCAAGAACTGGCCGGCCGCGTCAAGCTGGTCTTCCAGCCGGCGGAGGAAGGACTGGGCGGCGCCATGGCCATGATCGATGACGGCATCATGCGCGACCCGGCGCCGTCGGCCGCGTTTGCGTTGCACCTGTGGAGCCGGCTGCCGCTCAACCACGTGGTCACCCAGGCGGGGCCGATCTGGGCCAGCGCGGGCAAATTCCGTCTGGTGGTCCGCGGGCGCGGCGGCCACGGCGCAGTGCCCCACGAGACCATCGACGCCACCGTGGTCGCGGCCCAGATTCTGGTCAACTGGCAGACCATCGTCTCACGCAACGTCAGCCCCTTGGAGGCGGCGGTCGTCACCGTGGGCAGCCTCCGGAGCGGCGAAGCGTACAACATCATCTCGGCGGAGGCAGAGTTGCTGGGCACCTATCGCGTCTTCTCCGAGGAGATGCGCACCATGGTGTTGACCCGCCTGGAGGAGATGGCCCAGCACATCAGCGCGGCCTACGGCGCGACCTGCACCTTCGAGCACATCAGCTACGTGCCCGCGACCGTCAACTCGCCCGCGGGCGCGGCCTTGATGACCGAGGTGGCGACCCAGGTGGTGGGGACCGACAAGCTCTTGGAGATCGATCCCATGATGGTGGGTGAGGACATGTCGGAGATGCTGAACCGGGCGCCCGGCGCGCTGATTCTCGTGGGCGCGGCCCGGGCCGACGGCACGCTCCACAGCCCGCACCACAACCCGACCTTCGACTTCGACGAGGCCATGTTGCCCACCGGCGTGGCCATGCTCGCCGGCGCAGCCGCCGCCTATCTCGAGCAGCAGCGCGCGTAATCTGCCTATTGACGCGGCCGGCGAAGCGTGCTAGGCTAGCCCACAATCACAGAGACACAGGCATCGACAGGGACATGCCGTCAAGTGTCTGCGCTGCACAGCGAGCCGGTGACCTTGGTGCGAGACCGGACGGCGCTCCTTGACCAGGTGACACCCTTGAGCCGAACGGTGAACAGCGCACGTACCCATGCATACGCCGCCAGTAGCCGCTTCCGGGAGCGCCCGTTACTGCGCCGCAGTTTAATCCTTGCGCATGACGTTTGCGCCGGGACGAACTGCCCGAGGCGCAACCGGTGACGGCAGCGCACATGGTGGTGGCACCACGAGCGGATCAAACCCTCGTCCTCCAAACGGGACGGGGGTTTTTCTATTGGATGGATCGACGAACGAAAGCGAGGCCCGATGGACGACGACAATGACGACAACGATCGCACCGACCGCGATCGCACCCTGAACTGACGGATGCGTGTGCACCGATCCCGGCGCATGCATCCCAGCGCCGGCCGGGATCCCAACACAGCAGACGACGCGCCGCCCGCGGCCGTCGCCAGGAGAGAACAACTCATGCACACCGCAACCAAAGCACGCACCATCCGCACCACCGAGATCGCCGCGCATGTGGGCGAAAGCGTCCGCATCCAAGGCTGGCTCCACACGCTGCGCCTGCTCGGCGGCGTCAACTTCGCCGTCGTGCGCGATGGCTGGGGCACCGTCCAGGCCGTCAGCGAAGACGCGGCCGACTTCGCGGCGCTCACCGCGCGCGCCCTTCAGCCGGAGACCGTGCTGGCGCTGGAGGGCACGGTCGTGGCCAGCGACTTCGCGCCCGGCGGCTACGAGTTGCACGCGCCGCGCCTTGAGGTCATCACGCCGGTGGAGGAAGCGCTGCCCGTGCTCATCAGCAAGCGGGAGATCAAGGCCGCGCTGCCCAACATGCTCGACCACGCCGTCACCGTCAACCGGCACCCGGCCCGGCGCGCCGTCTTTCGCCTGGCCGCGGGCGTCATGGCCGCGTTCCGGGCACACCTCACCGCGCGTGACTTCACCGAGATCCAGACGCCCAAGATCGTGGCGTCGGCCACCGAGAGCGGCGCCAACGTCTTCACGCTGGACTATTTCGGCCGGCCCGCGTACCTGGCCCAGAGTCCCCAGTTCTACAAGCAGATCATGGTGGGCGTCTTCACGCGCGTCTTCGAAGTCGGTCCGGTCTTCCGCGCCGAGCCCCACGACACCGTACGTCACATCAACGAGTACGTCAGTTTGGACGTTGAGTTCGGTTTCATCGACAATCATTTCACGGTGATGGCGCTGCTGCGCGACGTGATGGCCGCGATCTTCGCGCATCTTGGGGAAGCGCATGCGCCCGAGTTGGCGCTGGCCGGCGCGGATCTGCCGCAGGTGCCCGCCGTCATCCCGCACATCCACTTTGCCGAGGCACAGGAACTGCTCCTGGCGCGCCACGGCGTGGACGTGCGCGGCGAGCCGGACCTGTCGCCCCAGGACGAACGTCTGCTGGGCGCATGGGCCAAGGCCGAGCACGGCAGCGACTTCCTGTTCGTGACCGGCTATCCCATGGTCAAGCGTCCGTTCTACACCCACGGCGACCCGGCGCGCCCGGCGTTTTCCAACTCGTTCGACCTGCTCTTCCGGGGCACCGAGTTGGTCACCGGTGGGCAACGGCTGCATCGGTACCAGGACTATCTGGACGCGCTGGCCAAGGCGGGCTATCCGGCAGCGCCCTTCGAGCAGTATCTGGAGGCGTTCCGCTACGGCATGCCGCCCCACGGCGGTTTCGCCATCGGCCTGGAACGCTTGCTCATGCAGTTGACCGCCGCGCCGAACTTGCGCTTGACGACTTTGTTCCCGCGCGACATGCAGCGGGTTTCGCCGTAGACGCGTATCACCAAAGGAGCACATCATGCACCCGATCGACGCCGTGACCTTCGAGGACGTGGTGCGCGCGCAGAAACGTCTGCGCGGCCACGCGCATGAGACACCGGTCATGACCTCGCGCACGCTGGATGCCCAGGTCGGCGCCCAGGTCTTCTTCAAGTGTGAGAACTTTCAGCGGGTGGGCGCGTTCAAGTTTCGGGGCGCGTACAACGCCATCGCCCAGCTCGATGACGAGGCGCGCGCCCGGGGGGTCATCACTTACTCGTCGGGCAACCACGCCCAAGGCGTGGCATTGGCGTGCAAGCTGCTGGGCGTCAAGGCCACCATCGTCATGCCGGACAACGCGCCGGCCATCAAACGGGCCGCGACTGCGGGCTACGGCGCGACCATCGTCAGCTACGACCCCGTCACCGAAGTGCGCGAGGAGATCGGCCGCGCGCTGGCCGACGAGCACGGTTACACGCTCATCCCGCCCTACGACCATCCCCACGTCATCGCCGGGCAGGGGACGGCGGCCTTCGAGCTGCACAAAGAGATCGGCGGGCTGGACGCGCTGCTGGTCTGCTGCGGGGGCGGCGGGCTGCTCAGCGGCTGCGCCATTGCCACCAAAGGGATGGCGCCTGACTGTCGCGTCATCGGCATCGAGCCGGAGGTGGCCGATGACGCCACCCGCTCCTTCCGCACGGGCACGCTGCAGACCGTCCACAACCCGCCCACCATCGCCGACGGCGTGCGCACGCCCTACCTGGGTCAGTACACCTTTCCGCTGGTGCTCCACTACGTGGACGACATGCAGACCGTCAGCGAAGAAGCCATCAAAGAGGCCGTACGCTTCTTCTTCTACCGCATGAAACTCGTCGTCGAACCGTCGGGCGCGCTGGGTCTGGCCGCCCTGCTCAGCGGCGCCGTCCCCGTCCAAGGCCAACGCGTCGGCGTCGTCATCAGCGGCGGGAATATTGACGGGGAGATGATGGCGGAGATTTTGAGAAGCAGGATTGAGGATTGAAGATTGGAGGGGAGATTGGAGATTAAGAGATTGGGAGATTGACACACGAACAGCCGGGTGCCCAATCTCTTAATCTCTCAATCTCCAATCCCCCACCTCACGTTTCACGTTTCACGCATCACGTTTCACGCATCACGCATCACGTTTCACGCCAATACCAATCTTTCCAACCCAAGGAGCATCTCACATGCTAACCCAAGCCATGGCGCTCAAGGATGAGATCATCCGTCTGCGCCGCGATATTCACCAGCACCCCGAGTTGAGCTTTCAGGAGGTGCGCACGGCCAAGTTGGTGGCCGACACGCTGGCCGAGATCGGCTACGCCGACATCCGCACCCAGGTGGGACGCACGGGCGTGGTCGCCCAGATCGGCACAGGCGACGGGCCGACCATCGGCATCCGCGCCGACATGGACGCGCTGCCCATCATCGAGGCGGTGGATGTGCCCTTCAAGTCGATCAACGACGGCGTGATGCATGCCTGCGGCCATGACGCGCACACGGCCATGTTGCTGGGCGCGGCCCATCTGCTGCACCAGAGCTTCGTCACCGAGGGCGAGCGCTGGCACGGCACCGTGCGCCTGCTCTTCCAGCCGTCGGAGGAAGCCTTCGACGCACAGGGCATCAGCGGCGCCACTGCCATGATCAGCGACGGCGCGCTGGAGGGTGTGGACAAGGTCATCGCGCTGCACGTGGGCGCGGACATGGAGGCGGGCAAGCTCTTCTTCAACGACGGCTACAGCCTGGCCGCGGTGGACAGCTTCAAGGCGTGGGTGCGCGGCGACGGCGGCCACGGCGCCTATCCGAACAAGGGCAGCGATCCGCTCTTCATGCTCAGCACGATTCTGCCCCACATCTACGGCATCCCCTCCCGCCGCATCGACCCGCAGGATCCCTGCGTCATCAGCCTGGGCCAGATCAGCGGCGGCGCTGCGCCCAACGTCATCCCGCGCGAGGTCTTCATCCAGGGCACCATCCGCAGCTTCAAGGACGAGACGCGTGCACAACTGTGGGCCGAGTTGGAGCAGGCCTTCAAACACGTAGAGGTCATGGGCGGCAGCTACGCGCTGGAGATCATCAAAGGCTATCCGTCGCTCTACAACGACGCCAAAGTCAACGACTGGATGCGCGGCGTGGCCCGGGAGATGGGCGGCGACGACGTCATCGTCAACGGGCGCTTCGGCATGGGTGCGGAGGACTTTGCCTACATGGCTCAAGCCGCGCCGGGCGCGATGTTCAACCTGGGCGCCAAAGTCCCCGGCGGCGGCAACCATCACACCGACTATTTCGACATTGACGAGGACGTCTTCCCCATGGGCGCGGCCGTGTTGGCCGAAACGGCGCGCCGCTTTGTGACGGGCGAGTTGGCGTGACATGATGCGGCGGCGCAGGGCCTTCTGCGAAGGCGCCTGTGCCGCCGCCGGCAAACCAGACACTCTGCAAGCAAACGGGAGCGAACCATGACGTGGCTGCAAGACCTCTGCGGCGTC
>JAWKOK010000069.1:0-27538 GCA_041391205.1 Caldilineaceae bacterium
GCTGGAGGCTACCGCGGATGAGACGCTCGCCCACGGTGCTGCCCCCGCTTTCGTCGTCGTGCGCTGGATCGGCGATGACGAGAACGGGCCCAAGGGCGACCGCGACCTCAGCGCCCCCCGCAACGCCGATCTCGACCGCTGGGCGCTGCGGCTGGCCGACTTTGCCCGGCGCGGCATTGACGTCTTCGGCTACATGCACAATCCCTACGAGGGCCACGCGCCGGCCAGCGTACGCCGGCTGGAGACGCGTCTGCGCGCGCTGCTGCCCGTGACCCCGTGGGCGCCGGCCCCGACTTCACCGCCGGACGCGGAGGACGGCCAATTGAGCCTCTTTGACTGATGCGCGCGGACGGTTTCAGAGTTCGGCGAAGTATGTTAATCTTGCCTTAACTCCGCCGCGCGAGAATGGTCAAAAGCGAGTTTCGTTCCAATTTCATGTGACAGGCATACCCAATGGATCGCGCCACACCAGTTGCACATAACGAAGAGATTGAACTCTATATCCGCACCTACTATTCGTTGCTGCGCAGTAGCGGACCGATCCGCGTCCGCAGCCTCGAAGATACCCATGCGGCCATGAACTCCAACCTCCACTACCAGGCGACGCAGCCGGACCTGGACATGAGCGCGTTGAGCTACGCCGCGCTGCGTTTGCCGGATTGCATCCCGGAGACGTCACTGCTGGTTTTGGGGCAGATGGAGGAGGTTTTCAACCGCGAAGGCTACAAGGTGCAGAAGTGGAAACCGGTGCGCGCGCCGGCGCGGCGTCGCAAGTTCTACTTCGACGCCAAGCGGGGCACATTGGCCGCGTTCGTGGCCAGCGTGAGCGACATTGACGACATCATTCCCACCTTGACCGCGTATCAGATCGAGTGGAACAAGATCAACGAGAAGCTCAACAACGGTGACGTGGCCCCGCGCCTGCGCGCGTTTGAGACGGGCAACGGCTACGCGCCCATGGCGCTGCTGGACGACATCCGCCGCGCCCTCGATCTGTCCGCCGAGGATTTCAGCAAGCTGGGGCAGATGTGGCCCGGTCACCTGCTCTTGGACAATTTGCAGAAGGCCGTGGATCGGCGGCTGGACCTGCGCGTCACCGTGCTGGGCAGCGGTCTCAGCGACTATCGCCGGGCGGTGCAACATTGGTGGGGCAAGATCGAAGCGGCCACCGCCAATCTGAACCTGGCCGAACGGCCCATCTACTTCATCAGCAGCAACATCCACAGCATGCTGAATCTGATCTCCGGCGCGGCGTGGGAGATGCGCGCCGAACTGGACGATTTCATCCGCACCTACGATCCCGAGGGCCTGCGCAGCGAGCATGAGGCTTTGACCGAGGGCGACACCAGCAGCCTGGCCAACCTCTACTATTACGTCATGCGCCACTATGCCAACCACGCCACCACCGACAAGGAGGTCAGCCAGCGCATTGCCCACCGGGAACGCAAGGCCGGCGTGGTGCGTGTGACCGATCCCCACTGTTTGGACGTGGAGGCGCAGATCATCGAGATCGGCAAGCTGCGGGCCAAGCGCATGGACCCGCGCCTGGACGGCCTCAGCGCCGACGACTGGGCGCTGCTGCGCGAGAGCGATGCCATCATCTTCAACATCGACTATCCGCTGGGCATGGCCGCATATCACATCTTCAGCCAGATGAGCACGGCCATCAACCGCATTCAGGGCGTCTACATCATGGGCAAGGCCGCCACGCTCAACGGCCGCGTGGGCGACGTCATGATCCCCAACGTCATCTACGACGAGCACTCCAAGAACTCCTACCTGTTCCGCAACTGCTTCACGTCCCAGGATGTGAGTCCCTATCTGAACTTCGGCACGGTCTTCGACAACCAGAAGGCCGTCACTGTGCGCGGCACGCTGCTGCAAAACCGAGACTTCATGCACGTCTTCTACGAAGAGGGCTACACCGACATCGAGATGGAGGCCGGCCCCTATCTCAGCGCCATCTACGAGGACATTTACCCCAAGCGCTACCCCGTCAACGAGATCGTCAATCTGTTCATCAACGCCCCCTATGACATTGGCCTGCTCCACTACGCCAGTGACACGCCCATCAGCAAGCGGCAGATGCTCCTGAGCAAGAGCCTGAGCTACTTCGGCGTCGACGCGACCTACGCCACCAGCGTGGCCATCCTCCGGCGCGTGCTGGCCAACGAGGTCGTGCGCATGCGCATGCAGCGCCATTCCAGCCTGACGCCCGAGGAGGTCAGCGCGGTGGCCTGAGTGAATCCCGCCGGAAAGCCTTGTACGGCCGCCAACAGAGGTCGAGCCGTCGGATTTTTGCCGTGGTATTCACGCCGAATTGGACTGAATGGGGCGCGCAGGCTCATGGACTTCTTGACCGAATTTGACCGTTCGTTGCGACAACCGCATGTGGCTCCCGAAGTACTCGCCATTCACATCGCCGGCCTGGCCTATCCCGACCTGGAACCGCGCGCGATTATCGCGGACTTGGATGACCTGGCCGCGTCCATGGGCGCGCATCTGGACGACGTTACACCGGGGCGGATGACGGCCCATGCCTTCATGGCGATCTTCGTGGACGGCTTTGGGTTTGCCGGCAACGCGGCGGATTACTATCAGCCGGACAACAGCTATCTCAACATCGTGCTGGCCCGGCGCACCGGTTTGCCGATTCTGCTCAGTCTGGTCTGCGTGGCCCTGGGCCGGCGCCTGGGCCTGGCCATCGACGGCGCCGGCTTTCCCGGTCACTTCATGGTGCGTTATCGTCACGGTGAGGAGAGCTGGCTTCTGGATCCGTTCCACGGCCGGGTGCTGCAGGTTGACGAGGTGCAGGACTATTTGAGCGGCCTCTTCGGGCAGGCGGTGTCCATTTCGCAGCAGGCCCTCACGGGCGTCACCCCGGCTGCGTTCGCCCAACGCATTCTCAACAACCTGCGCAACGTCTACCTGGGCAACCAGGCGTGGGCGGAGGCGGTGCGGGTGCTCGACTACATGCTGATCTTGCTCCCCTCCAGCACCGCTCTGCTCCAGGAACGCGCTCTGCTCAACTATCGGCTGGGCGATCTGGAACGAGCCAGCCGCGATTTGCAGCGCTACTTCAGCTTGACCGGGCAACTGTGGCACGCACTGGACCTGTCCGGCGACGAGCAGGGGGACGCCAGCCGTGGCTATGGCGAACTGATCCAACTATTCCAACGCATCCAGGAAGAGCGGCGGCGGCTGAATTGACCGTCCCGTGACCCCGACTTCATCACTTGCTCCTCCGGGAAAGCGAGACCGTACCCATGCGCATGCCGCACGATGCTACCTTCTTCTGGAAATGTCTCTGGCTCCTGTCGGTCGTCCTGCGACCGCTGTGCAGTCGCGGCCGCGTCCATGGCCGTGAGCATGTGCCCAAGACGGGCGGCGTCGTGTTGGCCGGCAACCACAACATGGGACCGGACTTCGTCATCATCGGCCACGCCTGCCCGCGCCAGGTCTACTACATGGCCAAGCGCGAGGCCTTCGAGGTGCACCCGCTCCTGAGCCGGTTTCTGCACGCCGTCGGCACGTTCCCGGTGGATCGCGGCCGGCGCGACATGAGCGCATTTGCCGCCGGCCTGGACCTGCTCCGGGACGGCCACATCATCGGCATGTTTCCCGAAGGCACGCGCAGCCGGACCGGCGCCTTGCAGCGGGGCAAGTCGGGCGCAGTGCGCATGGCCATGGAGGCGCAAGTGCCCATCCTTCCGGTGGCCGTGGTCAACTCGCCGGCGGTGATGAAGGGCTTCTTGCGCTTTCCCAAGCCGGTGGTCACGGTCCGCTTCGGCGCGGCCTTCATGCCCGAAGGCAGGCCGGATGACACCGAGGCCGTCCGGCGCAACACGGTACGCACCATGCAGAGCATCGCCGCGCTCTTGCCGCCGGAGATGCGGGGGCCGTATGGCGAAAAGGCAGAAGCAATGACGGCGGAGGAAGAGCCCGCCGACGCGTAAACACGAACCGATTCCCCGACAGGCTTCGATCTTTCGCCGCTGTCAGATTCCCGGCCGATCCATGTCAAGAAACGCCGCCTCCTCGTGCTTGAATAGAGTGTGTCATTCAAGCACCGAGCCAAGGAGGCGTTCCATGCCCAACAAAACGATTGTCGCCCTGCTCTTTCCGGTCATGTGTGCGGCTGCGATTGGGTTTCTCCTCAGCGCCTACGTCCATGTCGGCTCCTATGCGGGCCTGCCCATCCCACCTCTGTTCATGAGCCTGCACATGGGCATTTTCATTGTGTGGCTACCGACCGTATTGGTCAGTAACCAGATGGTGGATGGCGCACGACGCAAGGATTTCTGGCGGATTGCCCTGCGCGGCGCGCCGGAGTGGATGCAAAAAGGTTTCTACATCCTGTTCGGCTATGCCATCCTGAACTTCTTCGCCTCTTTTGTCCTCGGCTTGAACATCATGCGCGCCTTCTCCGGCCATTGGATGTTCTTCTACGGCACCGCCTTTGCCGTCCTCTACTCGGCGCGCCACACGCAAGTCTGGCAACGGCGCTGTCCGCTGGGGCACAAGGTCGCGGTTGATGCCACATTTTGTGAAACGTGCGGCAACCGTCTTGTGGATTGAGCCGTGCGTTTGCAGACGAATCAGCACGCACACGAAAAAAAAGAGGCGGCGTCCCACGTGGGACGCCGCCTCTGTCTTCCGGTTTGAATCCTAACCTTTCGTCTGCGCATGGGGCGCCACACGGATTACGTCCGGCGCGTCAAGCCCGCGTAGCCCCACGCCAGGGCCAACACGATTGTGCCGTAGACGATCTGTTGGATCGCCTGCCCCACGTTCAGAAAGGTGAGCATGGAGTTGAGCACGCTCAGGATCAGCGCGCCGAGGATGGTGCCCGCGTAGCCGCCCACGCCGCCGAAGATGGACGTGCCGCCGATGACCGCAGCCGCCACCGACGGCAGGAGAAACGCCGTCGCCAGTTGCAGATCGACCGCGCCCGTGCGCCCCGCCAGCAGGATGCCCGCAATCGAGCCGAGCATGCCGGCCGCCGCGTACGCCGAGACGCGCACCTGCCAGATGCGCACGCCCGCCAGCCGCACCGCGACTTCGTTGTCGCCGACCGCGTAGATCAGCCGCCCCCACCCCGACCGTTTGAGCAGCCAGATCAGGATCACGGCCAGAAGGGCCCAGACCACCACGCTGTACGGAATGCGATTGCCGAAGAACGAGCCGGTGCCCAGCAGCTTGATGAAGGGCGCCACCTGGGTCGAACCCTGGAGAATCGTCTGCGTCCACGCGGTGAAGAGGCCCAGCAAAATGCCCGACATGGCCAGCGTCATGATCAACGGGTTGACGCGGAAAATGGCCACGCCGGTGCCGTTGGCGCTGCCCGCAATCAGGCCGACGGTGATGCCCAGCAGAATGGCGATGGCCGCGCCGTTGGGGGACTGGTTGGCCGCGACGTAGGCCGAGCCGGTGGCGATCATGGTGATGGACAGGTCGATGCCGCCCGTGAGCATGAGAATCGTCTGCGCGCCGGCCAGGATGCCCAAGGGGGCCGCCTGCAGCAGCGTGTTGCGCGCGCCGTTAACCGAGAGATAGGCCGGCTCGATCGCGCCGGTGAGCAGGATCAGCGCGGCCAACACGACGATCAGGATGATCTCCGGGCGCTCGGCCACGAACTCACGGGCGCGCGCCATGCTGCCGCGCTCGTCGACGTCAACGAGTGGGGACTGTGCCGGTCCGCTCATGCTCTGCGCTCCCGCATCATTGTGGCCACGCCGCCCACCATCATCACCCCGGCGATGAGGACGCCCTGGATGACCTGGGCATTGTTGGGGTTGATGCCCATGGCCGTGAGAATCGGATTCAACATGATGAGGATCACGGCCGCCGCCACCACGCCCAGCACCGACCCGACGCCGCCGGTCAAAGCGATGCCGCCGAGCACCACGGCCGCCACACTGTTGAGCGTGGCGTTGGCGCCCACACTGAAGCGCGGGTCGCCCGTCCCGGTGATGGCCACGGTCGCCAGCCCGGCCAGCGCAGCCATGGCCCCGCCGACGGCGTAGGCCGCCACCTTGGTGCGCCGTGTGTCCAGCCCGGCCAGGCGCGCCGCCGTGCTGTCGCTGCCGATGGCGTACATGGCCAGCCCCAGCCGCGTGCGCTGGGAAAAGAGATAGACCAGCACCGCCGGAATGAGCATCATCAAAATGGGCGTGACGAAGGTGCCGCCGATGCCCGACGGCGAGCCGGTGAAGAGCCAGCGCACCTGGGGCGCAGTGCCGCCGCCGGGCGACGGCAAAATCCAGAGCGCCACCCCGGACCAGATGTAGCTGGTGGCCAACGTGACCACAATGTCCGGCACGCCCGAGACGCTGATAATGTAGCCCACCAGCCCGTTGAGGACGGCGATGCCCACGATCAGCACAAAGCCGATGGCGAAGACCGTACCTAGCGCCTGGTCCTCCATGAAACGGGCGGCGACCACGTTGCCCAGCAACAGGAGCGCGCCCACCGACAGATCGATGCCGCCGGCGATGACGATGATCGCCTGGCCGATGGCGAGGTAGGCCAGCGGCAGGCTGTTCTTGCTGATGGAGACGACCTGGAACTGGCCGAAGCGCGGGATCAGCGTCGCGTACCAGAAGAGCAGCACGCTCAACAACAACCACACACCCAGCACCCAGCCGTTGCGTGTGAGGGCGCGCCGCCACGTGGCCTCGCGTCCGGTCAAGGCAACACTTGTCATCCGGCCACCTCCAGCCCGTGTGCCGCGGTCAACATGGACGATTCCGTGGCCGTCGCCGCATCCTGCTCGTCCACAATGCGCCCGCCGTGGATGATGATCACCCGGTCGCAGACCAAGGGAACCTCGGCCAACTCACTGGTGTAGAGCAGCACGGCCGCACCGTCCGCGGCCAGTTCGCGCAGCAGCGCGTAGATCTCGCGCTTGGTCTTGATGTCGATGCCGCGGGTGGGGTCAAAGCAGAGCAGCGTGCGGAAGCCCGCCACCAGCCAGCGGCCGATGGCCACCTTCTGCTGATTGCCGCCCGACAGCCGGCGCACTTGGGACGCCGCGCGCGTGTCGATGGAGAGCCGGTCGATGGCATTGGCCACCCGCGCCGGCTCGTCTGCGGGGATGCCGAACCAGCGGCGCATGCGGTTGAACAGGGGCACCGACAGATTCTGGCGCACCGACAGATCCGGCAGCAGCGCCAGCAGCCGGTCGCCCGGCACCAGCACCACGCCCGCGTGCACCGCATCCGACGGCGCGCGGAAGTGACGCGTCTGGCCGCCGACCAAAATCTCGCCCGTCGAGGGGCTGCGATCGCCGGAGAGGAGTTCGAAGAGCCGGTCCTGGCCCTGTCCCTCCAACGCCACCACGCCCAGAATTTCCCCGGCGCGCACGCTGAAGCTGATGCCGTTGACCTGATCGCCCGAGGCGAGCTCGCGCGCTTCGAACGCGGCGACGTCGGCCGTGCGCACGGTGGCGGCGCGCTCCTCCCGGGCCACCTCGGCCACGGTCGCCCCGAGCATGGCGTCGACCAGTTGGTGCTCGTTCACCTGGGCCGTCTCCAGCAGGGCCACGTTGCGCCCGTCGCGCAGGATGGTCGCCCGGTCGCACGCGCGCATGACCTCCGCCAGCCGGTGCGTGATGAGCACGGCCGACCGTCCCCGGCCCGTCCACTCCCGCAGCAACTCGAAGACCCGCTCCGCCTGGTCTGCCGTCAGCGCCGCGGTGATCTCGTCCAGCAGCAGGATGTGGGGTGCGCGGGCCACGGCCCGGGCCAAATCCACCATGCGCAGCGTCTCCAGCGGCAACTCGCGGGCAAGCGCGTTCAGGTCCAGCCCGCCCAGATCGAACCACGTCAGCCAGCGATGAAACTCGGCATGGTCGACGTTGGAGAGGCGCAGATTCTGCTCCACGGTTAAATCGGGAATGAGCGCGGGATCCTGGAAGACGGTGGCGATGCCCGCGGCGATCGCGTCCGCGGGGGTCTTAAACGCGACCGCGCGTCCGTCGACGTAGACCTCACCCGCGTCCGCGCCCTGGACGCCGGCCAGGATCTTCACCAGCGTGCTCTTGCCCGCGCCGTTGGCGCCCAGCAACGCGTGGACCTCGCCCGGGCGCACCCGGAAGTCCACCGCGCGCAGCGCCACCACCGGGCCGTAGGATTTTGCGATCTGGGTTGTCTCAAGGAGATGGGACTCACTCATGGATGCGACAACTTCGTGGTGGCATACAGCCCGACGAACATCCGATGACGCTTCGCCGCGAGGGCCGCGTCACGGGATTTCGTCGGGCTGTACGCAAGTGAATGAGGGTGTGCGGCCTATTCGCCCGGTCCCTTGCAGGCCGAAACATCGGCGCTGCCGCTGTAGTGGGTGTACGGCTCGATGTTGACGTAGGTGCTCCAGCCGGGCTGTTCGTCCGGCGCATGGAGGCTCTCCAGGCCCGCGGTGTCGCCCGTGGCGAAGACCTGCGGGTTGAGGATCGTCTCGTGCGGCGGTTCCTTGCCGGTGAGCGCATCCAACGCAATCGACATGCCGACCGCGCCGATGGCCGGCGGATTGGTGACCGCGGCGCCGACCAGACCGTCGTCGGCCAGCTCCAGCAGTTGTTTCACGAAGCCGTTGTTGTCGGCGCCGACGATGGGCACGTAGGGCACGTTGGCCGCCTGGAACTGCTCGACCACCGGGTAGTCGATGCCCGAGGTCCAGATGCCGTCGATCTCTTGCGTGGTGATCAGGTCAAGCGCCTGCTGCGCGCCGGTGGAGGGATCCCAACCGGTGAACGTCTCGGCCACGATTTCGATGTCCGGATACTGTTCCATGGCCGCCAGGAAGCCGTTGTGGCGGTCGGTGTCGGCCGGAACGCCGTCGATGCCGCGCATCTCCACGACCTTGCCCGCGCCACCCAGCGTCTCGAAGAGCCACTCGGCGCCGTTCTGAGCGTAGGCAACCTGGTCATTGGTGACCACATACGCGCCTTCCGCCGTCACCGCCTGGTCCACGGCCACCACGACGATGCCCTGGGAAATGGCCGATTCCAGCACCGCATTCAAGCCTTCGCGGTCGGTGGGGTTGAGGATGATGGCGTCCACGCCCTGGGAAATGAGACTCTCCAGGTCGGCAATCTGCTCGGTGGGGCCGCCGTTGCGGTTGACGACCACAACGCGATCGACCAGGCCGCTGGCGGTGGCTTCCGCCTTGATGGCGCAGATCATCTGCTCGCGCCAGCCGTTGCCCACCAGCGTGTTGCTCACGCCGATGACGTAGCCGCCCTCAGTCGCGGCGGCCTCACCCGCCGCTGCGTCGTCTCCGGCGGCTGCGGGCGCGCTATCGCCTGCGGGCATGGGCGCCGCGCAGGCCGAGAAGACAAAAGCCAACACGACGAGCAAGCTGGCGAATACAAACAGTTTGGAACGTTGCTGCATGGTTTCCTCCTTGTATGGATGGGCGTGAATACCAACAGTAACCCGGCCATTCAACCGTGATCCGGCAGCGTGGATGGATTTCAGCCAGGCCTCACACAGGCGAGGCTTGGCCATGACTGGGTTGTCAGCGTGCTTGAAACGACGATGTGGAACCGTGCGCCGGCCGCAACCGCCGACCGACACATTTGTGCAGCATAGCATAAGTCGCGCACGAGGAAAAACAGCGTTTCGTCAGCCGGGGGTATGGTTTCGCCTGCGCAAACGCAAAAGGGGTTTTCGGACGCCGAGGCGAACCTCAACATCCGAAAACCCCTCAAGTTGGCGATGGGCCACGGGCTAGAACGTGGCCAGAATCCCGTCGAGCGCCTCTTTGCCGGGGCGCAACTTTTCGCTGGGCAGATAGGCCAGCGGCTCATCTACCGTGTGCAGCATTTCGTTGGTGTCGGGCTGGCTCTCGTCCACGTAGAAGAGGCCGGTGAGCAACTTGCCGTCGTTGTGGCCGTTGACCAGCGTCTCGTAGGCCATCATCTTGTTGGTCGGGTCGTAGTCGTCGCCCAGTTGCTTGAGCACGATCCACGAACCGTCGTGCATCTGCACTTCCACTTCGTCGTCGTAATCGTCAATCTCGATCTGCTCGTAGCTGGGCACGAAGTTCAACTCATGCAGCGGAATCTCGTGTTCCTTGCCGTAGCTGTAGCTCTTGGTCGACGAGTCGTGGTTGTTGAAGGTCACGCACGGGCTGATGATGTCGATGACGGCGATGCCGCGGTGGTTCAAGGCCGCCTTGAGCAGCGCCTCCACCTGCTGGGCGTGACCGGCAAAGCTGCGGGCCACAAACGTGGCGTTGGCGGCCAGCGCTTCCAGGCAGATGTCCAGCGGCGGGATTTCGTTGACGCCCTGGTACTTCAACTGCTGGCCCATGTCGGCCGTGGCGGAAAACTGGCCCTTGGTCAGGCCGTAGACGCCGTTGTTCTCGACAATGTAAACCAGCGGCAGGTTGCGGCGCATGGCGTGCTTGAACTGGCCGATGCCGATGGACGCCGTGTCGCCGTCGCCGCTGACGGCCACGGCCTTGAGCGTGCGGTTGGCAACGAGGGCGCCGGTGGCCAGCGACGGCATGCGGCCGTGGAGGCTGTTGAAGCCGTGGCTGTGGCCCAGGAAATAGGCCGGCGTCTTGCTGCTGCAGCCGATGCCGCTCAGTTTGATGACCTGGTGCTGGGGCAGGCCCAGTTCCCAGACCGAATTGATGATGCGCTGGCTGATGCTGTCATGGCCGCAGCCCTTGCACAGGGTAGACGGGCGGCCGCGGTATTCCGTTTTTTCAAAACCCAGGGCGTTGACTTTGGGGGCTCGCGGCGCCGGGCGCTTCGCTTCTTTGGTCGTCATGGGAGGTTCCCTCTCTTCAATCGTCAGAGAATGGTGGGTGAGCCGTGAAGACATGAAATGTGATGCGTGAAACGTGATGCGTGAGACATGATCTTGCGGAGATAAGAACTGTCTCGTCACGTTTCACGTTTCACGTTTCATGCATCACGCCTGCACTTCACTCAAAATGGTCTCGGTAATCCAGCGCGCAGAGATCGGCAGGCCATCGCACTTGGCGGCGGCGTGAATCTTGGCGGCACGCTCGGGCAGTTCGGCGCGCAGGATGGTCGCCAGTTGGCCGTCGAAGTTGGACTCGACGATGTAGACCACCTCATGCGCATCGATGAACTCGGTGACGGCCTCGGAAATCGGCAGGGCCAGGAGGCGCATGTAGCCGGTCTCCACTCCCTGGGCCGCGAGACGATCACGCGCTTCGAGGATGGCCTCGTGGTTGCTGCCGATGCTGATCAAGCCGACTTGGCCTGCGGCGGTCGCCACGACCTCCGGCGCGGGCACAAGCGTGCGCGCCGTGTTGAATTTGCGCTCAAGCCGTTCCAGATTCGCTTCCCAGTCCGTGGAGCGTTCGCTGTAGACCGCGTACTCGTTGTGGCCCGTGCCGCGCGAGAAATACGCGGACAGCGGGTTCTCGTTGCCTGGAATGGTGCGGTAGGGAATGCCGTCGCCGTCCACATCCTTGTAGCGACCCCACGAGCCGCCCAGTTCCTTGATCTCATCCGCGTTCAGCACCTTGCCCCGATCCATGGGCTTCTCGGGGTACTCAAACGGGTCGCTGATCCAACTGTTCATGCCAAGGTCCAGGTCGCTGAGCACGAAGATCGGGGTCTGCAAGCGCTCGGCCAGGTCAAACGCCGTGCCGGCAAACTCGAAACATTCGGCCGGTGTGGACGGGAAGAGCACCACATGCTTGGTGTCGCCGTGGCCCAGATAGTACGAACTCAAAATGTCGCCCTGGCTGGTGCGGGTGGGAAGACCGGTGCTCGGCCCCATGCGCTGGATGTCCCACAGCACGGAAGGCACCTCGGCGAAGTAGGCCAGGCCGATAAACTCGGACATGAGGCTGATGCCGGGGCCGCTGGTGGCGGTCATGGCCCGGGCGCCGGCCCAGCCTGCGCCCACCACCATGCCGATGGCGGCCAGTTCGTCTTCCGCCTGGACGACGGCGAAGGTGTTCTTGCCGCTGTCCGCGTCCCGGCGCAGCTTGGGACCGTAGCTGTTGATGGCTTCCGCCAGGCTGGAGGAGGGCGTGATCGGGTACCACGAGACAAATTGCACGCCGTTGAAGATCGCGCCCAGGGCCGCGGCGGTGTTGCCGTCGACCATGATCTTGCCCTCGTTGTAGCCGGACATCCGCTCCACACGGTAGGGCTGGTCGTTGGTCAGGTTTTCGCTCGACCAATCGTACGCCGCCTGCGCCATGCCGTAGTTCATATCGACCGGCTTCTTCTTGCCGTCGAAGTTCCACTCCAGGGCGGCCTTGATTTCGTCCATGTCGATGCCGAGCAGATACGCCAACGTGCCCACGTAGGAGAAGTTGGCCACGTAGTCCCGCAGGTTGTAGGGCAGGTCGGCATCCTTCACCAACTGCTTCACCGGGATCGGATAGTACTTGACATCCTTGCGGTGGTTGGCAATGGGCAGCGCGTCATCGTACAAAATGATGCCGCCGGGGAGCACTTCTTCCATGTCCTCGGCCACGGTGGCGGCGTTCATGCAGACCTTGATCTCCACGCCGTCGCGCCGGGCCAGGTAGCCGTCCTTGCTCAGCCGCACGTGGTACCACGTGGGCAAACCCTGAATGTTGCTGGGGAATAGGTTTTTGGGGGTGACCGGAATGCCCATTTTGAAGAGCGACCGGGTCAAGACCAGATTACTGGTCTGGCTGCCCGTTCCGTTCACCGTCGCCACGTTGATGTTGAAGTCGTTTGTGACTTGTTCGGGCGACTGGGCTTCCGATGGGGCAGCCTGTGTCATGACACTCATGGTATCCTCCGAGAATTCAAACAAATGGTTGGCCGGTCAAGGCCGTTGAGCGAAAACGAACAATCGAAAATTCGGAACGTGCAACTTGCCGTCATGCAGAAAACGCCAATCAATCGGCGGCCACGGAATCCGGCACCGGGTGGCGGGCTTCCATGGAAATGCCCCGGTTGCTCAACAACTGCATGTGTTCGACGAGCAGTTGCTTGCCCTGGGCCGGATCGCCCGCTTCGATGGCGTCGACAATGCGTTCGTGATAGTCCCACACGGCGGTCAGATAGCGATAGTCGGCGTAGGTGTTGAGCTCCACCGCCTCGTAGGCATCCCAATACGCTTCCAGCAGCCCCAGCACAAACGGGTTATCCAGGCGGCGAAAAATGGCCAAATGCAGCTCACGGTGCTCGTGGAACGGAATCTGGACCCGAGGCTGGTTGAGCATCTCCTTGGCGCCGTCCACCAGTTCGCGCAGATAGCGTTTGTCGTCGTCCGTCAACAGTGCAACCGCCTCGTTCCAATACGCCGTCTCCAGGTGCACGCGCAGGCCACTGAAGGCGTCAAAGTTGTCCCGATCCATGGCCATGGCCGCCAGCAGACTCAGTCGCACCGCAGGCACAAACGTATAGTCGGTGCAGATGATGCCCCGTCGCGGACTGGCCTCCACCAGACCCAGCGTCCGCGCCACCTCCAACTGCTCCCGCAACTTGCCCACGCTGATGCCGATCTCCGCGCTCAGGTCGCTCAGCGACGGCAGGCGGTCACCAGGGCGATACCCTTGCTCGAAGATGTAGCGGATAAATTCTGAGTCGATTCGAGGCACAATCATGGTCTCTGCCGCGCGTGTAACAAGCAATCATCCGAATAATCTGATTAATCAGATTGTATCCAATAATTTGACCACAGACGCGCGGTTTTGTCAAACTGATTCGGCTTGAAAATTGGGTGGAGTACTGTGTAAAATCCACGTGGAACGCGGGCCTAGATGCCGGCTTGTGCGGCCCGGCATCTAGGCCCGTGCTTGAGAAAATTCGTCAGCTTGCTTGGGGGAAGGGGGCGATGACGGTGAGGAAGCTCAGGAGTTCCTTGCCCGTGTTGGTGACGCCGTGGGGTACGCCCGCCGGCGCCAGGATCAACATGCCGGGGCCGCAGATTTTCTCCGTCTCGCCCACGGTGAACGCGCCTTGGCCCGCCAGCACGAAGTAGAACTTGTCCTGTTCCGGATGGTCGTGGATGGACTGGGCCTGGCCCGGCTTGAGACAGTTCAGCCCGGTGAGCATGCGCGTGGTTTCGAGAAAGCTGAACTTGAACGCTTTGTCGGCGCGTTCCTGCGCGTAGTCAAGCGGGTCAAGAAAATAGGTGTGACTCATCCGATCCATTCCTTCCGTGGTCCGGCGTAAACAAACCAGGTTTCTCTGAGAAACCTGGTTTGTCGAAGGCCGTGACAGTTGATCTCCTACAACACTAACGCCGTTTCGCCACTTCGACCACAATCTGATCGCCCTCCACCGCCACGGGAAAGAGCTTCAGTGGACGCCTGTCGACCAGCGACTTGCCGCTGATCAGGTCGAATTCCCAGCCGTGCCAGGGGCAAGCCAGGATCTCGCCGTCGCGATGCCAGTCGTAGTGGCTGGGCATGTCGGTGGGCCGCGTCGTGCCGCGCACCGCGCCCAGGCAGACGGGCGCAAGCTCGTGGGGGCAAAGGTTGAGCACAGCGCGGTAGTGTCCGTTGACGTTGAAGACGCCGATGGAGCGTCCCTCTACCTCGACGATCTTGCGCGTGCCGGGCGGCAATTCGTCGACCGTCGCCACCGGGACGCGCACGAATCGATCCGTTTTGGCTGTCATCATCGAATCTCCCCGGTGTCAACGACCCATGACGGGTGCGGCCGCCGCGGATCCGTCGGCTACGGGCGCAGTGGCCGGGAGCCCAGAGAGTTCGCAGGCGTTGGCGGAGAGCACGCGCTCGCGCAGATGTTTGGGGAAAAGACGCCCGGCAAAGTCCGGTGTGTCGCCGTCCCAATGGGGATAGTCGGTGGCGAACATGAGCATGTGCGCGGCGTCGAACATCTCCAAAATCGCGTGGAAATGGGCCGGGTTCTCCGGTTCCTCCACCGGTTGCGTGGTGAGCAGCACGTGCTCCTGGATGATTTCGCTGGGCAGTCGTTCCACCCACGGCTGTGGTCATGCGCAGCGCCTCTCCAGTTCTTGTCCAGCCGCTACGATGGGTGGCAGCCACGAGATGCCCCCCTCAACCAGCACAAACTTGGAGCTTGGGGAACTTGGCGAAGACGCCTTCGGTGACCATGCTGACCAGGGTGGTCGATGTAGCTGCCGACCAGCCCGGTGTGCCACCCAAGTACGTGGTGGATAGCCCACGGCCGTCGGTGGCCCGGACAGGCCCACGCCCTTCCGCGCCGGGATGGATGGCCACGGGCAGGCCGTACCCCTGCGCGGCGGCGTAGATGGGATGCAAGATGCGCTGGCCATAGGGCGTGCGCGAGGCCGACGGCAGCAGCACCTGCACCACGCCGGGGTGGTCGCCCAGGCGGTGGATTTCGCGCACGGCCAGTTCCGGGTCGTTGGCATAGACCACGATGGAGGTGCGGTAGCGCGGGTCGGCGGGCAGCCAGTGCTCGATCATCACGTCGTTGATGGCGCCGATGAGCGCGGCCGCGTAGTCGGGATGGACGGAGACGGCCAGATGCAGACTCGACCCCGGGTTGAGGATGCCGTAGTCGATGGCGTATTCGTCCAGCAGGTAGCGCGCCGTCTCGTCAGTAGTTCGTGACGCCGCCCGTCCGGCGTGATCGCATCGCCCCGGTTGACGCCGCCGGGGTTCCAGTACCCCAGCGTGCCGGACGACCGGTTGCCGCCCGCCAGCCGGGTACGCCACGGCTCGCTCAAAAACGGCAACATCCACTCCATGCGCTGGGGTGGATGTCGGTGTCGACGATGAGAGAATGGGTTGACATAGGGATTTCTAATAATTAATGGAAAATAGATAATTGGGAATGGCGGAATGCGCGGGAACATCTGCAATTATCTATTTCCCATCTGCAATTATCCATTCCTACCGTCCCGCAAATGCCCGACATCTGAATCCCGCCGATGAAGTAGCGCTGGGCAAAGAAAAAGAGTACGAGCAGCGGCGGATCATGGCGGTGGAGGCGGCCACTGAGGTTCCAACTGGTGAATAGAGGCTCTTGAATCCTTCGAGACCGATGGCCATGGTCCACTTGTCGGCGTCCTGCAGGTAGATGAGCGGCAGGAAAAATCGTTCCAATGATGGATAAACGAGAAGACGGCGATGGTGGCCAGCACCGGCTTGGAGAGCGGGAGGATGATGTTCCAGTAAATGCGGAAGTTGCTGGCGCCGTCGATGCGGGCGGCTTCATCCAGTCTGGGAATGGTCATGAAGAACTGGCGGAAGAGAAAGATGTTGAAGGCGCCGCCCCCCATCCAGAAGGGCACCGTCAGCGGCAGGAAGGTGTTGATCCAGTGCAACATACGGAAGACGATGAACGTCGGGATCAGGGTCACGATGCCGGGCAGCATGATGGTCGACAACACGAGGTCGAAGAGAATGCCGTTTCCGGGAAAGCGCAGACGGGCAAAGGCAAAGCCCGCCATGGCTCGTCAACAAGGTGCCGATGGTGGCCCAGAGGACGATCTGGATCGTGTTCCAAAAATACTTGTGGAACGGCACCGTGCGGAACGCCTCCGGATAGTTCTCCCACACCACCGGGTCCGGAATCCACTTGGGCGGCATGAGGAAGGTCTGTGCGCCGGTCTTGAGCGAGGTCGAAATGAGCCAGATCAGCGGCAGTGCCAACACCAGCGCAAACCCGGCCAGCACCACATACCAGAACGCGTCGCTGAGCCTCTGTTTGTTGCGCCGTGAAAGCAACGGCTTGCCCTGTGGCGCGATCGCCGTGCTGCCCGAACCTAGCTTTGTTCCCGTTTGCGTCGCCAATGCGTGTTCCTTTGAATTGGTATCAATATCGGTAATTTCATTTGTTATTTGAGACTGGGGTGTGCTGTCGCAAAAAAAATAAAAACTAAAAATTACCGATGAGCAATAACCATTTGCTATTGTTTCCGTCGCCTTCGTAGAAGACCCAGCGGCTGGATAGCTTGGAACTGGATCAACGTGAAGATCAGGACGATGAAAGCACCCAGGCCGTCGAGGCAGCCCATGCGGAAATTTTCAAACGCCATGCGGTAGAGATAGAGCAGGTAGAAGAGGGTCGCGTAGCTGGCCCGCTCGTCATGATGTAGGCCTGAGTGAAGACCTGAACGCGCCGATGATGGCGATGATCAAGTTGAAGAACAGCGCCGCGTCAGCATGGGCAGCGTGACGGCAGAAGCGTTGCCATGCGTTGGCGCCGTCGATCTCGGCCGCTTCGTAGAGGTGTTGGGGAATGCCCTTGAGGCCGGCCAGCAGAATCACCATCTGGGCACCGATGGTCCACAGGCTCATGATGATGAACGCCGGCTTTGCCAGTTTGGGATCTTGCAGCCAGTAGAGCGGCGGCAGGCCGATTCGCTCGAGAAAGGCGTTGGCCAGTCCCCACTGCGGATGGAAGATCCACATCCACAGAATGGCGTTGGCCACCGCAGGCGCGTCAAGGAGGGAACTGTAGTAGAGCGTGCGGAAGATGCGGATGCCGCGCAGGTTGAGGTTCATGCACAGCGCGGCCAACAGCGCCAGGAAAGATGCAGCGGCACGCCCAAGAAGACATAGTAGGCCGTGTTCAGAGCGCGTAGATAGAAGCGGTCGTCCTGGAAGAGCTTCGTATTGGCCCAGACCCACCCACACCGGCGCAATACAATCTCCCAGCGGGTGAAGGACATGTAGAGTGACGCCAGCATCGGCCCCGCGGTGAAGACGATGAAGCCGATGAACCACGGCAAAATGAAGAGAAACGCATCACGCCGCTCTGCCCAGAGGAGACTACGTTTGCGCTTCTCGCCCCTTGCGAAAACGGTAAATTGCATGGCAATGCCCACCTGAATTCAGCGAGCGAGAAGCGAGCCGCCGGCCCTGCGCGACTCGCTCCCCGCCCCTCGCAACTCGCCCTATTCGCCCGGCACGAACGCGATCAACTCGTTGACGCGGTCGGCGATATTGTCCAACGCCGCCTGGGCATCGGCCGCTTCCACGCCGTAGATGGAATCCAGCGCCGGCTGGACTTCGTTGTGCACGCCGATCCAGTCGCCGGCCACCGGCTCGGGGCGGCCGTAGTCGAAGGCGTCCAGCATGATCTGGGCGCTCGGCGGCTGGCCCTCGGCCGAGATGAACTCGGGATCCGACGCCACGTTCTTGTTGGACGGCACGTTCAGACCCGTCGCGCGCACCCAGTGCCAGAAGGCCTCGTCGCTGGTCAAGTAGGCGATCCACTTCCAGGCCGCGTCGGGCTTGCCGGTGCCGCTGTACATGCGCCAGGCCGGCCGAGGCGACGCGGGTGGTGCGCGTGTCGCCTTCGTCCACGGGCAGGTGGGCGATGTCCCAGTCAAACTCGGCGGCCATGATGCCGGAGAAGACGCTGAATTGGGGGAACATGCCGATGCGGCCGGTGGTGAACAGGTCGGCCGTGGTGAAGCCGCCTACTTCCACGCCGGGAATGTGCACGCCCAGGTCATGGAACCAGGACGCAATTTCTCGCACCTGGCCCACCGACGGCTCTTGATTCATGGTGTAGGTGGTGCGGTCCTCGATGACGTCGCCGCCCTTGCCACATCTTGATCCAGGTGTTGCGGTTAGTTCCAGTCGGCTGTGCCGCAGACTTTTCTCCGCGCCTCTTCTGCCCTCGGTCATAGTCTCGGCTGTTCATGAACTCTTCCTAACTCCAGTTGCTGTGGGCGCGGCCAACCCGTGCTGGTCGAAGAGCGACTTGTTGTAGATGAGGATCGTGCCTGTGGTCTCACGCGGAAGCCGATCTGGCTTGCCGTCGACGGTGAAGTCGGCATATGCTGCGGGCAGGGGAAGTTGTCGGGCGAGACGGGCGTCATCGCTCGCGATCATATCGGTCAGATCCATCTGATGTTGCGTTTGGCCTGGCCGCCGTTGGTGTAGCTGTGTACCCAGTACACGTCCGGCGCGCCGCCCGCGGCAATCAGGGTCAGGAGTTTGGTCTGTACCTGGGATGGCGCCGCCCGGCTCCCAGATCGGCTCGACGTGATGTCGGCGTTGGCGCCTTTGAAAGTTCTCGATGAGCGGTTCGTAGCGCAGGAAGTCGTTGTCATTGCCGCCCTGGGTGGAGAAGGAGATGGTCGGGCTGCGCTGCAGGTTCGCCCTCCGCGGGGGCGCCGCCGGGGGCAGCCACGGGCGCGGCACAGGCAGCCAGGGCCAGGACGCCCGCGCTCGCTGCGGACAGACGCAGGAAGTGGCGCCGGCTCATGCCTTGGCGCGGATCGTGGGACTGGGACATAGATAATCCTCCTTGTGGACAGGTCCGAAATGTGATGTTGTGGTGCCGTAAACGCAAGAGAACCGAAACGGTTTGTGGGGAAAACCAGTGGCAGACCGTCAAGCCGCCGCTATGGTATCACCATGCCTCGGGAGCGTCAATCGCGGGAATTGTCGCCAAGACATTCTCATCGAAGCAATGTTACGAGCGTGGCAAATGGTGCGCGATAGCCTGCCTCGATCATGTGTCCAAGATAGTGGTCGCCTTCCTCCAATGTCAAGATACCTTTGTCTACAGCCAGCACGAGGATACCAAGCGTGCCCGAGATTGGCACCTGGAGCTGCATGGCAAACCGGCGTGCATCCCGGTCATCTGTGAAGACGCGATATCCTTCGGTTCGCGCCACTGCTAGGCACGCAGCCTCACCACGGCCGAGATGGACGCGCAATTGACGATATAAATGTTTGGCGGTGTCGGTCACATCCAAGACGGCGAGTCTTGACCAGTCGCAGGCGGGTAATCGACCGGTTGCCACGGCAACGGCGTGTTCTTCCAGTACTGCGCGGGTGGTGGCCGCGTCGGCAGCAAGCACAAGCTCAATCAAGTCGGCGCGCTGGATGACGGCGAAGTTTGACAACACCGTATTGTCGAGTAGGGCATTCACGGTTGGCCGATTCGCAGCAGGTTGGGACTATTCGGACAACGTTTGGCAAAGCGATACTCACTGACCGTTCGTGGCATCACCGAACCAACGCCGTGCGGCTTCGACTTCAGCCACGGCGTCATTTTCGTCGGCCGGTCCGCTGCGGATCGGAATACCGAGATCGTTGAAGCGGTCACGCAGATCGAAGGCGGTCATCTCCAGTAGTTCGGCTGCCTTGCCTATGCTGATTTCACCATCAAGGTAGAGGTTGATGACCAGTGACCAGCGTAACTCGGGTTCGTGGGCCAATATCTGTTGCAGCACGCGTGCCGCCAGTTCCGGATAGGTCTGGAACGCCTTCAACACGAGCTGTTGATCCCACGGCTCTACGGGCGTAATGTCTGGTGCTGCCATCATAAGCCTCCCCGCTCTGCCCTCGTCAGTTCCTGTATTGTAGGGGCATCGGCGCGCATCAACAAGTGAGGAAAACCTCTTCAAGTTCCCTTGTGCTCAGAGCACGGGCCGAATGACCGCCGTACCGACGGCGTTGAGCGCGTTGACCAGTTCCGGATAGACGGCATCGTCCGCGGTGCCGACGATGCCGCCGCCGGAGCCGGCAAATTTGGCGCTGGCCCCGCAGGCACGCGCCGTCTCCACCATCTGCACTTGCCAGTCGGGCAGGCGGTAGAGCGAGCGGCGCAGGTCGAAGTTGGCATTGATGGCCGCGGCCAGCGCGTCTGCGTCATCGGCAAGCAGGGCGGCGCGACCGGCGGCGGCATAGCCGGCAAAGCGCTGCATGGCGTCGACGATGGCCGGTTCACCCCGGTTGTAGCGCCCGCGGATGTCGTTGTGGAAGACCTCGGTCGGCTCGCCCAACTCGGTGTGATATGCCACGTAGACCGGCGGCAACAGCCCAGGATCCAGCGCTTCGTACGCATAGCACGTCAGTCCGTCGATAACCTCAGCCTGCTCGGGGCTGAAGTCCATGTAGACCAGCCCTTCGTAGCACTGGATCACCCGGTCTTGCAGCCCGGCGGCGATGCCCAGTTCCTGAGTCTCCACCGAGAGGACCAGCGACGGCTGCACGCGCAGGGGAATCTCCACGCCGTAGAATTCCATGAGGCAGCGCAGCGTGGCCACGATGATGGCGCTGGAGCCGGCCAGGCCCACTTGCCGCGGCACGTTGCTGCTGTAGCGCACCGAAAAATTGCGGTCGTGCAGGCGGATGTCCTTGAGTTCGCAGTAGTCGGCGAAGCGTTTGATGGTCGCCTTCACCAGGCGGATGCCGCCGTAGTAGCCGTGGCTGCGTACGTCGGCGGCCAGATCGTGGATGGAGCGGAAGCGCGCCCGGTCCTGGTCGGCCAGCACGATCTCCATGGCGTCCCATTCGTAGAGCACCACTTCGGCGAAGAAGTTGCGCACGCTGAACGAGATGGTCTTGCCGTTGTAGCCGTCGGACGGATTGCCCAGCAGACCGGCCCGGGCGTAGGCGCGTTTACGGATGATCTCCACGGAGCAACTCCTCCAGATAGCGGCGCAGCTCCGCGCCTTGACGGTCGTCGGCCAGGGCGAACTCGACGAAGGCACGGAAGTACGCGCCGAAGTTGCCGATGTCGTAGCGGCGTTCGTGGGGCTGGAGGCGTACGCCGTAGACCGGCCCGCCCTCCCGAAGCAGCAGGCGGATGGCGTCGGTGAGCTGGATCTCGCCGCCTCTTGCCCGGCGGCGTCTGCCGCAGCGCGCCGAAGATGTCCGGCGCCAGCACGTAGCGCGCGGCGATGGCCAGGTTGTTAGCGCCGGCCTCATCCGGTTTCTCCACCAGATCGGCCACGCGGAAGATGTCGCCGCCGTCGACAAGTTCGTCGTCGGCCGGAGCGGCGATGCCGTAGTGGGAGACCTTCTGCGCCAGGACACCTCTTCGAAGGCGATGACCGCGGCTGCGCCTGCGCAGCACCGAAGACGTCGACCATGCGTGCGGCCACGTCGCTCTGCGCGCATGCCGATAATGGAGTCGCCCAGCGCGACCACGAAGGGTTCGCGGCCGATGAACGCTTCGGCGCAGAGCACGGCGTGGCCCAAGCCCAGCAACTCGCGCTGGCGGGTGAAGAAATATTGCACCGCCGCGCGTTCGAAGTCCAGCTCAGCCAGCAGATCTTCCTTCCCGCCTTCGCGTAAGTTTTCGATGAGTTCGTGGTTGCGGTCGAAGTGGTTTTCGATGGAGGTCTTGCCGGGGCCGGTGATGAAGAGGATGCGATCCAGGCCGACGCGGGCCAGTTCTTCCACCACGTATTGGACTACGGGTTTGCGCCCAACGGGCAGCATCTCCTTGGGCTGGGATTTGGTGGCCGGCAAGAGGCGCGTGCCCAAGCCGGCCACCGGGACGACTGCATTCCGAATCTTCAACTACAAGTCGCTTTCGTGCGTGTGGATGTGGGTTGCCGCGCTCACTTTGCGGCAACGGTTGAAACCGTCGCCTGTTACGGGAAACAGGCTGCAAGCCTGTTGGGTCGACCACGGGCAACGTGCTTGAGCACGTTTGCTGTAGCAGCAGCGCGATCTTGCTGCTGCGTCGGTCCTCGCGGGCATCACCGGTCGCCCAGGCAGACGCCGATGTCGCGCGCCAGCGCACCCAGGCATGGTCGATGGGGACGAGCTGCGCTTGCCGACCACGTCCTCCAGCGGCACTGCTTGCGCCCTCGCCTCGGGAGGCGATCATGACGCCGTAGACGCCGTCGTGGATGAAATCGGCCGCGGCCGCTTCCAGACGTGTGGCCAAGAGCCGGTCGCCCGCAGAGGGCGTGCCGCCACGCTGGAGATGGCCCAGGATGGTCATGCGCGACTCCAGACCGGTGAGTTCCTCCAACTGTTGGGCCACGCGCAGGGTGTTGCCTTGGTGCTCCGCTTCCAGCGCTTTGCGTTCCTTTTTGGCGGCTTTGCGCTCCTTCTTCTTCTCACCGGACTCTTCGCGCTCGCGCGCCTTGGCGATGGCCTTGGCATGCTCCTGGGAGAGCGCACCTTCGGAGACGGCCACAATGCTGAAGTTGCTGCCCCGGCGTTGGCGATTGCGGATGGCTTCGGCCACCACTTCAATGTCGTAGGGAATCTCGGGGATGAGAATCACGTCCGCGCCGCCGGCGATGCCCGCACCGAGCGCCAGCCACCCGGCGTTGTGGCCCATGATCTCCACGACGATGATGCGGTGGTGGCTGTGGGCCGTGCTGTGCAGCCGGTCGATGGCCTCGGTGGCGATGCCCAAGGCGGTGTCGAAGCCGAACGTCAGGTCGGTCATGGCCACGTCGTTGTCGATGGTCTTGGGCAGCGTGACGATGTTGAGCCCCTTCTGCACGAGCTGGAAGGCGTTCTTCTGGGTGCCGCCGCCGCCCAGGCAGACAAGCACGTCCAGGTTGTGCTTGTGGTACGTATCCACCATGACGTCGGTCATGTCCATGGTCTCGCCGCCGATGGGCATCTTGTTTGGCTTGTCACGGCTGGTGCCGAGAATGGTGCCGCCCACGGTGAGGATGCCGGAGAGTTCGGCCGGCGTCAGGCGCACAATGCGGTCCTGCATGAGGCCGCGGAAGCCGTCGCGAAAGCCGATGATCTGCATGTCGTAGGCGCCGATGGCCGCCTTGGCCACGCCGCGAATGGCCGCGTTCAGGCCGGGGCTGTCACCGCCGGCAGTCAGAATGCCCACGTACTGTGCCATGTTGTTCTCCTTGTCTGGTCGGCGTGAATACCCAGGCGGAACTCCGGCGCATGGATGCGGGGGCCTTCGTCGCAGCGGCGCAGTCGGGATTCACTGGTCTGCTCAGGATCGACGTGCGGTGGGATCGATTTGCAACTCCATTCTAACCAATCTCAACAGATTCGCAAGGTGCGCACCGGGCATCAGGTTCAGATCCGCTGCGCGCACTATCCACCTGGACAGGTAGAACACTCGCCCGCGGGCCGGTACCATGTGGCGTGAGCATTCGTACACTTGTGGGAGAGGTGCATCGTCTGCACGCCCGCGCGGAACTCCGCGTGGAAACGGTGTCCACAAGCTCCCATTGCTGGAAGTTGAGGTATCTCTATGCCCATGTTTCGTCCCCTGCGTCTGACGGTATTGGGACTCTTCGTCGCTCTGCTGTTTGCCCTCGGCGTGAGCGCGGTGGCGACCCCCGTCGCCCGGGCCCAGTCGGTCATGACGCCGTCCGATTGGTTTGTTGCCAACGGCGACGATGTGCAAGTCCATTTTTACTTCTTCTGGTCCGAGTCCTGTCCCCACTGCCGGGAAGCGCACCCCTTCATCGACACACTGCCGGACAAGTATCCGTGGCTCGTCCTCCACAGCCACGAGGTGAGCACCGACGCGGCCAATGCCAGCTCTACGCCGAGATGGCGAGGCGCGTGGGGCAGGGCGTCCTATGTGCGGCATTCATCTTTTGCGGCACTTGGGCCACCGGCTATGACACGGCGGAGACCACCGGCGGCGTTAGCCGGTGCTGGGCACGTGCCACGCATGGGCGCTAGAGAATCGAGCGGTGATTGCCCAGCCGCGGCGAATTGTGGCGCGGGCGGCCACATTGGACGACCGTGCGAAGCGGATACCGCTGCGGATGCAGCACCGTACCGCAGCTGCCGGTGACACGTTGCCCGCCGAGGCCGTGGCTGCGGTGGCGCCGACCGCTCGCGCTGCCCTTCATCGGCGAGCTGAGCATGCGCAGAGCTTCTCGCTGCCCGTGTTGACGGTGACCATCGCCGAAGGGCTGGGCGCGTTCAACCCGTGCGTTCTTCGTGCTTATGTTTCTGCTCAGCCTCATGGTCCACGCCCGCAGCCGCAAACGCATGCTGCTCATCGGCGGCACGTTCGTCTTCTTCTCGGGCTGATCTACTTCATCTTTATGGCCGCGTGGCTTCCAGCGTCGCTTCCTCTGGATCGGCGAACTGAAACTGATCACGTTGGTGGCGGGCTTGGTTGCCATGGTCATTACGTTGATCAATATCAAGGTTCTTATTTCTGGTTCAAGCAGGGCGTGTCGCTCTCCATCCCCGAGCAGGCCAAACCGGGCATCTACCAGCGCGGCCGCAATCTGCTCAAGGCCAGCAACCTGCCGGCCATGTTGGCGGGGACCGCAGTCTTGGCCATTGCTGCCAGCAGCTACGAGCTGCTCCTGCACGTCCGGTTTTCCCATGGTCTACACCCGGGCATGACCCTGCATGAACTGTCCACGCCCGTTCTACGCCTATCTTGCTGCCTACAACATCATCTACGTGGTGCCGCTCTTCATCATCGTGGCCTTGTTCACGGTGCGGTTCGGTGCGCACAAGTTGACCGAGGAGCAAGGCCGGGTGCTCAAGCTGGTCTCCGGCATGATGATGCTCTTCCTGGGCGGGCTGCTCGTCTTTGCGCCCGAGGCGCTCAATCAAGTCGCCACCGCGTTCGGCCTGCTGTTGGCGGCGCTGCTTATCTCCGCCATCATCGTGTTCGTTGACCGGCGGCTGCGCCACCACGATCCGCCTAGACCTCGCCCCGCGTGACGGGTTCTCTCCTTTCTCTGTGGCAGACCGCCCCGTGTTGCATCGCCAACACGGGGCGGTCGTTTTCTGCTTGACGCGCCTCTGTCCCTTTGCTACACTGCCCCGCATTCAAGGGTCATCCGCACCCATCCGCCGGCATTCAACCCATTTTGAGGAGGCACGGCATGACTGTCTCCCTGGACAACTCCAAGGCCGTGTACCAGGGCATCAAAGACGCGGGCATTCGCTATATTTCCGCGCTGCCGGAGACGTGGCTCGTCTATCTGTTGCAACTGGCCGAACGCGACCCGGAGATGACGCTGGTCGAAGTGGCCCGGGAAGAGGAGGCCATCGGTGTGGCCGCGGGCGCATACTTCGCGGGCACGCCGAACCTGCTGCTCATGCAGAACCACGGCTTCCTGGCCGCGATCAACGGCATCGTCTCGCTGGCCATGCTCTACCGTCTCCCGCTCTGCATGCTCATCGCCCACCGCGGCCACTTCGGCGAACCGTATCCGTGGCACACCCAAGGCGGCATCGTCACCGAAGGCGTGCTGCGCGCGCTCAACATCCCCTTTGACTATGCGCGTGACCCCCTGAAAGTGGGCAAACAGATCCGCGAGGCGCACACGCTGTCGCTCAGTTCGCTGTCGCCCGTGGCCCTGCTGCTCACCCGCGACCTGATGGAGGACTGACCATGAAACGTGCCAAATGCATCGAGGCCATGTACGCGGAGTTGCAGGATAAGCTGGTGGTCACCATCATGGGCGCGTGCGCGCAGGAACTCTACGATCTGGGCCACCGTCCCAACTTTTTCTATCTGGAACACGCCATGGGGCTGGCCTCATCCATCGGTCTGGGGCTGGCCATGAACGTGCCCGACGAAAAGGTGATCGTGCTGGACGGCGACGGCTCGGTGCTCATGAACCTGGGCACGTTGGCCACCCTGGCCCGCTACCGGCCCAAGAACCTGATCCACATCATTTTCGACAACGGCAGTCTGCTCTCCACCGGCGGCTTTCCGTCCCACACCGCGGGCGAGATCACCGACATCGCCGCCATCGCGCGGGGCGCGGGCTGCCCCCACGTGGCCGACGTGAGCACCATGTACGAGTTCCTCGACGCCGTGGGCGATGCCTTCGAGCGCGACGACTTCAGCGTCATCGTCGCCGGCGTGGAAGCCGTGGGACCGGACCACTACGGCATGGACTTCAAGTTGCCGGAGAACGCGTTTGAGTTTGAGCGGTATGTGCGGAGCGTGAAACGGGAAACGTGATGCGTGAAGCGTGATGCGTGAAGGTGAGTGGGATTGAGATTGGGAGATTAAGAGATTGGGAGATTGATTGGACGGCACGCAGCTGACCAATCTCCCAATCTCTCAATCTCCTGATCTCTCCATCACCCTACCACCCCAAAACCCAAAACCCGACCACCCAAGGAGCCACCCATGTCCAAAGTCACCGTGCTGTCCCTGCTTGTGGAGGAGATGCGCAACGGGCGCATCAATGTCGTGGATCTCACCCAGTCGCTGGGGCCGGATACGCCGGTGATCCAACTGCCGGAGATGTTCAGCCAGTCGCCGGGGCTGACCGTGCAGCAGATTTCAAAGTATGATGATGCCGGCCCGGCGTGGTATTGGAACACGCTCACGTTGGGCGAACACACGGGCACCCACTTCGATGCGCCCGTGCATTGGGTGACCGGCAAGGATCTGGCCAACAACACCACCGACACCCTGCCGCCGCGCATGTTCGTGGGCCCGGCCTGCGTCATCGACGTGAGCAAGGAGAGCGCGGCGTATAACGACTTCATCCTGACGCGCGAGCATGTGCTGGCGTGGGAAGGGGAGCACGGCAAGATTGCGCCGGGGTCGTGGCTGCTGCTGCGCACGGACTGGTCCAAGCGCACGGGGCGGGACGAGTTCCTCAACGCCGACGAGAACGGGCCCCATTCGCCCGGCTTCCACCCCGACTGTGTGCGCTTCCTGGCCCACGAGCGCGACGTGCTGGGCGTGGGTGTGGAGACGGTGGGCACCGACGCGGGGCAGGCGGGCAGCTTCGATCCGCCCTTCCCGGCCCACAACATCATGCACGGCAGCGGCCGTCTCGGGCTGGCCAGCCTGACCAACCTGGACAAACTGCCTCCCACCGGCGCGGTTGTCATCGCCGCGCCGCTGAAGATCGTCAACGGCTCGGGCAGCCCGGTGCGCGTGCTGGCGTTGGTGCCGGCGTAG